>CAVPXA010000023.1:0-160447 GCA_963709635.1 uncultured Thermoleophilia bacterium
ATGCATGCCGCCGTCGCCAGCGTGATGGCCGATGACGCGCCCGGGGTGATCCGAGCGTCCTCGGTGCCCAAGAGCTGGGCGATTGCCAGTCCGGTTGCGTCCAGGAGATCGGGCATCGACGAATAGGCTCGGTTCGACTCCTCCATCGCTGCCCACACGCGGGGCGCCAGCCTCGAGCCACCGAGGTCCGTGTAGACGCCGCAGGCGTTGATCGCGGGCCGCAGCCGAACCGATGATACACACCATCTCCCATAACTCCTCCTCGCCGCCGACACGAAGCCAACCGGCTTCTTCGCCGACCAGCGAACGGTTGGCAGGTCCGGCTGAGATTACGCAGCTGGCACTACTGCTGTAAGTTCTCTTGTTCAACAGGACATCTTTCGACAGTGGAGCTTGACTCTGCATTTCCCACCGGCTAGGCTCGCAGTATGGAAGCGAAGCGAGTGCCGGACATGACCATTGAGCGCCGTAGCACGGCTGACAAAGTCGCTGAGGCCCTGCGCACCAGCATCTTGGGAGGGATCTCGAAGCTGGCACGCCGCTGAGCGATCTCTCGCTTGCCGAACGAATGGGCGTATCCCGCAATACGGTCAGAGAGGGAATCCGACGACTTGTCGCGGAAGGGCTTCTCCAGCACCGCACTCATCGCGGCGTCATGGTGGCAGCTGCTACGCTTGACGACGTTCGCGAGATCTATGACATTCGTCGTCGGCTGGAGATGGCTGCAGTCCAAGCCGGCAATCACGCGCTCGCTGCGAAGCTCGATCAAGTGCTCGACGAGCTCGCAGGCCCGCTGCATGACAACGACATGGCGCGGGTCGTGACGGTGGACATCCAGTTCCATCAGACGCTCGTTGACTCGCTGGGCAATCAGCGCCTATCGACTGTTCTTTGGTCGTACTCTCGCTGAATTGCGGCTCGCATGGTTTCGACTCGACGTGGGTGCCCAGAGGAGGCAGGCGCCTGGGTGCCCTCTCATCGGCAGGTGGTGAGCCTGATCTCGGCTGGCAGAGGCCGTGCTGCAGCCAACCTCCTCGAGAAATATCTGGCCTCAGCGGAAGCGGAGCTCACGGCCAGCATGAGGTAGGCACTCGCGCCCGGCGCAGCAGATTGACTGCGCGTCGATGTCGGCAGAGCGGTGATCCGCGGACACCGCCCCTGTACCACGCGCGCAGTGAACACGCTTCGTCGCGAGAGTCCGCGCCATGCAGGCCCCATTCGACCGTGCCCCCGATGCCGACGGCAATCAGGCGCGACCGGAGGGCGCGCCGCCTCGCGGGTCATCCGGCGGTTGGCGCCCGCGGGGTTCCTGATCGTCTACGTGCTCCGTCCGGGCGATTCCGTCGGGGCCGACGGCTCCGCTGTTGCCCATTCTGTTGCCACACCCCCCGGCAACCAGCCCCAAATCGGCAACATCGGTCTCGCGAGTCGTTGGACATAGGCGAATCTCCAGGCTCAAACTGCAACTTCTGACACCGGAAATGGCGCGCCGGAGGGCCCTCTCACGGCGGTAACACGGGTTCGAATCCCGTATGCGCTACCACCCCATTTGCAGCGAAATCTCTCGCTGACCCTTCCGCTGGATTCGCCGTCTGCAACCCTTCTGCAACCCAAATGCTCAGTTGCGGATGGTGCGGGCTGGGACTGCCAAGCGTCCGCTGTCACCGGCGGCGACGCACGCGTGACCACCCAAACGCTTGAACTCCCCCGCCGTCCGGGCGTAGACCGTTCCCATACCAGACTCCTGAGAGTCGTACTGCTGCACACGGGAGGCACTGATCCGCCGGCGGCACGTGCACGGCCACCGGACACCGGCGGGGAGCCACTGGTGAGACCGACCCGCGGGTCGGTCTTCGCGTCTTGTGGCAGGTCGGTGCGGGAGTCACGGGGCGACCGGAGCACAGGGGGCAAAGCACGAGACGATGTGTCACGTCCACCCGCTCGCCTACGGATTGAACCGATTGAGGAGGGTCATCATGAGAAGCAGACCGGTCATCGCGCTCGTCGTCGTCCTCACGCTCCTGCTGTTCGGCGCCCTGGCGACGGCCGCTTCCGCCGCCATCAACAAGCCACCCGTCTGGGAGACCTTCATCACCGGTGACGGGGGCGACCGCCTCTACACGCCAGTTCTGTCGGTCGATGGCGCCGGTTCGCCGCTCTACTCGGCCGGCAGTCTCTCCCCGACCCGACCGTGAGTTCCGACATCAACGTCGTTCGCTGGGGCGACGCGCCGGACGGGTGGTCGCGGGTGTGGAGCGCACCTGGGGACTCGGACAACGAAGCGTTCGGGATCGCCGCCGCCGGCGACGGCGTCTACGTCGGCGGCACCACGGCGACCGCCGGTGAGGTGGACTGGGCGCTGCTCAAGTACACGCCCAGCGGCGGCATGGCCCTGGGGTGGCCGCAGACATGGGGCGAGCCCGGGTCTGGGGACCGACTCGCGAGGATCGCTATAGACGGGGCGGGCAACGTGATCGCCGCCGGCACAAGCATCCATGTGGGCGACGGTGTCGGAGAGAGACTGAGTCTCGTCAAGTACGCCGCGGACGGCAGTCTTACTGTGGGCGAACACCTCATCCGGGACAAGCTTCATCAACTACATCGTCGATGACCTGTACGTGACTCCATCGGGAGTCACCTACGTGGTCGGCAGACGTGAGGCGGGATCCTTGGTACGCGGCTTCGTCGCCGCCTATTCCGCCTCAGGTGTCCGGCGCTGGATTCGTGTCTGCAACGTCGGCCCGTACGGCGGAGCTCTGCTTGCCGTGTGCGGGTGCCCGGCGGGTGGCGTGTATGCAGTCGGCTATGCGCGCCACGGCTTCAAGGGCGGGTTCGAGGATGCTCTGGTCACTCGCTACAATGCGGCCGGCTCTCGGACTCTCACCAAACGGTACGGGGTCGTCGGACCGAGCAAGGTCCTGACGGATGTCGCAGTCGACCCGAAGGGCCGTATCGCGGTATGCGGCTCCTGGACCCGCGACAGGGTGGCTTCTACGTCGCCCTGCTGCGGCCGGCGGGAACCGTCGTCTGGTCGCACCGCTATGATCGCGGGCAAGGGGCACGGCTGGTCATCGACGGCAAGGGCCGGGTCACTGCAAGTGGAACCGCGGTGAGCCCCTCCGGCTATCCGGTGGTCGCCGTGTATGCGTACGCGACCAACGGAGTGCTGCGCTGGCGTTCGCAATCGGGGGGCGCAACCGGTTCAGGCAAGCTGGTGACAGACATGGTCCGCTATGGGTCGTCCAACGTCTGGGTGTCCGGCTTGAGCACCATCCGGACTACCACTGGAGCCAGCTGTATCTTGGATGGGGGCTGTGACTCCCGGGCCGATTCTCGACGTCTCGTTGTCTGACTCGCGCCACGGCTAGGCGTGGTGGGCCGGGCGTCTCCTGATCTCGGCACAGTCCTTCGGCATCACGCTGCCCCGCGCATCGCACGCCGGAGCGGTGGGCGAGGGTGGCATTTCCGCCACCAGCGGCGGCGGCACGACGTGGACGACACAGCCCTCGGGCGAGGCCTGCAACTCCTTCGAGGCCATCAGCTTCTCCGACGCCACTGTGCCACGCACATGCAAGGCGGGCACCCACCGCATCTCCGTCTACGCGACGGACGCCGCCGGCAACGAGCAGGCCAACGTGGCCTCCGACAGGCTGATCGTGAAGTAGAGGACCGCGCTGCTGCGACTCGCGGTCCGCTCGGTCTACGCCAGGGCGCCGTCACTCCGAACGAGGGAAGCCCGCCACCCGAAAGGGCGGCGGGCCTCTTCAGCGGCCGGCAAACGTCCGGCAAACGAACGCTACGGTCGCCATGTTCCTCGGCGCTGTTCGCCGACGCTCAAGCCCGTCGCCTCGCGCCCAAAGACGCACTCAGCGGCACTCGTTGGCGACTACCGGCAAACACGTGGCTGCGTTTGCACGGCGGTAACACGGGTTCGAATCCCGTATGCGCTACCACCCCATTTTCAGGCCCCCCTGCGAGCGTCCGCTCCACGAGCCGGTCGACCCACGGACCCATCAGGCTCATCACACTCGCCGCCCCGTGACGTCCCTCTCACCTATTGCTGACCCGGCGCCGCGAAGATGCGGCCCTGATCAAGGGGCGTATGCCCTATGCTTTGCCCAATCCGCCGGCACCGAGAGGCCTGAACGATGCATGGATCCCCGCACGACGACGACCCGGGCTGCAAAGCGGCGGCCCGGCGGCGCACCAAGATCGTCGCCACGCTCGGCCCCGCCTCGCGCGACGCGCGCGTGCTCGAGCGCCTGGTCGAAGCCGGGATGGACGTGGCGCGGATCAACTTGTCGCACGGGAGCCGCGCCGAGCACGAGCGGAGTATCGCCGATGTGCGCGCCGCGGCGGCCGGGCGCGATTCGCCGCTGGCGGTGCTGATCGACCTCCCGGGTCCGAAGCTCCGCCTCGGGGACCTGCCGAGGCCGGTGCTCGTCCGCCGCGGCGACGAGGTCGAGCTCGGCAGCGGGCCGGCGACGGCGCTGCCGGTCAACTTCCCGGAGCTCCTCGTCCACTTCCGGCCGGGAGAGCTCGTCCTGGTCGACGACGGCGCGGTCGCCTTCCGGGTGCGCGCCGTGGAGCCGGGCGCCGTCCTGCTCGAGGCGCTGAACGACGGCGCCGTCGAGTCGCACAAGGGTGTCAACCTGCCCGACACCCAGCTGCCGATCAGCGCGCTGACCGAGGCCGACCGCGAGTTCCTCGCCTGGGGGCTCGAGCAGGACGTCGATTACGTGGCGCTCTCATTCGTGCGCTGCGCCGACGACGTACGCGAGCTCAAGGCGCTGGTCGAAGCCGCCGGCGGCGACCAGCTGGTGATCGCCAAGATCGAGAAGAAGGAGGCGCTCGCGGCGCACGAGGAGATCATCGCCGCGGCCGACGCGGTGATGGTGGCGCGCGGCGACCTCGGGGTCGAGATCGACCCGTCCCTGGTGCCGATCTGGCAGAAGCGCATCATCCGCGCCGCCAACATCGCCGGCAGACCGGTGATCACGGCGACGCAGATGCTGCAGTCGATGATCGCCGCTCCGCGCCCGACGCGCGCCGAGGCGAGCGACGTGGCCAACGCCATCTACGACGCGACGAGCGCCGTGATGCTCTCCGGCGAGACGGCCGTCGGCGCCTACCCGGTCGAGGCGGTGGAGACCATGGCGTGCATCGCCCAGGCGGTGGAGACCGACATCGAGCGGCAGGGCCGCGCTCCGCAGCCGTGGGCGGACGGCCCGACCGGCGTGTCCGGCGCCATCAGCCACGGGGCCTGCGAGGTGGCGGCCCGCGTCAGCGCCGCCGCCATCGTCAGCGCCACGTACTCCGGCGCCACCGCCCGCTCCGTCGCCCGGCACTTCCCCCTGCAACCGGTCGTCGCCATCAGCCCCAGCCGGAGGGTGGTCAACCAGCTGGCGCTCTCCTGGGGCGTGAACCCGGTGCACGGCGCCCCGACCGGCAGCTTCGAGGAGACCGTGCGCCAGGCCAACGACCTGGTGCTCGCCGGCGGCTACGGCAAGCGCGGCGACGTGGTCGTCATCACCGCCGGGCTCCTCACCAACCAGCCCGGCAAGACGAACCTCATCAAGGGGCACACGCTCGAGTAGCCGGCGTCGTCCGCGGGCGGGCGGCGCACCCGGCGGTCAGTCGTCCTTGCCCGCCTGTTCCGGCTCGAGCTGGAGGAAGCGCAGCTCGACGATGCGCGCCTCGTCGACGGCGGTGATGGAGACCGGCAGGCCGTCGACGCGGACGACCTCCCCCGCCTCGGGGACGCGCCCGAGCAGCTCCACCACGTGGCCGCCGATGGTCGCCTCGCCGGCGTTCTCGAGGTCGATGCCGAGCTCGTCCTCGACCTCGCCGAGGGGGGCGGTGCCGGCGCAGACGAGCGTGTCGCCCTCGCGGCGGATCTCCGGCGGGTGCTCGCCGTCCTCCTCCTCCTCGAACTCGCCGACGATCTCCTCGAGGATGTCCTCCAGGGTGACGAGGCCCACGGTGGTGTCGAACTCGTCGACCACGAGCGCCATGTGCTGGCGGCGCTTGCGCATCTCGCGCAGCACCTGGTCGACGAGCATGGACTCCGAGACGCGGGTGAGCGGACGCGCGAGGTCGGCCAGCTCCGCCGGTACGCCGTCGAGCGCGAGGCGGAGCAACTCCTTGAAGTTGACGACCCCGACGGCGCTGTCCAGGCCGTCCGCCTCGCACAGCGGCAGGCGCGTGTGCAGGCTGCCGCTCGCGCGCCGAACGGCCTCCTCGATCGACTCGCCGACCACGAGGTAGTCGATCTCCGAGCGCGGCACCATCACCTGACGGGCACGCAGGTCGCCGAACACGAGGACGTTCTCGGCGAACTCGCGCTCGTAGGACTTGATCAGCCCCTCGTTCACGCTCTGGGTGAGCAGCATGCGCAGCTCGTCCTCGGTGTGGGGAGTGTGACCCACCTCGCGCGCCGGCGGGATGCCGAACGGCTTGAGCACGAGGTTGCCGAGCCAGTTGAACGCGTCGACGACCGGCTTGGTGACGAGGTAGAAGGCACGCATCGGCGGCGCGACCCAGAGCACCGTCTTGGTCGTGCGCGCGATTGCGAGCGACTTGGGAGCCAGCTCGCCGAGCACCACGTGCAGCATGGTCACGATCAACAGCGAGAGGGCGAGGCTCAGCCCGACCGAGACGCCGGGGGCGATGGCGCCGACCAGCGGCTCGAGGATGTGCTCGAAGGCGGGCTCGGCGAGCGCGCCGAGACCGATGCTGGCGATGGTGATGCCCAGCTGGCAGGCGGCCAGGTAGGCGTCGATCTGCTCCACGGCGCGCCGCGCCGCCTTGGCCCCGGGGCGGCCGAGGCGCTCGAGCTCGATGACCTGGCTGAGGCGCACGCGGGTGATCGCGAACTCGGTCGCGACGAAGAAGGCGTTGAGGGCGACGAGCCCGAGGGCCGCGAGGATGCGCAGCGCCTCACTCATCGGGATCGCCCGTGTCGGGATCAGGGTCGTCGTCCACGAGAGAGATGATACCCGGAGCGGGCAAAGAAATGGCTGGCGAGGAAGGACTCGAACCTTCAATCCCCTGATCCAGAGTCAGGTGCCTTGCCAATTAGGCCACTCGCCAGCGGCGCCCGAAAAGTGTACCCCGAGGGGGCGGAACGCTCAACCGTCGGCGGCCTCGGTGGGGCCTACTCGTTGGGGTTCTGGAGGTCGAGCGACCACTCCGGGATGCCCAGGTCCTCGAGCACCCGGCTGCGCAGCTTCCACAGATACTGGGCGAGCCGCTCGCGCTCCTGCTTGGTGAGCGCCGAGAAGATCCGCTGGTCGGTCTCGTTGTGGTACGACTGCTCGAACACGTCGATGCCCTGCTGCGTGATGACCACCTCGACCTTGGAGCGGCCGGTGCCCTTGCGGCGCTCCACCAGTCCGTCCTTCTCCATGCGCTTGAGCATCTCGGTGACCGAGTGCAGCTCGCGGAAGAGGTTGCGGGCGATGACGACGGGCGTCGCCGTGCCGCCGTTGTCCATGATGATGTAGAGGATCGCGCGCCGGTCGTCGCTGATGCCGAAGCGGGCGTAGTCCCGCTGGCGCGCCTTGAGGATCGCGTCCTTGGTCTGGGCGATGAGCACCCACAGGAGGAAGGGGTCGTCCGCGGAGTAGCCCTGGGTCTTGTGACCGTTGTCGTCGTCAACCATTCTCAGCCCCCTGCCGGACAGCCTCGTCTTACCCAGACCGTATCACTCAGTTCAGGCCGTGTCCTGCCGTCCCTGCTTCTGCAGCTTGGCCCACGTGTCCTTGAGCGTCAGGGTGCGGTTGAAGACGAGCGCGCCCGGCGCCGAGTCCGGGTCCGGGCAGAAGTACCCGAGCCGCTCGAACTGGACGGTCTCGCCGGCGGGCAGACCGGCCAGCGACGGCTCGACGAAGCAGCCGCTCACGACCGTCTCGGAGTCCGGGATCGACGGTCTCGAAGATGTCGCGGCCGTCGGCGCCCGGGTACGGGTCGGTGAAGAGGTGCGCGTACAGGCGGACCTCGGCCGGCACGGCGTGGGCGGCCGAGACCCAGTGCAGGGTGGCCTTGGGGCGGCGGCCGTCGGGCGCGTCGCCGCCGCGCGTGGCCGGGTCGTGCGTGCAGCGCAGCTCGACGATCCGGCCGTCAGCGTCCTTGACGACCTCGTTGCAGGTGACGAAGTACGCCGCGCGCAGCCGCACCTCGCGGCCGGGCGCGAGCCGGAAGAACTTGCGTACCGGCTCCTCCATGAAGTCGTCGCGCTCGATCCAGAGCTCGCGGCCGAACGGCACCTTGCGCGTGCCCGCCTCCGGATCCTCCGGGTTGTTGGGCACGTCCATCTCCTCGACCTGCCCCTCCGGGTAGTCGGTGACGACCACCTTGAGCGGGTCGAGCACGCCGAAGCGCCGGAGCGCCTTACGGTTGAGCACGTCGCGCACCGTGTGCTCGAGGTACTCGACCTCGACGGTGTTGTCCGCTTTGGCGACGCCGACCAGCGTGGCGAAGTCGCGGATGCCCTCCGCCGGGAACCCGCGCCGGCGCAGCGCCGACATGGTGGGCATGCGCGGGTCGTCCCAGCCGCGCACGAACCCCTCGTTGACGAGGCGCAGCAGCACGCGCTTGCTGAGCACGGTGTGCGTGAGGTTGAGGCGCGCGAACTCGTACTGGTGCGGCGCCGACGGCACCGGCAGGTTCTCGATGAGCCAGTCGTAGAGCGGCCGGTGCGCCTCGAACTCGAGCGTGCAGATGGAGTGCGTGATGCCCTCGATCGCGTCCGACTGCCCGTGCGCGAAGTCGTAGGTGGGGTAGACGCACCAGGCGTCGCCGGTGCGCGGGTGCTCGGCGTGCAGGATGCGGTACAGCACGGGGTCGCGCAGGTTGATGTTGGGCGCCGCCATGTCGATGCGTCGCGCGCAAGACGCGCGCGCCATCCGGGAACTCCCCGGCGCGCATGCGCGCGAAGAGGTCGAGGCTCTCCTCCACCGGCCGGTCGCGCCACGGGCTGTCGGTGCCGGGCTCGGTGAACGTGCCGCGGTGCTCGCGGATCTCGTCGGCCGAGAGGTCGTCCACATACGCCTTGCCGGCCTCGATGAGGCAGACCGCCCACTCGTACAGCTGCTCGAAGTAGTCCGACGCGTAGTAGAGGTGCTCGCCCCAGTCGAACCCGAGCCAGCGCACGTCGGCCTCGATGGCGTCGATGTACTCCTGCTCCTCTTTCATCGGGTTGGTGTCGTCGAAGCGCAGGTGGCAGCGGCCGCCGAACTCGCGGGCGATGCCGAAGTTGAGGCAGATGGACTTGGCGTGGCCGATGTGCAGGTAGCCGTTGGGCTCCGGAGGGAACCGGGTGACGACCTCGCCGACGCGTCCCTCACGCAAGTCCGCGGCGACGATGTCGCGGATGAAGTCCGAGCGCTCGGGCGGTGTCGGTACGGAGGTGCTCACGAGTGCCGAGTATAGCGCAGCGCGGGTGCGCTCCCGGATCAGAGGTTGTTCTCGAGCCAGACGCGGTGCGACCGGCCCATCCGGCCGTCCGGCATCGCCCACAGGTCGCCGTGACCCCCGGGGTACCAGTCCAGGCGCTTGCGCTCCGGAGCCGCGTCGAAGTAAGCCTGCACGCTCGCCCGCGAGAAGAGCGGGTCGTCGACGCCGGCCTGGAAGAGATAGGCGCCGCGGCGGCCGGCGGCGATCGCCTCGGCCGGGTCGACGAAGCCGGGGGCGGCGCCCGGGTCGGCCGCGACCCAATCGGCGCCGGCGTACGTGAGCACCCACGAGTGCGCCGGCGCCCGCAGACCCGCGAGGTAGCCGCCGACGAACCCGCCCCAGCTGTAACCGACGTAGCCGAGGCGCTCCGGGTCGACCTCCGGCAGCGAGAGCAGCACATCGAATCCGCGGCGGAGGTCGGTGACGTACCGGACCTGGGCCTGCTTGACGGTCGCAGGGCTGAGCGAGACGGGCTGGACGAAGGGGTCGCGGCCGTCCGGAGGATCGACGGCGAGCGCCGCGATGCCCGCCCGCTGCAGCGCCGCGACGTCCGCGGCGAACATGTCGGCGCGGCAGCTCACGCCCGGAGCGTAGAGCACGGCCGGGTACGGTCCCTCGCCGGCCGGGACGGACAGCACCGCGGTGACGACGGCCCCCTCACTGCGGTAGGTCACGTGGCGGACGGGTACGCCGCCCCAGTCGCCGGTCCCGGTCACCCGCAGGTCGAGCGGCCCGCGCGGCGCCGGGAACAGGCGCGACAGAGAAGCG
Organism: uncultured Thermoleophilia bacterium; assembly: GCA_963709635.1. GTDB lineage: Bacteria > Actinomycetota > Thermoleophilia > UBA2241 > UBA2241 > CAIXSE01. The sequence goes on from CAVPXA010000023.1 coordinate 10,225, forward strand.
GAAGCGACCGCGGCGGTCCCCGAGGGAGACGGCGCGGCGGGCGCCACGGATGGAGAGCTCGGGACGGAGCCGCCGACTCCCGGGGAGGCTCCGCCGACCAGAGACGCTCCGCCGCCCTCGCCGCATGCCGCCGCGGAGAGAGCGAGCGCAACGACGAGGATGAGCGCGATCCCCGCGGAGCTGCCGGAGAGCCACGAGAGACGATGCCGGCCTGGCCGGCTGGACGGGAGGGCCATGCGGACACCCTTCCCGCGCATCGCCCGGCTCACGCCGGCGTGACGGCGGACGCCGACCGAGGCATCCGCCGCCGCGCCGCGAGGTCTACGCCCGCGCCCAGCACTGGGCCTCCGGCCGGCGCGAGGACGCGAGCGGCCGGGAGCCGGCGGCGGTCAGAGCAGAGCGAGCGATGCGGCAGCAGGCGCCGACTGAGGCGCCCGCCGCCGCGAAGCCGGGACTTAGGGGCTGACGGCCAGGGCGTGCCTCAGTTCGGCGCGACCACGACCGCCGTGCCCGACAACGTGACCAGCAGCATCGACCCGTTGGTGCCGACGCCTTCGACGTCCAGGGAGACGCCGACGATGGCGTTGGCGCCGAGCTGCTCGGCGGCGTTCTGCATCTCGGCCATCGCCTCACCCTGGCCCTTGCCGATCTCGTCCTCGTAGGCGCTGGCGCGCCCGCCGACGACGTTGCGGCCGAACGCCTTGAAGTCCTTGCCCAGGTTGACGCCGTGGATCGCCGTCCCGCTGACGATGCCCTTGTACTCGGCGATGGGGCGGCCCTCCACGGTGGAGGTGGTCGTGACGATCATGCGGGTCTCCTTCTTCCGGGGTGCGTCTACGCCTCGACGGCGCGCGGCTGCGCGTCCGCCTTCGGCTTGAGGATCTTCTTCGCGCCGACGATCACGAGGATGACCGCGGTCAGCACGAGCAGCGACTGCAGCAGACCGGCTCCCGCGGTGGCGATGTCGACCTTGGCCGCCGCAGCCCCGGCGGTCTTGCCGGCCACGTGGGTGAAGGTCCCGAAGTCCCAGAGCGCGTGGAGGACCATGACGACGACGATCGTGCCGCTGATGCGGCGGATGGCGTAGAAGACGCTGCCGAGGACGAAGGCGAAGATGAGCTGGCGGACGGTCAGGAGCGCGCTCTGACCGAGGATGAGGTTCACGCCGTGCAGGAAGCCGAAGAGCAGCGAGGTGAAGAACCAGACCTTGACCTCGCTGTAGCGGCCGCGGAAGCCGACGAGGGCGAGGCCGCGGTAGGTGATCTCCTCGCTGAAGCCGACGAGCGCTGTGCCGAGGGCCAGCCAGGCGATCATCGCGCCGCCCATGTTGCCGAGGTTGCCGTAGTCGATGCCGAGCAGGACGGCGATGAAGACGAGGATGGGCACGGCCAGCAGCCAGCGCGGCGGCCGCGGGGGGCCATCGGGCAGCTCACGCAAGACGGGACGCCACCAGCCGAGCCACGTCGTGACGATGATGAGGACGATGGAGCCGACGACCAGGGGCACGACGATCCCCTTGACGATGCTGTCGGTCGTGGTCCCGATCGTGTCGTAGTCGACGCCCATGATCGCCTCGAGGCCGAGGAAGAGGAGCATGTAACCGATGCCGATGATCCAGGCCAGGCTCGGCCGGGGCTTGACTCTCATGATGGATCCCTCCTGATGGTGGTCAGATTCATGTCGGGGGCAGCGTATTTTCACTATCTCAACAGTGTCAATCCCGCCGAACGATACCCATTCTCGCGATAGACGAACGTTCGTCCAAGACAGTGCACACTGCCGGGTCGCCCGTTCTGTGGTCGAGAGGTCCGTATCGCGGCCGGTGCGCGCCGAGGCACGCAGGAGGATCCAGGAGGTCTCGCCGTCCTCCATGGCCTCCAGGAATGCCGGCAGGAGTGAGGCTGGGACCGTGCCCGAGACCTCCGTCAAGCTCCTCCGGCCGACTCGCGAGCGAGCACTGACTGCGAGAGCGCCGGGAACAGCACGGCCGAGACCAGCCCGGCCAGGACCATGGACGAGGCGACGGAGGAGGGCAGCAGCCCGGCCTCGACGCCGAGGTCGGCGGCGACCACGACGAAGGAGACGTTGGTCGCCAGCATCAGGCCGCTCGCCAGCACGCCGCGGCGGTCCAGCTCGCGGCTGTAGAGGAGCGCCGGCAGCGCCCGCGCGACCACCAGGACGGCGAGGAACCCGAGCACGGCGAGCAGTCCCTCCAGCGTCAGCGCGGCCCGGATGTCGAGGCGCATGCCGCTGACGATGAAGAAGATCGGCACGAAGAAGCCGAAGCCGATGGCGTCGAGCCGCGTCCCGTACAGCGACTCCCGCTCCGAGCCCCTGATGAGCGCCCCGAAGAGGATCCCCGCGAGGAACGTCCCGAGGATCACCTCGAACCCGAAGACCGCGGCGATGGACGCGGCGCCCAGGACCACCATCACCACGAACCGGGTGCTGATCTGCGACGTGGTGAGGTCGAGCCGCGCCGCGACGCTCTTGCCCGGGCTCCAGGCGGCGGCGCGGCGCAGCGCCCAGCCGATGAGCACGATCACGCCGACGAACAGGGCGAGGACCAGCAGGCCGACCGCCACGAAGAGGAGCTCCTGCAGGGCGGACTCCGCCGGGACGGCGAAGAGCACGCCGAGGAGCGCGATGCTCGCGAACTCCGCGACGGCCCCGCCGGCGACCACGAGGGTGCCTACGTCCGAGTGCAGGTTGTGGGTGTCGCGGAGCACCGGCACGACGATGCCCACCGAGGTCGAGCAGAGCGCCACCGCGACCAGCAGCGGGGTGAAGGCGACGCCGGCGGCGTGCAGGGCATACGCGCCGCCGGCGGCCAGCGCGAACGAGATGAAGAACGAGATGACGCCGAGCCGGAGCGGCTTGCCACGGAGCTTGCCGAGGTCGAGCTCCGCGCCGGCGAGGAACAGCAGGAACGCGACCCCGAGCAGCGCCAGGAAGCGGGCGACGTCGTCCACGTGCAGCCAGCCCAGCACCTGGGGTCCGACGAGGATGCCGGCGACGATCTCCAGCACGATCGCCGGCACGCGCAGCCGCGGGAAGAAGCCGAGGAGGAACGGCACGCCGAAGGCCAGCACCGAGATGCCGAACAGGTTGAACAGGTACTCTTCCACGCCCGCCTCCGCCGGGGACTTCTCCGAGCAAAGTCGTCAGACAGTACCCGATGAGGCGGCGCGGGCCAAGCAGGGAGAGGGCGCGAGCCAGGCCGGATGACGGCGCGCCCGGCGGGCCGGGCGGGGCCTCAGTCCTCCCGTGCCCCGCCCGTCTGGCCGTGCAGCCACCGCTCCAGCCACCACGCCACGGAGCGGTTCATCTCGACGCTGAAGTCGGCGGTGAACTTGCGCGCGTACACGTCCTGCACGCAGCCGCGAACACCGTCATGCTCCTCGCGCACGCCGTGCAGCGCGTCGAGCTCGGCGGATACCTCCGCGAGCTCCTCCGGCGAGAGGCGGCGGTACGCGTCCTTGTGCACCACGTGCCGCTCGTACCGCTCGGTGCGGTGCGGCCGCGTCTTGGGGCGGCCGAGGCAGAGCATCGCGGCCGGGAACGTCCACCGCGGCAGGCGGAGCAGCTCGGCGTGCTCCTCGCCGAGCTCCATGATGTCGCCGATGTAGCAGGAGCCGATGCCCAGCGACTCGGCCGCCACCACGGCGTTCTGCGCCGCGATGAGCGCGTCGTTGCAGGCCATCATCAGGTCGCCGAGGCCCGGCGTCGACGCCGGCCGGGACGCCGGGCAGCTCGTCACAGCCGCAGGCGGCGAAGAGGTCCATCCACTTCTGGAAGTCGGCGACGAACAGGAGCACCCACGGCGCCCGGGCGATGAACGGCTGGTGGTCGCAGGTCACCGCCAGCCTGTCCTTCAGCGCCTGGTCCTCTATCTCGACGATCGTGTAGAGCATGAGGTTGCCGGCGGTCGGGGCGCGCATCGCGGCGTGCAGGATCGCCTGCTTCTCGTCGGCACTGAGCGGGGTGGGATCGTAGGCGCGCGTCGAGCATCGCGCGTCGAGCAGGGTCAGGACTTCGTTCATGCGAGGCTCCTCCTCCCGGGGGCACGCCAACTGTACTCCGAACCCGGGGCCCGAAGGCCCGCGTCACCTCCCCCCACGCGGGCGCGGAGCATGGGCGCGGGTATGTACAAGGCGGACCACACAAACGCTTCCCACGGAGGTTCCCCGTGACGATCAGGACTCTGCTAGCGCGGCGCTGGGTGGCGGCGGCAGTGATCGCCGTCCTCGCCGCCGTGACGTTCGCGCTGCCGGCATGGTGCGTCGCGTCCGGCACCTGGATCTGGTGAGGCGCGAGTAGCGAGCGGCCGAGCCCGGACCTTCGGAGATGCCCGGCTCGCCGGCCGAGCCGCGGAGGATGCGGTGCGTCGGGGGAAGCACCACCAGGCGTACGCGCAAACGTGCCATGGGACTTCCAGAAGTACCTTTGGGCGTACGTGGCCACGATGCACACGCCCCACCCGGCGGCCGGGGTGGGTCGAACGAGGGACGAACGAGGGGCGGGCGGCCCTGCGGCCCCCCGCCCCTCGTCTGCCTCAGTCCGGCGGCCCGGCAGGGCCAGACGGCCACCTCGACGGCGCCGGCTCCGTCACTCACGGCATCTGCGCCGGCAGGCCCTGCGCCAGGCTCAGCGCCTGCGTCGCGCGCTGCGCCGAGTAGTCCGTCAGGTACGTGATGCGCGCGGCGCCGCTCAGGCCGGCGGCCGTCGCCTCGGTGCTCGGCCTGGGCAGTCGTGCACTGCGTCTCGAACGCACCGTAGACGCTCCGCACCAGCGGGATGTAATAGCCGTAGCGCGTCGTCCCACCAACAGTGCCCTTCTTGTCCAGGCTCTCGGCCACCGCCCGGAAGGCGCTGAACGCCGTCTTGCCGGTGAACGCGGCCGGCACGCTCGTGATGCTGCCGTAGAAGGGGATGTACGTGCTCGAGCATGGGCGGCTCGGGGCGACCCACAGCACACCGCCGATGTCGTCGGGCTTCCACGAGCGCAGCTGCCAGACGGCGCTGTAGTCGGTGGTCGAGTGGCAGATCGGCCGGTTGGTCTGGTTGTGCGGGCTCATCAGCGTGTAGCCCGCCGTCTGGTCCAGGCTGGTGCCCTCGTAGTGATAGCGGCAGATGCTCTGGATGTCCTGCCGGGTCACCGGGTCGTCGGGGACCACGTACACCGGCCGGGTCGCGTAGGGCATGGTCGGCGTGAGGTTCAGCGACGGCGCGACGCTGTCGTAGGCGCCCCACAGGCGATTGGTGTCGTAGTACGTCTGCAGCTCGTCGCGGTCACCGTAAGCCCAGGCCACCTCGAACCGTCCCTGGGAAGGGTCGTACCGGCCGATGCTCTGCGCGAACGAGACAAGGTCGGGCGAGCCGCGGAAGTTCTCGGTGTCCTCGAGGTCGATCTCGCGGATGGTCACGATGTTGGGGTGCGCGAGGAACGCGTCGTCGGGCACGCGCTGCGCGACCCAGTGGTGCCCGCCGAGGAGCTCGAACAGCCACGCCTCGTCCGGGTCGGCGATGCCGAAGCTCCCGGCCGCGCCGGCCTCGAAGCCCGTCGCCGCCATTTGCTCGAGCCGGTCGAGCGCCTCCTGCGCCGTAGCGCACTCCGCGAGGAGTATGTCCCAGAGCTCGCCGCCGTACCCCTTCTTCACGTACGGATCCGCGGCCAGCACGCTCGGGTCCAGGTCGGTGAAGGTCCCGTAGTTGACCCCCAACTGCTTCACGTTGACGCCGCCCTCGGGAATCGAGCCCAGCGTGAGCAGCTTGACGTACCGGTGGTGCGTCGCGTCGCCCGGGACGATCTGCAGGTACTGGTAGTTGTTGGCCGACCAGTCGTTGTTGTAGCCCATCATCACCGAGCCGTCCGCGGTGGCGTCCTTGCCGGCCATGACGAAGTTGCACCAGTGTGCGACGGGCTGGGCGGCGGCTTCCGCAGCCGGCGGGGACGTCGCCCGGCCTCCGGCCAGGCCGGCCGCAGCCGCCGCGGCCAGCGCCACGAGCAGGGCGAGGGACAGGACGAGCAGGAGCTTCTTCATGGCGCCCTCCCTGATGGTGCGAGGTCGCGGGCCGGACCCGCGACTCTCCCAGTGCCTCTGGTGACGCCAAGGTACTACCGCTCTCGTGCGGCGAACAGAGTCGACTGCACGTACGGCAGCGGGCGTAGATGCGCCGCGGGAGCATGCGGAGTCACACCCCGGGGCACAACGACTGCGACGGCCGCGGCGAGTCGCGGGCGGTCACCGAGGACTGGAGAAGACCATGAGCGAGACCGAGACACGAGGCACAGGGACCCGCGAGGACCCCTGGACCCTGACCACTCCGCCCGGCAAGTCCGAGTATCAGGCCTACCGCGACGAGACTGCCGACCCCCCGGCGCTCGTCGTGATCGTGGGCAAGACCGAGCTCCGCTATCAGCTCCGCTGCATCGACGACCTGCACGCCATGCTCGTCGCCGCCGGCGACTGGGTGCCCTTGGGCAGCGCCGACGAGCAGAAGCCCGCCGCCGAAGGCACCGTGGAGGCGTGGGGGCGCTCGCCGGACAACCCCGTGGGCGGCTGGTACGGCCTCAAGAAGGGCCTGCGCGGGCGGTTCGGCAACTACGTGCCGCCGGTGCTGGAGGCGCTCGGCCTGGCCGAGGTGGAGCACGGCGCGCGCAACAACCGCATGCGCGCAGCCTGACACACGATCGCCGCCCGACGCGCCGCCCGCACCCGGTCTGCCCGCCCGACGCGCGGCCTGCCGACCGGTCGCTGCTCGCCCTCCGCAGGAGGTGTGTGCGCGCGGTGGGCGGTGCCTTGGATGGTGCTACAAGGGTGCCATCGAAGTCACCACCACGGCGCCATAGAAGGCGCCACCAAGGCACTATCGAAGGCGCCCCGAGGGAGCCATCGAAGGTGTCGCAAAGGTGCCATCGAAGGCGCCTACCCCCAAATGACATGTCCCCCTCCGTGGGGAGACGGCACCCGGGCGAGCACGGGAGCACGAGGCAGGCGCCGTCATGCGGCGCCGGCGCGCCGGCGCAGCCGCGTTGGTATGATGCGCCGCATGGACGAACGGTCAGGAGTCGACCCGCAGGTCGTCGCGGCGCTGTGGGAGCGGGAGATCGAGCGCTACGAGCGCGAGCACCCGCGGTGCCTCGCACTCCGCGAGAGCGCCCGCTCGCGCATGCCTCACGGCGTGCCGATGAGCTGGATGGCGAGCTACTTCGCCCATCCGCCGGTGTGGATCGACGAGGGGCACGGCGCGCACTTCACCTGCGTCGACGGCGTCCGGTTCCTCGACACCAACGTGGGCGACAAGAGCACGTTCTGCGGCATCGATCCCGGAGCCGGTGGTGCGGGCGGTACAGGAGCGCGTCGCCAACGGCTCCCAGTTCATGCTCCCCACGGAGGACGCGATCGTCGTCGCCGACCAGCTCGCGCAGCGCTGGGGCCTGCCCGTCTGGCAGTTCACCCTGTCGGCGTCGCAGGCCAACACCGAGGTGCTCCGGCTGGCCCGGCACGCCACCGGCCGGAGCAAGGTCCTCACCTTCACCGGCAACTACGGCGGCCACGGCGACGAGATGCTGGCCGGCTACGCCGGAGAGGGGCGGCTCTCGTACCTGGGCCTCACACCCGGCGCCGGCGACGGCATCCAGGTCGTGCCGTTCAACGACGCCGAGCGGCTGGCCGCGGCGCTGGCGAGCCGGGAGTTCGCCTGCGTGTACACCGAGCCGGCCCTGACCAACGAGGGCGTCGTCCTGCCCGAGCCGGGGTTCCACGACGCGCTGCGGCGCCTCTCGCGCGAGACCGGCACGCTGCTCGCGCTGGACGAGACCCACACGCTGATCTGTGCCCCCGGCGGGCTCACCGAGCTCTACGGGCTCACTCCCGACCTGGTCGTGGTCGGCAAGGCGGTCGGCGGCGGGCTGCCGCTCGGCGCCTACGGCATGACCGCCGAGCTCAAGGCGTCGTTCGAGCGTGGCGCGAGCCTGGCGGGAGAGACCGGCGAGCTCGCCACCGGCGGCACGATGTTCGCCAACGCGCTCAGCATGGCGGCCGCCCGCGCCGTGCTCACGGACGTGCTCACCCCCGAGGCCTACGCACGCGCGGCGGCGCTCGGAGCGGAACTGGCCGACGGCCTGGAGGCCGCCGTGGACGCCGCCGGCCTGCCCTGGAAGATCCAGCGTCTCGGGCCGAGGAGCGGCGTCAACCTCAGCGGCCGGCTGCCGCGCGACGCGGCGGAGGCCGACGCCGACGAGCAGCCGGAGCTCAATGCCCTGCTCCGGCTGTACCTGGCCAACCGCGGCGTGTGGGAGGCCATCAGCACCGCGGGGCCGGCCATGTCGGTGGCCGCGACCCGCGACGACGTCGAGACCTACCTCGCGGCGTTCCGGGAGTTCGTCGGCGAGGTCGCCCGACCCGACTGACGGGACGCGCGCGGAGGTCGGCGGGGCGCGGAGGCGGCCTGACACGAGCAAGCAGCGGGCCGGCGGCCGGCGCGCGGGTCAGGACACCTGCGCGTCCAGTTCGTCGATGGCCTCTGCGCGATTCCCCGGCGACTGACGATGGACGAACTCGAGGACCACGGTCGTCCGCCCGGGGCGCGTGCTCAGCAGCACCCGCTCGCAGACCTGCAGCATGATCGTGAACCCCATCCCCAGGCTCGAGGCGGTGGAGAACCCGCGCTGCAGGGTGGCCCGGGGGAGCGTGCGGAAGTCGATGCCCGGGCCCTCATCGCGGACGACGACCTGCAGCACGTCGCCGTGCGCGTACAGCTGGTAGATGCCGCCGCCGGCGTGGCGCAGGGCGTTGACGAGCGCCTCGCCCACCGGTGTGCGGATGTCCGTCTGCGGCGCCCAGTCCGGGAACGCCGCGGCCGCCGTGCGGGCGACGACGCCGCGCGCCCGGGAGAGGTCGCGCGGCGTCAGGAACGCGAGGGGGTCGGTGAGCGGCACGCCGAGCTGCCCGGCGAGCTCCTCGTCGGTGAGCAGGATCAGCTTGCCGCCGGTCACGGCGTCGAGCACGTCGACGTAGGCGCGGCGGATGGTCTCCTCCTGTCGCCGAAGGGCCTTCTCCGCGTGGCGCACGCCGCTGATGTCGAGCGCGGAGAGCGCCCAGCGGTCGCGGCCCACGGGGTACGCCTCGAGCAACTCGTAGGCGTCGTCTCCCTGCACGTGGAGCTCCGACCGGGCGGGACCGCCGCTGCCGGCGGCGCTCGCGACCACTTCGAGGTACGAGCGCGTGCGCTCGTCGAGGCCGTCGGGCCGGCTCAGCCGCCTGCCGACGGCCTCCTCCCGCCCCAGCCCCGTGCGCGCCTGCTGCGTCGGGTTCATGTCCACCACTTCGAGGTCGACCAGCTCGCCCTCGTGGTCGCGCACGACCTTGAACAGCGTGAGGCCCTCCACCGCGTTCTCGAACAGCCGCGTGTACCTCTCCTGCGTGACCTCCAGGCTCTTGAAGTAGCGGAAGCTCAGCACGAGCAGCAGCGTCGCCGTCACGAGGACGAACCCGACGCCCTTGACCGAGGCAAGGAAGTCCTCCACGTCCTGCGGCAGGCCGAGCGAGACCAGGATGCGGTCGGACAGGACGATCCAGGCGATGGAGACGACCGCATAGATGGACGCGTACTTGACCGCCGTCCGCCGCGCTGCGCGGCGGCGGCTCTTGCGGGCCTCGGCCCGATCTGTCTTCACCTGGGTGGCCATCGTCTCCGGAACTGGTGCCTTGAGTCTTCCGCGGGGACCTGCCCGTCCCTTCGTGTGTACCTACCCGTGCGGGCAGGATGGAACCTCCCGGGAGACGAGGAGCTCCGACCGTTTGCCGGCTAATCATTAGCCTGCTATCCTTCTTCGTCGCATGCCACGGACCAACGCACATCAGAGCCCCGCGGAGCCGGGCGGAAGAACCGTTCCCGGGCTGGAAGCTGCCGGAGCTCGAGGGCGTCGACGAGCTCTCGGCGCGCGCGTTCCGCGCCTTCCTCACGACCGCCAAGCTCCACTTCAAGAACATGATGGCGACCATGGCCGGCGGCCGCACGCACCCCGGCCAGGCGATGTGCCTGCGCCTGCTCAGCGTCAACGACGGCGCCACCCAGCGCGACGTGGCGCGCATGCTGCACGTCGCGCCGCCGACGGTGAGCAAGATGCTGAGCACCATGGAGAAGGCCGGCCTCGTGGAGCGCCGCCCGGACGAGGCCGACCAGCGGCTCACGCGCGTGTACCTCACGGACGCCGGTCGCGAGCGCAGCGACGAGATGGGCGCCGCGGTCGGCGAGTACGTCAACGCGACGTTCGCCACCCTCTCCGAGCGCGACCGCCGCGACCTGGCGCGCCTGCTCGAGAAGCTCGGCGCGCGCATCTCCGAGGTCGCCGCCGGGCAGGCGTCCTGCGACGCGGCGGCCGGCGGCGACGAGGCGGGCCGGTGATCCGCCTGCTCCGCACCGGCCTGCGCCCCTACAGCTGGCTCATCGTCCTCGTCGTCATCCTCACGCTGGCGCAGGTCATCGCCAACCTCTACCTGCCCACGCTCAACGCCGACATCATCAACAACGGCGTGGTCACGGGAGACACCACCTACATCCTGCAGGTGGGCGCCGTCATGCTGGCGGTCACGCTCGTCTCCGCGCTCGCCGCCATCGCCTCCGTCTACTTCGGCTCCAGGACCTCCATGGGCCTCGGCCGCGACACGCGCGGGGCGCTCTTCCGCCGCGTCCAGAAGTTCTCCCAGGCCGAGGTCAACCGCTTCGGCGCGCCGTCGCTCATCACGCGCACCACCAACGACGTGCAGCAGGTGCAGATGGTGGTGCTGATGATGCTCAACGTCGTGCTCATGGCGCCGATGATGGCCGTCGGCGGCGTCATCATGGCGCTGCGCCTCAACGTCACGCTCTCGACCGTCATCCTGGTCGCGATCCCCATCATGGGCGCGTTCATCGGCCTCGTGATCTCGCGGGCGACGCCGCTGTTCATGTCCATGCAGAAGAAGATCGACCGCATCAACCAGGTGACGCGCGAGTTCCTGAGCGGCGTGCGCGTCATCCGCGCCTTCGACAGGACGGTCTACGAGGAGAAGCGCTTCGACGTCGCCAACCAGGACCTCACCGACACCTCGCTCAAGGTCGGGCGGCTGTTCGCGATGGTGTTCCCGGCCGTCACGCTCATCATGAACTTCACGACCATCGCCATCATGTGGTTCGGCGGCAAGCAGATCGCCGACGGCAGCATGCCCATCGGCGACCTCACCGCCTTCCTGCAGTACGTGTTCATGATCCTGTTCTCGGTGCTCATGGCGACGTTCATGTTCGTGATGGTGCCGCGCGCCGCCGTCTCGGCGCAGCGCATCATGGAGGTGCTGGACGTCGAGCCGAGCATCGTCGACCCGGAGCAGCCGGCCCAGGACGTGCCCGAGGCCGGCCTCGTCGAGTTCCGCGACGTGGAGTTCCGCTACCCCGGCGCCGAGGAGCCGGTGCTGAGCGGCATCACCTTCACGGCGCGGCCGGGCGAGACCACCGCCATCGTCGGCAGCACCGGCAGCGGCAAGACGACGCTGATCAGCCTCATCCCGCGCTTCTACGAGGCGACGGGCGGCGCGGTGCTCGTGGACGGGGTGGACGTCCGCGAGCTCTCGCAGCAGGACCTGTGGCGCAGGATCGGCCTCGTGCCGCAGAAGTCGTTCCTCTTCAGCGGCACGGTGGCGGACAACCTGCGCCACGGCGACGACGAGGCGGCCGAGGAGCGGCTGTGGCACTACCTCGAGATCGCCCAGGGGCGCGAGTTCGTCGAGGAGATGCCGGAGGGGCTGGACACCCACGTCGCCCAGGGCGGCGCCAGCGTCTCCGGCGGGCAGCGCCAGCGCCTCGCCATCGCCCGGGCGCTGGCCAAGCAGGCGAGGATCCAGATCTACGACGACAGCTTCTCCGCCCTCGACTTCAGCACCGACGCCAAGCTGCGCGCGGCGCTGCACAAGCACACCGCGGACGCGACCGTCATCATCGTCGCGCAGCGCGTCGGCACCATCATGCACGCCGACCAGATCGTCGTGCTCGACGACGACGGCACGATCGCCGGCAAGGGCACCCACGAGGAACTGCTCGAGACCAGCGAGACCTACCGCGAGATCGTCACCTCGCAGCTGGGCGTGGAGGGCGCGGCATGACGCCGGCGCAGGACAAGCCCCAGGCGGGCGGGCCGCAGCCGACCGGCGCGGGCAAGCCGCAGGACGGAGCCCCGAAGCGACCGGGCGGACCCCCGGGGCCCGGTCCCGCCGGCCCGGGCGGTCACGCCCTCACACAGCCGACCGCCAAGGCCAAGGACTTCAAGGGCACCATGCGCCGGCTCGTCGGCGAGCTCCGCCCGGAGCGCACCCTGCTCATCATCGTGGTGCTGCTCGCCGTCGCCAGCGTGGCGTTCGCCGTGGTCGGGCCCAAGATCCTCGGCAACGCGACCAACATCCTCTTCGAGGGCGTCGTCAACGGGCAGATCCCGGCCGGCACCACCAAGGAGCAGGCCGTCGCAGGCCTGCGGGCGCAGGGCCAGGACCGCATCGCCGACATGATCTCGGGGATGGACCTCGATCCCGGCCAGGGCATCGACTTCGACGCCCTCGGCCGCACGCTGGCGTTCCTCGCCGCCGTGTACCTGGTGAGCGCGCTGTTCCAGTGGCTGCAGTCGTACCTGATGGCCGGCGTCGCGCAGCGCGCCATCTACCGGCTGCGGCGGAAGGCGGACGAGAAGCTGGCGCGCCTGCCGCTCAAGTACTTCGACGACCACCCGCGCGGCGACGTGCTCAGCCGCATGACCAACGACATCGACAACATCTCGCAGTCGCTGCAGCAGAGCCTCACGCAGATCATCACCTCGGCGCTGACCATCATCGGCGTGCTCATCATGATGCTCACCATCAGCTGGCTGCTGGCGCTGATCTCGGTGCTGGTGGTGCCGATCTCGGTGGTGATCACGGTGCTGATCGCCAAGCGCTCGCAGAAGCAGTTCGCCAGGCAGTGGGAGACCACCGGCGACCTCAACGGCCACGTGGAGGAGATGTTCACCGGCCACAACGTGGTCAAGGTGTTCGGCCGCCAGGACGCGGCCATCGCCGAGTTCGACGAGCAGAACGAGGCGCTCTACCAGGCGAGCTTCAAGGCCCAGTTCATCTCCGGGATCATCATGCCGGTCATGAACTCCGTGATGAACCTCAACTACGTCGCCATCGCCGTCGTCGGCGGGCTGATGGTCGCGACAGGCCGCATCTCTCTCGGCGACGTGCAGGCGTTCATCCAGTACTCGCGCCAGTTCACGATGCCGATCACGCAGGTGGCCGGCATCATGAACGTGCTGCAGAGCACGGCGGCGTCGGCCGAGCGCATCTTCGAGCTGCTCGACGAGGCGGAGGAGACACCCGACCCGGCCGCGTGCGTCCTGTTCGAGCACACGCGCGGCCACATCGAGCTGGAAGACGTGTCGTTCCGCTACGTGCCCGACACGCCGCTCATCACCGGCCTGACGCTCGACGTGCGCGCCGGGCGAGACCGTGGCCATCGTCGGCCCCACCGGCGCCGGCAAGACCACGCTCGTCAACCTGCTGCTGCGCTTCTACGACATCGACGAGGGCCGGATCCTCGTGGACGGCGTGGAGACCCGCGACATCAGCCGCAGCGACCTGCGCCGCCTGTTCGGCATGGTGCTGCAGGACACGTGGCTGTTCAGCGGCACCATCCGCGACAACATCGCCTACGGCCGGGAGGGCGCCACCGAGGAGGAGATCCGCGCGGCGGCCAAGGCGGCGCGCGTGGACCACTTCGTGCGCGCGCTCCCCGACGGCTACGACACCCTGCTCGACGACGACGCCACCAACATGTCGCAGGGCGAGCGCCAGCTGCTCACCATCGCGCGGGCGTTCCTCGCCGACCCGGACATCCTCATCCTCGACGAGGCCACGAGCTCGGTCGACACGCGCACCGAGGTGCTGATCCAGCAGGCGATGGCGGAGCTCATGCGGGAGCGCACCAGCTTCGTCATCGCCCACCGCCTGAGCACCATCCGCGGCGCCGACATCATCCTCGTCATGGACAGGGGCGCGATCATCGAGCAAGGCAGCCACGAAGAGCTCATGGCCGCGAACGGCTTCTACCACGACCTCTACGCCAGCCAGTTCGAGCAGGCGCTGGACGAGGCGGTCTGACCCGCCCGCGACCGCTGCACCCCCGCCGGGCGCTTCCCCACATCCCAGCCTGCGTCTAGCGTGCGCCCACCGAGGGTAGGCTGACGCCGGGAGTAGGGGGCGTGAGCACGATGGCCGGTGTCCAGGGGAGTTCCGGGAGCCGATCCGTACCAGGAGTGCGCCGTCTGCTGCTGCCGCCGGTCGCCGACGACCCGGCGAAGACCAGCGCGGCACGACTCAACCACTGGCTGGCGCTCGCGACGATGGCGGCGAACCTCGTCGCGCTCCTTGCCCTGATCGCCTTCCTGCCGGAGCACACGACTCGCTTCGTCGATCCTGATCGCCGCCATCCTCGCAGTGGGCCTCACGGCGTTCTTCCTCAACCGGAGCGGACGTCCGTGCGCCTCGGCTTGGATGCTGGTCGCAGGTCTCTGGCTCGTCGGAAGCACGTCCGCCTGGACCGCCGGCGGGACGGCCAACACCGCCATCGCCTGCACCATCGCGCTCGTTGCGACGGCGAGCGTGCTGCTCGGCTGGAGGACCGGTGTCGTCCTCGCCGCCGCCGCCGTGGCGACGGTCTGGATCGTCGCCTACGCGGAGACGTCCGGTCTGCTGCCCGAGCCCGCGCTGGTGCAGACGGCGTGGGTCAGGGCCATCTAGCTGTCGGACTTCATCGCCCTGACGGCCGTCGCGATGCTGCTGTTCGCGCAGGACCTCACGGGCGCGCGCGACAGAGCGGTTTCGGCCGCGTCGGAGAACGCGCGCAGCGAGCAGGCGGTGCGCGCCGTCATGGACAACGCGCCGTTCGGCGTCCACATGTACCGCCTTGACGACGAGGAACGCCGGAGGATCGAGGTGGGGTCCGTGCGCGACAACGGCGGTGGCGTCGTCTTCTACGTCCGTGACGACGGCGCCGGCTTCGACCAGGAGCACGCCGCCGACATCTTCCGCCCGTTCCACCGCCAGCACACGCAGGAGGAGTTCCCGGGCACGGGCGTCGGCTTGGCGACCGTGCAGCGCGCCCTCGACAAGCTCGGCGGGAGCTGCCGGGCGGAGGGCGAGCCCGGCAAGGGCGCCACCTTCTTCTTCACCCTCGGCTGACCGCGACGGCCGGCGCCGTCCGGCCTCCGGCCGCGGCTTCGCCGCATCGTCCCGGCAGCCGCCGGCGCACTGGCCGCCTCGTCATGTGCTCGCGTACGACCGAGAGGCTAGACTGGGCACCAGAGAGGCCCGGCCGCACCGCGATCCCGGGCAGTACCCGAGTCTGGAGGATCCATGCACACTCGTCGTCCGGGCCGGCTGACGCTGCCGGCCGTCCTTCTGCTCCTCCTCGTCGGGCTGGCCGCAGTGCCGGCGCCGGCGCTGGCCGAGGCCTCGCCGTCCGCGGCCGCGTCGGACGCCAAGGTCATCTACCGCGTCGGCCTGCAGAGCGAAGTCGACAACATGAACCCGTTCTCCACGTACAGCACCATCCCGTGGGAGACCTTCCGCGTCGGCTACAACTTCCTCACCTGGTACGACGCCGACTACAAGCCGGTACCCGACCTCGCCACCGAGGTGCCGACGGTGGAGAACGGCGGGATCACCGAGGGCGGCAAGGTCTGGACCTTCCACATCCGCCCCAACGTCAAGTGGAGCGACGGCCAGCCGCTCACGGCCAGGGACGTCGCCTACACGTACAACCGGATCCTCCGCCAGGAGATCGGGATGTACATCGGCTACTTCCCCAACGTCACCAAGGTCGAGGCGACCGACGACTCCACCGTGGTCATCACCTCCAAGAAGCCGAACGCCGTCATGACCGCCCTGTACGTGCCGATCGTGCCGGAGCACATCTGGAGCGAGGTCCCGGACAACAAGGTCGAGAGCTGGAAGAACCTCCCGACCGTGTCCAGCGGACCGTTCCACGTGACCGAGTACAAGAGCGGCAAGTACGTGAAGATGGAGAAGAACCAGTACTACAAGGACGGCTTCGGCGTCGAGCCGGCCATCGACGAGGTCTTCTTCAACATCTACCAGACGCAGGACGGCGTCGTGGCCGACTACAAGGCGGGCAACCTCGACGCCGCCATCGAGCTGGACCCGGGCTTCTACCAGAGCCTCCAGGACGTGCCCGGCTCGACCTCCGCCGCCGCCCCCGGCCTCGGCTTCCACGAGCTCGGCATGAACTGCTACGACAGCCCCAAGAGCAAGGGCAACCCGCTGCTGCTCGACAAGAACATCCGCCTGGCCATCGACTACGCCGTCGACAAAGAGGCCATCGCCGCCGTCGCCATGGCCGGGCTCGCCCAGCCCGCGTCGTCGCTGCTCTCGCCGGTCGACACCTTCTACCGCTGGGCGGTGCCGGCCGACCAGCTGCGCACCTACGACCCGGAGAAGGCCAAGGCACTGCTCGACGAGGCCGGCTACACGGTCGGCGACGACGGCATCCGCGAGGACGCCAAGGGCAACAAGCTCGAGTTCCGCCTGGCCGCGTTCAACGAGTACCCGATGGACATCACCGCGGCCAAGAAGATCACCTCGTACCTCAAGGACGTCGGCATCGGCACCGACCTGCAGGTGATGGACGAGAACGCCTTCTACGACCTCAACTACGACAACGCCGACAACGACCTCTACATCTGGAGCTGGACCGCCGACATCGACCCCGGCTACATCCTGAGCACGTTCACCACGGGCCAGATCCTCAACGGCAGCGACTCGGAGTACTCCAACCCGCAGTACGACGCGCTCTACATCGAGCAGTCCGAGGCCGTGGACCCGGCCGAGCGGCAGCAACTGGTGCAGGAGATGCAGCAGATCCTGTACGCCGACTCGCCGTACTCGATCCTCTGGTACAACACCCTCGTCCAGGCGTTCCGCACAGACACGTGGACCGGCTACAGCCACGTGCCGAAGGGTGAGGACGGCGCCGCGTTCCGCAACATGCTGCGCGACACCTACGTGAACCTGAAGCCCGTGGTGGCGACGGAGAGCGCGGCCGAGACCGGCGGCAGCAACACCGGCCTCATCGTCGGCATCGTCGTCGCCGTCGTGGTCGTGATCGCGATCGTCGCCGTCGTCCTGATGCGGCGCAAGCCGCGGACCGTCGAGGAGTGACGCGCTGAGGGCGCTGAAGATCGCGTGACCGGCAGGCGCGCGGAGGCTGAGCCAGCCGCCCGCGCCCGCTTCCGCGCACGCACCCGCGACGGCGACGGCGACGGCTGACGGGAGAGGATGTGTACGATGCGCCTCTGTGCCAGACGTACGCAGTCGGCGGCGACGTACGCTTATGGTGCACAGGCGGAGGGGCGATGCGTCCCACGCGCGCCGTCCTCGACATCGCCGGCCCGCGACCGGCTGTAGACAGACAGGAGACCTCGGCGCGCGACACTCGGGTCACTCAGGCAGCCGGCGGCAGGCGGCTCGACGCCGGCGGGTCAGACGGCCGGCGGGCGCTCGAACTGCTCGACGAGAGCGCCGAGCAGCGAGCGGTACACGCGGTCGTAGTCGGCCTCCATGAACCGCAACCGCGTCGTGCGCAGCACGGCGAGGCCGTGCACCAGCGCCCAGAGGTTGTACGCCATCTCGTCGCGACCGTAGCCGGGCCGCTCGTGGAACACGCCGGCGTCGATGCCCGTCTGCACCGCGAGCTGCGGGATGGCGAAGGTGGACTCTCCGGTCATGAACTCCTCCCAGGTGTCGAACTGGATGGGGAGGGTGTTGAAGAGCAGCTGGAACTGGCCGGGGTGCTGCTCGGCGAAGTCGATGTAGCGCAGGCCGAGGGCGACGACATCTCCCCAGGAGTGGCCCCTCTGGCGCTCATGTCGTCGAAGAAGGCGCCGAACTGGGCCTCGACGGTGCCGCCGATCTCGGAGACGGCCTCGAGGAGCGCGTCCTTGCTCGGGAAGTAGTGGTAGAGCGCCATGGCCTCGACGCCGAGGCGATCGCCCAGGGCGCGCATGGTGAGCTTCTTGAGGCCCTGCTCCTCCACGATCTCCAGGGCTGCCGCGATGATGGTCTCGCGGCTGAGCTGCTGCCGCTGCCGCTGCTTGCCGGGCAGCGGCCTGCCCTGCCTGCCGATCTCCGCCATCTCTCCCCTTCCGCCACGGGGCGTTGGCCCCGAACTGCCTCTTGACAACTTTACGGTGTAAGAACTACTCTTCTTACGACGTAAGCTTACATCGTAAAAAGCCACACCGCAAGGAGGAGTCATGACCGTCCACACCGACACCGGCACCAAGACCGACGCGAGAAGCCGGGCCGTGTGGCCCGCGCGGCCGCACTCTGGTCGCGGGCTTCTTCGTGCTCCACGCCCTCGCTCATCTCGTCGGGCTGAAGGACATCTGGGGCATCGGGGCCGGCGTCTCCAACACGACCACGTACCTGACCGGCCTCGACCCGCACTCGACCGCCTACGCGGCGCTCGGCGCGATCTGGCTCGCCGCGTGCGTGCTCTTCGTGGTCGCCGCCGCCGGCATCGTGCTGCGCCGCGGCTGGTGGCTCGTGGGCGCGTTCGCGGCCGCCGGTACTTCGCTGGCCGTCTGCATCCTGTGGCAGGACGCCGCCATAGTGGGTCTGGTCGTCAATGCCGTGATCCTCGTCGGCCTGGCCGCCTGGACGGTCGTGCAGTCGTCTCGTCCGGGCGCACTGACGGCCGAGACCGCGGCAGCCCACGAAGGACCTGGAGGAACCCCCCATGACCGCTCCGACACATCTCCCAGCGACGACCAGGCGCGGCCCGGAGCGGCGGCCATCCGCGTCTCCCGCGCCGTCCTCTGGCTCGGCGTGCTCATCGCCGTGCTCGCGCTGGTTGCCAGCCTGGCGGGCGTACTCCAGAGCGGCGGCGCCGGCTCGACCTCCGTCACGACGGTGCGCGGAGACGACGCCCAGCTCCTCGGGGAGGGACTGTACCGCTACGACACCACGTTCACGGGCGCCGCCTTCCGCGGGACGGACGCCGTCAACATCGTCCTCGGGGTCCCGGCGCTCCTCGTCTGCCTCGCGCTCTACCGGCGCGGGTCGCTGCGCGGCGCGCTCGCCCTGACCGGCGTCGTAGCGTACTTCCTCTACATCTACGCGAGCATGTCGCTCGCCGCAGCGTACAACCCCCTCTTCCTGGTGTACGTCGCAGCGCTCTCGGCGAGCTTCTACGCGCTGGTGCTCCTCTTGCGCTCGATCGACCTCGGCGCGCTCGGCGACGAGCGGCCTTGCGAGGCTGCCGCGGCGCCTGCCCGGCGTGTTCTTCATCGTCGCCGGGCTCATGACCGCGGTCGTCTGGCTGATGCCCCTCGTCGAGGCTCTGGCCGCCGGCGGCCCTCCCGACAGGATGGACACGTACAGCACCGCTGTGACCTTCGCGCTGGACCTCGCGCTGATCGTCCCGGCGTGCTTCGTCACGGCGCGGCTCCTGCTGCGCCGGGCCGCGCTCGGGTACCTGGTCGCGGCCGCGCTCCTCGGCATCATCGTCTTCCTGGGGCCCAACTTCGTGGCCCAGACGATCAGCCAGGTGTGGGCAGGCGTGGAGTTCACGACCGCGGAGGTCGTCGGCCCCATCGGCGGGTTCGGATCCGTGGCCGTGGCCGCGGTCTGGGTGAGCGTGGCGATCCTGCGCCGGCTGCCCGCACGGCGGGCCGGCGCACGCGCCGAGTCCGGCGCCTACTTCTTGCCGGCGCGGACGTAGCCGATGTCGCCGTCGATCCTGATCGACGTGTCGAGCGGGGCGGAGTACTCCTTGACGAGCTTGAGGATGGTCCGCCCCGCTTCGCCGTGCTGGATGCTCGGGATGCCGGTGGTGGACGCGTAGGCCGGCACCAGGCGCGCGGTCACTCCGTCCGGCTTGAGCGTGGCGTCCACCAGCACGGTCTGGCCGGAGGGGACCGAGATGTGGTCGAACACGAGGTCGCCGAGGCTGTAGGCGATGAGCCGGCGCTTGTAGGTCTCGAACCCCTGCAGCACGTGCGGGTGATGGCCGATGACGAGGTCGGCGCCGGCGTCGATGGCGGCGTGCCCCTCCGTGGTCTGCTGGCTCACCGGGTAGTGCTGGTACTCGTAGCCCCAGTGGAAGCCCACGACCACGTAGTCGACCCTGGCGGAGAGCTCCCTGACGTCCTTCTTCATGCGCCCGATGTCGGTGAAGGCCTGGGCCACGCCGGCGTGGCTCTTCGTGGCCTCGAACCCCGGCCACCAGACGTCGCTGTAGCCGAGGAACCCGACGGTGGCGCCGGAGGCTGTGGTGACGATCGCCGGCGCGTGCGCGTCGTCGAAGTCCTTGCCGGCGCCGACGACCTGCACGCCGGCCTTCTCGAGCCGCGCGATGGTGTCCCTGAGCGCCGCGCGCCCGTAGTCGACGGAGTGGTTGTTGCCCATGGTCACGACGTTGATGCCGGCCCTGGCCAGGGCCGGGGCGAACGACGGCGGGCCCTCGAACGTGTACACCTTCTCCGTCTTGGGCTCGCCGAGCGTGGACGTGACGCCCTCGAGGTTGACCCAGGCGGCGTCGCCCTTCTTGAGCACGGGAGCGATGTCCTCGAGGACGGCGTCGGGGCCGTTGGCGTTGGCGTACTGCTCCACCGAGCGGTCCGGCATCACGTCGCCGCCGCTGACCACCCGCGCCGTGACCGGCTGCGCGGGGGCCGGGGACGCGGACGCGGCGCTCGCGGAGCCGGACGCGGCGGCCCGGCCGGAGGAGCCGCCGGAGGCGGCCTCGCCGGCGTCTCCGCCGCTGCCCGCCCACGCGACGGCCACTCCGAGGAGGAACGCGCAGAGCGCGATGACGCCGAGCGCGGTCAGCTGACGCCGGCGCGCCCGGCTGCGGCGGAGTCGTCGTGCGCTGCGGTCCATGAGTGTGATGGTAGCGGGACCGAGTGGGGCCGTCGCCGGCCGTCAGCTCTCGAATGCGAAGCCGGAGAGGAAGACCTGCTCGCAGGCGGCTACCACCCGGGCGTCGTAGAGCGTGCCCGCGCCGGCGGAGACCTCCGCCAGAGCCGCCTCCACCCCGAGAGCCGCACGGTACGGCCGGTGCGACGACATCGCCTCCACCACGTCGGCGACGGCGAGCACGCGCGCCTGCAGCAGGATCTCGTCGCCCTTGAGGCCGCGTGGGTACCCGGACCCGTCGAGACGCTCGTGGTGCTGCAGGATCACCTCGGCGACCGGCCGCCCGAAGTCGATGGACGCGAGGATGTCGTAGGCCACCTGTGGGTGCGCCTTGATCAGCGTGAACTCGTTGTGCGAGAGCTTCCCGGGGCGCGTGAGGATCTCCGCCGGCACCGCGATCTGGCCGATGTCGTGCATGCGCGCCGTGAGATCGAGCGTCTCTACGTCGTCCTCGTCGAGGCCGAGCTGGCGCCCGATGGCGACCACCAGCTCGGCCGAGCGGCGCTCGTGGCCGGCTGTGTACGGGTCGCGCATCTCGACGAGCGCGCCCATCGCGGCCACGGTGCCGGTCAGCGCCTCCCTGAGGCGGCCCTCGGCCAGACGGCGCGCGCGGTGCTCCGCGGACGCGCTGAGCGCGCGCCCGGCCGCGTAGGGCAGGCGCGCAAGGTGGTCCTTGGAGACGTAGTCGGCGGCTCCGAGCTTGAGCAGCTCGACGGCCGCCTCCTCGCCGATGGTGCCGGCCACGGAGATGACCGGCACGTCCGGACACGCGGCGAGCAGCTGGGCGAGCGCCTCACGGCAGTCCCAGCCGGGGAGAGTGTAGTCGAGCAGCGCCAGGTCGAAGCCGTCGCAGGAGGCCAGCGCCTCGCGCAATTCGTCCTCCGACGCGACCCGTGTCACCTCGATCTGGTACCCGGCGCGCGAGAGGTTGAGCTGCTCCAGCTCGGCGTCTTCCTCGCGGTCGTCCACGCACAGCAGCCGAAGCCGCGTGCCCGGCACGACATCTCCGTTTCCGCGTTCCATCATGCGTGCACCGCCGACGGCGGCCCCCGGTCGGGCGGCGTTTCTCTCACCGCGTTGTCTCCATGTGTCCCTGACTTACCCACGAGGCAGAGCGAAGCAAAGCGTTGCGGCCGATCCCGGCGACCTCGGAGTCCCCGCCTGGAGGGCTACTTGCCGCCCCAGTCCTGCCTGATGGCCTTCCAGACGGCCTTGGCGACGGTCTGCGCGCCCTCGTCGGTGTAGTGGACGCCGTCGCCGCTGCGCAGGGACTCGTCGATCTTGCCGCTCTTGGTCGAGAGCAGGTCATAGCTGTCGACGTACTCGATGTCGGGGCTGCTCGCGGCGACGCTCTCGAACAGCTCGTTGAGGTCGCGCATCTTCTTCGACTCGGAGGAGCTCGGCATGACCGGCATGCCGACCCAGTACACGCGGTCGACGCCGGCGCGCAGCATGATGGTCGCGATCTGCTTGGCGCGGCGCTCGTACTCCTCGAGCCAGGCCTTCTTGGGGTACATCACGCTCTTGCCGCCGGCGATCATGGGCATGCCGCTGTCGTTGGCGCCGATCATGAAGATGCCGACGTCCCAGCGGCCGGCGCTCATCTGCTGCTTGACGCGCGACGGCCAGTCCACGGGCTCGCCGTACGTGAGGCGGGAGCTCTCGACGTAGTCCGCCTTGACCTTGGCGAGCCCGTCCTTCTTGCGCAGGATGCCGAGCCACATGCCGGGCATGCCCGAGAGCGAGTCGCCGCCGAAGTAGACGCGCATCGGGTCCTTCTTGCTCGGCTTGTCCAGCGGCGGCTCGGGGGTCGGCGTCGGGGAGGGCGACGCCGCCGGGCTCGCGGCCGTCACGGAGGCGTCCGCAGAGGGTGAGGCGGCGGCCTCGGACGCGGACGGACCGGCGGAGGCGGCCGAGGTCGTCCCGTCCGCTGCAGGCGGCTCCGTCGCCTGCGGAGCGGCCGCGCCGCAGGCGGAGAGCGCGGCCGCAAACAGCAGGAGGGCGGCGATCAGCACTGCCGTCGCCGCCCGTGTCTGTGTCCTCTTCTGTCTCCGGATCCCCATCTGTGCTGCACCTTACCCCGGGTCGGCTCGCCCGACCCCCGGAGACTGCGATTGCCTTCGTAGGGTCGAAGTGCGAAAGAATGGCCCAATGCCGCGATCATCCGAGACGCGCGCCAGGCCGCCCAGGGCCCGCGCCAAGCTGTTCGCCCCACTCAGCTACGGGGGCATCCTCGGCGCCCTCGTCTTCTTCGGCTTCTCGCTGACCCCTTCCCTGCTGCCGCGCAGCCCGCTGCTGCAGGGGCTCGTGACGGGCGTGTCCATCGCCGCCGGGTACGGGCTGGGCGCACTCGTCTACTGGGCGGCGAGCAAGGCCACGTCGTGGCGGCCGTCGCCGCGGGGCCGCCGCATCGCCTGGATCGCGCTCGCCGCAGCCGGCGTCGCCTTCGTCGTGCCCTGGCTGTACGTGGGCGGCGTGTGGAACAACCAGACGCGCGAGCTCATGACGCTCGAGCCGGGCTCCCCCTGGTCGCCGGCGGCGGCCCTGCCGATCGCGTTGCTCATCTGGTTCATCCTGCTGGCGATCGCGCGCCTGCTGCGCTGGGCGGCGCGCGCCATCGGCAACCTGCTCTCGCGCTGGGTCCCGCGGAACGCCGCCATCGTGCTCGGCGCGGTCATCGTCGCCATCCCGCTCCTGATCGCCTTCAGCGCATTCCTCACCAAGGCGTCGTCGCTCGCCGACAGCGTGTACGGCAAGACCAACGACACCACCGCGGAGGGCGCGACGAAGCCGACGAGCCCGCTGCGCTCCGGCGGCCCGGGCTCGCTCGTCACCTGGGACTCGCTCGGCATGCAGGGCCGCAACTTCATCGGCCGCGGCCCCGACGCCGAGGAGCTCGGGGAGTTCAGCGGCGAGCCGGCCGAGGAGCCGATCCGCGTGTACGTCGGCGTGGAGAGCGCGCCGACGGCGGAGGAGCGTGCGCAGCTTGCGCTGCAAGGAGCTCGACCGCACGGACGCCTGGTCGCGTCGAGGTGCTCGTCGTCATGGGCACCACCGGCACCGGCTGGATCGAGCCGCAATCCGCCGACCCGCTCGAGTACATCTGGAACGGAGACAGCGCCGAGGTGACGATCCAGTACTCGTACCTGCCCAGCTGGATCTCGTTCCTCGTGGACAAGCAGCGCGCCGAGGACGCGGGGCAGGCCCTGTTCGCCGCCGTCCACGAGCGCTGGTCGCAGCTGCCGGCGGACGCGCGACCGAGGCTGTACGCCTACGGCCTCAGCCTCGGCTCGTTCGCCCAGCAGGCGGCGTTCGCGGACGTGGGCGCAGTGCACAGACGCAGACCAACGGGGCCGTGTTCATCGGCACGCCCAACGACACGAGCGCTCTGGCGCGCCGTGGTGAGCAGGCCGCGACGCCGGCAGCCCGGAGTGGCAGCCGGTCATCGAGCAGGGGCAGTAGCGTCCGCTTCGCCGCCTCGCCGGAGAACTACGCGAACCCGCCGGGTCCGTGGAACGAGCCCCGGCTCCTCTATCTGCAGCACGCCTCCGACCCCGTGGTGTGGTGGTACTGGAGCATCCTGTGGAGCCGGCCCGACTGGCTCGCCGAGCCCCGCGGGCCGGACGTCAACACGGCGTCCTTCTGGTTCCCCTTCGTCTCCTGGGCGCAGGTCACCGTGGACCAGTTCCACGGCACCGGCGTGCCGAACGGCCACGGCCACAACTACGGCAACATGATGGTCTCCGCCTGGGCGGAGCTCGGAGCGGCCCGCCGGCTGGACGGACGCCGACACGGTGAAGCTCCAGCAGCGGATCGATGCCTACGCCATCGAGTAGCGGCGCGGGGCCGCCGGCCGGCCCGCCGCGACGGCGCGACGGCCGGCCGTGGAAGCGGAGCGGCGGCGGCGCTCGAGATCGGCGCCGCCGCGGCCGTCCTCGCCTACGGCGTGCTCATCAACCGGGTCGTCCCGAGCGAGCTCTACGTGCCGGTCAACCTCGCCGCCGGCGTCGCCGCGGTCGCGGCGGTCCATGCTCTCGGCGCCGGCTGGCGCGACCTCGGTCTGGCCCGCGACCGCATGCTGGCCGGCCTCAGGCTCGGCGGCCTCACGCTCATCCCCATCGCCGCCGCCGTGGGGCTCGGCCTCGCGATCCCGTGGACGCGTGAGTTCTTCCGCGACACCACCATCGTCAACGCGAGCACGCCGGAGGCCCTCTACACCGATCCTGCTGCGCATCCCGATCGGGACGGCGATGGCCGAGGAGCTCATCTTCCGCGGGGCGCTCCTGGGCCTCTTCCTGCAGCGGCACCGTCCCTGGGTGGCCGCCGCGCTCAGCTCGGCCGTCTTCGGCGTGTGGCACGTGCTGCCGACGCTGAACTCCCTGGACACCAACCCGGGGGCGTCGGCGACGAGCGGCAGCCTTCTGCTCCAGGCGGCGGCGGTGGCGTTCGTCGTGCTCGCGACCGGGGTCGCCGGCATGTTCTTCAGCTGGCTGCGTCTGCGCTCCGGCAGCATCCTCGCGCCGTGGCTCACGCACACCGGCTTCAACGCGATCGGCTACATCGGCAGCCGGCTGGAGGGGCTGATCTCGCGATAGCGCCGGCGGCGCCGGGCGGCAGGCCGGACGCGGTGACGACCGACGCGCGCCTCTCCGTCTGCTAAGGTCCGCGCATGCTCGACGTCGTCCCGGCACTGCTCGTCGCGGCCGTGATCGCCGCGGCGCTCTGGCTCCTGTGGCGCCGCCTCGCCGGCGCGGCCCGCTCGCGCCCGCGCGCCGCTCTCCGCGTCGTCGCCGTCGTCCTCGTGGCGCTCGCCGTCACCGGCTACGGCGCGTTCCGCCTCTCCAAGACCCGCGACGTCCAGCTGCTCGGCGAGCTGGTCACGCACGTCCACACGAGCGAGAAGGTGGTCGCGCTCACCTTCGACGACGGCCCGGTGTCCGAGCACACGGCCGGCGTCATCAAGACGCTGAAGGCACACGACGCAGTCGGCACGTTCTTCGTCACCGGGCACGACGCCGAGCAGGCGCCGGGGGCGCTGAAGGCGCTGGTCGCGGCCGGCGAGCAGATCGGCAACCACACGTGGTCGCATCCCCGGTTGCTGGCGATGTCGCAGGACGCGATCGCCGGCGAGATCGAGCGCACGGACGCGGAGATCCGGGCCGCCGGCTACGCCGGGCCCATCTACTTCCGCCCACCCAACGGCAAGCGCCTGCTGGCGGCGCCGTGGTACCTGTGGCGGCACGACCGCACCACGGTGATGTGGACGCTGGAGCCCGACTCGATCGGGGGCATCGCCGACGACCCGGATGCACTCGTCGCCTACGTGCGCGAGAACGTGGCGCCCGGGCGACATCATCCTGCTGCACGTGATGTACGAGAGCCGCGGGGCCACGCGCAAGGCGCTGCCGCGCATCCTCAAGGCGCTGGCCGCCGACGGCTACCGCTTCGTCACGGTCTCCCAGCTCCTCGCGCTGCGCGAGAGCTGACCGGCGCCGGGCGCGACCCGGGCGCCCGCCTACTCCGTCAGGTCGAGCAGCACCCTGTCGTAGAACCCGACCACCAGCCGCTCGTACTCCTCGGGCTGCGCCTGGAACCCCCCGGTGTGCCCGGCGCCCGGGACCTCCCAGATGCTCTTGGGGTCGAAGGCGGCGTCGTAGTACACGGGGTTGACCGCCTTCTCGACCTCCTGGCCGTCCTCGCCGAAGATGAACAGGACGGCCCGCGGGCCGATGAGCAGCGAGGCGTTCTTGAGCGACATGGGGACGTCCTCGCCGCCGAGCAGCCAGACCGAGACCGTCTGCACGAGGTCCTGCGGGTACTGCAGCGCCAGCTCGATGGGGCTGGGGCCGCGGCGGAGCAGGGCCTCGCGGACCGAGCGGATGCCCGCGCCCTCGCTCACCACAGCCTTGAGCCCGGTGTTGCGGGCGGCGGCCTCGAGCATCTGCTCGCCGCCCACCGAGAGGCCGAGGCCGCCGACGCGCCGCCGCTGCACCTCCGGCCGGCCGCGCAGCCACGCCACCGCTGCGTCGATGTCCTTGGTCGACCCCCAGCCGTAGGCGTTGGGGTCGCCCTCGCTCTCGCCGTAGCCGCGCGGGTCCACGAGGAGCACCCCGTAGCCGTGCTTCGCGAGCATGCGCGCCTGCCCGATGGTCCACTCCCGCGGGAACGTGATGATCGCGGCGCGGTTCTGCGACGGGACGTACCAGGCGCTGAGCTTGACGCCGTCGCGCGTCACCAGCGTGACGTCCTCGTACGGACGGCCGAGATCGGCCGCCTCGACGTCCGAGTGCGGTCGCTCGGTGGCGATGATGGCCATGCCCACGGGCAGGACCACCCAGTACACGACGAGCAGCGCGGCCACGGCGACGATGGCGCGGCGGAGGACGGTCCACCACAGCGGTCCGCCGCGCTTGCGCGAGACGCAGGCGATCCACACGCCGAGGGGGAGCAGGACGGCGCCGGCGACCAGCGGCACCACGCCGACCAGCGCGCCGGCGCTCACGCCCTCGACGAGGAGCCGGTCGACGGCAACGGCGCCGCTCACCAGAGCGAACACGCCCATGAGCAGGCAGAGCGACGCACGCACCCCGGCCGGCATGCGCGGGTAGAGCTCGGCGAAGAGAGCGAGGATCGCGGCCGGCAGCAGCGCCGCGAGCACGTGGTCCTCGCGGTGCACCCCCGGCCTCACGAATACGAGGTACGCCAGCAGGAGGTAGACCGCGATGGCGAGCGTGGCGACCACGAAGGCCCGGCGCTCGCGGGGGCCCGGCCGGCGGTGAGGCGCCTCGTCCGCGCCGCCGGCGACGTCGCCCTGGACGCCGGAGCCGTTGCGGACGCCGGTGCCGGAGGTGGGGCCGTCGCCGGAGGTGTCGCCGCTGCCGTTCATCTCGAGGGCGGCAGCCGCAGGGGTGGTGGCATCTGGGCCGGTCGTGCTCACGCGGACCCTCCCAGGTCGCTCGCCAGTACTTCCCGCACAGGATTATAGTGCCGGCGGGCTCTGCGCGTCGGCGCCGGCGGGCGCGGCGGCGGACGGCGCCTCGCGCTCGTCGTCGCGACGCAGGGTCGCGAGCACGGCGGACGGATCCCGCAGCCGCGAGACGAGCCACGGCGCACACCGCGAGCAGCACGCTCATCAGCAGCAGCGACACCGCGAACGACCCGCTGCCGGTGCGCAGCGGGCCCATGATGTAGACGAACACGACGGAGCACTGGCCGAACAGCTGGACGAGGCCGTTGGAGGTGCCCTCCGGCGTGGGGAACGTCACCTCCGCGGCGTACTGCATGCCGATGGGCAGGGCGCCGACGATGAAGAACCCGAGCGCGGCGGCGCACGCGTACAGCAGCACGGTGGTGGAGACGAACGCCACGCCGATCAGGCTGGGGATGGCGAGCGTGAGCGTGAGCACCAGGTAGCGGATGCGCTTGCCCTGCCGGTCCGACAGCGCCGAGAGGACCACCGCGCCGACGACGCCGGCGACCAGCATGAGCGCGCCCAGGGCGCCGGCGTCGGTGGCGCCGAACCCCCGCGGCAGGATGATGTCACCCACCCACGTCGTGACCCCGTTGAAGACGCCCATGATGACGAAGGCCACGGCGAGGATGACGAGGAACGGCTTGACGGTGAGCGCGTGCTTGAGCCCGTCGAGCATGAGCGCCCGGACCTCCGCCCCGGCGGGTCCGGGCGCCGTCGCCGGCCTCTCGCGGGCGACGAGCAGGAACGCCACCGCGGACATCGCGGCGGCGACGCCGTAGACCAGCTGCATGTCGGCGATGGACATGATGCCGGCGAGGATCGGTGAGACGGCCATGCCGACCGCCACTCCGAGCATGCTCGCCAGGGTGATCAGGCCCGACGGCCGTGGCGCGCTCGTTGGCCGGGAACCAGTTGGCCGGCACCTTGGTCCACGAGTCGAGCAGGAACGGCTGCGCGACGGCGATGCCGACGGTGCTCGCGAGCACCAGCGGATAGCTGTCTCCGGCCAGGCCGCGCGCCACGCCGAACACGCCCATCATGACCACGCCGAACCCGACCGCGGTGCGGAACCCGCGCGAGTCGATGACCCAGGCGGCCGGCAGCGACAGCGGGATGAAGGCGATCATGAACACCATGGCCAGCAGGCTGACCATCTGGTGCGACACGCCGTAGAAGTCGGCGGCGTCGGCGATGATCGGCGCGTAGCTGATCCAGAGCACCTGGATGAGGACGTTGACCAGCATGAACACGCCGAGGACCACCCAGCGGTAGCCGTACACACGGTACTCCGCCACCTGTTCGCTCACGTCGTCCCCCGGTCGCCGCGGTTGATGCGCCTGTACACGGGGCGCATCTGTCGGTGGATCTCGATGAAGGTCTCGTAACTCGCATCGTAGACCTCACGGGCCGCGGCGTCAGGCTCGAACTCGCCGTCGAACTCCACGAGCCGCGTCACGTCGCCGAACGAGATCTCGCCGAGCCCGGCGGCGGCGATCCACGCCGCTCCCCGGGCGTTTGCCTGGATCGGGTCGCGCACGCGGCGGACGGTCACCCCGAGCACGTCCGCCACGATCTGCGCCCAGACGTCCGACTGGCCGCCGCCACCGACCAGGTTGAGGCTCTCGACGGGCCGGCCCAGGAACTTGCCGACCGGCCCGAGCAGCCAGCGCGTGTTGAGGGCGACGCCCTCGAAGAACGCGCGCACGATGTCCTCGCGCGTGTTGGCCAGCGAGAGGTTGTGGAGGCCGGCGCGCAGCGTCCGGTCGTCCACCGGGGCGCGCTCTCCCCAGATCCACGGCGTGTACAGCACGCCGTTGCTGCCCGGCGGCACGCGCCCCGCGATCTGGTCGAAGATCTTGAAGACGTCCGGCTGCTCCGCCTCGGCCAGCAGCTCATCCTGGTGGTAGAGCACGTTGTCGCGCAGCCAGGTGAGGTTTCCTCCGGCCGTGGCCTGCAGCGCGGTGAGCAGCCAGCGGCCGGGCACCGCGCACGGCAGCGACGCGAGGCTGTGGATCACGTCGGTCTTCTTGAACGGCACGTGCGCCGCCATCCAGGACGACGTGCCGAGGTAGAGGTGCACGGCAAGGTCGTCCGTCGTGCCGGCGCCGACCGCGGCGGCCGTGGTGTCGATGGCGCCGGCGACGACCTGCGTCTCCGGCGCCAGCCCGAGCTCCTCGGCCGCGGCCGGCGTGAGCCGGCCGAGCACCTCGGTGCACTTGACGATCTCCGGCAGCTTGTCGCCGTCGATGCCGCAGTCGCGCACGAGCGCGGCGTCGTACCGGACGTCGTCCGCGTCCCGGTTGTCCGTCACCCAGTCGGTCATGATCGAGTCATAGCTCGCGGCCACGCGCCCGGTGAGCTTGAGGTTCAGGTAGTCCGGTACGTTGAGGAACTTGTACGTGCGCTCGTACACCTGCGGCATCTCGTCGCGGATGTACAGCATGTGGGCCGCCGGGTCCTTGCCCGTCGGCGACGGCATGCCGCCGGTGAGCTTCACCCAGCGCCGGACCTTGAGCAGGCTGATGCCCTGCATGGCCGGGAACCCACCGAACTGCCGCCGCAGGTGCGGCGCGCCGCGCATGTCCATCCAGAGGATGCAGTTCGTGAGCGGCGCGCCGGACTCGTCCACGGGCACCGTGCCCTCGCTCTGCGTGCTGCAGCACACGGCGGCGACCTCGACGGCCGGACCGTCGTGGCGGGCGAGCAGTCGCCGCGTGGCGGCGACCACGGCCCGCCACCAGTCGTCCGGCCGCTGCTCCGCGCCGCCGCCCGGCAGCACGAGCAGCTC
Source organism: uncultured Thermoleophilia bacterium (assembly GCA_963709635.1). Taxonomy (GTDB): domain Bacteria; phylum Actinomycetota; class Thermoleophilia; order UBA2241; family UBA2241; genus CAIXSE01. The sequence goes on from CAVPXA010000023.1 coordinate 40,991, forward strand.
GACGGGCGCGAACTCCCAGGCGGCCACGCGCCCGTCGACCCCGATCAGCGCGACCTTGGCCCCGGACGTGCCGAGGTCGACGGCAAGGATGTACCGATTGATGGACTGCTGCACGTTAGTCACACCCAACGTAACTTACAGAGGATGCCGGTGACGTCAACTGGCGCTCGAGCGGTTCGCCCCATTCCCGGAGCTAGGGCTCTCGCCAGCGAAACCCGGAGAACAGCGCGAAGTCCCTGTCGGCGCTGACGAGCACCGCCCCGGTCTCGACGGCCAGGGCGGCGAGGTACGCGTCGGTGACGAGGTCGCCGCGTGCATCCGCCCGCCGGCAGAACCCCTCGAACAGCGCGAGGTGGTCGCGGCCGGGGTTGAGCAGCAGCGCGTTCGGGTGCGCGACCAGCGAGCTGACGAAGGCGAACGCCTGCTCGTGAGTGTCGGGCGGGCGGAACACTCGCGGGTGCGTGAGGATGCGCACCAGACCGATGAGCACCGGAGCGCACAGACCGAACGCCTCGTCGCCCGCGAAGACGGCCTGCAGCCAGTCGCGGCACGGCTCGTGCATCGGGCTGTCGGAGCGGTGGGCGGAGATCAGGACGTTCAGGTCCGGCAGGAGCACGGGGAGGCTCTCAGCGCCCGCTCGCCGGCTCGCCCGGCGTGCCGGACAGGTACGGCGCCAGAGCGGCGTTGCTCGAGAGGTCCACGCCGGGCGCGAGCCCCTGGCCACCGACGATGGGGAACTCCACCGGCCGGGTCGCGGCCACGTCGCGCTCGCGGCTGAGATGCTCGCGCAGCGCGTCCTCGATGAGCCGGCTGAGCGTTTGGTGGGTCTCCGCCGACCGCCGCTTGAACTCCGCGAGCACCTCGGCGTCGAGATTCAGGGTGGTACGCATGATGGTCTCCATGGCCTGAGCATGCCGCCATGACATCATAACATCAAAACATCACCCGGTTGACGTTGTGGCGGCGTGAGCCCCTTCGGGCGCGGCGGCCTCAGACCCCTTCGACGCTCGAGAGCACGCGCTCGAACCGCTCGAGCGCGTCGTCGATCACCTCGTCGGTGTCGGCCATCGACGTGTACATCCGGGAGCCGGCCAGCGTGATGAGGCCGTTGGCGGCATAGGCCGCGCCCATCTCCTCCATCATGTGCTTGCGCGGCTTCATCTGCTTCGCGAAGCGGACGGGATGCTTGAGGTCGAGCAGCATCACGCCCGAGGTCTCGAGGTGGACGATCGAGCCCTGGTTGTAGGCGACGAAGGGCAGGTCGTACTTCTCGATGATGCGCGTCGAGGCCGGCGGTGAGCCTGTCTCCGGCCATGCCCGGCCAGCACCGGGCGCGCCCGTGCGCTCCATCTCGGTGATGGCGAAGTAGCCGGCGGCGCAGCTCAGCGGGTTGGCGCTCAGCGTGCCGCCGATGTAGGCGCGCTCGCCGGTCTTGCCGCCGATGCCGCTGGCGAAGCTCGCCATCACGTCGCGGCGGCCGCCCACCCCGCCGGCCATCGGGTAGCCGCCGGTGATGCACTTGCCGAAGATGGTGAGGTCGGGGCGCACGCCGTAGTACCCCTGCGCCCCGCCCAGCCCGAGCCGGAACCCGGTGACGACCTCGTCGAAGATGAGCAGCGCGCCGAACTCGTCGCAGAGCTCGCGCACGGCGGCGTTGAAGCCGAACGGCACCGGCCGGGTGCCGCTCTCCGGCCCGACCGGCTCGACGATCACCGCCGCCGTGCCGCCCATCCGCTGGTTCTGCTTGAGCTTCCTGCGCAGCGCGTCGAGGTCGTTGGGGAAGAACTCGCGCGTCCTCGCCGTGGCGCCGAACGGGATGCCCTTGGCCTCGAACCGCCAGGTGCCGGGCACGTGCAGGCCGTAGACCATCTGGTCGCTCCAGCCGTGGTACGCGCCGCCGACCTTGACCACCCACTTGTTGCCGGTGAAGGTGCGCGCGCCGCGGATCGGCGGCCATCACGCTCTCCGTGCCGGAGCCGAGCATGCGGAACATCTCGACCGACGGCATGAGGCGGTTGACCAGCTCGGCCAGCTTGAGCTCGTACTCGTGGAACAGCCCGGTGACCGGGCCGGACTCCTCGACGACCTCGGCCACCTGCCGCCGGAGAGGCTCGTAGTTGCTGCCGAGGACCGTGGGGCCGCCGGCCTGCAGGAAGTCGATGTACTCGTTGCCGTCCAGGTCCCACAGGTGGGCGCCCTCGGCCTTGCGCATCGCCAGGGGGAACGGGTAGTTGAAGGCGAGGTTGTGCTGGACGCCGCCGGGGATGAGCTCCATGGCGGCGTCGGTGAGCTCCTTGCTGCGGCCGCAGCTCTCGTCGAACCAGGCGAGGACGCCGTCCATGGCGTCGCGGCGGAGCGGGCGGAGCGGCTGCGTGACCAGCGCGTCGAGCCGCTCGTAGACGGCCGGGACGTCCGGGTAGCGGCTGATCGCGTAGCCGGCGAGCTGGGCGCCGGCAGGGCCGGCCTGACGGCCGGGGCCGGCCGGCGCAGCCCCGTCGGCCTTCGTGACCGCAGCATCCGGCGCCGGCGCGGGCTCGCCTGCGGCCGCCCGCGCCGCGGCGTCCGCATCCGCCGCGCGCTCCTCCTCGCGGGCGCGCAGCGTCGGCCGCCTCGCGCGCCGGCGCGCGCCTCCTCCACCTGCCGCGCGAGCTCCTTCTCGTCCTTGCGCAGCTTGTTGAAGGCGACCTCGCGGATGGGCAGCGGCACCTTCTCCGCGCGGCCGTCGGTGAGCAGCGCGAGCAGGTAGTCGAGCGCGACCTTCTCGAGCAGCGCCATGTTGTGCACGGCCTGCTCGGCGCTGCCGCCCAGCACCAGCACCCCGTGGTTCTCGAGGATGAACGCGTTGGCGCCGCTGCCGACCTTCTTCGTCACGTTCTTCTTGAGGAACCCCGTCCCCGACGGGGCGTACGGGACCAGGTCCACCGAGCGGCCGAGGTAGCGCACCTGTTCGTCGAACAGGGCGGGGATCGGCCGCTCCATCAGCGCGAGCGCGCTCGCGTACGGCTGGTGCGTGTGGATGATGACGCTCACGTCGTCGCGCAACTCATACACGGCGGCGTGCATCGACGACTCGATCGACGCCTTCTTCTGGCCCAGGATGTGGCGCCCGTCGAGCCCGAGCACGCAGATGTCGCCGGGCTCCATCTTGCCGTAGTCGTAGCTGGACGGCGTGATCGCGTAGGAGTCCTCGCCCGGCACACGCACGGAGACGTTGCCCTCGGTCGCCTTGAGGTAGCCGCGGTCGAGCAGCGTGCGGCAGACCTCGACCACGAGTTCGCGCGACGGGCCGTAGTGGCTCATGGGTGTCAGACCTCCACGACGACGAGAGCGATGGTGGCGACCGCGAGGACGACGCTGAAGATGGTCAGCGCCCAGATCTCCCAGAAGTCGGTGGGCACGGGCTTGTCGGCCGTGAGGGCGCTCCGGATGCGCTGGGCGCGGTACGCGCCGAGGAGGAGCACGAAGACGCCGAGCAGGCCGTAGCCGGCGCCGAGCACGCCGAACGCGGTGTGGTCGGCGTCGACGAGCGCCGGCAGCAGCCTGCCGACGGCGAGTGAGAGTCCCAGAGCACCGAGCGCCGTCCGCAGCCAGGCCAGGTAGGTGCGCTCTGCCGCGAGCCAGGTACGGCGCGGCGCCGAGTCCTTGAGCCCCGCGCCCTCTGTCCCGCGTCCTCTGTCGCTCGGTCCTCCATCCCCAGCATTCTAATCCACGCCGATACGGCGGCGGCTCACGGCGGCGCCCGAGTCGGTGCGGGAGTGTGCCGGTGTCGCGGCACAGCACTCTCCTGGCGTATCTCACGTCGTAGATACACTCCGGCCACACCACGGCGGTCACCGCCCTCCTAGTATCTCCGTTGTAGATACGCTTTTCGAAGACGTCTCCGCGCCACCTGATCCGCCGGGCGACGAGCAGCAGCGTGGTGCCGCTCCCGTGGCGCCGGCCTGGGTCGCGGCGCCGGGAGCCGGCTCGGACCGCGGGGACGCTGCGGCGCTCGTCAGGCGCCCAGAGACCGCAGGTACGCGGAGACGGCCGCCAGCCCGCCCTCGAGCACGTCGCGGGCGCTCGCGTAGCCGAGGCGGAACGCGTGCTCTTCGCCGAAGGCGGCGCCCGGCATGACGAAGGCGCCGTTGAAGTCGAAGAGCCCCTGGCAGAAGTCCACCGACGGGACGTCGAGGTCGTAGTGGACCAGAGCGATGGTGCCGGCGCGCGGGCGGACGTACCGCAGGTGCGGCTCCCGCGCGATCCACTCGTCGACGACCGCCAGGTTGTCGCGCACGATGCCGAGGCTGCGCTCGAGCACCGCGTCGATGTGCTCGAGCGCCACGGCCGCGAGGGCGTCGTCGAGCACACCGGCGCTGATCGTCGTGTAGTCGCGCACGTCGAGGCAGCGCTGCACGACCTCCGCCGGCCCGGCCACCCAGCCGGTGCGCAGGCCGGCCAGCGAGTAGCTCTTGCTCATGCTCCCGCTGCTCACGCCCTTCTCGTAGAGGTCGGCCACCGACGGCGCCGTGGTCCCCGGCTCGTGCTCGAGCTTGCGGTAGACCTCGTCGCAGAACAGCCACGCGTCGCGCTCGCGCGCCACCTCCACGATCTCCCGGAGCAGCGGCTCGTCGATGAGCGCGCCGGTCGGGTTGTTGGGGTTGTTCAGCACGATCAGCGTGGTCCGGTCGTCGGTCGCGGCCCGGATGGCGTCGACGTCCGGGAGATAGCCGTCCTCCTCCCGCAGCCGCACGACGTGGACGTCCGCGCCGAGCGACTCCGGCACCGAGAAGAGCTGCTGGTAGGTGGGCTGGACGCTGACCACGGTGGTGCCCGGCTCCACCAGCGCGTAGAGGGCGAGGAAGTTGGCGCCGATCGCGCCGTTGGCGGTGAGGACGTTGTCGGCGGTGATGCGCTCGCCGTACAGCGCCGCGATGGCGGCGCGCAGCCGCGGCGAGCCCACGATGTCCCCGTAGCCCAGCCAGGTCTCGCGGAGGCGACGCAGCACGCCGTCGGCGTCGCCGCTCAGCTCGAGCAGCTGGTCCAGCGTGAGCGAGTGCACGCAGGTCTCGGCGATGTTCCAGGTGGCCGTCGTCTCGTGGGCGTTCATCCACTGCTCGACCAAGAACGGTTCGATGCGCACGCGGAGCCTCCGGGATGGGGCCGGCCGCCGCGGCGGCCGCAGGTGTGGGACCGCCACATCGTCGCGCCTGGAGCGGGCGAGGGCAAGCGGCGGTCCCGGTCGCGAGGGGCGCCGCTGTAGACTCGCAGCTCAATGACGGACTACATCACCCCGCGAGCAGGCGCGACGCTTCTACGACCGGATCGGCCGTGGGCAGGACGCGCGGCCGCTCAGCGAGCGCCGCGCGCTCGACGCGCTCGCGGAGCAGGGCGACTTCGCCCGGGCCGAGGCGGTCGTCGAGTTCGGCTGCGGCACGGGCAGGTTCGCCGCCCGGCTGCTGCGCGAGCGCCTGCCGGGCGGCGCGACGTACGTCGGTCTCGACGTGAGCCCGCGGATGGTCACGCTCGCGAGCGCGGCCCTGGCGCCCTGGGCGGACCGCGCGCGCGTCCTGCTCACGGACGGCGCCATCCGGCTGCCCGTGCCGGACGGCTCGGCCGACCGGGTCGTGAGCACCTACGTCCTCGACCTCCTGAGCCCCGAGGACGGCGCCGCGTTCGTCGCCGAGGCGCACCGGGTGCTGCGGCCCGGAGGAGCGCTCGCCCTGGCGAGCCTCACTCCGGGCCACACGCCGCCGGCGCGCGCCGTCACCCGCCTCTGGGAGGGCGTCTGGCGGGTGCGCCCCGCGCTGCTCGGCGGGTGCCGCCCGCTCCCTCTCGGCGGACTTCTCGACCCGGACGACTGGTCCGTGACGGCCCACTTCCCCGTCACGGACTGGTTCCTCAGCTCCGACGTCCTGGTCGCGCGCCGTCGCTGAGCGCGTGTAGGCTTCGGCGAGACGACGAGGGAGCGCCGATGGACACCAACGAGTTCCGCAGCCTTGGCCACGAGCTGGTCGACTGGATCGCCGACTACCGCGAGGGCATCGGCGATCTGCCGGTGATGAGCCGCGTGCAGCCGGGCGAGGTGGCGGCGCTGCTGCCCGCCGAGCCGCCGCAGACCGGCGGCGACCTCGCAGGCATCGTCGCCGACCTCGACCGCATCGTCATGCCCGGGATCACGCACTGGAACCACCCCGGGTTCCTCGCCTACTTCCCCAGCAACAGCGACCTCTCGTCGGTGCTCGCCGACCTCGTCTCGTCCGGGCTCGGCGTGCAGGGGATGAGCTGGCTCACCAGCCCGGCGGCCACCGAGGTCGAGGACGTGGTGATGGAGTGGCTGCGCCAGATGGTGGACCTGCCGGACACGTTCACCGGGGTGATCGAGGACACGGCCAGCACCTCGACGTTCACGGCGCTGCTCTGCGCGCGGGAGCGGACATCGGGGTTCAGCCAGAACCGCGGCGGCCTGCAGGCGGAGGACGCGCCGCTGGTGGTGTACGCCAGCGACCAGGCGCACAGCTCGATCCCCAAGGCGGCGCTCCTCGCCGGGTTCGGGAGCGAGCACCTGCGCCTCATCGAGACGGACCTGGAGCACGCGCTCAGGCTGGACCTGCTGGAGCGCGCCGTCGAGGACGACCTGGCGGCCGGGCGCCGGCCCTGCGCCGTGGTCGCCGCGGTCGGCACGACCGCGACCACGGCGCTCGACCCGGTGGCCGGCATCGCCGACCTCTGCGAGCGCCACGGCATGTGGCTGCACGTCGACGCCGCCCTCGCCGGCACGGCGATGATCTGCCCCGAGTACCGCTGGATGTGGGAGGGCGTCGAGCGCGCCGACTCCGTCGTCTTCAACCCGCACAAGTGGATGGGCACCGGGTTCGACCTCTCCGCCTACTACGTCCGCGACCCGGAGCACCTCGTGCGCGTGATGAGCACCGAACCCGAGCTACCTGCGCACCGCCCACGACGACGTGGTGCGCAACCTGCGCGACTGGGGCATCCCCCTGGGCCGCCGCTTCCGCGCGCTCAAGCTGTGGTTCCTGCTGCGCGAGCACGGCGTGGAGGGGCTGCAGGCGCGCGTGCGCCGCGACATCGGCAACGCCGAGTGGCTGGCGGACCAGGTCGTCGCGGCGCCGGAGTGGGAACTGCTCGCGCCGGCGCCGCTCCAGACCGTGTGCCTGCGGCACGTGCCGCCGGCGATCGCCGGCGACGAGGACGCGCTCGCCGCGCACAACGCGGCCGATCGTCGAGCGTGTCAACGCCGAGGGCCGCTTCTTCTACGGCACCTCCGTGCTCAAGGGCAGGCTGATCCAGCGCGCCTCCGTCGGGACGCAGGCCACCGAACGCGCGGACGTGGAGGCCTTCTGGGCGGCGCTGCAGGAGACCGCCGCCGCCGTCTGACGCCGCCGGCCCCGCCGGGCACGCCTGCGGCGGCCCGGTCAGACCCGGCCCGTACGCGGACGGAGGCCGCGCCCCCGCTGCGGCGGGCGCGGCCTCCGTCCTCTCATGCGCTCACAAGGGCTGCGTGCTGAGCGGGGTGGCCACGGGGGCCTGCCCGACCCGGAACGGCCGCATCATCTCGTTGTCCTCGTGCTCGAGGATGTGGCAGTGCCAGACGAAGAGCCCGGCGAGGGTGAACCTCGCCTTGACCCGCGTCAGCTCGCCCGGGTAGACGATGACGGTGTCCTTGTAGCCGGTCTCCCAGGCCTCGGGCTTGATGACCGCACCCTCGCCCGAGCATGCCGTGCGGCGACATCATCGGGTCGGTGACCACGCGCCGCTGCACCTGGAACTGCACCTGGTGGATGTGGATCGGGTGCGCGTCCATGGTGAAGTTGCGGATGTTCCAGGCCTCGACGGCGCCCACCGCCGGGTTCTCGGTCACCGCGTCCATCCACATCATCGGCATCGGCATGCCCATCGGGTCACCGGGCATCTCCATCCACGTGCCCAGCGCGGCCTCCTGCGGGCCGAACGGCGCACCCGTCGGGTCGAGGACCACGTTGCCGTCGTCGTCCTCGGTCGCCTTGACCGTGGCCGAGTCGAGCTCGTTGAGGCTCACGTCGCGCACCACGCTGGCCCTGCGGCAGCCGCTTGATGGCCGGCAGCCTGAGGTCGCGCGGCTTCGCGCTGGTGTCGCGCGAGGTGGCCTTGCCGACGCGGAACTGCATCACCTGGCCGGTGGTGCCCGGGTCGGACGGCTCGAACTCCTCGCCGACCTCGCCGCCGCCGAACGGCTCGTCCGGCCCGAGGTTGTGCAGGACGATCCGCGTGCCCGCGCTTGACCTTGCTGAAGTCGACGATCACGTCGGCGCGCTCCGCCGGCGCGATGAGCAGCTCCTTCAGCCTGACCGGCTTGGGCAGGTACCCGCCCTCGCTGCCGATCTGCGTGAAGGGCATGCCGTTGCTCATCTTGAGGATCAGGAACCGGGACTGGGCGCCGTTCAGCAGCCGGAAGCGGTAGCGCCGCTGCTCGACGTTCAGATACGGCCAGGTCTTGCCGTTCACGACCATGGTGTTGCCGAAGAACTCGGGGATCCACTGCGGCGAGATGTCGCTCATCTCGCCGTCCAGCGCCATGTCGGGGGTGAACGGGATGCGGAGCTCGGGCGCGCCGGGGAACTGCGGCGACTGCCCCGGCACGTTCAGGCCCTCGAAGAAGGCGCGGTTGTCCGGATAGTACAGCGAGCCGTCGGCGTTGAAGGAGCGGTCCTGGATCGCGATCGGGATCTCGCGGTACTTGGTCCCGGGCTTGTCCCCACGCTGCGGAGCGGGCTTCGGCAGCTTGGCGGCCACCTTGTCGCCGTCCTTGCGCAGCAGGTAGAACCCGGCCGGGCCGGCGTAGACGTTGACGCGCGTCATGCCGAGCGAGTGGTCGTGGTACCAGAGCGTGGTGGCCCGCTGGTCGTTCGGGTACTGGAACACGGCCGAGCCGGGCTCCCAGGTCTGGCCCTGCCTGGCCTCGGCCTTCTGCTTGAACTGCTCGTAGAACGTGCCGCCGGAGGCGTAGCCGGCCGGGATGTTGTTGGCCGCCGGCAGGTACCAGGCCTCCGGATAGCCGTCGCTGTCCTCGGTGGTGTGGGCTCCGTGCACGTGCGTCACGATCGGCACGGGGCCGGTGTAGGGCATCCCGTCCATCCCGTGCGTGTCGGTGCCGCCCGGGCCGCCGGCAGGGTTGGCCCAGTGCAGCGTCTGGTCGACGGCGAAGAGGTGCGGCAGGTAGCTCGCCGCTCTCATCCACCAGGCCGTTGATCCACTTCACGCGCACCGGCCTGTCCCGCTTGGCCTCGATCGTCAGGGCCGGGTAGTTGAGCGTCCCGCCCTCGGCGACCGGCCGGGGGTCGACCATGGACCCGTAGCTCCACACGGTGGTCGGCCCGATGGCGTTGGTCTGCGACCAGCCCATCGGGAGGATGTACTGCTCGAACTGCTTGACGGCGATCTCGTAGTAGTCGACCCGCTTGCCCTTGGAGTTGATCACCTGCGTGCGCGGCATGGCCGGCGGGATCACCAGGGCCTCCTGGTACTTGGGGATGGTGGCCGGGTCGAGAGAACCCCCGGGGAGTGGGACCGCCTGCGCCGGAGTGGCGGTGACGGCGAGGACGAACAGGACTGAGCGACGAAGGCGAGCATGAGCCCGAAGATGAGCCGCCAGGTGGCTCTTGGGTCCTCGCCGAGCAGGGTCTTCATCTTGCTTCCTCCTGCGTGACGTCCGCTCCCCGGCGGACGGTTCTGAGAAGGGAGTGCGGCGCACTCCCCTCGCTGGCAAGCGATATCGGAGAGCCTACCCACCGGCGCGCCGCCATTCACAATAAAACATATGCAATTTGTCATATTTATCGCCGGAGACGAGCCGGGCGGTCGCTCACCGGCCGCGGTCCGCGGCTCGCCGGAGCGACGGTTCGCGCCGCGGCGCGCCGGCCGCTACCCTCTGGGGAGAGGGATTCGCGCCCGCGGCGCGAAGCCTCCCGTACAGGCCGGTGCGCAGCGCCGGCCTGTCCAGCGGTCAAGGAGCGCCCGGCCGGGCCGATACCCGTACCAGTGAGCGCGCAGGACGGCGAGATGATCCACCTCGAGCACACCACCCACATCCAGCACGCGACACAGCGCAAGCTCGCGCGCGCGCCGCTTGGTCGCGGCCGCCGCGCTGCTGGTCGTCGTGCTCGCGGCGGCCCTGGTGCTCGCGGCCGCCGTGGCCGCTCCGCCGGCGGCGGCCGCTCCCTCGCTCTTCCAGCTGCAGAAGGAGGCCAAGCGCACCCGCACGGAGATGGCCAACCTTCAGGAGGAACTCCAGACCGTGGGCCAGAAGGTCGTCGACGCGCAGGCCAAGCTCGACGAGGTCAACCAGCGCCTCAACCTCACGCGCCGCGAACTCCGGCGCGCGCGAGCAGGACCTCGACCTGCAGCGCGCGATCCTCGCCAAGCGCGCCGCGATCCTCTACAAGACCGGCGACTTCGACTGGCTCGACATCCTCTCCAGCATCCAGAGCCTGGCCGACATCGACACCCTCCGCTCGCTGCAGCGCGCGATCGCCGACCAGGACCGCAAGACCGAGAACGAGGCGCAGGTGCTCGCGCGCGAGGCCCGGCGCCTCGAGCGCGAGGTCGAGAAGGAGCACGAGGAGGCCGTGGTCGCGGAGCGCGAGGTCCAGCAGCAGAAGATCGAGCTGGACCAGAAGCTCGCCGAGCGCACGGCGATCCTCCAGGACGTCACCAAGCGCATCAAGAAGATCCTCGCCAGCGGCGGGCTGGGCGCGGCGCTGGCGATGTCCAAGAACGGCCAGTTCACGCAGCTCTCGTGGGCCAAGGCGCTGCTCGTCGCGATGCGGTTCCCGGTGACGGCCGACAACGTGGCCGCCGTCACCGCCTGGGAGATGGCCGAGGGCGGCCACTGGTACAACACCGCCTACTACAACCCGCTCAACACCACCCAGAGCATGCCGGGAGCGACGGTGTTCAACTCGGTCGGGGTCAAGGCCTACACCAGCTGGAAGCAGGGCCTCGAGGCGACGATGATCACGCTCAAGAACGGCTACTACGGCGGCATCCTCGACGCGCTCAAGCGCGGCAACGACTCCGAGGCCGTGGCCCGCGCCGTCGGCGCCTCGCCCTGGGGCACCGGCGACTTCAGCCGGCTGCTCTAGCTCCCCCTCGGCTCTTCGCCCCACCTGCGTGACTCCCGGGACCTGTGGGTAGTGAGTACACCACCGCCGGCGCAGTCGAGAGCGAGGAGCTGGGCTATGTCGTTTCAGGCCTATCTGGACAACATCGAAGCGAAGACCGGCAAGACCCCCAACGAGTTCATCGCCCTGGCCGCGGAACGGGGCTACGACGATCCGGCAACCAAGGCAGATGAGATCGTCTCATGGCTCAAGGCCGACTACGGGTTAGGTCGCGGCCACGCCATGGCACTGGTGTACGTCATACGGAACGGCGCGCAGATCGGTGACAAGCATGTCGGCGCCGGGGGCTCGCACGGCGACGCGTCGAACTACGCTGCGGCTGGATGGGATGAAGCAGGACGATGCGCCGGAATCGTCGACGGACCTGTGATGACCGCACGTCTGGCCCAGCGAAGTCCCAGCGACGATCATTCGGAGTCTAGGTAGAGAGGTGCAGGATGATCTGTCCGAACTGCGGCGCGGAATACCAGGCCGGATTCACGCGCTGCTCGGACTGCCTCGTCGACCTGGTCGAGCCCGGCGCGGAGCCGGAGCCCGGCGCGGAGCCCGCGGTCGCTCCAGAGCCGGCCGGGCGCGGTCCGGCAGCGCTCACCGATCCGGTCTGCGTCTACCGCTCGACGCAGCGCGGTCGCCTGCCGCTCGCCGAGTCGCTCCTGCGCTCCGCCGGGATCCCCTTCGTCGCCTCGGGCGAGCACCTGCAGCAACTCACCGGCCTCGACGTCTTCGGTCCCGCGGAGCTCTGCGTCTCCGCCGCCGACGCCGACGACGCCCGCGCAGTGCTCGTCGACCTTGACCGGCAGGGATAGCGCTGGGCGCGACCGACAGGGGTGGGCGCTGAGTTGGACGTTCTGCTCTGCGTCCGGTGAGGTAGTCTCCGTGCGGAGGTGCTCCTGTGGCAAAGGCAACGTCAAGTTCCGCGCACGACAGCAGGCCGCCGGGCGACGACGAACTGGTCAGCCTTCTGGGCAGGTCCCATGAGGCGTTCCAGGCACTCGCCCATGACCGGGCCGGAGTCACTTGCGAGTGGAAGCGGTACAGCAAGAAAGGGCCATGGGTGTTGAAGGTCGGCAAGGGCGAGCGCACGCTGTTCTACCTGATCCCGCAAGCCGACCAGTTCGAGGTGACCGTGATCCTTGGGCAGCGCGCGACCGATGCAGCGCTTGCCGGTCGGGTTCGACCAGAGCTTCATGCGACCATCCGATCCGCGAAGCCGTATGTCGAAGGTCGCCCAGTGAAGGTGCTGGTCACCGACCGGGAGGACCTGGCGGCCGTTGAGGAGCTGGTGACCGTGAAACTGAAGCCAGAGATGCCTTCGACCGACGTGGCGCATGAACCTGGCGCGTGATGTGCGGATCGCTGAGGCCACCGCCTCCGATCTCGAACACGTGCTGGGAGTAGAGCGTCAAGCGTTCGGCGAAGAGGACGTGGCGGGTCTCGTGCGCGATCTGGTTGACGACCCGAGCGCGCGGCCACTTCTCTCGCTGCTCGCATGGGACGGTGATCGCCCGGTGGGGCACGTGATGTTCACCGCCGCGCGACTGGACGGTGCGCCGGACGACGTCACTGTCTCGATCCTGGCCCCACTGGCGGTCGTGCCCGACGCTCAGCGCATGGGCATCGGCGGGCGCCTGACTGAGGAGGGCGTCCGTCGGCTCAGCGAGTCGGGGGTCGATCTCGTCTTCGTGCTCGGGCACCCCAGCTACTATCCTCGCCACGGCTTCGAACCCGCGAGTCATCTCGGATTGGTGGCTCCGTACCCTGTCTCCCCGGAGGACGCCTGGATGGTGCGGGCGCTTCGTCCAGACATCATCGGATCCGTTCGAGGGGTTGTAGCGTGTGCGGAAGCGTTGGACAGACCGGAACACTGGCGAGAGTAGGAGCAATGGCCTCAGACCTGGGATTCGTCGAGTACGTGTGCGACCAGATGCGCGACGCCGGGCGGATCAGATCGCGCAAGATGTTCGGCGAGTTCGCGATCTACTGCGACGACAAGCTCGTCGCGCTCGTCTGCGACGACCAGCTGTTCGTGAAGCCGACGCCGGGCGGCCGGGCGTTCATCGGCGCGCCCGTCGAGTCGCCGCCCTACCCGGGCGCCAAGCCGGCCTTCCTGATCGAGGACCACCTCGACGACCGCGAGTGGATGACCGGGCTCATCGAGCTCACGTGTGCGCGACCTGCCCGCGCCGAAGCCGAAGAGGCCGAAGCGCACGTGAGCTGGCACGGGCGACAGCGCAAGCGCTGACCGGCGCCGGCGAGCGACACGCCTGGCGCTTGCTGTAGTACCCTCAAGCTGCGGCCGGCGCCGGTCCTGCGCGGCGCGCCGGCCCCACCGCTCGTGAGCAGAAAGGTCTCGTTGGCCGACATCCCAGCACTCGAAGCGCTCGGCTACTCCCCGCGCTGGCAGGCGCTCTTCGAGCCCTTCGACGAGCAGGGTCTCACGCCGGCGCGCGTCATCCGCAGCGACCGCGGCAGCTCCCTGGTCGCCACGCCGGCCGGGATCGCCCCTGCGCAGCTCTCCGTCCGTCTCTTGAAGGCTGCTCGCGGCACGGCCGAGATGCCGGCCGTCGGTGACTGGGTGGCCGTGCTCACCGGCGACGATCTCGACGCCCCGCTCATCGAGGCCGTGCTCGAGCGCGCCAGCGCCATCACCCGCGGCGACCCGGGCCGGGCCTCCGACGTCCAGGTGCTGGCCGCCAACATCGACACGGTGTTCATCGTGCACCCGATCGCCGACCCGCCCAACCTCCGCCGCATCGAGCGTGAGCTCTCTCTCGCGTGGGACTCGGGCGCCTCTCCGGTCGTGGTGCTCACCAAGGCGGACCTCTCCGCCGACCCGGAGGCGGCGCGCTCGGCGGTCGAGTCGGTCGCGCTCGGCGTCGACGTGCTCATCACGAACGCCCTCTCGGGCGACAGCGCAGACCTGCTCCTGGCGTACATCACCGGTGATCGCACCGCGGTTCTGGTCGGGCCTTCAGGCGCGGGGAAGTCCACGCTCATCAACGGGCTCCTCGGCGAGCAGAGACAGGCGACGAGCGAGGTGCGCGTCGGCGACGGAAGGGGACGCCACACGACCGTCGCTCGCGAGCTGATCCAGATGCCGCAAGGCGGCGTGCTCATCGACACTCCGGGGCTCCGGGCGCTGGGCCTGACCGGGTCGGAGGAGGGCATCGCCTCGGTCTTCCCGGACATCGAGGAGGCTGCCCAGTCATGCCGGTTCCGCGACTGCACACACGACCACGAGCCGGGCTGCGCGGTCCGGGCCGCGGTCGAGTCGGGATCCCTGGAGCCCGAGCGTCTGGCCAGCTACCACAAGCTGCTGGCCGAGGCGCAGGAGGTGGCGGCCAGGGCGGACGGACGTCTTCGCGCCGAGAGGGAGCGCAAGTCGAAGACGATCAGCAAGGCCGCCAAGGACTACTTCAAGCTGACCGGCAAGGACTGAGCGCTCCGGACTCGGCGGCCGGGAGATCCGCCGGAGACCCTTCTACGCGCTCTCTCTGACGATCTCGATCGCGGCCTTGCCGGTCATGTGCTCGACCGCGAGCTCGAACGCGCACGTCCTCTTCCACTCGCCGTCGATCTCGGCGTCCGCCGCGTGCATGAAGTCGGGTGAGTACTTCCTCGCGAGGCACTCGAGGGCGTGCCTCTTCTCGCCGTCCTCCGTGAGGATCCGCAGCCGGCCGAAGACGACGGCGCTGCGGAAGTGCGTGGTGAACGTGCTCGGCACGACGTCGTCCGCGGCGATGACGCAGAACGACGCCTTCTCGCTGCGCCCGATGGCGTCGATCTTGTGGCCGGCCTTCGCGGAGTGGAAGTAGAGCCTGCCGTCCTCGTAGGCGAAGCTCAGGGGGACGGCATATGGATAGTCGTCGTCACCCTGCACCGCCAGGACCCCCGAGGTGCAGGACTCCAGCATCGCGATCGTCTCCGCCTCGGGGAGCAGCTGCCGCTTGCGCCTCATCCCTCTGAACATGTTGCTCCTCTCGGTTCGATCGACGCCTGACTCAGGCCGGAGTGCATCTCGCCCTGATCCAGTCGGCGAACGCGTTCTCAGCCAGATCGCCCCCCGCCGGGGCCAGCATGTGGGTGACCACGTCGGCCTCGTCAGTCTCGAACACGACTCCGTTCAGCTCGAGGAAGACGGCCATCGCCACGAAGGCGATGCGCTTGTTGCCGTCGTGGAATGGATGTCCGGCCGCCAGGCCGTGGCAGTAGGCCGCCGCCAGCTCGGCGAGGTCGGCCTCGGGTCGATAGGCCCTGCGCTGCCGCGGCCGGGCGAGGGCAGCCTCGAGGGCGTGCTCGTCGCGCAGACCGGGCATGCCGCCGTGCTCGCGGACGAGGTCGAACTGCACCGCTTCGACGACCAGGCGGTCGACCCAGCGCGGCTCTCCGCGGGCGGGCGCCATCGGCTAGTTGGCCAGCTCGCGCAGCGCGTTGCGGTAGCGCCCGGCCACCTTGCCGGCGATCGCGAGCGCCTCCTCGACCTCCGGGTCGTAGGGCGTGAGCAGGATGCCTCTCTCGGTCTCAACGGCGAGCACCCTGTCGCCGGCCGTGAGGTGCAGCCGCTCCGCCATGTCCTTGGGCAGCGTGGCGCTGATCGAGCCGCCGGCTCGGCGGAGCTTGAGCTCGTGCGTCATCGGATTCCTCCGTCGCGTAGTCCTGTAGCACTTGAATGCTACCACGCGGCGACCTCGCCCATGCATCCCGGCCGCGCGGCGTGGGAAGAGTACCGGCATGTTCGGTCGTCACCGCATCAAGCCTCCGGAGCACGAGCCGCTCGTGACCGACCGTCACGGGAGGGTGGTCGGCGTACGCACGCCGCCGCCCAGCCCGCCCGAGGAGACGAAGGCCGGCCTCGCGTGGCGCCGGCGCCGGGACCTCGCGAGGACCGGGGAGATGCACGCGCAGGCCGCGCTGCGGAACCAGTTCGCGGCCTTCCACGTCGACCCGGCCTCCTCGCCGAAACGCTGAGGGCCGGGCATGGGCTCCTGGATCCTCCTCGCAGTCGTCATCGCCGTGGCGCTGCTGTGGCTCCTGCCACAGTACTTCCGCCGGCGGCGCGACCGGCGCCGGCGCCGCCTCATCCAGGACATCGAGCGGCGGCGGGAGTCGCGGCTCATCACGCTGATCCACCGGCAGGAGGGATTCGGCCTCTTCATGCCGTTCGGCCGCTACATCGACATCGACGACTCGGAGCAGGTGCTGCGGGCCATCCGGCTCACGCCGGACGACATGCCCATCGACCTGCTGCTGCACACGCCCGGCGGCCTCGTGCTCGCCAGCGACCAGATCGCCTACGCGCTCAAGCGTCACCCGGGCAAGGTCACGGTGATCGTGCCGCACTACGCGATGTCCGGCGGAACGCTGGTCGCCCTGGCCGCCGACGCGATCCTCATGGACCCCGACGCGGTGCTCGGCCCTGTGGACCCGCAGCTCGGCAGCCTGCCGCGCGGGTCGTGGCCGGCGGCCTCGATCCTCAAGGCGCTGGAGCAGGAGAACCCCAACCGGGACGACGAGACGCTGATCCTGGGTGACGTGGCGCGCAAGGCCATAGACCAGGTGCGCGCCACGGCGCGGGAACTGCTGGATGGGCGCGTGCCCGACGAGGAGGCGGACCGGCTGGCGGCGACGCTCAGCGAGGGCCGCTGGACGCACGACTACCCGATCCGGCTGGAGGAGGCCGGGCGGCTCGGGCTGCCCGTCTCCGGGGACGTGCCCGAGCTCGTCTACGAGCTCATGAACCTCTACCCGCGGCGCAGCCAGCGGCGGCCCTCCGTGGAGTTCATCCCCACGCCGTACCGGGCGAAGGGCGGCGACGAGTGAGCGAGGACGCGCGCACGCCGAGGGCGGCCGGGCAGGCCGAGGACCTCGGCCAGGCGTACCTGAGGCAGACGCGGCACAGCCGCGACCGCCTCGTCGGCGGGCGCATGGACTGGGCGCACCAGCCGGCGTGGTTCAAGACGTATCCGGACGCCGCGCGCGTGCCGTTGCCGGAGCCCGCGCTCGACGGCGGCACGCTGTTCGACGCGCTGGCGCGGCGGCGAAGCGTGCGCGCGTACGGGCCGGAGCCGCTCGCCCTCGGCGAGCTCTCGGCCCTGCTGTGGGCGGCCGCCGGGGTCACGGCGCGGCAGCAGGGCTTCGCCTTCCGCACCGCGCCGTCGGCCGGCGGCCTCTTCCCCGTCGAGCACTACGTGGTGGCCAACCGTGTCGAGGGCCTCGAGAGCGGCCTGTACCACTACGACGTCCTGAGCCGCGCGCTCGAGCGCCTCGTGGTCGCCGACCTGCGCGTGCCCGTGGCGAACGCCGCCCTCGGGCAGCGCATCTGCGCGGACGCGCAGGCGGTGTTCGTGTGGACGGCAGTGCTGGAGCGCTCGCGCTGGAAGTACGGGGAGCGCTTCGCGCGCTACGTGCTGCTCGACGCCGGCCACATCGCCGAGAACGTAGCGCTCGCGGCGGTGGCGCTGGGCCTCGGCACCTGCCAGATCGCCGCCTTCTTCGACGAGGAGGCGGCGGCGCTCCTGGGCGTGGACCCGGACGTGGAGCCGGTCATCTACATGAGCACGGCGGGACGCCCGGCGGAGACGTAGGACGGCGGACCGGTCGGCGTCGCGGCCCGCCCGCGACTACAGACGCGCCGCGAGCCAGGCCGCGAGGTCCTCGAAGACCCGCGCGCGCTCCGTCTCGTTGAAGCACTCGTGGTAGAGCCCCTCGTAGCGCTCGATGCTCTTGTCCGCCGACGACGCCCGGGCGTAGAGCGCCTCGATGAAGGCGAAGTCGACCACCTGGTCTTCGGTGCCGTACAGCACCAGCAGCGGCAGCGAGATGCTCTCGGCGGCTGCCATGGCCGCGTCCTGCGCGGCCAGCGTCTCCGCCGCCCACCGCGCCGGCGCGACGTGGTGCACGAGCGGGTCGGTGACGTAGGCCTCCACCACCGACCGGTCGTGGGAGAGCTGCGCGGCCCGCACTGTGTTGCCGATGTCGTGGTGGGGCCACACCTTGGCCATCGCCCGCGCGGCCACGACTCTGGCCGGCGGCACCGCCTCGGCCAGCTGCAGGAACGGCGACGAGAGGACCAGGCCGCGCACCTCCGGCGTGCGCTCCTCGGCGAACCGCGAGCAGATGAGGCCTCCCAGACTGTGCCCGAGCAGGAACAGAGGCGCGTCCGGCTGCAGGCGGCGGACCTCGTCGAGATACGCGGCGGTGTCGTCGAGGTACTCGTCGAACCGCTTGACCTGGCCGCGCCTGCCCGACGACTGCCCATGGCCGCGCAGGTCGTACACGTACACGGCGTAGCCGCGCGCGGCCATGTCCTCGCCGAACCAGACGTAGCGGCCGCCGTGGTCGCCGTACCCGTGGACCACGGCGATCGCCGCGGACGGCGCCGGCGGGTGCTCCAGGTCCGGGCCGGCCGGCAGCCACGCCTGCAGGTGCAGGCGCTCCCCGCCGGCCATGAACTGTGAGGAGGTGTGGCGGTTCTCCATGGCACGAAGCCTACACGGCGGCGGGGCGCTCGTCTTCCTGCTAAAGTCGAGGGCTACCGACCCGGAGGGAAGATGACCTCGCACCGCCGCCGCACGCGCGTCCCGCTCGCCTTGCTCGCCGTACTCGTCCTCGCTGCCCTGCTCGTCGCCGCCTGCTCCGCGCAGGCGTCCGGCGGATCCCTGGGCAGTCCGGCCGGATCCGGCGACGGCTCGAGCGCGAGCGCCTCCGGCGCGGCCGGCGACGGCGCCGCCGACGCCAAGGGAGGGGAGGTCAGCGACTGGGACCGCGTGCGCGCCGCTCTCGCGTACATGCGCGCAGAAGCGCCCACCAAGCCGGTCGTCGTCCTGCTCGGCGGCTCGGCGGCTCGCGAGTCGACCATCAGCGACTCGAGCTGGCGCAGCCAGATCGTCGCTGCGGGCGGCCCCGAGACCCTCGCCTGGAACATGGGCTCGCACAACCGGACCATGGCCCAGAACCTGGCGATCGTGAAGAAGCTCCCGAAGGTGCCGACCATCATCTGCGTCGGCGTCAATCTGGGCTCGTTCACCTCACCGCAGAAGTCCGCCACCATCTCCCTGCCCTCGTCGGCCCCCGGCGCAGGTGAGATCACCCTGCAGCAGCCGCACTCCTACTCGGCGTCGAAGATCCTCAGCACGACGAAGAAGAAGGCGCTCGTCCGGCAGTGGCTAGCCGATCGGTACCCCGTCTACAAGGCGAACTTCAGCAACAACGCCGCCCTCCTGGAGAAGCTCATCCAGGCGTGCGCCGCGGTCAACGACGAGAGCGGCAAGCGCCTGTTCCGGCCCGTGCTGCTCGAGCTGCCGCGGAACTCCGCGGTCATCGGCAGCTCTCTGAACGCCCCCGCCGCCAAGTACCGCGACAAGTGCAAGCAGCTCGCAGCGAAGTACAAGATCAAGTGGGTGCCGCAGCTTGCGAGCGTCCCCAACTCCGACTTCTACGACCTCTGGCACCTGGTGGAGCCGGGCCGCAAGGTGTGGCAGGGCAAGCTGAGCGCCAAGACGGCGGCCCTGCTCGAGCTGTACGGGTTCGATGGCGGCGGCTCGTAAGGCACTCCGCAACCGCGGCGTCCGCGTCGTGGCCAGGCTGCTGCTCATCGTCCTCCTGGCCGCCGGCCTGGCGGGGCTCACGCTCATCGCCGCTCCTGCGCGCGCCGGTGACGACGGCGCGCCGGTCGTGGCCGCCCTCGGCGCGGACCCGGCGCCGGCCGCGACCTTCGCCCCGGACCTCATCGCCCCCGTGGGCGAGGAGCTCCGGGGCAACGACTACGGCCGGGACTGGCAGCACTGCGTCCAGGTCGTCGCCAACCTCCGCGCCAAACGCCCCAAGGTGCCCCTGGTCGTGCTGCTCGGCGGGTCCTCGACGCGCGAGGCCACCGTGCTGGACGATGACTGGGAGCGGCAGATCGCGCGGCGCAGTGACTACGTGGTCGACGCCTACAACCTCGGCTCCAAGCACCGTTCCTACGCTCAGGACCTGGAGTTCGTCAAGCTCCTGCCGGCCAAGGTGCCGACCATCGTCTACATCGGCGTGAACCTCGGCCGCTTCTGCCTTCCGGTCCGGCCGGCGAACATCACCCTGCCTCACCCCAAAGCGCTGCGGAACTACACGCAGCACGTCTACCACGAGAACGACATCCAGAGCCGGTCCGCCAAGCGCTACTACGTCTCGTACTGGCTCTCGGCGCGCTACCCGGAGTTCCAGGCCAACGTCTCCAGCGAGCTCGGCGTGCTCGAGGAGATCATCCGCACCTGCAAGCGGCGCCACCTGCGTGTCGCGCTGGTCGACCTCCCGCGCGACCTCCCCGTGATCGGCTCGTCGTTCGCGGGGCCCGTGTCCCGGTACCACGCCGGCTGCTCCGCCCTCGCCCGGCGCTACGACATCCCCTGGCTGCACTTCAACGCCGCGGCGGGGTTCAAGGACCGCGACTTCTTCGACATCTTCCACCTCGTGGAGCCGGGCCGGGTCAAGTACCAGAGCATCCTCTCGGACAAGACCATCCTGCTGCTGAAGAAGTACCGCATGCCCAAGCCGCAGCCGCCTTCGCCGAGCCCGTCCCCGAGCCCGTCGGAGTCGCCGTCGCAGTCGGCCTCGCCGATGCAGTCGCACTGACGCCCTCCGGTCCATGTCGACGCTGACCCTCCTCGGCATCGCCCTCGGCCTCGCCATGGACGCCTTCGCCGTGGCCATCGGTGCGGGGCTGCAGCTCTGCGGCGCCACCCCGCGCCAGGTCTTCCGGCTCGCCTGGCACTTCGGCCTGTTCCAGGCGCTGATGCCCATCATCGGCTGGCTCGCCGGCCGCACGGTGTCCGAGTACATCGAACCCGTGGACCACTGGATCGCGTTCGGCCTGCTCGCCTTCATCGGCGGCAAGATGATCTACGAGGCGTTCCAGCATGACGAGGAAGCTGAGGTCTGCGACCCCACCAAGGGCTGGCGGATGGTCATGCTCTCCGTCGCCACCAGCATCGACGCCCTGGCCGTCGGCCTCTCCCTGGCGCTGCTGGGCACCAGCATCTGGTGGCCGGCGCTCGTCATCGGCGTCGTCGCCGGCGTCATGACCATCATCGGCATGGAGCTCGGCAAGCGCTTCGGCGGGCTGCTCGGGCGCCGCATGGAGGTCGTCGGCGGCCTCATCCTCATCGCGATCGGCGTCAAGATCCTCGTCGAGCATCTCACAGGGTAAGGCGCTCACGGGATAAGCTGACGCGCATGCCTCTTCCCAAGCTCGAGTCCTACCGCGTCACCACGACGCTGAGCGCCAAACTGCGGCTGGTCACGCTCCTGGCGGTGACTGCCGTGGTCTTTGTGCACGCCTACAACATGTCCAGCCGCTTCGGCCCCGGCGAGAACGCCGCCGAGTTGCGTGGCGAGGCCGACGTGGTCGGGTTCGTCCAGTACCTCATCTCGCAGGCGCTCACGCGGTGGCCGGCGGCCATGCTCTTCGCCATCTCCGGCTTCCTCTTCTTCCACAACCTGCAGCCGGTCTGGTCCGACTACAGGCGCAAGTACGCCGGCCGGCTGCGCACCGTCGTCGTGCCGTTCCTGCTGTGGAGCGCCGTCAGCCTGGTCATCTACCTTGTCCTCCAGGCCCTACCCTGGTCCTCCGCCTACTTCACCCGCGACTTCCTCGGCGAGGTCAGCGTGGCCCGCCTCGCCGACAAGTTGCTGCTCCACCCGGTGGCGTATCCGCTCTGGTTCCTGCAGACGCTCATCGTGTGCTTCGCGATCGCACCCCTGCTGTACTGGCCGGCTCGCGCCCTCCGCTGGCTCACCCTCCTGCCGTTCGCCCTGCTCTGGTTCCTGGGCACTCCGGCCAGCAACTGGAACGACTGGAAGGGGCTCACGTTCTTCACCCTCGGAGCCTTGGTCGCGCTGGAGCGGCGGCGCGGTGTCACGCTCACGCCGCCGGCCTGGGTGGGCAGGCTCGTGTTCCCCGCCTGGATCCTCGCCTGCGTCCTCTACACCGCCTTCCTCCGCGAGATCTCGACGCCCTGGACGCACGGCCTGCACAAGGCGCTCATGTGCATGGCCATGGCGGCCGTCTGGTTCGGGTACGAGACGTACCTCAAGCCGCTCGAGGGCAGGAGGCTCGTCGTGCTGCTCCTGCCGTTCAGCTTCTTCATCTTCGCCGCCCAGGAGCCGCTGCTCACGATCCTCAAGCGGATCGGGCTGCACGAGCTCGGGCCGGGCGACGCGGCGATGCTCACGGTGTACTTCGGCTCCGCGATCCTGACCGTGGTGATCGTGGTGGCCGTAGGCGCGGCCGTCCGCCGCTACCTGCCGACGCCGTACGCCTGGCTCACGGGCGGGCGCGGCGGCCGAAGAGCCCGCCGCGCCGCGCAGGCGGCGTCGCAGGACGCCGCCGCCGCCGAGGCCACCGACGTCCTCGGGGAGCCCGCCGTGTCCGAGGTGGGAGCGCCGGCCGAGCGCTGATCAGCCGGCCGAGCCCGGATCCGCCGGCCGCGCCTCAGGTGTGGCAGCTGAAGCCGGCGTGCTTCTCGAAGTACTTCTGGTGGTACTCCTCCGCACGCCACCAGGCGCCGGCGGGTTCTACCAGCGTCACGATCTTCTTCTTGAACACGCCGCTCTCGGTGAGCTGCTCGATGGCGGCGCGAGCCGCCTTCTCCTGCGCCTCATCGTGGAAGAACACGGCCGACCGGTACTGGCTGCCGAAGTCCGGACCTTGCCGGTTCCACTGCGTGGGATCGTGCATGCCGAAGAAGGCGGCGAGGAGTTCCTCGAAGCTGACCCGCTCGGGGTCGTACTCGAGCCGGACCGCCTCCGCGTGACCGGTCTTGTTGGAGCACACTTCGTTGTACGTGGGGTCCGCGGTGGCGCCCCCCGTGTAGCCGACCTCAGTACTGGTGACGCCGGGCAGAGCGGCGAAGCGCTGCTCCACGCCCCAGAAGCAGCCGGCGGCGAAGGTGGCGGTAGCCATGGGTCCGTCCTGTCGTCGGTGGTGGCGCGCGCCGCTCCCGGCGGCGCGCCCTGCACCCCGACTGTTCCCCGCCCGGGCCGCGGGCACGCCCGGGCGCGGCGCGGAGGGAGGCGGGTCAGACCCGCTGCTGCTCGGGCTCGGCGACCCGGGGCGAAGGGGCCGGGCGCGGCGCAGATGCGGCGGGGCGCGGCGCAGATGCGGCGGGGCGCGGCGCAGATGCGGCGGGGCGCGGCGCCTGGGCGACCGGACGCGGCTGCTGCCTGCTGAGATCGCGCAGCCGCCGGCGCTGGGCGCGGTTCTTGGCGGCCGTCCACCAGGTGCGTGAGTAGTACCAGAGCCAGCCGTACTCGAGCATGCGGTCCCAGAACGCCTGCTTGCGCTCGGCGGCCCTCTTCTTGCTCGTCCACAACCACTTGTGCCACTGCCACACCGGCCGCCAGGTGGCGTAGAAGCGCTTGTTGGCCTTGATCGTCTCCTGCAGCAGGTGCAGGGCGGTCATCTGCTTGGGTTGGAACACCACATGCTGAGCGTCGTAGAACGACCAGTCGTGCTCGATGATGCGACCCTCGTCCTCCAGCTCCTGGAACTGCTGCGTGCCCGGCAGCGGAGTGAGGATGTTGAGCATCACCGTGTCGATCTTGTTCCTCTGCGCGAACTTGACCGTCTCGCGCATGGCGTCCGGCGTGTCGTGGTCGGCGCCCAGCACGAACATGCCGTGGGCGCGGATGCCGTAGTCGTGGAGCACCTTGATGGCGTGCTCGATGTCGCCCACGGTCTGCGACTTCTCGAAGCCGTCAAGCGTCGCCTGGTTGACGGACTCGAGGCCGAGAGCGACGAAGTCGCACTTCGAGGCCCGCATGAGCTCCATCAGCTCCGGGTCGCGCACGACGTCGGTGCGCACCTGCGCACCCCACGGCACGGTGACGCCCTCGTCGATCATGAGCTGCAGCAGCCGCTTGAGACGCTTGCGGTTGGCGGCCATGTTGTCGTCGTAGAAGAAGATGCGCTCGGGGTTCTTCTGCTTGATCTCCTCCACGACGCTCTCGGCGCTGCGGAAGCGGTACTTCTTGCCGAACATCGCCGTCACGGAGCAGAACGTGCAGTCGAACGGGCAGCCCCAGCTGGTCATGATGGGCGTGTTGGTGATGCGCTCCCACCCGTCGACCAGGGTCAGGTCGGGGAAGGGGAGCAGGTCGAGGTCGGGACAGCGGTCGTGCAGTGGCGCGTGCACGACCTGGCCGTCGTCGCCCCGGTACGAGATGCCCGTGATGGTGGTGAGCTCGCGCTTGCCCTCGAGGGCCTCCGCGAGCTCCGCCATGATGATCTCGCCCGCCTCGCCGCGCGCTACGTAGTCGGCGTGCTGCAGCGCCTCGTCCGCCATGAAGGTGACGTGCGAACCGCCGATGATGACGGGGATGCCGCGACCGCGCAGGTCGTCGGCGATCTGGTAGGCCTCGGGGATCGTGGAGGTGGTGCTGGAGAGGCCGACGAGGTCGGAGGAGTACACGTCGGCCCAGTCGATGGGCGCGAGCTGCGGGTTGAAGATGCGCACGTCGTGCCCGGCCTCCACCAGCGCCGCGCCGATCATCGGCAGGCCGAGGCGCACGAAGTACGACTTGGACCACAGATGGCGGCTGGGAGAAATGGGCTCGATCAGGCGAATCTTCATACGGCGTGAGTCCTTAGGCGAGGATGGTCCATCAGGGGATGCTACCGAGTCTGGACCAATTGTGGCAAAGAGCAACCTCACCAGCATACAGGACAGATTCAGTCCTGTCTCGCGCGTCTGTTAGCCTTGCCCCATGGACGCCGCCTTCTTCGACACCCCCATCGAGCGCCGCGGCACGGCCAGCTTCAAGTGGGACCTGTACGGCGCCGACGAGCTGCCGCTGTGGGTCGCCGACATGGACTTCGCCTCGCCGCCGCCGGTGGTCGAGGCGCTCGAGGAGCGGGCGGCGCACGGCGTGTTCGGCTACGCGCTGACGACGTGCTCGCTCGTGGAGGCGATCGCGGCGCACTTCGAGCAGCGCTACGGCTGGCGCGTCGAGGAGGACTGGATCGTCTGGCTGCCGAGCGTCGTGCCGGGGCTGAACCTCGCCTGCGAGGCGTTCGCCGGGCCGGGCGAGGCTGTGATGACGATCACGCCCGTCTACCCGCCGTTCCTGGCGGCTCCGGCCAACCGCGACCGGCGCCTCATCACGGTGCCGGCCGAGCTCCGGGACGGACGCTGGGAGCTGCCGCTCGACGGCATGGAAGCGGCGGTCACGCCCGAGACGCGCGCGCTCCTCTTCTGCCACCCGCACAACCCGCTCGGGCGCGTGTGGAGACGTGACGAGCTCGAGGCGGTACTGGACTTCTGCCGCCGGCACGACCTCGTCCTCGTGAGCGACGAGATCCACTGCGACCTGATCCTCGACGACCTCGCGCATGTACCGGCGGCGCTGGCCGGTCCCGGTGACGCGGAGAGGATCGTCACCCTCTCGTCGCCGAGCAAGACGTTCAACCTCCCCGGCCTCAACTTCGCCTTCGCGGTGGTCGCCGACAAGGCGCTGCGGCGCCGGTTCGTGCACCCGGGCGAGGGGCTCCTGCCGTTCCCCGGCTGCTTCGCCGTCGCCGCCGCCGAGGCCGCCTACCGCGAGGGTGGGGAGTGGCACCGCGGACTGCTCGACTACCTGCGCGGCAACCGCGACACGCTCGAGACGTTCGTCGCCGGGCTGCCGCGCGTGCGCATGACGCACGTCGAGGCGACCTACCTCGCCTGGCTCGACGTGCGCGACCTGGGGCTCGAGGACCCGGCGGCGGCGTGCCGCTCCGCCGGGGTGGCGCTCTCGGCCGGGGCCGCCTTCGGCGACCCGGCCTACCTCCGCCTCAACTTCGGCTGCCCGCGCGCGACGCTCGACGAGGCGCTCCGCCGCCTCGAGCCCGCTCTCCGCTGACGCCGCTCGGCCCGGGGCCGCCGGAGCGCGTTGAGCCGGGGCTGCTGGTAGACTGCCCAGCCATGAGCAGCCCTCACGGAAGCTCCGGTTCAGGCTCCGGCCGAACCTCTCGCCCACCGCAGAGGCGCCGGGTCCGGCGCGCCGACAAGGCGCGCGTCTACCGGCGCCGCCGCCTCTACGCCCTCATCGGCGCCATCGTCATCGTCATCGCCCTGGTGCTCCTGGCCTCGTCCCTGCTCAGGGGGTGCGGGTGCGGTGACGACGGATCCGCCGCGACCGGCGGGTCGTCCGCCGACGCCGGTGGGTCGTCGGACTCCGGCGACAAAGGAGACGGTCAGGGCGGCAACCCGTCCGGCCTCACCCCCTCGCCGAGCCCCACCGCCTGGACCGGTCCGCCGTCCTCCTCGCTCAAGCTCGATATGCGCAAGAGCATCGTGAGCCCCGACATCGCCCCGAAGTCGGTGGTCAGCTCCAACACCGGCTACGTGTTCGCGCAGAACATGATGTACAAGCACACGATCACGGTCTACGACGCGAAGACGCTGAAGCTGGTCAAGACCATCCAGGACAAGATCAGCGCCGCGGACTTCCGCATCAAGGGCCACGGCGAGACCATCCAGGGCTCGCCCGTCGAGTGCGCGTTCACGCCGGACGGGCGCTTCGCCTACGTCTCCAACTACTCCATGTACGGCGACGGGTTCGTCGAGGGACACGACGCCTGCGCGCCGGGCGGCCAGTCGGACAGCTACGTGTACCGGGTCTCGCTCGCCGACCTCGAGATCGACAAGGTCATCAAGGTCGGTGAGGTCCCGAAGTACCTCGCCGTCACTCCCGACCAGAAGTACCTGCTCGTCACCAACTGGTGCTCGTACAGCCTCAGCATCGTCGACATCCACACGAGCAAGGTGGTCGAGACGATCGCCCTCGGCCCGTACCCCCGCGGCATCGCCGTCTCCCCGGACTCCAAGACGGCCTACATCGCCGTCATGGGCAGCACGAACATCGCCGTGGTGGACCTCGACGACTTCTCGCTCTCCTGGATCAACGGCGTCGGAGCCGGCCCGCGGCACCTGTGCATGGCCGGCAACGGCAAGTACCTCTACGCGACGCTGAACAACGAGGGCAACGTCGCGAAGATCGACCCGAGGAAGCAGACGGTGGTCGACAAGGTCTACACGGGCGCGCAGCCGCGCAGCATGGACATCGCGCCGGACGGCAAGTCGCTCTTCGTCGTCAACTACGACTCGAGCACGATGAGCCAGGTCCGCACCAGCGACATGAAGGTCATCGACAGCGTGAGCACCAACGCGTTGCCCATCGGTATCACGTACAACGCGCCCACCAAGAGCGTGTGGCTCTGCTGCTACACCGGCAGCATCATGGTGTTCAAGCAGATCTGAGGCCGCGAGCTCAGGCCGGACGGGCGATGGTCCGCACGCCGGCCGGCGATGCGGCGAGCACGACGTCGGCGCGCCGGCGGGCGAAGATGCCGTTCTCCACCACGCCGGGGATCGCGTCCAGCTCGGCCTCCAGCCGCTCGGGGTCGTCGAGCGAGAGGCCGACGACGTCCAGGATCGCGAGGCCGTCGTCGGTGACGTAGCCGGGGCGGATGGCGGCGGCGCCTCCGAGCGCGCGCACGCGCGCGCTCACGAGCGGCGCCGCCATCGGCACGACTGCCAGCGGGACCGGCGCGCCCTCGGGATGGTCGCCGGTCGGGCCGTCCAGCCTGTCCGTCAGCTTGCTCTCGTCGACGATGCAGACGAAGAGCACGGAGGCGCTCGCCACCACCTTCTCGCGCACGAGCGCCCCGCCGGCGCCCTTGACGAGCCGCAACTGCGGGTCGACGGCGTCGGCCCCGTCCACGTACACCGCCGGCGACGGGGCCTCCTCCAGCCCCACGACCCGGACGCCGGCGGCGCGCAGCGCCGCCGCCGTCGCCTCCGAGCTGGGCACGGCGGCCGCGACCAGCCCCGGTCGCGCCGCCAGCTGCTCGATGAACAGCGCGGCGGTGCTCCCCGTCCCGACGCCGATGGTCGAACCGGGGGACACATACGCCAGCGCCGCCTCGGCGACGGCACGCTTCTGCTGGTCACGGGTCATAG
The DNA here is from genome assembly GCA_963709635.1 of uncultured Thermoleophilia bacterium. Lineage (GTDB taxonomy): Bacteria > Actinomycetota > Thermoleophilia > UBA2241 > UBA2241 > CAIXSE01. Next base: position 69,126 of record CAVPXA010000023.1, read on the forward strand.
ACTACTCATGCCCCGGTCGCGGCCGCGCCACCCGTAAGGACCGCATCCGCGCCGGACCAGACCGGCAGGCGCCGGGAGGAGGAACGATGGAGAGAGTCAACGTGTTCTCGGTCGAGACGAGGCCCGATCCGGACGACCCAAAGGGCTATCGCGCCGGCGGGAGAAGACTCGCGCCGATCATCGGCGCGAAGAGCATCGGCGGGAGCGTCTACGACCTCCCGCCCGGAGAGAGCATCTGCCCCTATCACTACGAGTTCGGCACCGAGGAGTGGCTGATCGTCCTGCAGGGCAAGCCGGTGCTGCGTCACCCCGAGGGAGACGGCGAGCTGGAGGAGGAGCTGGAGCCGGGCGACACCGCATGCTTCCCGCCCGGCCCCACCGGAGCGCACAAGGTGACCAACAGGACCGGGGATCCGGTGCGAGTGCTCATGCTGTCCACGATGCCGGAGATCGACATCAGCTACTACCCGGACAGCGAGAAGTACGGCGTGTGGCCCGCCGCCGGGGAGGGGTTCCTGGTGCGGCGCGCGAGCGGGGTCGACTACTACGACGGCGAGTGACGGGCGGACTCCGGTGAGCGACGAGCGGACGATGGCGGATGACGAGCGGTCGGGCATGAGCCGCGGCGCGCCCGACCCGGCGGCCATGTTCACGCCGGACGCGGCGGACGCGGCCGCGGCGCGCGAGGTCACGGAGTGGGCGCTCGCGCGCCTCGCCGGCCGCCGCGACATCCTGCCGCCCAAGGCGGCCGCCGGACGCTCTGCCGGGGATCGGCCCGGACGGCATCGGCGCGGAGGCTGCACTGGCGTTGTTCCGCGACCGCGTGGCCCCGACGGCCATCCCGCCGGACCACCCGCGGTTTCTCGCCTTCATCCCCGGCGCACCCACCGTGACCGCGGCGCTCGCCGACATGGCCCTGTCGGTCGCGATGATCTACGGCGGCAGCTCCCTGGAGGGCGGCCGCGCCGTGGAGGCGGAGGACGCCGTGGTGCGCTGGCTGGCCGGCGCCGCCGGGTTCCCGGCGACCGCCGGCGGCACGTTCGTGAGCGGCGGATCCATCGCCAATCTGAGCGCGCTCGTAGCGGCGCGTGGCGGCGGGCAGGAGGCGCACCGCCGCCGCTTCATCATCGCCGGCGCGTCGGCGCACTCGTCCATGGCCGCCGCTGCTCACATCATGGGCTGCGAGCTGGTCACGGCGCCCGCGGCCGACGCGCACGGGCGCCTCGACCGCCGTGTGCTCGAGCAGGCGCTTGCCACGCTCGACCCGGCGGAGGTCGTCGCCGTCGTCGCCACCGCCGGGGCGACCAACAACGGCGCCTTCGACGACCTCGCCGGCGTGGCCGACGTGTGCGCCGCGCACGACCTGCGCCTGCACGTGGACGGCGCCTACGGCGGCGCGGCCCTCCTCTCGCCGAAGACCCGCCCGCTGCTCGACGGCATCGAGCGGGCGGACTCGTTCATCGTCGACCCGCACAAGATGCTCTACTCGACGTTCGACTGCGCCGCCCTGGTGTACCGCGACCGCGCCGCGGCCGGCTGCGCCCTGACGCAGACCGCCGACTACCTCGCCGTCTGCGACGGCGAGGACCCGAACCCGTCGGACCTCGCGATCCACCTCACACGCCGCGCACGCGGCGTGCCTCTGTGGGCGTCGGTCCTGGCCTACGGCACCGACGCGTACGCCGCCGCGGTGGACCACTGCGTGGACATCGCAGCCTACGCCGCCTCACAGGTCGAGGCGGCTCCGGCGCTCGAGCTCGTGCTCGATCCCTCGTTCACCGTGCTCGTCGTTCGCCGCCTCGGCTGGACGGCGGACGACTACGCCGCGTGGAGCGCGGACGCCATGGCTCGCGGCGTCGCCGTCGTCATGCCGACCAGGCACTCCGGCGAGACCGTGCTCCGCCTCTGCTTCGTCAATCCGCTCACGACCCGTGAGGACGTCGACCTGGTGCTCTCCGACCTGGGCTGATGGGGGAGGCTGCGGCCCTCCGCGAGCCGGCCGACGCCGGGAGACAGACTCCGCTGCTAGAGTCGGAGCAGACCGTCGGCGTCGACGGGAAGCTCGCCTTCGCAGGGGGTGCCCAAGCCGGTGCTCTCGAGACTCTCTCCCGCGCCGGGCAAGCGCGGCGCGACCGTCACGCTGAGGGGCAGATGGTTCGGCGACGAGCGAGGCCGGAGGAGCGTCGTGGCGTTCGGCTCGGCGAAGGTCAGGCAGTACGTCTCCTGGAGCCCCAGGAAGATCGTGGTGAAGGTCCCCGCCAGGGCGAGGCTCGGCAAGGTCAAGGTGACGGTGACGACCTCGATCGGGGCGAGCGCCGCGCGGACCTTCACCGTGCTGCCGTAGCGGCCGGCGGGCGGTTGACGGCGGCCCAGAGCGAGATTGGTCCCTGAGGGCCGCGCCGTCCCCAGGGACCAGTCTCACGTATCTCTCGAGTCAGCCGGTCACGAGGGTCGCGTCCACCCCATCACGGACTTGACCTCCAGGTAGTCCTCGAGGCCGAACACGCCCCACTCGCGGCCGTTGCCGCTCGTGCGGTAGCCGCCGAACGGCGCGTACGCGTCGGTGGGCGCGCCGTTGAGGTGCACCATGCCGGTGCGCATGCGGCTCGCGACGCGGCGGGCACGCTCGAAGTCGGCCGACTGCACGTACCCGGAGAGGCCGTACTCGGTCGCGTTGGCCAGCGCGATCGCGTCCGCCTCGTCCTCGAACGGCGTCATCACCAGCACCGGGCCGAAGATCTCCTCCTGGAACACGCGCATGCCCGGCGTGACGTCGGCGAACACGGTGGGCCGGACGAAGAAGCCCTTGTCGAGCCCGTCCGGCCGCTCCAGGCCGCCGGCCACCAGCCGGGCGCCCTCGTCGATGCCGGTCTGGATGTGGCCGCGCACGGCGTCGTACTGCTTGCGCCCGGCCACCGGGCCCATGAACGTGGCCTCGTCGGTCGGGTCGCCCACAGCCACGTCGCCGGCCGCGCGGGCGGCGACCTCCACGGCCTCGTCGTAGATCTCGCGGGCGACCAGCATCCGCGTCGGCGCGTTGCAGGTCTGGCCGGAGTTGTGCATCACGCCGAAGGTGCCTGAGCGGACGACCTTCTCGACGTTCACGTCGCCGAACACGATGTTGGCGGACTTGCCGCCGAGCTCGAGTGAGACGCGCTTGATGGAAGGCGCGGCGGCCGCGCCGACCACGCCGCCCACGGCGGTGGAGCCGGTGAGCGAGACCATGTCGACGAGCGGGTGGGTGGCGAACGCGTCGCCCAGGGCCGCGCCGGCGCCGTTGAGCATGTTGAACACGCCGGCGGGCACGCCGGCCTCGTGCACGGCCTCGGCGAAGAGCAGGGCGGAGAGCGGCGAAAGCTGACTCGGCTTGAGGACCATGGTGCAGCCGGCTGCCAGGGCCGGGCCGACCTTGCAGGTCACCTGGTTCATCGGCCAGTTCCACGGCGCGAGCAGGGCGCACACGCCCACGGGCTCGCGCCGGATGCGTGTGGTGCCCCAGTCCTGCTCCAGCGGGTAGTCCCTGAGCGCGTCCATGGCCACCTTGAGGTGCCGCGCGCCCGCGAGCACCTGGCCGCCGAAGGCGAGACCTCGCGGGATGCCGACCTCGGTCATCATCGCCTCGGCGATCTGCGGGATGCGCTTCTTGTACGCCTCGCGCAGCGCGGTGAGCAGCTCGATGCGCTCCTCGCGGCTGGTCTGCGACCAGCTGGGGAAGGCGCGGTGAGCCGCCTGCACGGCCGCCTCGACGTCGTCGGGCGTGGCGGCCGCGATGCGCGCCACCTCCTCCTCCGTCGCTGGGTTGATGACGGCGATCTCCGCCCCCGGGTGGACCGGCTCGACCCACTGCCCGTCGATGTAGAACCTGCCTGCGTCAGTCACGTGCCCTCCAGCGGACTCGGTGATGTGCCGGTTGCTAGTCTACCGGCGCCGGGAGCGGCGGCGGACCGCTCACACATACTGGCCTGCCCGTCACCCTATGGATACACTGGAGCAGGAGGTAGGCCCGGCGTACGGTGCGGCCGGCGGTCGAGCGCGGGGCCACAGAGCACGCGAGCGAGGGAGAGCGTCATGGGAGCTCGTGCACCACGCCTGTCCACTTGGGTCGTCCTGCTGCTGGCGGCCGCGGCCCTCTTCGTGAGCACGCCCGCGGCGCTCGCCGGGCCGCTGACAGCGCCGCCCCTGCTCACGGCGACCGACCCACTCCTCCTTCTCGCCCTCCAACAAGAGGAGTTGACGGCCGGGGAGGCGTCGGCAGACGACCACTTCGGCTTCGCCGTCGCCATCGACGGGGACACGGCGCTGATCGGGGCGCGAGGCGCCAACGCCGGTCAAGGCGCCGCCTACGTCTTTGCACGCAGCGGCACGACGTGGAGCGAGCAGGCGATGCTCACGGCGTCGGACGGGGAGGCCGGTGACCTGGCCGGCTGCTCCGTCGCCCTCCGCGGAGACGTGGCGCTGGTCGGCGCCCAGTACGGGGGCGACAAGGACCAAGGCGCCGCGTACGTCTTCATCCGCAGTGGCGCCTCCTGGAGCGAGCAGGCCAAGCTGGCGGCGGCGGACGCGATGCCCGGCTTCGTCTTCGGCATGTCCGTCGCCCTGGAGGAAGGACAGGCGCTCGTGGGAGCTCCCGGCGCAGAGGGCGACGACAACTCCCCGGGCGCCGCCTACGTCTTCACGCGCACCGGCACTGACTGGAGCCAGGAGGCCAAGCTCACGGGAGCCGGCAGTTCGAGCCGCGACAGGTTCGGTACCGCCGTGGCCATTGACGGGGACACGGCGCTCGTGGGCGCCATCACCCACGACCCGGGCGGCATCAGAGACCAGGGCGCCGCATACGTCTTTGCGCGGAGCGACGCGACCTGGAGCCGGCAGACCAAGCTGACGGCGACGGACGGGGCGGCGGGCGACGAGTTCGGCTCCTCAGTCGCCCTCGATGGGAGCATGGCGCTGGTGGGCGCGTGGAACGCACGTATCGGCGCCAACGAGGGTCAGGGCGCCGCCTACGTCTTTGCTCTCAGCGGGGCGACCTGGAGCCAGGGGGCGAAGCTGACGGCGGCCGGCGGGGCGGCCGGGGACCATCTCGGTCAGGCTGCCGCCCTCGACGGTGGCGCCGCGCTGGTCGGGACCTCCTTGCGCGACGGGGGCCGGGGGGGAGCCTTCGTCTTCACACACGATGGCACGGGTTGGAGCCAGCTCGCCGCGTTGGCGATGCAAGACGGAGCTGCCTGGGACCAGTTCGGCCGCTCCGTCGCCCTCGACGGCAGGACTGCGCTCGTCGGCGCGCTGGGGCACGACGCCGGCGTCCAGGCTGACCAGGGCGCCGCCTACGTTTTCGGACTGCCCTGCACGGTGACGCCCCGCGTCAGGGGCGGCAACGGCACGATCAGCCCGGCGACGCCGCAGAAGCTCGCCTACGGCTCGACGCCGACTTTCAGCTTCACTCCCGCCTCCGGCTACCTGCTCGGGCGGGTGCTGGTCGACGGCAAGCCGGCAGCGCTGCTCGATCCCGACCGGTACACCTTCGCGCCGCTGACTGCCGACCACGCGATCAGCGTCGAGTTCACCGCCATAGTCTTGACGCCGGACATCTTGAAACTCTCGCCGACGGCGGGCGGGCGGGGCGCCGTCGTGACGATCACCGGGAGGAGCTTCGGCAAGCGACGCGGCGCCGGCTTCGTCACCTTCGGCAAGGTGAAGGCCGGGAAGTACCTCTCCTGGAGCGCGACCAAGATCAAGGTGAAGGTCCCGGCCAAGGCAAGCTTCGGCAAGGTCAAGGTGACCGTGACGACCCCCACAGGGAGGAGCGCGGCGAAGACGTTCACGGTCAGGCGATGAGCCGCCGGCGCCAGGCGGACTCAGCTGCGGACGGCCACAGCAGGCAGCAACGCCGGAGGGGGCGCACGGCGTGCGCCCCCTCCGGCGCCTCCACTCCTGTCGAACTCAGGAACCCGGCGGACGATAGTACATCTTGGTGCGCGCGGCCTCGTCCATCTCCTCCGGCGTGAGCAGCACGGTGACGCTGCAGCGCACCTGCCCCCCGGCGGAGATGTGCGTGGCCATGGCCGCGGCGGTCACGTTGTCCGGCAGGTCGACGACGCTGTACACGTCGTTGACCCCGAACGCGTAGTAGAAGGACTCGAGCTCGCCGCCCAGGTTCTTCGCCATGTCGGCGATCATCTTGCGGCGCTCGCTGCCGCCCTCGCGGAGCACGCCCTTCATGCCCTCCGGGCTGTAGGTGGCGACGACCAGGTACTTCGGCATCTCACCCTCCTCTGCGTTTGCCAAGCGTGCGGATACTATCCACCCGCCGTGCGCGGGTGTCTATTCCTGTACGCTTGCCGCCATGCGAGACGTGAGCGCAACGACGCGACCGGCGACGGGATAGATGCTGGCGGCGCTGCTCGCCCTGCTGGCGAGCTTCACGTGGGGCACCTCCAACTACCTCGCCGGCGTGGAGACGCGCACACGCTCGGTGTGGCACGTGGCCGCGCTCAGCCAGATCATGGCGGCCGCGGCTGCGGCTGTGGGTCTGGTCGCCGCCCGGCAGGGGCCGCCCGGCGGCTGGGACCTGGTCCTCCTGCTGATCACCGGGGCCGTCACCGCCGCCGGGCTCGTGATGTTTTACAAGGCGCTGGCGATCGGCACCATGAGCGTGGTGGCCCCGATCATCGCCGCGGAGGTGCTGATCCCCGTGACGGCCGGGATCCTGCTCGGAGAGCGTCCCGGCCTGCACGCCTACATCGGCATGGTCGTGACGGTGGGCGGCGTGGTGCTCATCTCCCGCACGCCGCAGCACGGCACGCACGCGGCCCACGCGCGCAAAGCCGTGCTGCTCGCCGTCCTCACGGCCGTCGCCTGGGGCTTCATGCTGCTGGTCTACGGCACCGTCGGCAAGGAGAACCCGGTCTGGGCCGTGTTCGACACGCGCGTGACGTCGGCCGCGGTGCTGGCAGCCTACGTGCTGCTCGCCGGCCGCGGCCTCTCCCTCAAGGGCCAGAACGTGCCGGCGCTCGCCGCCATCGGCATCCTGCTCGCGGTCGCCAACTTCCTCTTCATCGTCGCCTCCGGCATCGGCTACCTGAGCGTGGTCAGCATCCTCGGCTCGCTCTCCCCGGTGGTGGTGACGGTCTACGCGCAGACGTTCCTGCACGAGCGCCTGATGCCGTGGCAGTGGGTCGGGTTCGCCGCGGTGTTCGCCGGCATCGTGCTGCTGGCGATATGAGCGCCGGGGCCGGGCACGACGTGCAGGGCTTCGCGCCCGTCGCCGCCGCGGACGCCCGGGTGCTCGTCCTCGGGAGCGCGCCGAGCGTCATCTCCCTGCGGCGAGGCGAGTACTTCGGCAACCCCCGCAACGCGTTCTGGCCGGTCATGGCGGAGTTGCTGGGCCGGCCGGCCGGAGAGGACTACGCGGCGCGGACGCGGATGCTGCTGGAGGCGCGGATCGCCGTGTGGGACGTCCTCGCCCGCGCGCAGCGGCCCGGCAGCCTCGACGCCTCGATCGTGGCCGCGAGCGCCGAGGTCAACGACTTCACCGGGTTCTTCTCCGAGCACCCGGAGGTGCGCGCCGTCTTCTTCAACGGCCGGACGGCGCGCACGTTCTGGGACCGCCGGGTCGCCGGGCGCCAGGACCTCCCCGGCGACCTCGCGCTGACCACGCTGCCCTCCACGTCGCCGGCGCACGCGGCGCTCACACGAGTGCAGAAGACCGAGGCCTGGCGGCAGGTGGCCGCGGCCGCCGGCGACATACACTAGAGCCCGCCCCGTCGCGACGGCACACGCTCGAAAGGAAGCCCGATGGAGATCTCCCTGAAGTACGGCTGCAACCCGCACCAGACCCCCGCCGGCGTCACCGTCCCGGAGGAGGCAGGCTTCCAGGTGCTCAGCGGCCGGCCCGGGTACATCAACTTCCTCGACGCGCTCGGCGCCTGGCAGCTGGTGCGCGAGCTGAAGGCGGCCACTGGGAAGCCAGCCGCCGCCTCGTTCAAGCACGTGAGCCCGGCCGGCGCCGCGGTCGCCGGCGAGCTGTCCGCCGCGTATCGCGCCTCGCAGTTCCTCGGCGACGAGGACTACTCGCCGCTGGCGACCGCCTACGCGCGCGCCCGCGGCGGCGACCGCATGTGCTCGTTCGGCGACGTCGCCGCGGTGAGCGACGTCGTCGATCTCTCGCTGGCCAGACTGCTGTACAGCGAGGTCTCCGACCTCATCATCGCGCCCGGGTTCGAACCCGAGGCACTGGAGCTGCTCAAGACCAAGCGCGACGGCGCCTACATGGTCCTCTCCATCGACCCGGAGTACGAGCCGGCCGACGTCGAGACGCGCGAGGTCTTCGGCTTCACGATGACGCAGAAGCGCAACACCACCCGGGTCACGCCGGAGCTGTTCCAGACCGCCGGCGCGGCCGACGCCGACGCCTCAGTCGCTCCGGCCGGCGCGCCCCTGCCCGCGGACGTCCTCGAGACGCTCATCGTGGCGACCGTCGCCCTCAAGTACACGCAGTCCAACTCGGTCGGCATCGCCTGCGACGGCCAGGTGATCGGCATGGGCGCGGGCCAGCAGTCCCGCGTGCACTGCACGCGCCTCGCCTGCGGCAAGGCCGACAAGTGGCTCCTCCAGCAGCACCCCAAGACGCTCGCCCTGCCGATCCGCGAGGACCTGCCCAAGCCGGAGAAGGCCAACCTCGTCGACTACTACCTGCTCTGGGACGAGCTCTCCGGACGTGGAGAAGCGCAAGCTCCGCGAGGGCCTGACGGCCGATCCCGACCCGCTCACGCGGGAGGAGCGCGCCGAGTGGGTCAAACGGTTCAGCGGCATCTGCCTCAGCTCCGACGCCTTCATCCCGTTCCCCGACAACCTCGACCGCGCCGCCAGGAGCAACGTGCAGTACGTCGCCCAGACCGGCGGCTCGGCACGCGACGACGTGGTGAGCGCCGCGGCGGCCGAGTACGGGATGACGATGGTGCACACGGGGCTGCGGCTGTTCCTGCACTAGCGCAGGTCGCCACACCGAAAGCCGGCGCGCGGACAGCCGGGCGTCAGCCGTATCCGCCCGCGCCCGGGTGCTGGTTCTTGTACTTGACCCGGTCCTCGGGCGACATGTCCGCGCCGCCGACGTCGAGGATGTGGGCGGCGTGCCGTCCTGCCCGTGACTTCGTGAAGACGCGGGTGATCACCAGCCACACCACGACGACGAGCGCGATGCCGCCGAAGACGACGAACGGAAGCACATCAGCGGTGAAGTCGACCGCGAGCATGGCCCCAGACTACCACTGCAACGTCACCCTCCGAAGCGTTCGGCGCTCTGTCGAGAGCGCTCGGGACCGTCTATCGTCGACGGCATGACGGCGACCCTTCCTCTTGCTGATGATAACAGTCACCGCTATTATGTTATCATGCTGCGCACCCAGATCAGCTTGTCGCAAGAGGACTACGATGCCGCAAAGGCCGAGGCGGCTCGGCTCGGCATCTCGCTGGCCGAGCTCATGCGCCGGGCTCTCCGGGCTGCACTGCCCGCAGACGCATCGAAGCCGTGGATGCGCTACGCAGGTATGGTCGAGAGCGGCGACCCGGCGTCCAGCCTGCACATCGACGACGTGGTCTATGGCCACAAGGACTGACGCCTACGTCGATACCTCGGCGTTCATCGCGTTCGCCGACCGATCGGACACCCACCATCCGCTCTTCCGCCGGCTGTTCGGCGAACCTCCGCGGCTCCTGACGACCGCACTGGTAGTGGCCGAAGGGCACGGATGGTTCCTGCGCCGCTACGATCGCACGCGAGCGCTGCAGTTCCTCGCCATGATCGAAGCGATGACCCCTCTCCGCGTACTCCCGGTGGGGCCCAGGGAGCAGGCGGCCGGCGGCGACCTGCTACGCCGCTTCTCGGATCAGGACCTCACGCTAGCCGACGCGGTCGGACTGCACATCATCGCGTCGCGCGGAGTCGGAACCGTATGGTCCACCGACTTCCACCTCGGCCTCTCCGGCACACCGCTGGTGACGGGCCGCGAGTAGCCGCGGGCGGACAGCGGCCGCAGCCGGGAGTCAGGCGTCGAGCGTGCCGCGCTTCTCGAACTTCTTGCGCTGCTCGGTGCTCAGGATGTGCTTGCGCACGCGCACGATCTTGGGCGTCACCTCGACCAGCTCGTCGTCGGCGATCCACTCCAGCGCGCTCTCGAGGGTGATGGGGCGAGGCACCTTGAGGCCGGCGTCGATGTCCTTGGTGGACGACCGGTAGTTGCCGAGCTGCTTGCGCTTGGTGGGGTTGCAGAGCATGTCGTCGCTGCGGGAGTTCTCGCCGACGATCATGCCCTCGTACACGGGGGTCATGTTGCCGACGAAGAGCACGGCGCGGTTCTGCAGGTTCTCGAGCGAGTAGCCGGCGGCCTCGCCGCCGGTCTGGCTGACCAGCGAGCCGCGCTCGCGGCCGGGGAGGTCGCCCTTCCACGGGCCGTAGCCCGTGAAGCGCGAGCTCATCACGCCGAGGCCGCGCGTCTCGGTGAGGAAGTCGTTGCGGTAGCCGATCAGGCCGCGCGTCGAGATCGTGAACTCGAGGCGGATGAGGCCGGTGCCGGTGGATTCGACGCCGAGCAGCTCGCCCTTGCGCAGGCTGAGCTCCGAGATGATCGCGCCCTGGTACTCCTCGGGCACGTCGATGATGAGCTGCTCCATCGGCTCGAGCAGCTTGCCCTTGGAGTCGCGGTGCGTGATGACCTCGGGGCGCGAGACGCAGAGCTCGAGGCCCTCGCGCCGCATCTCCTCGATGAGGATCGCGAGGTGCAGCTCGCCGCGGCCGGAGACCTTCACTCCGTCCGGCCGGCCGAGGTCCTCCACGCGGAGTGCGACGTTGACGCGCAGCTCGCGCTCCAGCCGGTCCTTGATCTGCCGCAGGGTGGCGGCGCGGCCGTCCTGGCCGGCGAACGGGCCGTTGTTGACGAGGAAGAACATGCTGACCGTCGGCTCCTCGATCTCGAGCGGCGGCAGCGCCACGGCGATGGCCGCCAGCTCGGGCGACGCCAGCGTGTCGCCGAGCGTGATGTCGGCGGGGCCGGCGAGCCAGACGATGTCGCCGGCAGAGGCCTCCTCGACCTCGCGGTTCTCGAGGCCGCGCGTGACCCAGAGGTGCGTCACGCGCGCGGCCTCCGTGCCCGTCATCTCCCAGCCGGCCTCGGGGTCGCCGATCTCGAGGTGGCGCGTCGTGATGCGCTGCACCTCGTCGCCGACCTTGAGCCCGCCGGCGAGCACGCGGCCGCAGCCGATGCGGCCGATGTAGTCGCTCCAGGCGAGCGTGCTCACCTGCATGAGGAACGGCGCGTCCTGGTCGACCTTGGGCGCCGGGACACTCTCGATGATCGTCTCGAAGAGGTCGTTCATGCCGGCGTCGGCGAGCTCCCGCAGCAGCGCCGGCGAGAGGCCGCCGCCGTCGGCGAGGTGCTCCTCGCGCTCGTGCTCCTCCTTCTTGTACTCGTCGATGTCGCCGACGATCCAGCCCTCGAGGCCGGAGCCGTACAGGACGGGGAAGTCGAGCTGCTCGTTGTTCGCGCCGAGCTCGACGAAGAGGTCGAAGGTCTTGTCCAGCGCGCCCGACGGGTCGGCGTTGGGCCGGTCGGCCTTGTTGACGATGACGATCGGCCGCAGGCCAAAGCTCAGCGCCCGCATGAGGACGTAGCGTGTCTGCGGCATGGGGCCCTCGTTGGCGTCCACCAGCAGCAGTACGGAGTCGACCATGCTGAGCACTCTCTCGACCTCGCCGCTGAAGTCAGCGTGCCCCGGCGTGTCGATGATGTTGATGAGGTAGTCCTTCCACTCCACCGTGCAGTGCTTGGAGCGGATGGTGATCCCGCGCTCGCGCTCGAGGTCGTTGCTGTCCATCACGCGCTCGTCGACGTGCGCGTTCTCGCGGAACACGTGGGCGGCGCGGAAGATGCTGTCGATCAGCGTGGTCTTGCCGTGATCGATATGGGCGATGATGGCGAGGTTGCGGATCTTGTCGACGGGGTGCACGGGTGTTCTCCTGACGTCCAAAAGCCCGGCTGGGCTGTCGCCGGCCGGGCGGTCGTTCTCTAGTGTACAGCGCGGGAGTGACTTCGTCGCCCGCGCCCTCGTCCGCGCCGCCCGGGCGGAGGCGCCCGCCCTGCTAGGATGCCTGCCATGACAGGAGATGCCCGCCGCCCCGGGGACGACCGTGGAGCCATCGCCCGGCACCCCTGGCTCACCTTCGTCCTGGTCGGGGTGGCGCCGGCTCTGATCCTGTCCGGAAACATCCTCGCCTCGACGGTCTCCCTCGCGGCGCTGTTCCCCGCGCTCGCGGCGGCCCTCGTCGCGTCCGAGGGAGACGCCGCGGAGCCCGTGCCCGGCGACCGGGCCAGGCGCCTCCTGCTCGCCGCCGGCGTCTTCCTGGTACTGGCGGAGGTCAGGCTGGCCACGACCGGCCTCGAGGCTCTCGGTTACATGGCGCTGGTCGGCGGCGTCCCCGCGGCGCTCGCCGCCTGGATCCTCAGCGGCGCATACGCTCCCTCGCCGGGGTTCCGGGCGCTCGTCCGGCCGCTCGTCTCCCTGCGTGCGCCGCGAGCGGCGTACCTCGTGGCGGCGCTTTCGTGGCCTGTAGCCGCTGTGGTGGCGGCCGCGGTGTGCAGCCGGCTCCCCGGGGTGTCCGTCTCGCCGCCCCGTGCGTCGTCGGCCGGCCTGCTCGCCGGGTGGCTGATCTCGGGTGCGGTCGGCTCGGCCCTGGTCGCCGTCGCCTGGTACGGGTTCGCGGCGCGACGGCTGCTGGCCCGCCTCAGCCCGCTCGCGACCGGCCTCCTCGTCGGAGTCGCACAGTGGCTCCTGGTCTGGGGCGTGACCCTGCGCCCGAGCAGCCTGCTGGACGCCTTCTACCTCTCGGGACTGGCCGGAGCGGCCGCGACCGGCGTGGCCGGCGTCTGGGTGCTCGCGCGGTCGCGCGGCAGCCTCCTTCCGCTCTGGCTCATGCAGACCGTGCTGGTCGCCGCGGGAGCGCTGGCGTTCCTCGTCGTGGTACCGGAGCTCGCCGGCCGCGCGAACGCCTTCGCCGTGGCCTTCGCCGCGACCCGGGCGGCGGTGGCGCTCGCGCTGGTCGTGGCCGGCCGTATGTGGCGGCGGCCGGCCGGCCCGACGGAGCCTTCACCCCAGACGGGGCTATCATTGTCGTGACCGAGACCCGCCGCGCCCCGCGGCGGTGCAGCGAGAAGGGACTGCTGTTGGGCGAGGAGCGGACCATCCGCATCGCGCAGTCGTGCGCACGCGACCCGAGAGAGGCCGTGGCCGAACTGCACGACGGCCTCACTCAGCCGGACCTCTCGCTCGTGCTGTTCTTCTGCTCCACGGAGTACGACCGCGAAGAGCTGGCGGCCGCGTTGCGGGAGCGGTTCGCCGGTGTGCAGGTCGCCGGCTGCACGACCGCCGGCGAGATCGGGCCGGCCGGATGCAGGGACTGGAGCCTCACCGGTGTCAGCTTCACAGGCACGGCCTGCACCCCCGTCGTCGGCGTCCTGGAGGGCCTCATCGACTTCCGCCAGCAGGACGGCGTCGCGCTCGCGCAGGACCTGCGACGCCGTCTGCGCGCGCTCGCGCCGGGCGACGGCCTCAACACCTTCGCCTTCCTCCTCGTGGACGGGCTCTTCGGCCACGAGGAGCAGCTTGCTCACGCGCTGCAGCAGGGCCTGGGCGAGGTGCCGCTCGTCGGCGGCTCGGCGGGGGACGCGCTCGGCTTCGAGCGCACGTACGTCTATTGCGACGGCCGGTTCGTCTCGGACGCGGCCGTCCTCGTCGTGGCCGCCACACCCCTGCCGGTGACCGAGTTCAAGACGCAGCACTTCGTGCCGACCGCCGAGCGGCTGGTGGTCACAGCCGCCGACCCCGAGCGGCGCATCGTGAGCGAGATCAACGGGCTGCCCGCGGCGGAGGAGTACGCCCGGCTGCTCGGCGTCGAGCCGGGCGACCTGGGGCCGGAGCACTTCGCGGCCTCGCCGGTCGTCGTGGTCGTCGACGGCAACAACTACGTGCGCTCCATCCAGCGCGTCGACCCCGGCGGCGGCCTCAAGTTCTACTGCGCGATAGACCGCGGGGTGGTGCTGCGCGTGGCCCGCGGCGAGGACCTGCTGGAGAACCTCGAGGCGGCCTTCTCGCGCGTGCGCGCGCAAATCGGGCCGCCTCAGCTCGTTCTCACCTGTGACTGCATCCTGCGCAAGCTCGAGATCGAACAGAAGGGGTTGCAGGCGGCGGTCGGCGAGGTGCTCCTGAGGAACAACTCGCTTGGCTTCAACACCTACGGCGAGCAGTTCTGCGGCGTGCACGTGAACCAGACGCTCACGGCTGTCGCGCTCGGGTTCGGCGACGGCCACCAGGCGGCAGGGACCGGCGATGGCTGACGACGCGCGTCCGGCGCGCGACGCCGAGGTCGAGGCGCTCAGGGCCGAGGTCGCCCGTCTCACCCGGGTGGTCGACGCGCTCATGGACCGGGTGGAGGCCAGCACCAACGTGCAGGGCTCCGACTTCGGCCTCTTCCAGACGACGATCATGCTGCAGGACCAGGTCCGCCTGCACACGGAGGAGCTCGAGGCGGCGATAGGCGCCCGGGAGCGCGGCGAGGACGCGGAGCCGGCGGCCGCGGCGCGCGACATGCAGACCCTGCGCCGCACCGCGGCCCTGCAGATCCAGCTGCTGGAGCTGGTGGTGCAGCAGAAGGACGTCGCCGAGCTCATCGAGCGCGTCGCCGGCATCCTCGACATGCCCATCGTGCTCTTCGACGCCCGCGGCCGCGTGGTGGCGTGCTCGCGGAGCGCGGACGGCGCGCCCGAGCTCGCCGCGCGCCTGTGGAAGGCCTACGGCGCGGCGCACGGCGCGGCCGGCCACGCCCTGTCCATCAGCGACGCCGGCGAGCGCGTGCTGTACCGCGACGTGATGATCATGGACCACACCGAGCGCGTGCTCGCGGCCGCGACCACACGGCCGCGCCCCACGGAGCTGGCCGGCGCGGCCCTGCTCTTCCTGCAGCAGCTGGTGACGCTGGACCTGCTGCGCGGCAAGGACGAGCTGCGCATGCGCCGGCGCCTGCGGCGCGGCCTCCTGCGCGACATCCTCTCCGGCGACGGTTCGCAGGACAGGCTTCGCATCCGGCTGCAGGAGCAGGGGTTCGACGACGAGAGCGTGCTCCGCATCGCCGTCGTCGAGCCCGCCGGGAGCGCCTCACGACCCCACATCGCCCGGGGCGCCGGACAACGCGGCAACGACCTGCTGGCGGCGCTGGACACGTTCCTCAGCCTGCGCCGCCTCCCGTACCTCACGCTGTCCAGAGACGCGTCCGCCGTGGTGCTCGCGGCGCTCCCCGACGCCGAGACGGCGACGGCGCACTCGCTGCTCGCGGAGCTGCGAGAGGCCGCGCTCGGCGTCTCGCCGCGTGAGGTGGTCGCCGGGTGCTCGTCGCCGCTGCCGGGCATCGCCGGCGCCGCCCGCGGGCTGCAGCAGGCCAAGGCCGCGTGCATCTCGGCGCGTCACGCCGAGAACCCGCGCGGCACCGCCGCGTTCGAGGAGCTCAGCGGCCACTTCCGCCTGCTGGACTCGCTCGACGAGGCGGAGCTCCGGGACATCGTGCAGCGGACGTTCGGCCCGCTCCTGGAGTACGACGCGCAGCACCGCGCCAGCCTCTACAAGACCCTCAGCACGTACTTCGAGCACCGCCTCGCCGTCCAGGAGACCGCGGACGCGCTCCACATCCACCGCAACACGCTGCAGAAGCGCCTGGCGAACGTGGAGCAGCTGCTCGGCATCGACCTCGGCGACCTCGACGCCGTCGTGGACCTTCGCCTCGGCCTGCACGCCGCCGAGCTCGTCGGCGGCCCTGCCGCCTGAGCGCCCGGCCCGCTCGCCCCTCCGCCTGACGGACGGCCCCCACCCCGCGAGCCCGAGCCGGCGTGAGGAGCAAGGCAGGTGCGTCGGGGCCAGGTATGTGCGTTCGGGCCAGGCACCACCAAGCGTACGCCCAGAAGCCCCATGGTGTGTTTGCACGTACGTTTGGTGGTGCTCCTCCTCAACGCAGACACCTCCCCTCCGCGCGGCGGCGAGCGTTGCGTCGCCGGCTCCGGGCCGGCGCGGCGCCGCCGGATGTGCACGTGACCAACCGCGCGGCGCGGATTGTGGTCACCGGGCGAATGGTCCTCGCCGCCCTCCTCCCGCATCCTTCGGGGCGATGGTCCGCCGCGACCTCTGCGGCGCCGCGTCGCCGCAGCCCGGCGGCGGACACGCTCCACTCGGGAGGATGCCATGGCGAAGGTACTGATGATCCATCCGGACAAGTGCACCGGGTGCCGCAACTGCGAGCTCGCGTGCTCGTTCGAGCACGAGCGGCGGTTCCGGCCCGGAGCCTCGCGGGTGACGGCGTTCACCTGGGAGCGTGAGGGCATCTCCGTCCCCATGATGTGCCAGCAGTGCGACGACGCGGCCTGCGTGACCGTCTGCCCCACCGGGGCCATGCACAACAGCTCGATCACCCAGGCGATGATCGACTGGGACGCCGACAAGTGCATCCGCTGCCGCATGTGCGTCATCGCCTGCCCCTTCGGCAACGCCCGCTACGACGCGCTCACAAGCAGCATCTTCAAGTGCGACAACTGTGACGGAGCGCCGCAGTGCGCCGCCTTCTGCCCCACCAAGGCGCTCGAGTACGTCGACGACACCGACCAGGTCAAGGCACGCAAGAAGGCCTACGCGGCGAAGTTCAAGGACGCCTTCCAGGAGGTGAGCTGAGATGTACGGATGGACGGGAACGCTGCTCCGCGTCGACCTCAGCTCGGGCAAGGTGAGCCGTGAGGCTCTCGACCCACAGGTCGCGCGCAAGTTCATCGGCGCACGCGGCCTCGGCGGTCACATCGTCCGCTCCGAGGTCGACCCCAAGACCGACGCCCTCTCGCCGGCCAACAAGCTCGTCTTCGCGGCCGGACCTCTCACGGGCACCTTCGCCCCGTCGGCCGGGCGCTACAACGTGGTCACCAAGAGCCCGCTGAACGAGTGCCTTGCGGCCTCCAACTCCGGCGGCGCCTTCGGCCCCGAGCTCAAGTACGCCGGCTACGACGCACTGATCGTCGAGGGCAAGGCCAAGAAGCCGGTCTACCTCTGGATCAAGGACGACGCGGTCGAGATCCGCGACGCCGGCGACATCTGGGGCCATACCGTGCCCGACACCACGGACATGATCCGCGCCGCGACCGACGATGAGGCCAAGGTGGCCTGCATCGGGCCGGCCGGCGAGCACCTGGCGCTGGTCGCCAACATCATGAACGAGATGCACCGCGCCGCCGGGCGCACCGGCGTCGGCGCGGTGATGGGCTCCAAGAACCTCAAGGCCGTGGCAGTGGTCGGCAGCGGCGCAGTCGAGGTGGCCGACCCCGACGCCTTCCTCGCCGAAGTGCTCAAGGGCCGCCAGATGATCTTCGACGACCCCGTCGGCGGCACCGGCCTGCCGACGTACGGCACCGAAGTGCTGGTCAACATCCTGAACACGGTCGGCGGCCTGCCCACGCGCAACTGGCAGGACGGCTACTTCCCGACGGCCGACAAGACCGGCGGCGAGGCCCTCGCCGCCAAGCAGCTGGTCCGCAAGAAGGGCTGCTTCAGCTGCATCATGTCGTGCGGCCGCGTCACCAAGGTCGACGCCCCCGGCTTCGAGGGCATCGGCGAGGGCCCGGAGTACGAGACCGCCTGGGCCTACGGCGCCGACTGCGGCGTCGACAACTTGGACGCCATCACCAAGGCCAACTACCTCTGCAACGAGTACGGCATGGACACCATCGCGTCGGGCTCCTCGATCGCCTGCGCCATGGAGCTCTACCAGCGCGGCATCATCACCAGCAAGGACACCGACGGCATCGACCTCACCTGGGGCAACGCCGCGGCCATCGTCGAGCTGACGCGCAAGATGGGCGAGGGTGACGGGTTCGGCGCCAAGCTGGCGCAGGGTTCGTACCGCCTCGCCGACGGCTACGGCCACGCCGAGTACTCCATGACCACCAAGAAGCAGGAGATGCCGGCCTACGACGGCCGCGCCATCCAGGGCATCGGCCTCAACTACGCCACCAGCAACCGCGGCGGCTGCCACGTGCGCGGCTACACGATCTCGCACGAGGTGCTCGGCAGCGGCGGCAGCTCCGACCCGCACATCACCGAGGGCAAGGCCGGCCTGAACATCGCCTTCCAGAACCTCACGGCGGCGCTCGACGCCACCGGCAGCTGCCTGTTCGCGACGTTCGGGCTCACCGGGGACCAGCTGGTCAAGACGCTGGCCACACTGACCGGCTACGACTACACCCTGGACGAGTTCCTGCAGGTCGGCGATCGCATCTGGACCCAGGAGCGGCTCTGGAACATCGACGCCGGCTTCACGACGGCCGACGACACGCTGCCCAAGCGGCTGCTCGAAGAACCGCTCAAGAGCGGCGCGTCCAAGGGCCACGTCAACAAGCTCGGCGAGATGCTGCCCGAGTACTATGCCCAGCGCGGCTACGACGAGAAGGGCGTACCGACCAAGGCTAAGCTCAAGGAGCTCTCGCTCTGAGCATGACGGTCAAGTACTTCGCCACCATCCGCGACCTGACGCGGGAGACGGAACGGCGGATCGACGGCCGGCCGGGCGACCTCCGCGAGCTGCTCACGCAGCTCGCGGAGCGCTACGGCCGGCCGTTCCGGCGCGCCGTGTTCGACGGCGACGACCTGCACGGGGAGATCATCGTCTTCGTCAACGGGCGCAACGTGCGCCACCTCCAGATGCTCGACACGCCGCTCGAGGACGACGACGAGGTCGCGATCTTCCCGATGATCGCCGGCGGCTGACTCTCGGCCGGCCGGCGCCAAGGAGTGTGGAGCCAGTGAGCAAGACCCAGGCCTACGACAGCACCCGGGCGGCAGCCATGCTGGAGCGGTACCCCCTGCACGACCCCGGCGACCTGGTGAACATCCTGCACGACCTGCAGGCGGAGTTCCGGTATCTGCCAGAGGAGGCTCTCCGCGAGACGGCGACCCACCTCGGTCTGGCGCCGACCCAGGTCTACGGCGTCGCCACTTTCTACCACGGCTTCCACACGGAGCCCCGGGGCGCCCACACGTGCACCGTGTGCACCGGCACCGCCTGCCACGTGCGCGGCGCCCAGCGGCTGCTGGAGCAGGTCGAGCGAGAGCTCGGGACCCAGGCCGGTCACACGGCCGCCGACCTCTCGGTCACCGTCGAGGAGGTCGGCTGCGTCGGTGCCTGCGCTCTCGGTCCCCTGGTCGTCATCGACGGCGAGTACCACGGCAACATGACCAGCCAGCGCCTCTCCCGGCTGGTGGCCAAGCTCCCCCACACGGAGGAGCCGGCATGAGCGGGCGGCTGTCCGGACCCGTCGCGCTGGCGCACCTCCGTGAGGGCGCTACCGCCGCCAGAAAGACCCACCGGCGGGTCGTCGCCGTCTGCGGCGGCACGGGCTGCCGGGCGCAGGGCGCGATGCAGGTGCTGGACGCCCTGCGCGCCGAGATCCAGGCGCAGGGCGTGGACGCCACCGTCCGCATGCGCGCCTCCGGATGCCACGGGTTCTGCGAGCGTGGCCCGCTTGTCGTGCTGCTCCCCGAGGGCACCCTGTACCAGCACGTCGAGGTGGCGGACGCCGCCGAGATCGTCGAGAAGACGCTGGTCGGCGGCGAGGTCCTGGAGCGTCTGCTCTGCGACGATCTGGCGACGGGTGAGCGCTACGAGCGAGAGGCCGACGTGCCCTTCTACGCCCACCAGGAGCGCATCGTCCTGGCGGACACCGCGGAGCGGGACCCCACGTCGATCGAAGACTACATCGCCATGGGTGGGTACTCGGCGCTGGTGAAGGCGCTGGAGATGGGGCCGGAGGCCGTCCTCGAGCAGGTCAAGAGCTCCGGCCTGCGCGGCCGTGGCGGCGCCGGGTTCCCGACCGGTCGCAAGTGGGAGGCGTGCCGCAAGGCGCCGGGCGACCTCAAGTACGTGGTCTGCAACGCCGACGAGGGCGACCCGGGCGCGTTCATGGACCGCTCGATCCTGGAGGGGAACCCCCACTCCGTGCTCGAGGGCATGATGATCGGCGCCCTGGCCATGGGGGCCAGGGAGGGCGTCGTCTACGTGCGCCAGGAGTACCCGCTCGCCATCGAGCACCTGGACACCGCCATCTCACAGGCGCGCGATCTGGGCCTGCTCGGCGACGGCATCCTCGGCAGCGACCTCTCGTTCGACGTCCGCGTCAGCCGCGGTGGCGGCGCCTTCGTGTGCGGCGAGGCCAGCGCGATGATGGCCTCGCTCGAGGGCCGGCGCGGCGTGCCGCGCCGGCGCCTCATCCACCTCTCCGAGCGCGGCCTCTGGGGCAAGCCCACCAACCTCAACAACGTCGAGACCTGGGCCAACGTGCCACAGATCGTCCTGCGCGGCGCCGACTGGTACCGCACCATCGGCACCGAGGGCTCCAAGGGGACCAAGATCTTCTCGCTGGTCGGCAAGGTCAACAACACCGGCCTCGTCGAGGTCCCGATGGGCACGACGCTCCGCGAGATCGTCTTCGGCGCCGGCGGCGGCATCCCCAAGGGCAAGAGGTTCAAGGCCGTCCAGACCGGGGGCCCGTCCGGCGGCTGCCTGCCGGCCGCCAAGCTCGACGTCCCGGTGGACTTCGACACGCTCGTCGCCGAGGGCTCCATGATGGGCTCGGGCGGCATGATCGTGATGGACGAGGACACCTGCATGATCGACGTCGCCAAGTACTTCCTGCGGTTCCTCGCCGCCGAGTCCTGCGGCAACTGCACCTCGTGCCGCGAAGGCCTCGCCTGCCTGCACGACCTGCTCGAGGACATCAGCGAGGGGCGTGGCACGCACGAGACCATCATCCTCATCGAGAAGCTCGCCGACACCGTGGAGTCCACCTCGCTCTGCGCGCTCGGCACCAGCGGCGTGAACCCGGTGCTGTCCACGCTGCGCTACTTCCGCGACGAGTACGCCGCCCACGTCAACGAGAAGCGCTGCCCCGCCGGGGTCTGCAAGGCGCTCATCACCTTCAGCATCCTCGAGGAGCGCTGCACCGGCTGCCGGGCGTGCGCGCTCAAGTGCCCGCAGGAGTGCATCAGCGGCGAGAAGCGCGAGGTGCACACCCTCGACCCGGAGAACTGCATCAAGTGCGGCATCTGCAGGGACGTCTGCAGGTTCGACGCCGTGCTGGTCCGGTAGGAGGCCCTGATGGACGTTGAACTGATCGTAGACGGCGAGCCGGTCGCCGCGCCTGACGGCACGAGCCTTCTCACGGCGCTGCGCGCCGCCGGCCGGGACGTGCCCGGCCTCTGCCACCACGACGCCGTGGCGCCCAACGCGAGCTGCCGGCTCTGCCTGGTCGAGATCCGCCGGCCCGGCCGCGACTGGACGCAGCTCACCACCTCGTGCGACTACCCGGTCTCGGCCGGCCTCGAGGTGGTGACGGACTCGGCGCGCATCCGCGAGCTGCGCGCCATGAACGTGCGGCTCCTGCTGCGGCGCGCGCCGCAGGCGCCCGCGCTGCTGGAGCTGGCGGAGCGGCTCGGGGTGGACGGGTCCGCCCTTCCGCCGGTCGCCGACGCACCGCTCCCGGACTGCATCCTCTGCGAGCTGTGCGTGAAGGTGTGCTCGGCCGCGGGCTACGACGCCCTGGCCGTGAGCGGCCGCGGGTCGGGTAAGTACGTGGGCCCCGCCTTCGGCCACGCGGCCGCAGAGGACTGCGTGGGCTGCGCCTCGTGCCACGAGGTGTGTCCCACGGACTGCATCGCGATGGCGGACACGGCGGCGACGCGCAGCATCTGGGGTCGCACCTTCGACCTGCTCACCTGCGAGCGCTGCGGCAGGACCATCACGACGAGGGAGCACCGGGCGACCGTCGACGCCGGCATCGACCACAAAGCGGACGAGCCGGAGCTGTGCGACACCTGCAAGCGACGCCGGAGCTCCGAGCGGCTCACCACCCTGGTGTGACGCGGCTGCGGGGAGGGCGACGCTTCGTCGCCCTCCCCGCAGCCCATCGATCCAGCCGGCTCAGAGGTGGTGGTGCTCGTTGTGCCGGTGCTGCTCCTTGAACTTGAGGTAGTCCGAAGGGTCGAGCTGGCCCTCAGTGTCGAAGGCGTGGTCCACCTTGTCGTCCAGGCCGGTCTTGCGCCCGATGAGCCGGAGCAGCCACCACAACCCGCCCGTGACCAGCCACAGGCCTGCCAGGACGATCACGATGATGAGGACGATGGTCCAGTTCATGACGCCTCCAGTCTACTCCCCGAACCTGGTCGTCCTCCCGTATTCGTCGCCGGGAGAGACACCCTTCCCCGCACGGCGAGGTACGCGGCGTACCCGAGCAGCACGCCCGCCAGGTTGAGCAGCACGTCGTCGACCTCGGTGACTCGATACGAGTAGCCGAGAGCAAGCGAAACGGCCAGCTGGAGGACCTCGATGCTCAGCGGGAAGAGCAGCGCCACGGCCGCCATGCGCCGCCAGGTCGCGAGCCGCGGCGCCGCAAAGGGGAGCAGGAACCCGAGCGGCGCCAGGGTGAGCACGTTGCCGCCGAGCAGCCACGCCCGCGTGAAGGCGCTGCCGTGGAGCAGCACGTCGCGGATCGACGCGAGCGGGACGACCTGGACCGTCACGCCCGTGCCGGCCGCCTCGAGCTCCGCGACCAGAGGCCGGACGGGCAGCGGGAACAGCGTCGCGCCGGCGACCCAGCCGAGGTAGAGCACGAACAGCGCCCGCATGGCGACGACGAAGGCGGGCTGCCGGGCGCGCGCGGCCCGCCACGCGACGAGCACGGCGAGGACGACGGCGATGGGGTAGACGACGGCGCCTGTGAGCATGGTCCTCCACCGGCCGGCCGGTCGCTCGGGTGCGACCGCGCGCCGGACGGAGCCTACAGCGCGGGAGAGGCCGGCGCCGCCGTACGCGCGTACGGCGCTCCGGTCACCCGCGGCCGGTGCGGTCCTCCGGCACATCCTCCGTGCGCACGCCGAAGCGCCTCAGGACGCGGCGGGCCAGCGCGCTGAGCGCCCAGCCGAGGGCGGCGGTGGCGAGGAGGGCGAGGACGACTGCGAAGGACTGCATGACGGCACAAGCGTACACCGCCGGTGCGGCGACGGGATGGAGGTGCGCACGAACCGGTGGCCCGGGGGCGCGCCCGGGATCAGCGGTCAGGCGCGCGTGCTCTTCGGCTCCGGCTCCTCCTCGGGGCCGGCGACCGCGACGGCCGCGGTGAGCGACTCCACCTCGATGAAGATGCGGCTGACCTGCGGATACGGCTCGCCGATCCTGCGCTCGATGCGGTGCACGGCCTCGTGGATCTCCTCCGCCGTCAGCCCGGGGGTGAACGTCACCTCGATGTTGAGCAGCACGGCGTCCGGACCGAGGTGCATGGTGAGCACCACGCCGAGGCCCGTCACGGCCGGGTCCTCCAGCACGATGCGGCGGAGGTCGGCCACCAGCTCCGGGTCCGCCGCCTCTCCCACCAGCAGGCTCCGGCTCTCGTAGGCGAGCCAGAGCGCCGCGACCACGAGGATGCAGCCGATGACGATGGACGCCGTCCCGTCCAGCACCGGTGCGTTGAGCTGGTGGCTCAGGAACACGCCGACGAAGGCGACCACCAGGCCGGCCAGCGCAGCCGTGTCCTCGAACAGGACGGTGAACAGGCTCGGATCCTTGCTGCGGCGGATGGCGGCGATGGTGTTCCGCCCCTTCTTGGAGCGCTTGAACGTCTTCCAGGCCACGCTGAAGGAGATGGACTCGAAGACGAACGCCAGGGCGAGCACGACGTAGTTGATGATCGGGCTCTCCAGCTCCGCGGGGTGCTGGATGTGCGTGATGCCCTCGTAGATGGACATGCCGCCGCCGATGCCGAAGATGCTCACGGCGACGATGAGGCTCCAGAAGTAGATCTCGGCGCCGTGGCCGAAGGGGTGCTGCTCGTCGGGCGGCCGGGCTCCGCGCTTGAGCCCGTAGAACAGGAGCCCGCCGTTGCCCGTGTCCACCACGGAGTGGATGCCCTCGCTGATCATCGCCGAGCTGCCGGTGATGAACCCGGCGATGAACTTGATGACCGCGATCGCCATGTTGCCGAGGATCGCGGCGATCACAGCATTCTTGGATTCCGCCGCCATGGCCGGGAGTCTACAGGACTCCAGCGAGGAACCGGGCTTCACAGAACGTGCGCTAACGGGTATGTATATAGAAGTGGCTTCTTGAAGGGAGTACCACGATGCCTGGCAGCACAGAGTATCAGTGTGGCGAATGCCGCCACATCTTCCGCTCACCGGAGGGCGCAGCCCGCGACACGCGGTCGCTGATGTGCCCTGCGTGCGGAAGCATCGACCTCAACCTCACCACGGTCCAGCGGGCGCCGACCGCCGTCTGGACGAGCCGTGAGGCTGCTCCCTCCGCGGAGCGGACGCGAGAGCGCAGCGAGCTCGCCTCCTGAGGTCAAATGACACGGCCGCCATCCCGCGCCGCGCAGCGTGGCACGGGACGTCGGCCGCATCCTGTCTGGTACGCTAGGTCCATGCTGAGGGCCGTCACGTTCGACTTCTGGAGCACCCTGTTCGTGGACACGCGCGGGCGCGAGCGCGAGCGTCTGCGCGGCGGCGTCCTGGACGAGGCGCTGCGCTCCGAGGGCCACACGGTCTCGGAGGCGGACCTGGCGATGGGGCTCAGCGCCGCCTGGGACCACTTCGACGTCGTGTGGCTCAACGAGCACCGCACGCCGCCGTGCGGCGAGCTGGTCGACGCCATCCTGGCCACGCTGCGCGTGCGCCTGGCAGAGGAGACGCTCGAGCCGCTCGTACGAAGGTTCGAGCGGCTCGTGCTCGAGGTGGCGCCCGAGCCGATGCCCGGCGCGGTCTACACGCTGCCGCGGCTCGCCGAGCGCTACCGGATGGCGGTGATCTGCGACACGGGGTACTCGCCGGGCTCCGTCCTGCGACAACTGCTCGACCGCCAGGACATGCTCGCCCACTTCGACTACGCGTACTTCTCCAACGAGCACGGCATCAGCAAGCCGGACGTGCGCGCATTCCTCCACGCGCTGGAAGAGATCGACACGCGCCCCTCCGAGGCCGCGCACGTCGGGGACATCCAGCGCACGGACATCGCCGGCGCCCAGGCGGCCGGCATGTCGGCGGTGCACTTCGTGGGCGCCAACAACAAGGACGTCGGCCACTCCACCGCCGACGTCATCGTCAGCCACTTCGAAGAGCTGCCGCAGGCACTCGGCGGCCTCACCTGTGCCGGCTGCTGAGCGCATCCTCCGGCTCGGCCGGCAGCGCCGGGCGTTCCTGATCGCCGCCGGCGCGGGCGCGGCGGTGTTCGTCGCCGTCGCCGTGCTCATGCGCACGGGCGTCCTCGACGGTGTGGATGAGAGGGTCGTCAATCTGTTCTCAGGACGCCGGCGCGAGCCGCTCACCACGATCGCCGAGGTCCTCGACCGGCTGGACACCTGGTGGCTGCTCATCCTGCTGATCACCGCGTTCGTCGGCGGGCTGTGGTGGTCCGGGCGCATGGTGCAGGCGCTGTACTTCGGCGTGACCATGGGTGTGGCTCTCGTGCTCAACCCTCTGCTCAAGCTGGTGTTCGACCGCGTGCCGCCCGGGAGCGACCAGGCCGCCGCGCAAGCCGCGGTGTACGCCTTCCCGAGCGGTCACACGACCTCCGCGACGGCGGCGGCCACCGCACTCACGGTCATCTTCTGGCCCACCCGACTGCGCTGGCCCGTGATCGCCGCGGCCACGCTCTTCTCGCTGGGCATGGCCGCCTCACGTGTGTACCTCGGCGTCCACTGGCTGTCGGACGTCATGGGAGGACTCGCGGTCGGATTCACCATCGCCATGACGGTGCGCGCGCTCATGCCGTGGCCCACCCCGCAGGAGGCCGCGGCCGCGCGCGAGGAGCTCGCGGGCGAAGCGAGCCCATCGGCTGCACCGGCGACGGCCGCGCCCGCCCCGGCGGCCGGCGACGGCGCCACGCAAGGCATCGACGTCGTGTTCCTCGACTGGGGCAACACGCTCATGGTCGACAACGGCATGCGTGAGGGACCGATGAAGGACTGGGACTCGGTGGAGGCGGAGGCCGGCGCGCAGGAGGCGCTGCTGCGCCTGCGCGCCCGCTACCGCCTCGTGGTGGCGACGAACGCCGGGGACTCGCCGGCGTTCCTGGTCCGCCTGGCACTTGCTCGTGTGGGCCTCGACGACTACGTCGACGACGTGGTCTCCTCAGCCGACGTGGGCGACCACAAGCCCAACTACGCGTTCTTCCGGGCCGCGCTCCTGCGGCAGGGCGAGCGCGGCCTCCCGCTCGATCCCCGGCGAGCGGTCATGGTCGGCGACGGCACCACCAACGACATCGCCGGCGCCCAGCGCGCCGGCATGTGGACGATCTGGTACAACCCCACCAAGCGGCGGTTCCCCGACGGCGCGCAGCCGCCCGACGCCGTGATCAAGAAGCTGTCCGACCTCCCGGCGACCGTCGACCGCCTCGCCGGTGTCCAGCCGGAGAAGCGCTCGCGCAAGCAGCGCAAGGCCGACGCCGAGGTCGCCGCCGCGGCGGCGGCGTCGGCGGCGACCCGCGACCTGCGCGCGGCGGCGGCGGAGGAGGACTCGGCCGCGTCCGCGGCCGCCGCGATCCCCGTGGCCTCGCCCGAGGCGCCCGAGGTCGCGGCCGGCACGCCGGCCGGGCCGCAGGAGGCGGACGCGGGTGCGCATGTGGATCGAGCAACCGACGCCGGGGAGCTCACGGGCGCCCCGGCCGAACGCTCCGACGGGAGGTAGCCATGGACCTGTCCCATCCCGACCAGTGGTGCCGCCGGGCGCTGCAACTCGGCGCCGACGCGGCCACGCCCATCGAGGCGGAGGCGGTCGTGGCCGCCGAGTGGGTGCGCATGAAGTGCCTCTTCGGCTGCGACGAGCCGGGCATGCACAAGACGTGCCCGCCCAACCTGCAGCCGGTCTCCGTGACCCAGCGGCTGCTGTCCGAGTACCGCCACGGCGTGCTCCTCGAGGTCGGCCCGATCGTGGGCGAGGAGAACAGCGACCCCGAGTCGCGGCGGCTCAACGACGCGGCGCTCGCGCTCGAGCGCGACCTGTTCCTCGCCGGCCACCACAAAGCGTGGATGATGGGCGCCGGGCCGTGCGACCTGTGCGACGCCTGCGGCAAGGGCAAGGACTGCCCCACTCCGGAGAGGGCGCGCCCCTCCATGGAGGGCTGCGGCATCGACGTGTTCGCCACCGTGCGCAACGCGGGGAGGACGATCGACGTCGTGAGGGACGAGAGCGACGAGTACCGCTACTTCGCCCTCGTCCTCGTCGACTGACGTCAGGCGGGCGGCGGGAGACGGCCGGCGGGGGGTCAGGCGGGCGCCGGGGCGCCGGACCGACCTCACTCCTGCAGAGCGCCAGCCCGCCTCCGGGTCGCGCCGCCCTGGTGCCCCGCGGCGCCGACGACGCAGACGGGACCCGCTATGCCTGTTGCCGGCGACCGCCCACGAGGACGACGCCGACTGCGGCCAGGGAGACCGCCATCAGCGCCACGAAGACCGTCGCGAAGAGGACCCGGTGCCGCTGCAGCACGGACCCGCTCTTGCCCTGGAACGCCGCCACCTGCTCGGGAGTCTGCCAGACGAGAGCCATCTCGTCGTCGTCCCAACTGACGTTCTCGGCGCTCACGGGCAGCGAGACGCGCGTCGTGGTGGTGAAGGCAAGGTCCTGCCAGAGCGTGAAGTCGCTGTTCTCCGTGCTCTCCTCGCGGACGACGGCTCCACCACCGGTGATCTCGTCGGGCGGACCGCTGAGCCCGTAGAGGACCCAGCGGTCCCCCATGTTGTACGCGCGGCCGGGCTCGCGGAACGTCAGCGTCACCTGCCCGGCGTCCCGGTCCAGGTCGGCGTTCACCCCCTCGATCTCGTCCACGGCCTCCTTGGCCCTGGAGCGGCGGACGAGCAGGAAGGGGTACTCCTCGAAGCTGGCTCCCTGTTCGGCGAAGAACTGCTCGTCGTAGAGGAGCACATACCTGTGGGCGACGTCGCCGACGGAGTCCACGTCGAGAGTGACGGTCTCGTCGACGCGGTAGACCGCAGCCTCGCCCTCGGCGCCCGCCGCAGGGCACAGGCCGATGGCAGCCGCGAGCAGGAGGGCCGCTACCAGGAGCGCCGTTCGCGCGGCCCGGCCGACCGGAGGGTGCGCACCGTCCAGTCCGCATCTGCCGGCAGCCTGCTCACAGAGCCGGCACCATCCCCTGCGACCATGCATCCTCCACGTCGATGTAGATGTAGGTGCCCTGGGCGGACTGCTCCTCATACCAGCTGTACGCCGCGTCGTAGGCGTCCTGGAGGCTGGCGTTCGGCTTGTCGACGAGCGTCGCCTCGATCGGGACGACGGAGCCAGACTCCGGCAGTTCCACGCTGACCTGACAGTGGCCGGTGGAGAGCGTGAGGTAGGTCTTCACGCCTACCGCCTCGAGAAGCGCCGAGAAGAGGACCGACAGGTCGACGCAGTTGCCCCCCCGGTACGCGATCGTCTCCCGGGGGAACTGGACGTGCTGAGCGTACCCGTCGCTCCAGTACGAATCGGGCTCCGTCACGTAGCGGTAGGGCGTGTCGCGGAGCCCGTAGTAGATGGCGCTCACGGCCTCGGACACGCCGTCGTCCGTGGCGGTGTAGATGCCTCCTGTGAGGCTCTTGGCCAACTGCTGGACGGCAGGATCCTTGTTCGTGACGAAGACGGCGAGGAACTCGTCGTTGTCGAGCCCGTCCTGGAAGACGAGGCACTCCTCCGCGGGGATGTTGGTCCGGACCCACTCGTTGTGCCCGAGGAAGTCGAACGACTCCGACTTCGTCACCGGCCGGTCCATGCCGTCGCACTGGTAGGTGACGGAGAGCTCCGCCGGCGTCTCGCTGTCGATCGCGGCCATCTGCTCGCCGTCGAAGACGGGGTAGCAGTAGTCGCGCACGGTCTGCCCGGGCAGGACGACGGGGTACTCCCCGACCGACGTGGACTGCGTGTACCCGGAGACCTCGTACTCGATCCGCAGGTCGCGCACGGGCTCCTCTCCCGTGTTCCTGACGACGGTGCGCGCCAGCCAGCGCTCGGGGTCGTCGCCGCTGTAGGTCTTGTGCACCGCGGTCATGAACTCGGGCACGACGTAGGTCTCGACCCGGAGGCGGGGCTCAGAGGCGTCGCCGGATGCGGGAAGGAGCGTGAGGACGAGCCCGACCAGCGCGCCGACGAAGATGAGCGCGCTCACGACGACGATGATCGGTCTCGGTGCGCTTCGCATCGGTCCCTTTCACCCTCGGACTCGCCGCTCACAGCGTAGCCCCAGCGCGCTCACCGGGCAAGGGGTGCGGCGTCTGATGCGCCACGCGCCGCCGCGACTGACCGCGCCGGCGGCTACTCCACCTCCACCCACTCCTCGGGCAGGCGCTCGCGAGCGAACACGAGGACCGCGCCGGCGAAGATGCGGAGGACCTTGATCACGCGGCTCGCCTCACGCGGCCAAGGATGCGGCGCCGGTGAGTGTCCGCGCCGCGCCGCACGCTAGGAGAGCAGCGCGGCCGCCTGCTCGAGGCGGGCGACGGCGTTGTCGCGGCCGAGCACCCAGAGGCTCTCGAAGAGGCCGGGCGTGACGGTCTGGCCGCTCATGCCGAGGCGGAGAGCGGCGAAGACGACCTTGGGCTTGAGCTCGAGCGCCTGCGGCAGCTCGCGGACCAGCGTCTCGATGGCCGGCACGTCCCACTCGGGCAGGTCGCGGAGGCCGGCGGCGGCGGCCGGAAGGGTCTCCGCCGCGCCCGCCGTGCCCTGGAGCCGCTCGAGCGCCTCCGGCGAGAACTCGAGCGGCCGGAAGAACCACCCGGCCATGGGGATGAAGTCGGCGAGCACCTCGAGCTTCTCGTGCACCAGCGGCGCGACCTCGCGGGTGAGCGCGTCCTGCTCCTCGTCCGGCACCGTGGGCGGCTCGTGCTCGGTCTCGGCGTCCTCGACGGCGTGCGCAAGCGCCTGCACGCCCTGGGCCGCGACCTCGCCGACGCCGCCCGGGTCGCCGTAGAACCCGACCCGCGTGAGGTACTCGACGAGACGGCCGCCGAGCCACTCGTCGGTCATCGCGCGCAGGTAGCGGCCGTTCATCCAGCGGAGCTTCTCCGGGTCGAAGATGCTCGGGCTGGTGCCCAGCTTGGTGACGTCGAAGTCGGCGACCAGGTCGTCGAGCGACCACGTGATCATGCTCTCGTCGAACTCGGCGCTCAGGAAGCAGAGGTAGTTACGGACGACCTCGACCAGGAACCCCTCGGCGGTGAGCTGCTCGAGCTTGGTCGCGCCATGTCTCTTCGAGAGCTTCTTCTTGTCGGTACCGAAGAGCAGGGGCATGTGCAGGAACTCCGGCACCTCGGCCCCCAGCGCGTGGTAGATGACGACCTGCTTGGGCGTGTTGCTGATGTGGTCGTCGCCGCGGATGACGTGGGTGATCTGCATGGTGACGTCGTCGACCACCACGGCGAGGTTGTACGTGATGGTGCCGTCCGAGCGCACGACGATGAAGTCGCCCAGGGTCTCGTTCTCGAAGGCGACCTCGCCACGGAGGATGTCGTGGAACACGGTGCGGCCCTCGGGCACACGCACGCGCAGCGTGTACGGCTCTCCGGCCGCCTGCCGCCGGGTCACATCGTCCGCGGCCAGGTCGCGACACGTGCCGGGGTACACCCAGCCCGTGCCCTCCGCCTGGGCCGCCGCGCGCTCGGCGTCGAGCTGCTCGGCGGTGCAGAAGCACGGGTAGAGGTGACCGCTCTCGACCAGCTTCTCCACGAACTCGTGGTAGATGCCGTCGCGCTCCGTCTGCCGGTAGGGGCCGTGGGGCCCCGGCACGCCCGGCCCCTCGTCCCAGTGCAGACCCATCTCCTTCATGGAGGCGATGATCTGCACGATCGCCGCGTCCGTACTACGACTGAGGTCGGTATCCTCAATACGGAGGATGAACGAGCCCGCATGTTGACGGGCGAAGATGTAGTTGTAGAGTCCTGTGCGAGCGCTGCCCAGGTGCAGGTAGCCTGTCGGCGAGGGCGCGAAGCGGACGCAGATGCGGTTGTGCTCGGTCATGGGCCGCTCATGATACCGCATCCGTCCGGACTCCGACCTGGCGCGGTTTTCCGTATCGTGGAACAGGACTACAATGGCCAGATGGACACAGAAGTGAACAGAGCCCGCGTCATCGAGTCGCGACCACGCGACCACGTGCGCAACCTCAGCGTCAGCGTCGGCGACGTCGATCGGCGTCGGTCACCGCAACCAGCAGTATCCGGAGATGCGCTGGTGCACTCCGGAGCACGGCCACTCGGGCTGGATGGCGGAGTCCTACTTCGACTACACCAGCGAGACCGAGGCCGTGGTCACCAAAGACTACGACGCCGCGCAGCTCACCGTGTTCGAGGACGAGGAGCTGGACGTGCTGGACATCGTCGGTGAGTGGTGGCTGTGCCGCAACGACCGCGGCATCCAGGGATGGGTCCCCCACCGCATCCTCGAAGACATCACCCCCGGCGACTCCTGACCCCGCCATGAGCACCGATCCACAACGCCGGACCGTCCGGGTCGTGACCTCCTGCACGCGTGAGCAGGTCCAGGAGATCCGCATGCACACCGGCGACAGCGTCGCCGTCGGTCACCGCAACCAGCAGCACCTCGCCTTCGTGTGGTGCGCCACCGAGGACGGCCACCACGGCTGGGCGCCCGAGGAACACCTCGAGATGACGGGGAAGCGCAGCGCCGTCGCGCGGCGTGACTACGACTCCACCCACCTCACGGTGTCGGAGGACGAGGAGCTGACCGTGCTCGAGCAGGTCGGCGACTACCTCCTGTGCCGCACCGCGACGGGCGTGCAGGGCTGGGTGCGAGCCTCATGCGTACACGAGCTGGAGGAGGAGCGATGACGAACGCCGAGCTGCCGCAGAAGGTCCGTGTGGTGGAGTCGCACGTCACCAGCGACCCCAACCCCATCCGCTTCCGCGCCGGCGACACGCTCGGCGTCGGCCACCACGACCAGGTCTGGAAGGACTACGTGTGGGGCACCGACCAGGCTGCCCGCTCGGGCTGGGTGCCGGACGAGTACCTGCAGACCAACCCCGACGGCCGCACCGCGGTCGCGCTCCGCGACTACGACTCCACCGAGCTCACGGTCGGCCGCAAGCAGGTCCTGGACGTGCTGGACGCGGTCGGCGGATGGTACCTCTGCCGCACCGAGTCGGGGATGTCCGGCTGGATCCCGAGCACGTCGGTCCAGCCGGTCGAGGGGTAGCCGCCCTCAGTCCCGCACGTAGGTCACCACATCGGCCAGGTGGCAGTACCGCACCTCGCTGAAGTGCTCGGGGTACCAGTGGTCCAGCGTGTCACGCCGGCGCGCCGCTGTGTGGCTGTCGTAGACCCACTCGCCGCCGCGCCGCCCCACGCAGATGATCACGTGCTGCCACTCCACCGCGCCGTCCACCACGTTGCCCAGGTACACGATGTCTCCCTTGGCCCATCCCGGCGGCAGCGTGCGCGTCGCGCGCGCGATGTAGCGCGAGTGGGAGGGACTGCGGGTCGAGAGCGCGCGCTTCTGGGCGCCGCAGTTGACCCAGGCGACGGTCGGGAACGCCGTCCCGCTGGCACGCCACTCGCGGCCGTCGTCGTAGGTGGGCCGCAGGCCGCCGGCCGCGAGGCACTGCGAGACGAAGTTGGCGCAGTCGCTGTCATCCGACGACCAGTACCCCGGATTGACCTTCAGCGCCCACCGGTCCGCGTAGGCCGCGGCGGCCCTGCGGTCGTAGGTCACCCGCTCGTCGTCGCGGCCCGCTCCCTGGGCCATGGCGATGACGACGAGCGCGAGCGCCACCGCCACCAGGACCGCGACCGCCGACTGGCGCCGCCGCACGGCGCGAGACCTGTAGATGCGGCGGCGCTCCACCTCACTCGGCATCGTTCTTGGCGACGGCAGGCGCCGTCGAGGACGCGGGTGTCTCCGAGGTCG
The DNA here is from genome assembly GCA_963709635.1 of uncultured Thermoleophilia bacterium. Taxonomy (GTDB): domain Bacteria; phylum Actinomycetota; class Thermoleophilia; order UBA2241; family UBA2241; genus CAIXSE01. The sequence continues at coordinate 102,148 of CAVPXA010000023.1, forward strand.
CGGGCGGAGGCGCGGCTGTCTGGGCCGTCGTGCCGGCCGGCGTAGCCTCGCCGGCGGCCGGCAGCGCGACGGTGAACGCCGTGCCCACCCCCAGCGCGCTGGACACGCTCACCGTACCGCCCATCGCTTCAGTGAGCTCCTTGACGATCGCCAGACCCAAGCCGGTGCCCACCGGCCTGTCGGTGCCGTACCGGCTGTAGAGGTAGAAGCGCTCGAACGCGCGCGGCAGGTCGTCGCTCGTCAGGCCGCGGCCAGTGTCAGAGACGGTGATCGCAGCAGGCGTCGTGCTGATGGTCACCGTGCCCGGCGCCGGCGTGCAGCGGATGGCGTTCTCTACCAGGTTGGAGACCACCTGCAGGGCGCGGTCGTGGTCGGCGGTCACCAGACCGCCGGGCTCTGTCTGCAGCAGCAGCGTGAGGCCGGCGTCGCGGGCCGTGGCCTCGTAGCGGCGCACCACGTCTCCTGCCACGGCGGCGAGATCGACGTCCTCGCGGCGCACCGTGAAGGCGCTCTTGCGCATGCGCCCGGACTCGAGCAGGTCGCCGACGAGGCGCTCCAGCCGGCTGGACTCCGCGCCGATGACGGCGGCGCCGTCGGCCGGCTCCACGGTGCCGTCGGCGATGCCCTCCGCGTAGCCGCGCACCGACGTGAGCGGCGTCTTGAGCTCGTGACTCACGGAGAGCAGGAACGCCTGCTCCGTCTCCTGCGCCCTGGCAAGCTTGGCGTTCATGTCGTTGAACGACACCGCAAGCTCGCGCAGCTCGCGCGGCCCCTCCGGCGTGACGGTGACGCCGGCTTCGCCTTCGGCGAGCCGGCCGCTCGCCTCCGCCAGCCGGCGCACCGGCCGGACCACCCCGCGAGAGAGCAGCCAGGCCCCGAGCAGACCGAGGCAGACGACGACCGCCACGCCCATGCCGGCGATGACCGCGAGCTCCCCCAGCGGGGCGCGGTGAAGGGGGATGCTGCTGGCGGGAACGGGCACCGACAACGCCTCGGAGGTGAAGTAACGGACCTGGCGCGGCCCGACGCGCCAAGCTACGATGTCGGGCATCGTAGCCGCCGACGGTCCGCCTGCGGATGCGATCGCGTAGCCTTCGTCGGCCAGGTCGCGGATCGCCCAGCCTGGCAGCACGTGCAGACTCCTCACGTCCGCCATCGTCGAGAGCCAGGCGCCGCCGGTGTTGCCGGCGGCATAAGCCTGCACGATCCCGCGGGTGAGCCCCGCCCTGGCGGCAGGCCGCAGGCCGCCGGGCATGGAGCGTAGCGAATCGACGTCGTCGGCCAGCCGCTGCGACGAGTACAGCGCCTCGTCGGAGCGCACGCCCACCGCCGCGTCCCACACCCACACGGTGACGTACGTCCCCAAGCCGGCGAGCAGCAGCGAGGGGACGACCATGGCGACCACGAGGACCACGAACGAGCGCGTGCGCAGCGACGTCGCGCTCGTGGCGCGCTGCGGCAACGCGGCGAGAATGGCGATCACCACGGCCGCGACGACGCCAAGCAGCGCGATGATCCAGGCGCCCACGAGCACCAGGCTGCCCGGGGTGCTGTAGCCGATGCCCATCGAGTTGAAGGCGGCCAGGAAGAGAAGGGACCCCCCGGCGAGCCCGCCGGCCAGCAGGAACATGGTGATGCGACGAGAGACGTTCGGAGCGCCTGCGGCGCGGGCCTCCGCAGGCGCCTCTGTCCCCGGAGCGGCCGCGTCGGCCGCACGGCGTCGCATGACCAGGGCGATGACGAAGACGGCCGCGGCTGCGACCAAGCCTGCCACGCCGAGCGCGACCGCCGTGTCCCAGCCGACGAGCGGCACAAAGCCGAAGCTGGTCCCGAAACCACTGTTCCACGGGCGAACGACTACGCCGGCGAACAGCGTGAGGATGAGGAACGACGCGGAGACGACGGCCACGAGGCCGGCGACCCTGAGCCACGGCGCGCCGAACTTGACCTGAGCGGGCGGAGTCACGGCCGCACCAACTTGTAGCCGACGCCGCGCAGCGTCTCGATGGCGAGCGCGCCGCCCAGCTTGGCGCGGAGCTGCGCCACGTGCTGGTCCACCGTGCGCGTGCCGCCGGGGAACTCGAGGCCCCACACCTGCTCGAGCAGCTGCTCGCGCGTGAGCGCGAGGCCTGGGTGCTCGAGGAAGCAGGCGAGGAGGTCGAACTCCTTCATCGTGAGGTCGAGCGCGGCGCCCGAGGCCGTAGCCTCGCGGGCGCCGCGCCGCAGCTCCACGCCGCCGAGGCCGAGCACGTCGCTCGGCGGCCGCGGCTGCGTCCTCCGCAGCACCGCCTTGACCCGCGCGACGAGCTCGCGCGGGCTGAACGGCTTGGGCACGTAGTCGTCTGCGCCGAGCTCCAGGCCGAGCACGCGATCCACTTCTTCGTCGCGTGCGGTCAGCATGATCACCGGCGTCTCGCTGCTGCGACGGATGTAGCGGCACACCTCGAACCCGTCGATGCCGGGGAGGCCGACGTCCAGGATCACGAGGTCCGGCCGCAGCCGGTCCAGCTCGGCGAGACCCTCCTCGCCGCTGCGCACCAGCGTGACCCGGTAGCCGTCACGCTCGAGGTACTGGCGCACCAGGTTGCCGATGTTCCTGTCGTCTTCGACGATGAGGATGCCGGCTGCCATCCTCCGGACTCTATCAAGCCGCTCGCCTGGGCGAGCCGCGACCGACGCGCTCATGGGATCCTCCTTGCCAAGCTGTCGGAGCCATCCTCAGTGCGTGAGGTCACGGGCGTTCGGCCCGGACGTCAGGGGAGTGTAAAGCGTGGACTACTGGACTTTGATGGTGATGCGGCCGGAGGCCACAGGCCCGAGGAACTGGCCGGCGCCGGCGAACCGCACCTCGTAGGTGCGCGTGCGCGCCGGCGCGATCGTCCCCGTCCACACGCCGTTCTCGCCGGTGGTGAGCGAGGTCATCACGCGGCCGTCGGCCACTCGCACGAGCTTGACAGGCGTGAGCCGGGAGACGGGCAGGCCGCCGCTCGTGCCGCGCACGTAGACGCGGGCCGTCTTGCCTGCCCTCACCGTCGCGGTGGTCCTGGTGAACGCCGCGTCGGTGGCCAGCTCGAGGTCCACGGGCGTGTCGCCGGCCCAGAGGATCCTGGTGCGGCCGGCCGTCTCCCCGGTCGTCGCCTCGAGCTCGAGCTCGTGGCCACCGGGTGCGAGAGCATCCGTCGTGAGCGTCCACACCTCGGACGGCTCGTCGAACCTCCCGTCGACCGCCGCGAGCGGCTGCCACACGCCTCCGTCGACTCTGTACCGCGCGTCGTGCGGCGCCAGGATGCTCAGGTCGCGGCGGAAGTACACGCCGCCGCTGATGCGGCCCCGCTTGCGCGGCTGCTCGACGACCGTGCCGCGCAGCGTCACGGCGCCGCTCCCGGCCGTGGACTCGAGGCGGGTGGCCAGCGCCGGCCGCGTGTCGACGACGTCCGGCCGCGTGTCGCCGTCGGAGTCGCGCAGCCCGGTCTGGCCGAGCGTCCACCGGCACAGGTCGCCGTCGAGGAACGCGGCCAGCGTCCCATTGGACCCCAGCATGATGCACGGCTGTGCTCCGCCGTTGCCGCCGACCTCCGCGTTGCCGTTGAGCACGCCGAGGTAGCCGGAACGCAGGTCGCCCGTGCTGGGGTAACCGCTCACGGGCGGCGCATACTCGTCCAGCGCCCCGAACACGTGCCCCATCTCGTGCGCCAGCACCGCGTCGAAGTTGGCGAAGTGGTAGCCGTCGTTGTCGTAGGTGAGCATGCAGTACGGACCGAAGAGGTCGGCGGTATAGGCGACCACCTGGTTGGCGAACATGCCGTCCGTGTCCTGCAGGCTGTCCACCACGTAGAGGACGAACGCCCAGTCGGCGTCGTTCCTGGTGCGCACCCGCTGGGCATACAGCGTCTCGGGCTTGGGAGTGTCGTCCCTCTTGTCGTGGGCGAACCCGAGGCTGGTCATGGCCTCCCAGCGCCAGGCGGCGTCGGAGAGCACGCCGTAGCCCCTCCACCCGACACTGACAGACCTGTTGATGGGCTCGTACCCGGTCTTGAGGGTCTGCGGCGCGCCGTAGGAGCCCGCCGCCGGCATGAACACCTCGAGCGAGCCGTCGGGCGAGCGTGCGTTCCACCAGTCGAGGGCGGCCTGGACCTCAGCCAGGACGAGCTCGCGCCGCTCCTGTCCGGGCCGGTTGGGATCCTCACGGGACCAGTTCTCCGTGCTCTTCATGATGCTGCCGTCGCTCTCGAGGAAGACGACCGCGACGGCGACCCGGCCGGCGGCGAACGCGGCGGTCTCCCGCGCTCCGGGCAGGGCGCCGAGGCCGATGGGGAGCTCGGGCGCGGCCGCGCCGTCCGCGCGCCCCATGAGGTCGTTGAGCACGGGCGGAGCCGGTGTCACAGGCCCGCCGGTGAGCGGCTCCATGCCGCTGGACGCAGTGGCGGACGCGGCGGCGGCCGGCAGCAGCGCGAGCGCGAGCAGCGCCGCGGCGAGCGCGAGTGCCAGCGATGACGGCCCCGTGTCATGCGACGATTGTCGCACGGGGCCGCGGACCGGTCGAACTCAGGAACCGTCAGGCTCCGTCGCCGAACCTGTCGTCGCGAGGGACTCGACGACCGGGCGAAGCTCGACCTCGAACACGGTCCCGACGTCGGCGTCGCTCTCCACTCTCACCGTCCCGCCCATCGCGACGGTCAGCTCCTTCACGATGGACAGCCCCAGCCCCGTGCCGACCGGCCTGTCCTTTCCACAGCGCTCGTAGAGGTAGAAGCGGTCGAACGCGCGCGGCAGATCCTCCTCGGCCAGACCCGGCCCCGTGTCCTCCACGCGGATCGTGTTCGGCGGCCGGACGACGACCCTCACCGACCCACCCGACGGGGTGCAGCGCAGGGCGTTCTCGGTCAGGTTGCTGACGACCTGCACCAGCCGGTCCTCGTCGGCCAGCACGCTCGCCTCGCCCGCCGGCTCGTGACGGACCTCGAGCGAGATGCCGAACCCCTCGGCGGTCGCCTCGAAGCGCCGCTGCACGGCCGCAGCGACGTCGTCCAGAGACACGACCTCCTGGCGTACCGCGAACTCGCCACTGTCGAGCCGGCCGGCCTCGAGCAGATCTCCCACCAGCCGCTCCAGCCGGGCCGTCTCCGCCAGCACGACCGGCCCGGCCTCCTCCGCCGAGACGGCCCCGTCGCTGAGCAGCTCGCCGTACCCTGGAGCGACGTGAGCGGCGTCTTGAGCTCGTGGTTCACCGAGGCGACGAACTCCTTCTGAGCGGCTTTCGCATCGTCCAGCCGCTCAGCGAGCCGGTTGAACGACCGCGCCATCGTCGCGAGCTCCGCCGGCCCCTTCTGCGGGATCGGCTCGGGCAATGATCCGTCTGCGAGGACGACGCTCGCCTCGGCGACCAACCGCACCGGCTTCACGATGCGCCGGTTGAGGTACCAGGCCACAAGAGCGGCGAATGGCGAGAGGACGGCCGCCGCGAACAGCAACTGGAACCCGAGGGCGAAGAGCCGGTAGTACCAGGCCTCCTCCACGTAGTGGTAGAAGACAGCACGGTTCCTACTCATGCGCCAAGCCACGTAGTGCCTCTGCGCGCCGTGGATCTCCGACGTCCCCACGACCCAGCCCTCGTTCCTCAGAGCGGAAATCGCCGACCGGGGGAGCGGGCCGCCTTTGACCATCTCCGGCACGTTCAGGAAGACCTCGCCGTATCCAGCCGGGTTACCGTCGATGCCCAGCCGCAAGGCTGCCTCGATAGCCGTGGATGCCCCCTCGTCGAGCCACGTCGCTCCTCGGCTCTGGGCCTCTCTGACCTGGAAACGGCCCTCACTGACCGGCCACTTCTGATCCCTGGTGTTGTGCTCGATGAGCGCGCTCGAGGCCATGACAATCACGATGAGCGCGACGAGCACGGTGCGGAAGAGCACTCCGCTCAACGTGGGCCGCTCCTCGTCAGCATCCCCGTGCAGGCCGCGCCGGAGCCCACGCACGAAGCCGCGCACTCCCAGAACGAGGAGGTACCCGCCGAAAAGGACGACGGCCAGCAGGACGATCAACCAGATCGTGAGCACGGCGGTCAGACCTTGGCTGCGCGATAGCCGACGCTGCGCACCGTCTCGATGAGGCCGGCGCGGCCCAGCTTGGCGCGTACCTGCGCCACGTGCTGGTCGACGGTGCGCGTCCCGCCGGGGAACTCGAGGCCCCAGACGCGGTCGAGCAGGACCTCGCGCGAGAACACGATGCCCGGGTTCTCCATGAGGAAGGCGAGCAGGTTGAACTCGGTGGCGCTGAGCACGACGGGGGCGCCGGCGACGGAGACGTCCCGGCGCGCCCTGCTCAGTGTCACGTCCGCGAGTTCCAGGTCGTCGGCGCGCGGGGCGGCGGTGCTGCGGCGCAGCACCGCCTTGACGCGCGCCGCCAGCTCTCGCGGGCTGAACGGCTTGGGTACGTAGTCGTCGGCGCCGAGCTCGAGGCCGGCGACCCGGTCGGCCTCCTCGTCGCGGGCGGTCAGCATGATGATCGGGAGGCTCGAGCCGGCCCGCACGCGCCGGCAGACCTCGAGCCCGTCCATCCCCGGCAGCCCGAGGTCGAGGACGACCAGGCTCATGGGATGGCGGGGCAACTCGGCGAGCGCCTCCTCACCGGTGCGGACGGCGATGACGCGATAGCCGTCCCTCTCCAGTGCGATGCGCACGACGTTGGCGATGTTGACCTCGTCCTCCACGACGAGCACTGTGGCCACCGGGCCCTCCTTCCCTGGCGCCGCTTGCGGCCCTTCCGCACGCTGGCAGGGCTCACCCTCGGCGGCCGCGGTCGGAAGCATGTCACAACCATGTCAGAGGTGTGTCAGACGGCGTGAAGGGGGCGGGTCGTGCCGACCCGCCCCCCGCGCCTGCTCGCCTCAGATGGAGCCTGCGTCCACGGTCGGCAGTGTCACCTCGAAGATCGTGCCGATTCCGAGCTGGCTCTCGACCGTCACTTCGCCACGCATGGCCTCGGTGAGCTCCTTGACGATGGCCAGCCCGAGCCCGCTGCCCACCTGACGGTCGGCGCCGCACCGCTCGTAGAGGAAGAAGCGCTCGAAGGCGCGATCGAGGTCGGCGCGCACCAGCCCCGGTCCGGTGTCGGTCACGCGCAGCCGGCCCGGTGACGCCACGATCGTCACTGCGCCCTCGGCCGGCGTGCAGCGCAGCGCGTTCTCGACGAGGTTGGAGACGACCTGCAGCACGCGGTCGTTGTCTGCCAGGGCGGGCGCGGGGCCCGCGGCCTCGACCTGCAAGTCCAGGCCGAACTCCCGCGCCGGGCCCGCATAGCGTTCCTGCACATCGCGGGCGATCTCGGCCAGGTCGACCAGCTCGTCGCGCACCGCGAAGCTGCTTCTGCGCGCCCTCCCGAGGTCGAGTACATCCTGCACGAGCCGCTTGAGGCGGCTGGCTTCCTTGGTGATCACCTCACCCGCCGTCCTGGGGTCGGCGCGTCCCTCGCTGAGCGTCTCGCCGTATCCCTGGATCGCCGTGAGCGGCGTCTTGAGCTCGTGGCTCACCGAGAGAAGGAAGGACTGCTCAGCTTCCTGAGCCCGAGAGAGCTTTTCAGCCATGGTGTTGAACGACGCGGAGAGCGATGCGATCTCACGCGGACCCGCTACCGGCAGGGGAGCCGGATCGTCCCTGGCGGCTAGAAGGAGCGCGCTCGCCTCGGCCCGGCGCACCGGCCGGACCACGCTTCGCGCCACGAGCCACGCAGCCAGAGCCGCCGCGGCGAGCAAGGCCAGGACCACCGTGAACAGGATCTGTCCTGGAGTCACACTGGCGACCGTGCCGGGGGGCGGTTCCTCCACGAACCAGATGTAGCGCACGGCACCACCGACCTCCCGCCACGCCGCATACTGGCCGGCAAAGTTCGGGTCGCTCGCCTTCCCGAAACCGCCCGAATCCCAACCCCGCCGCGCCGCCTGCCGCACCGCCGCCTTCGGTACGGCATGTCCGCTGTCGGCTTCTCCCTCACCCCACGTCGCAGCCAACTTGGCTGGGATCCGGCCCTCTCCGACCTGAGCGACGCCCGAGGCGGAGACCAGAGAGAGCATGTCCGCGTATGGCTTCTCCGGGATGTGCGGAGCGGCACGGGACAGGGATCGGAGCGTATCGACGCCCAGCCAGCCCTCCATGTTCTGGAGATCGTTGTACATGGTGCTCTGCCGGGCATACGCCTGGTCAGGGTCTGGGAGGGAGACGCCATGGATCGTGATGACCGGCCCCCACTCCGAACCCTCGCCCGCCCAAGGCGAGCCGAGCGCCTGGTTGTGGTCCGTCGCTCGGACGTCGAGGAGCAACAGAGCCGCTCCGGCCGCGACGGCCGCTCCAACAAACGCCACGACGATCACGAGCAGGAGACGCATACCGAGCGAGCCCCAGAGCCGACCCAGCCCGGCCTTCATGGCTCCACCGCCTTGTAGCCGACGCCGAAGACCGTCTGGATGAGCTCCGGCCGGCCGAGCTTGGCGCGGAGCTGCGCCACGTGCTGGTCGACGGTGCGCGTGCCGCCGGGGAACTCGAGACCCCACACCTGCTCGAGGAGGCGGTCGCGGCCGAGCACGACGCCCACGTTCTCGGCGAGGTGGCAGAGCAGGTCGAACTCGCGCGGCGTCATGTCGACGGGTGCGCCGGCGACGGTGACCTCGCGCGCGGAGCGCACGAGCACCACGTCGCCCAGCACAAGCACCTCGTCGGGCGGCCGAGAGCCGGCGCGGCGCAAGATCGCCTTCACGCGCGCCGCCAGCTCTCGAGGGCTGAAGGGCTTGGGCACGTAGTCGTCGGTGCCAAGGGCGAAGCCGACGACCCTGTCCGCCTCTTCGTCGCGGGCCGTGAGCATCAGCACCGGCAGCTCGGAGCGCGCCCGCAAGCGGCGGCAGACTTCGAACCCGTCGATACCCGGCAGCCCGATGTCGAGGATCATGAGCCGCACAGGATGCCGGCTGACTTCCGCGAGCGCCTCCTCGCCGCTGCGGACCCACACCACCTGATAGCCCTCGTCGGTCAGGTAGTCGCGCACCAGACGGCCGATGCTGTGCTCGTCTTCGACCAGCAGGATGCAGGCGCTCACGCGTGTCTCCTCGGTTGGCCCCCTCGCCGCGGCGACGACGCGCAGGTCCGCTCTCCGGCACCGCGGCCGCATCGTATCAACATCTGATTGGTCTCCCTGCAGCCATAGCTCGAGCGTCCTCTTCATCTGCCACTCCTCGTCGCGGCTCAGTCGCTGCCGCCAACGAGCGACACGACCCTGCCTCGTGATCCTGGCGGGGCGGTGTCGTGATCATGTCGGGTACCTGTCAGGGAGATGTCATGGCGGCGGCTGCCCGTGGTGTCCTCACACGGCCAGACGTGCGTGCGCGAGAGGCATCTGGTAACCTTCCGGCTTCGTGACCGAGGTTCTCCACACTCTCAATCCCCCGACCCTGGACGCCTGACATGCCGCAGCTGCGCATCGTCGTCCTCGTCAAGCAGGTCCCGGACACGGCCAACGTGACCGGCGAGGCCATGAAAGAGGACGGCACCATCAACCGGGCGGCCCTCCCGGCCGTGTTCAACCCGGAAGACCTGAACGCGCTCGAAGAAGCGCTCAAGCTCAAGGACCGCCACGACGCCCGCGTGACCGTGGTGACGATGGGCCCGCCGGCCGCCGTGCAGGTGCTGCGCGAGTCGCTGTACCGCGGCGCCGACGAGGTCATCTTGCTCACCGACCGCGCGTTCGCCGGCGCCGACACGCTGGCGACCAGCTACGCCCTGTCGCTCGCGGTCGAGAAGCTCGGCGGCGCCGACCTCGTGCTCTGCGGCCGCCAGGCGATCGACGGCGACACGGCGCAGGTGGGTCCGCAGACGGCGGAGAAGCTCGGCTACCCGCAGATCACCTGCGTCAGCCGCATCGACGCGCTCGCGGCGCCGGCGGCAGGCGGCGAAGCCGGCTCCGGCGCCATCACCGCCACGCGCAGCATCGAGGGCGGCTTCGAGACGCTCACCAGCCCGCTGCCCTGCCTGCTCACCGTCACCGGCGAGGCCAACGATCCCCGCCCGGCGAGCGTCAAGCTGGTCATGACCTACAAGGGCATCGACGCCGAGGCCATGCCCGACTACGACGACAGCTACCTGAACCCGGAGAGCGACGAGGCCGAGGTGTGCATGCTCGGCCGCGACGGCAAGCCCGTCTGCCGCGCCCGCGTCGTCCAGTGGGACCACGAGGCGCTGGCCGCCGACCGTGAGGCCCTCGGCCTGCGCGGCTCGCCGACGCGCGTCAAGGAGATCGAGAGCGTCGTCCTCGCCCAGAGCGAGGCGCGCATGGTCGAGCCCGACGAGGCCGGCATCGCCGAGCTCGTGCACGAGCTGATCGAGGAGCACATCCTTGGATAAGTCAGCGAGCACCAACGACGTTTGGGTCGTCGTCGAGCAGCACGACGGCGTGGCGGCCGAGGTCAGCCTCGAGCTGCTCGGCCGCGCCCGCGAGCTCGCCGACCAGCTCGGCGTGCAGGTCGGCGCCGTGCTCGCCGGCGCCGGCGACGCCCTCAAGCGCATCGCCACCGACCTCGTCGCCCGCGGCGCCGACACCGTCTACTTCGTCGCCCACACCGACCTCGCCCACTACCTGGCGCAGCCGTACACCGAGGTCGTCACCAGCCTCATCCGCGAGCACGAGCCGCAGATCGTCCTCTACGGCGCCACCACCACCGGGCGCGACCTCGCGCCGCGCGTGGCCAGCGCCCTGCGCACCGGCCTCACCGCCGACTGCACCGACCTGCGCATCGGCGACCACTCGCTCAAGGGCGAGGAGTACAAGGACCTCCTGTACCAGATCCGGCCGGCGTTCGGCGGCAACATCATCGCCACCATCATCAGCCCGCTGCACCGGCCGCAGATGGCCACCGTCCGCGAGGGCGTCATGGTCATGCCGGAGGAGGACCGGCGCCGCGACGGACGCATCGTCGCCGTGCCGGTCACGCGCGCCAAGGAGCGCATCGCCGTCCGCGCCGGCGTCGTGCTCAGCGATGAGGACTTCGCCGTCGCGCTGGTCAAGCGCGTGCAGGAGGAGAAGCGCGTCGACCTCAAGGGCGCGCGCATCGTCGTCGCCGGAGGCGTCGGCGTCGGCTCGCGCGAGGGCTTCGCGCTCGTCGAGGAGCTCGCCCGCACGGTCGGCGGCGTCGTCGGCGCCAGCCGCGCCGCCGTGGACGCGGGCTGGATCGCCCAGGACCACCAGGTCGGCCAGACCGGCACCACCGTGCGCCCCAAGCTCTACATCGCCTGCGGCATCAGCGGCAGCGTGCAGCACCGCGCCGGCATGGACCAGAGCGCGCGCATCCTCGCCATCAACGACGACCCGCTCGCGCCGATCTTCAGCGTCGCCCACTACGGCGTGGTCGGCGACCTGCACAAGGTCATCCCGCTGCTGATCCAGGCGTACAAGACGAAGGGCGCGGGCGGCGCAGCCGCTCCCGCGTCCGCCGCGGCCGACGGAGGTGCGTCGTGAGCAACTTCTTCACCGACAACGCAGACCTCCAGCAGACCCTGCGCAGCCTCGACCTCGCGCGCATCGTGCGCCTGCGCGAGGACGGCTACGCGCAGGCCCGCGACTTCGCCTACGCGCCCAGGGACTTCGAGGACGCAGTCGACTCGTACGAGCGCACGCTCGAGATCGCCGGCGACCTGGCCGGCGAGTACATCGAGCCGCGTGCCGAGGGCGCCGACCGCGCCGGCAGCGAACTCGTCCAGGGCGAGGTCTGCTACGCCCCCGGCATCGCCGAGGGCCTGCAGCGGCTCAAGCAGGCCGACCTCATGGGCCTCACGCTGCCGCGCAAGTACGGCGGCCTCAACTTCCCGGTGTCGGTCAGCGTGATGATCATCGAGATGGTCAGCCGCGCCGACCCGGCGCTGATGAACATCTTCGGCCTGCAGGACATCAGCGAGACGGTCAACAAGTTCGCCGGCGACGAGATGAAGGCGGCGTATCTGCCGCGGTTCGCGAGCGGCGAGGTCACCGGCAGCATGGCGCTCACCGAGCCCGAGGCCGGCAGCGACCTGCAGAACGTGCAGCTCAAGGCCGTCGAGCAGCCGGACGGCACCTGGCGGCTCAACGGCGTCAAGCGCTTCATCACCAACGGCTGCGGCCAGATCAGTCTGGTGCTCGCCCGGTCCGAGGAAGGCACGACCGACGCGCGCGGCCTCAGCATGTTCCTCTACGAGCGCGACGAGCACATGCGCATCCGCCGCCTCGAGGACAAGCTGGGCATCCACGGCTCGCCCACCTGCGAACTGCAGTTCGACGACGCCCCGGCGCTGCTCGTCGGCGAGCGCCGGCGCGGCCTCACGACCTACGTCATGAGCCTCATGAACGGCGCCCGCCTGGCGATCACGGCGCAGGCCCAGGGTATCGCCGAGGCGGCGTACCGGGCGGCGGTCAAGTACGCCGCCGAGCGCATCCAGTTCGGCGCGCCGATCGGCGACCTCACCGCCGTCAAGGGCATGCTGGCCGACATGAAGGTCGCCATCGAGGCGTCGCGCGCGCTCATGTACGAGACGGCGCTCATCGTGGACACCAAGGAGGTGCTCGAGCACCGCATCGCGCAGCTCCAGGCGGTCGAGAAGGCCGGCGAGACGCTGCCGGAGGGTCCGGACACCGACCTCAAGGCGCTGCGCGCCGAGCTCAAGACGTCCACGCGTCTGGCCGCCCTCACCACGCCGCTCGCCAAGGCCTGCGCCACGGAGATGGCCAACCAGGTCGCCTACGACTCGCTGCAGGTGCACGGCGGCTCGGGCTACATGCGCGACTTCGCCGTGGAGCGCCACGCCCGCGACGCGCGCATCACCAACATCTACGAGGGCACGACGCAGCTGCAGGTCGTCGCGGCCATCGGCGGCATCCTGGGCGGCACGCTCGCCGGGCAGCCTCGACCAGTACGACGCCGAGGACTTCGGCGCCACGCCGGAGCTGCTCGCCAAGGTACGCGCCGCCCGCGCGCGACTCACGGACTCGATCGCGCGCGTCCGCGAGCTCGACGACGTGCGCTTCCGCGACTTCCACGCCCGGCGGCTCGCCGACATGGCGATCGACGTGAGCTGCTCGTACCTCATGCTGCGCGCGGCGCAGGGCGACGCGCGCCGGCTGCTGGCGGCGGAGTACTTCGTCGCCGCCGCCGCGGCGCGCGTCGAGGGCGCCGCCTCCCAGGTACTGGGCGGCGACCCGTCGGTGCTGGACGCGCTCACCCAGCTCGCGAGCGGCTGACGCGGCTGCGCCGGCCGGCGCCCACGCTCCGACCCTGACGACGGGGGCCGGGTCTCCTTCGAGGCCCGGCCCCTCGTCGCAAGGCGTGGCGCGCGCAGCCCCCCGATGCGGGCGCGTGCCCAGCAGGGGCGCCGCGCGCGCCGGTCCTGCGTGCCGCGGGCAGCGCCCCGGTGCAGGCGGGAGGGTCTCCGCATGCGGACTGGTCGCCCATACGCTTAACGGGATAGGCGCCCAGTCTCCACGCGCGGTACACAGACGGAGTCCGACGAGACCTTCGGCATTCCGGCGAAGACGGACTGGGCCGAGGCGCGCGGCCGCCGGATCGGCCGGCCGTCAGGCCGGCTCGCCCTCCGGCTCCTCCTCGTCCTCCTCTTCCTCCGGGTCGGGCAGAGGAGGCTCGACCCGGTCTCCTCCCGCCGCGAGCGCGGCCGCCAGCCGCGACTCCGCGGTGGCCATGAGCTCGTCGGCGTCCTCGGCCGCGTCCGGGTACCCCGCCACCCCGAGGCTCATCGTGAAGCGACCGAGCTCGCCGACCTCGTCGTCCGAGAGGTGCGTGCCGGCCACGCGCACGCGGATGCGCTCGGCGACCAGGCCCGCCGCGGACGGACCGGGCGGCGTGTTGGGGAGCAGGAGCGCGAACCGCCCGGCGCCGAGCCGGCACGCCACGTCGACCTTGTCGCGCAGGCTGGAGAGCACGAGCCGCGCGACGGCCGCGAGCGCGGCGTCGCGGAACTCCGCTCCTCGCGACGCCGCGAGCCGGTCCTCGCGGTCGACCTCGGCGACCACCAGCGCGAGCGGCTCCCGGTAGCGGCGCGCACGGGCGACCTCGGCGTACAGCCGCTCGAAGAAGTACCAGCGGCTGTAGAGGCCGCTCACGGTGTCGACGGCGGACCGGCTCTGCAGTGCGCGGAGCGACCGCGCTCGCTCCAGCGCCGCCGCGGTCTGCCCCGCGAGCAGGGTGGCCAGCTCGACCTCCTGAGGGCGGAACTGCCGCGGCAGGTGGGCGGTGAACTCGATGTACCCGAGCGCCTGCCCGGCGGCGAGCAGCGGCACCACCAGCCGGGCGCGCCCGTCGGGCGTGCGCGCCGCCTCCGGCCGTCCCAGCTCCACGGCCTGCCTCGCCACCGCGTCGGCGCGCACCGGCTGCGGCTCCCCGCCTCCGCCCGCCGCCGCACGCTCGAGTCCGGGCGAGCGTAAGGTCCCGTCGTCTCGCCGCAAGACGACCTCGGCCTCGCAGGCCACTCCGGAGAGCATGCCGGCCGCCTCGTCGCGCACCGCGGCGACGATGTCCGGCACGGAGAGCGACGCCGAGACGCCAGCGCCCGGCGGCGAGCAGAGTGACGAGCCTGCCGGCGCGTTCGGCCTCGGACTCGTAGAGGCGCGCCGCCCGCAGGAAGGCGGCGGCAAGCCGCGCGAGCGAGCCGAGCCGCTCGCGGTCCTCGGCAGAGAGCCTCCTGACAGGTCCCTTCTCGGCGAGGCTGAGCACGCCGAGCACCTCAGCGCCGGCCAGCAGCGGCACGTCGATGCGGCTCGTGAACCCGGCCTGCGCCAGCGCCGCCGCGTCCGCGGGCGAGAGGTCGTCGCCGGCGTGCCGCTCGACCACCTCGGCGGCCAGCACGAGCCGGCGCAGGTCGTGGCTCTGGTCCAGCCCGACGACGGCGCCGACGCAGCTCCCGGCGCCGGCCGCGGCCTCGTCGCGACACCACCAGGCGCGGCACACCAGCGAGTCGGCGTCCTCGCTGAAGCTCCAGAGGTCGACCGACCAGAAGCCGAGCGCCGCGCCGACCTCGGCCACGACGGCCCGGAGCAGCCCGTCGACGTCGCGGCCGTCCACCGCGCCGGGACGGCCGGCCGTGCCGCCGCCCGCGGCCGGCCCGCTGCTCACGCGCGCCTCACCCGTAGACCTCCACGCGGTCCTTGCCGGCGCGCTTGGCCGCGTACAACGCGGCGTCGGCGTGCCCGATCAGATCCTCCGGCGTGCTGGTCCGCACCGGGAACACGGCCACGCCGATGCTCACCGTGAGCGCGGGCAACTGCGCACCGCCCGGGGAGATGAAAGCGCGTGCCGGCGACACGGGAGCGGATGCGCTCCGCCACCTGCTCGGCGCCGCCGCGATGACCGGGCAGCGGCGCGTCCGCGTCGACCCGGTCTTCCGCGATGCGCCCGGTGAGGTCGATCTCCATCTGGGAGACCGGCGCCGCCGAGACCGGCGTGTTGGGCAGGATCACAGCGAACTCCTCGCCGCCGTAGCGCGCGGCCACGTCCAGGCTCTGGCGCAGCTCCGACTGGAGCACGGCCGCCAGGCCGCGCAGCACCGCGTCCCCCGCCAGGTGGCCGTTGCGGTCGTTGAACGCCTTGAAGTCGTCGAGGTCGATCATGAGCAGCGACACCGGCGTCGCGTACCGCCGCGCCCGCGCGATCTCGTGCTCCAGACGCTCGTAGAAGTAGCGGTGGTTGTACAGGCCCGTGAGACCGTCGGTGATGGCCTGGTCCTGCACGCGTTTGTAGAGACGCGCGTGCTCGATGGCGACGGCGGCCTGCTCCGCCAGGCCCGTCGCCAGCGCGGCCTCGTCGTCCGTCCAGTGACGTTCCCGCGCCTTCTCGATGAGCACCAGCAGGCCGACGGGCTGACCGTTGAACACCAGCGGGACGTTGAGGTACGCCCTGTCGCCGAACTTCTCGAACAGGGCCCTGGTGGTCGCGGGCAGCTCGGGGTCCGAGTACCGCTGCTCCAGCACCTTGCCGGCCTCGAGGAACGCCTTCTCCTCCGGCTCTTCCTCGAGGGAGAACTCCTTGCCGAGACTCGAGCGCGCCAGGTCCTCCGGCACGCGCTGCCACAGCGCCACCGGCTTGACCGTGTTCGCCACCCGGTCGTACTCCTGGATCTGGCACTCCTCGCTGCCCAGCAGCTCGGCGGCGGTGCGCGCCACGGTGTCGAGCACCTCGTCCAGATCGACGCTCGAGCTGATGGCGCGCGTCGACTCGAGCAGCAGCGCCAGCTGCCGGTTCTGGACGGCGCTCCGGCGCAGGAGCTGCGCGTGGTGGATGGCCGCCGCCGCCTGCTCTCCCAGGGCGGCGGCCAGCGTCCGCTCCTCGTCCGGTGAAGTGGCGGTCCACGTCCGTCTCGATGAAGAAGAGCAGGCCGATGGGCCGTCCCTCGTAGTGGAGCGGGACGTTGAGGCAGCTCTTCTCCCCGTTCGCGATCATCTCGGCGCGGTTCTTCTCGTCCATGCCGGGGTCGGAGACGCGCTCCTCGACGATCTCCCCTTCGAACAGCAGTCGCCGGTCGAAGCCGTACTCGCCGAGCGAGTACGCCTCACCGACCCAGCGCTCCCAGCCGTCCTGGAGGACGCGCTGCTCGAGCGCGACCATGGTCAAGGTCTCGGTGTCGGGGTCGAACGTGTCGATGGCGCACTCCGCGGTGTCCAGCGCCTCGCGCGCCGCGTGCGCGATGGTCGCCAGCAGGTCCTCGAGGTCGATGGTCGACGACATCGCGCGGCTGGCGCTGAGCAGCGCCTCCAGCCGCCGCTTCTGCTCCGCCTCGCGGCGGAACATGCGCGCGCTGTGCACGGCGACGGCGGCGGGGACGGCCATGAGCTCCAGCAGGCGGAGGTCCTCGTCCGTGAACCGGCGCGGGGCCCGCTTCTCGACCACGGTGAGGGCGCCGACCACCTCGTCCTGGAAGACGAGCGGCAGCGAGAAGACGCTGCGCTCGCCCCAGCGCTGCATGTTGGCGCGCTCCCTGTCGGTGATGGCCGGGTCGTCGGCCTGGTACTCGCGGACCGTCCGCTCGGCCAGCATCTGCTGGTAGCTCGGGCGGTCGGCCATGGGGTACACGGTGCCCAGCCACGCGTGGTCCTCGGGAGTCACCTCACCGGCCCACAGCGCCGTGGCGACCAGCGTGTCCGTCTCGGAACGGTACTCGTAGATGTTGCACTCCCACACGCCGAGGGCTTCCGCGACGCGCCGCGCGACCGCCTCGAGCATGGCCTTCAGGTCCGGGCTGGCCGCGATCACCTCGCTGACGCCGCTGGCGAGGGAGAGCGGGTCTCGCCGGCCGGGGCGCCCCTGCTGCGACTCCGCGCTCACACGCGCGCCGGCCGCCTCGTCCTCAGCAGCCATCGACGGCCACCTGGTCCCGGCCGCGACGCTTGCCTTCGTAGAGTGCCGCGTCCGCGGCCACGAGGAGGTCGGCAGCCTCCTGGCCCTCACGCAGCTCGGCGACCCCGACGGTCGCCGTGGTGTGAGCGTAGCGCCGCCCCCCGCGCCCCGAGAACGCATGCTCGGCGATCGCGACGCGGATGCGCTCGGCGACGACCAGCGCGCCGGCGCCCACCGGCGGCGGCGCCTCGAGATCGTCGCCGGCCGCGGCAGCGCCCTCCTCGGGCGTGAGCGTGGCGTACGTGTGCGGCAGGATCACGGCGAACTCCTCGCCCCCGTACCGGGCGGCGAGATCCACTCCGCGACGGGTCACCGCGAACAGGATCCGGCCCACCTCGCGGAGCGCCTCGTCGCCGGTCTGATGCCCGAACTGGTCGTTGAACGTCTTGAAGTCGTCCAGGTCGAGCATGAGCAGAGAGAGAGGGGTGCCATACCGGTGCGCACGACGGCACTCCTGGCGGAGCCGCTCCTGGAAGTGCCGGTGGTTGTAGAGACCCGTGAGCCCGTCGCGGATGGCCTGCTGCTCGGCGCGCCGGTAGAGGCGCTCGTTCTCGAGCGCCGCCGCGGCCTGGTTGGCGAGCACCTGCAGAGCCTCGCGCTCGGCGACCGAGAAGCGGCGGTGTCCGTCGTCCTCGACCACCACGACTCCCTCCGCACGGTCCTTGACCGCGATCGGCACGGCGAGGCCCGAGCGCTGCGGCGAGACGTCTTCGGCGATGCGCGCGCCGGCGAGCGCCCGCAGCGCCGTCTCGCCGGCCTCTCCTTGCGTCTCCGCAGCACGGCTCGAGCAGTCCGTCCGTGCCGCGGAGCCACACCCGCGCGTCCGGTGCGGCGGCGAGACGGGCGGCGCCCTCCTGGAGCGCGAGGACGACCGCATCGCGCTCCAGCGTCGACGAGAAGCGGCGGCTGGCCTCGAAGAGCTGGAGCAGCCGCTCGCTCTCCTCCTCCTGCGCGCGGAAGAGCCGTGCGTTGTGGATGGCTGCGCTCGCCACCTCCGCGATCGCATCGAGGAGCTCGATCTCCTCCGCCGTGAAGCGCCGCTCGGCGTCCGTGACCGCGAGCCGCAGGATGCCCCGTTGCTCTCCGGCGGCGCGCAGCGGGATGCTCAGGCAGCTCTTCTGACCCCACGCCTCCATCACGTAGTCGCCGGTCGCCGGAGCAGATCCGGGTCCGAGACGTGCTCCTGTACCGCGCTCGCCGCCTCCAGGATCCTCCGCTCGCCGGGGCAGTCGGCCAGTTGATACCGCGTCCCCAGCGGGTCGTCGGCGAGGTAGCGCGGCAGGTGCTGCGCGAGGTGCGAGGCGCGGTAGACGATCGCGTCGTGATGCGGACGGTACTCGTACACGGTCGCGTAGGCCACGCCCGCCACGTCCACCGCGAGCCGCGCGACCCCCGCGAGCACCTGGTCCAGGTCGACCGACGCGGCGAGGGCGCGGCTGGCGTCGAGCAGCGCCGCGAGGCGCCGCGCCTGCTCCTGCTGCCGGCGGAAGAGGCGCGCGTTCCCCAGCGCGGTGGCCGCCGGCCCGGCCAGCAGGCGGAACAGGTCCTTCTCCTCCTCGGTGAACCGGCGGTCGCGCCGGCTCTCGACGACGCCCAGGATGCCCAGCGCCTCGCCGCCGAAGACGAGCGGCACCTCCATGACCGCCTTCTCCTCGTACTGCACCATGACCTCGCGCTCCCTCGGGTCGAGGTCGGGATCGTCCACGTACTGTTCGAGCAGGTCGCCCTTGCGGAGCACCGCGTCGCGCTCGGGCCTGTCGTCGAGGCTCACGACCGTGCCGACGTAGTCGATGTCCACGCCGCGCAGGTCCTCGGACCACACCGCCGTGTAGGTGAACGTCCGCGCCACGGGGTCCCACTCGTTGATGTCGCACCACTGCACGTCCAGTGCCTCTCCCACCTGGCGGGCGATCGTCTGGACCACCTCGTCGAGGTCCAGCGAGACGGCCAGCGTGGTGCCGACCTCGAGCACGGTCGCATACGGGTCGCGGGCGGCAGGCACGGAGACGTCGAGAGGCTCAGTCACCGAAGACCTCCACCCGGTTCTTGCCGAGGCGCTTGGCGAGGTACAGGGCTTTGTCGGCGTTGCGCACGAGCTCCCCCGGGCCGCCGGCGGCGCCGGGGAAGCAGGCGACGCCGACGCTGACGGTGATGCGCGTGTCGTCGTCGACCCCGGGCAGTGCGGCGTGGGACACGTTGACGCGGATGCTCTCCCCCACGCGCACGGCCCCCTCCTCGTGCGGCGGCGGCGCACCGGGGAGCGCGGAGAGCCGGCGGGCGAGCCGGGCGCCCACCACCTGGGCGCCGTCACGCGCGGTGTTGGGGAGCACGATGGTGAACTCCTCGCCGCCGTAGCGAGAGGCGATGTCCACCCCGGTGCGGATCTGCGTGGCGAGGATCCTCCCGACCTCGGCGAGCACGAGGTCGCCGGCCGGGTGGCCGAAGCGGTCGTTGAAGTGCTTGAAGTCGTCGATGTCGATCATGAGCAGCGACAGCGGCAGCCCATACCGCTGGGCTCGCGCGATCTCCTGGTTGAGGCGCTCGTAGAAGTAGCGGTGGTTGTAGAGGCCGGTGAGGCCGTCGGTGATGGCCTGCCGCTCGAGAGTCCTGTACAGGGCGGCGTTGGCCAGCGCGGCCGCCGCCTGGCTGGCCAGGATCTGCAGCAGCTCGAGCTCGTCGTCGCCGACGGCGACGCCGTCGGTGCGGAGGTCGAGCAGGCCCTCGGCGACGGCGCCGGAGACGAACGGCACGACGAGGCGGGAGCCGTCGCCGGCGGCCGCTGGGCCGAGGCTCGTGACGGCCTCCCGCTGGAGTTCGTCGAGCTCCAGCGCGGAGGGCTCGTCGGCCTTCGCCGGCGGGCGCCCGCCCGTGAAGGGCAGGAACGCCTCTCCCCGCCGCTGGATCAGGCCGACGTGGTCGCCGGGGACGTCGAAGAGGCCGGCGACCTCACGCCGTACCTCCCCGAGCACGGCGCGCACGTCCAGCGACGAGGCCAGCACGCGGCTCGTCTCGAGGAGCGCGGCGAGCCGCCGGTTCTGCCGCTCGCCGCGCCGGTACAGGCGCGCGTGCCGGATCGCCGTCGCCGCCTGCTCGCCCAGCGCGCGCGCAAGCTCCACCTCGCCCGCGTCGAAGACCCGCGCCGTGCTCCGTCTCGATGAGCACCAGGATGCCCAGTGGCTCTCCCTCGACGATGAGCGGCACGTTGAGGCAGGCCTTCTCCCCCCACCGCTCCATGGAAGACGCGCACGTCCTCCGGGAGGCTCTGCGTCCGCGAGCGTCACCTGGACGACCCGGCCCTCCTCCAGGACCCGCCGGTCGCTCGGGGTAGTCGTCCAGCGGGTAGACGCCGGCGTCGTCGAGCAGCGGCGGCGAAGAGCTGGTGCTGTGGAACGCGCGGCAGATGATGGCGTCGCGCGCAGGGTCGTACTCGTAGATGACACACTCCTCGACCTCCAGCGCTTCTGCCGCCGTGCGGCAGACGTGCGAGAGCGAGTCCTCCAGGGTGATGCTGGTGGTGATGGCGCGCCCCGTGTCGAGCAGCGAGGAGAGGTAGCGGTTCTGCTCCTGCTGCAGGCGGAACAGGCGCGCGTTGCGCACCGCCACCGCGGCCGGGCCAGCCAGGAGGGTGACCAGCTCGGCGTCCTCGTCGGTGAAGGTACGGTCCTCTCGCTTCTCGGTGAGCACCAGGCAGCCGACGACTCCGAAGTCGCGGAACCGCAGCGGCACGGCGAGCGTCTCCAGCTCGCCCCAGGCACCTCATCGCCTCCTGGTCGGCCGCGTCGAGACGGGGGTCGCCGACCCGGGAGACGCCGGTGCCGGCGCCCTCGATGACGGCCACGTAGCCGGGGCGCTCGTCGATGCTCAGGCTGGTGCCGACCCAGGTCAGGTCGGCCGGAGTGAGGTCGCGCGACCAGATGGCCGCAGCGGTGAGCGTCCGCGTGGCGGGGTCGTACTCGTAGAGGTCGCACTCCCACACGTCCAGCGCCTCGGCGACGAGGCGCGCGATGACGGTGGGAGCGTCGTCGCCGGCGAGCGCCCTGGTGATCTCCGCGCCGGCCTCGACCGCCAGTCGCAGGCGCTCGCTCCCTGCCGCCAGACTCATGCGCCGGTCCTGGGCGTCGCCAGACACAGGTACCTCTCCGGCGCCGGGACACCGGCCACGATCTCGTCGAAACACGGGAACACGCAGACCCCCCAGCCGACGCTCTCTCCCTCGTCGTGTGGCGGTAGCTTACCAGACGGTCCGCTCCTTGCCGGGCAATCCGCTCAAGGACTGTACGATGCTGCCGATATGTACATCGGTACCCCCTTCAGAGGGCCGGAGCGGCGCCGTTGGCCGCTCCGGCCTCTTTGTCTTCCGGGGCCCGCCCGCGCGGCGTCCACACCCTCCGCCGCAACGGCGTCTCCAGTCATGTGAACGGGAACAGTCCGCGCGACAGTGGCCGCGGCCCGCGGCCCTGTGCTACGGTTGCCAGCAGCCTAGGGGAGTCGCCGTGATCTACTGTGTCGTGCCTCCGGAGCTGGGCGAGGACGCGTACACGCGCCTCGTCGAGCACTACCGGGACAACCCGAACGTCAAAGTCATCATGGACCGCCGTCGCGGCGAGCGCCGCACGGGCCACGACGCCGGCCGGCAGACCGCCGGCCGGCGCCGGCGACGCATGCCGGGCAGCTTCGACATCTGACCCCCGACCGTCCGGGTGACCTCATGACCGAACCACTGCCGCGCGGCAGCGAGACCAGCCTCGTCCTCACGCACCTCATGCAGCCCATGGACGCCAACTACCTGGGCAACATCCACGGCGGCGTCATCATGAAGCTCATCGACGAGGCCGCCGGCGCCTGCGCTTTCCGCTTCTGCCGCACCAACATCGTCACGGCCGCGATCGACCGCATCGACTTCCACCACCCCGTCGAGGTCGGCAACCTCGTGCGGCTCCTGGCGAACGTCAACTACGCGGGGCGGACCTCGCTCGAGGTCGGCGTGCGCGTGGAGGCGGAGGACCTCACCACGGGCGTGGTGATGCACACCAACTCGGCCTACCTCGTGTTCGTCGCGCTCAGCGGCACCGGCAGGCCCATCCCTGTGCCGCAGTTCACGCCGCAGACGGACCAGCAGAAGGTCTGGTTCGAGAAGGCCGCCGGGCGCCGCAGCAAGCGGCTCGCCGAGCGCGAACCAGAGGACTGACGTCGCCGCGCGGCGGCGCCGAGGCGCCGCTGCACGTCACGCGGCCGGCGCCGCCTCGCCCTCCAGCCGCAGCAGCTCCCGCAGCGCCAGGTCCGCCACGTCCAGCTGTTCCCCGGTGGGCTCGCTCGTCGTGAAGAGGCGCTGCATCTCGATGCCCGGACGGCCCAGCGTCTTCGCCACAGGGTGGTCCTGGTGGCGCGCCATCCAGGAGAACAACTCCATGGCGGTGCCGATGCTCACCAGCCCCGCCACGAACGTCGCCGCAGGCTTGCGCTCCTTGCCTGCCGCGTGCAGCACCAGGTTGGTGGCAAAACTCGTCGCCAGGATCGGCAGCACGAGGTTGGAGCCGCAGCGCGCGTGCTCCTTGTGCTCGGCCGCCGCGTCGCCACCGCTCTCGTAGGCGGCCACGCTCTTGTGCTCGGCGCCGTGGTAGCGCGAGAGCCGCGAGTCCCGCAGGGCGAACAGGACGGGGGCCAGGCTCACGCCGGCCACCGCGAGCTCGCGCAGCACGGGCGAGCCGCGCTGCGTGGAGCGCAGCGCCAGAGTGGCCGCAGCACTGGCCGCGGTGGCCGCCAGCAGCCTGGGGTCCTCCTGCGGGAGCACGGGCCCGCCCGTCTTGCGGCGCACCGCCGGCAGGATCGCCATCGCCTCGCCGATGCGGACGAGACCGCGCACCACCGGCACGCGCCGGAGCGTCTCTCGCGCCGGCAGCCGCACCTTCGCCCCGGAGACGACCTTGACCTCGCCGTCCTCCTGCCGGACCGCGGCGGCCCAGTAGCCGTCGCTCTGCAGGAGCACGCCGTCTCTCAGTGCCATGCCGCCGAGCTGCATCGTCATCTCTCCTCGCGCGAAGGGAACAAGGTGTGGCGCCCGCGCCACCTCCCGAGTGTTCCCAAGATTGGCGCATTCCGTCACGCGTCACAACCGGCACGCGTCAACGTCGCCGTTGCCGGGCAGACTGTGGACGTGAGGCCGCGGCGGCTCCGGGCGGACGCGGCGAGGGGATGCCGGCATGGGGGCCGGCCAGGGTAGGGAGGCCAGGATGGAGACCTTCGAGACGGCCAGACCAGACAGCGACGGCGGACCGCCGCCGCCAGTACCGACCGACGCCTCGGCGGGGACCCAGAAGCTCGCGTTCAGGACTTGGGCCACACCCTCGCCGCACCTGCGCAGCACCAGGGGCGGCGCCGGCTCGGCGGCGGGATCCACGCCGAAGAAGGCGTACCGGCCGCCGACGTCCAAGCGGCCGCGGCCGGCCGGCAAGAAGCCGGACGCCGGCCTGCACTGAGCGGGAGCGCGCCGACAACGTGAACCGGCCCCCGGGGGTCCCCGTCCGGGCCTTCTGGTACCCTGTCCGGGACCAAGGAGACCCCCATGACCGACCAGGCCAGCATTCCCGGCGCCACCCCTCGCATCGCCGTCGTCGACCTCGAGAGCGGGCAGGCCGTCGACAGCGTGTACGCGTGCTCCGAGCTCACCACCGCCACCGACCGTAACGGCAAGGCGTACCTGCGGCTCAAGCTGCGCGACGCCAGCGGCGAGGTGGCCGCCATCCACTTCGATCCCTCCGACGACGCGCTGGGGCTCTCCGCGGGCGACGTCGTCTGTGTCGGCGGCACCTACAGCGTCCACCCCCAGTACGGCGCGCAGATCCAGGTGCGCCGCCTGCGGGCCGCCGACGACGAGGAGTACGACGCCGGCGACCTCGTGCAGGTCTCGCCCGTCGGCACCGCCGAGCTGGCCGAGCGACTGCACGCGCTCATCGACTCGGTGGAGACACCGCACATGCGCGCGCTCCTCGAGCGCGCCTTCGACGGCTCGCGCGAGCCGGGGGCGACGTTCGCCGTCGCCCCCGCCGCCGTGCGCAACCACCACGCGTACCGGCACGGCCTGCTCGAGCACTCGCTCATCGTCGCCGAGGCCGCCGCAGGCGTGGCATCGCGGTTCCACTCCGTCGACCGCGACCTCGTCGTCGCCGGCGCCCTGCTGCACGACATCGGCAAGATCCACGCGTACACCAGCGGCGGCCTGGCCCCGCAGATGACCGACGAGGGCCGGCTGCACGGCGAGATCGTCATGGGCCACGACATGGTCCGCGATCTCATCGAGGAGGACGCCGACTTCCCGCCCGAGGCCGCCAAACTGCTCCGTCACATCATCGTCGCGCACCACGGCATGCGCGAGAAGGGCAGCCCGGTGGTGCCACAGACCCGGGAGGCGATCATCGTCCACTACTGCGACGACATGACCGCCCGCATCGGCGCCGTCGACGACGCCGAGGCGGCCGCGCCGGCCGGCGAGCGCTGGACCAACCGCATCTTCATGATCGACGCGCCGGCCTACCTCGGCCCGCGCGACGAGCCGGACGAGCTCTAGCCCCAGATCTCCTTGCTGTCGGCCAGCACCGCCGCGGCGTGCCCCTTGGCCTTCACGTTCGTGTACACCTTGCGCAGCGTGCCGTCCGGGTCGATGAGGAAGGTCGTCCGCTTGGCGACCCCCACCATCGGCCGCGACGACGCCGAACGCGGCCGCCACCGTGTGCTCGCCGTGGTCGCTGATCAGCGGCATCTTGAGGTCGTACTTCTGCGCCCAGCGCTCGTTGGCCCCGGGCTTGTCGACGCTCGCCCCGATCACCTGGACGTCCAGGGCGGCGAACTCGTCCAGCAGGCCGTTGAACTCAACGGCTTCGGTCGTTCAGCCCCCGGTGTTGGCCTTGGGGTAGAAGAACAGGACGGTGCGCTTGCCGGGCGCGCCGAGGTCGAAGCTCGCGCCGTCGTACGACGACGCCGGTGACCTGTGGCGCCTTGTCGCCTTCCTTCAGCATGGACCCCTCCAGTGATGTCGCTGGCGGCGTCGTCCCCGGGGGCGCCGCCGCTCAGTTCGTCCCGTCCATACCCCCTCCGGACGCGCCGCGAAACGAGGCGAGGCGGGGCGGACGCGGTAGACTCGTGCCATGGCACGCAAGCTGAGAGTCAGTGTCGACTACGCCAGGTGCACGGGCGTCGGCGCCTGCGAGCAGGTCTGCCCCGAGGTGTTCTTCATGAACGACGAGGGGCTGCCCGACGTGCTCGAGCCGGAGCCGCACGAGACGCTCTGGGCGGCCGTGGAGCGCGCCGAGGAGGCCTGCCCCGACGAGGCCGTGATCCTGGAGTGGGTGGACGAGTAGGCCGAGCGGCCGGCTGGGCTCAGCCGGCGATCTCGGCGTCGCCCTCCACGGCGGGGGCCGCGACCACGTAGAAGGTGAGCGGCCCGAGACCCACGTTCGTCACGCGGTGCCAGGCGCGTGCCGGTACGGCGAGCGCCTCGCGCTCGCCGACCATGAGCTTCTCGTCGTCGACGTCGATGAGCGCCTTGCCGTCCAGCACGAGGTACACCTCTTCCTGTTCGCGGTGCATGTGGCGCGACATCGAGCCCTCCGCGAGCGTGAACACGTTGGCGCGCAGCTGCCGTGCCCCGAGCGCGTCGCTGAGGCGCTGCACGCTGAGCTTCTCTGAGATGGTCTCGGTGGGTACGGCGCGGACGACGTTCATGGCCCTCCTCAGCGTTCGAGCGGCAGGATAGTGACGGGGAGGCGGCAGCGGTCGCGGAAGGCCTCCGCGTCACGCGCGTCCCCGATGACCTCTCCGTAGTGCATGGGGACGGCGGCCTTGGCATCGATGACGTCGCAGGCGGCGGCCGCCTCTTGCCACGTCATGGTGAACGTGCCCCCCACGGGGAGGAGCGCCACGTCGCAGTGCACGTCCGCCATCTCGGGCACGGCGTCTGTGTCGCCGGCGTGGTAGTACCGGACGCCGTCGAACGTCACCACGTACCCGAGGTGCCCGGCCTCCCTGGGATGGTACGGCTCGCCGGGCGCCCGGAACTTGTCCAGGTTGTAGGCGGGGACGGCCAGCACCTCCACGCCGCGGACCTCCACGCTGTCACCGGCGGTGACGGTGACCGTCTCCAGACCCTGGATCTGGCCGGTGACGGCCGCGGGACCGACCACTACGGTGCCGGGCCCGGCGATCTGGTCGATGTCGTCCGGGCTGAGGTGGTCGAAGTGCTCGTGGGTGACGAGGATCACGCCGGCCTGCGGCTGCCCCGCCGGCAGCTTGTACGGGTCGACGTACAGGGTCACCCCGCCGTCGAGGCGGAACGAGTCGTGACCGAGCCAGTGGATGTTCTCGAGCATCGTCCCTCCATGCATGGTCTCCGCCGGGGGTTCTACCCACTTGGCGACGGAACGACGACGGGCCGGCCGCCGGATCCCGAGCGATCCTCCGGCGGCCGGCCCGTCAGTGACTCAGAGACCCTACTCGGCCTCTTCCTCTTCCTCTTCCTCGACCTCGACGATGACGACTTCCTCGACGTCGCCGGCCTCATCCTCGACCTCGGCGTCGACGATGACCACTTCCTCGACGTCGCCGGCCTCATCCTCGACCTCGACCTCGACGACCTCGACGGTCTCGACGGCAGCCGCGGCCGGAGCGCTCGCGGGCCGTACGTTGGTGGCCTGCGGGCCCTTGCGGCCCTGCTCGACCTCGTACTCGACCAGCTGGTCCTTGTCGATCGCGGTCACGCCGTCGGCCAAGCCCGTGACGTGCACGAAGATGTCGTTGTCGCTCTCCTGCTCGATGAACCCGAAGGCCTTCTCAGTCGAGAACCATTTGACTTTACCCTGAGGCACGTTGCTTCTCCTTTTGATCTTGAAGCGCGTAACGCCGGTGCTCGGTGGTGTGACGAGATGCGCTCCTTCTGCCGCTCGCGCCGGTCTCTGAGACGCAGAGCGTACAGACAGTGTACCCGCGATCCGGATAGGCCGAAAACCCAAGGCCGTGACCGTCGGGGGATGATCCCGGACCGACGCTCAGCAGCGCGTGACGGCGAAGATCGCGACGCGCGCCAGCAGGTTGGGAGCGACCATGCGAGGAGGCGGATCCTTGTCCACCGAGGTGAGGTAGAGCTCGTGCTCGATGCACAGGCCCTCCTCGCGGCACAGCTTGCGGAAGTCCCGGATGGTGCAGAGGTGGATGTTGGGCGTGTCCCACCACTGGTACGGCAGGTCCTTCGAGACGGGCATGCGCCCGCCGAGGCACAGCTGGGTGCGCGGGATCCAATGCGCGAAGTTGGGGAAGCTGACGATGGCGAGGCGGCCGACGCGGACCATCTCGCGCACGATCATCCGCGGCCGGCGCAACTGCTGCAGGCTGAGGCTCAGGATGACGACGTCGTGCGACTGGTCCGAGAAGTCGGCGAGGCCGGCGTCGAGGTCGCCGTGGAACACGGAGAGGCCGCGGCCGATGCACTTCTCCACCGCGGCCTGGTCGATCTCCACGCCGCTGCCGTGCACGTGCCTCTCGGCGATGAGCTCGGCGAGCAGCTCGCCGTCGCCGCAGGCCAGGTCGAGCACCGTCGCGCCGTCCGGCACGAGGTCCTCGATGAGCTGGTAGTCGATGCGGCGCATCATGGGCTGTACGTCCGCGCGCCGCTCGACAGGAACGCCGCGACGATGCCTTCCATCTTCTCGCGCTCGAGCAGGAACGCGTCGTGGCCGTAGTGGCTCTCGACCTCGTAGTAGCTCACGTGCTTGTGGGTCGCGCGCAGCGCGCTGACGATCTCCTTGAGCTGGTACGGCGGATGCAGGCTGTCGCTGCTGAAGCCCATCACGAGGAACCGCGCCTTGACGTCCTCGAACGCCCTCACCAGCGTGCCGTGCTGCCGGGTGAGGTCGAAGTAGTCCAGCGCACGCGTGATGTAGAGGTACGTGTTGGCGTCGAACCGGTTGGTGAAGCTCAGGCCCTGGTGCCGCAGATAGCTCTCCACCTCGAAGTCGGCCGAGAACGTGAACGTGTAGTCGTGGATGTCCTGCAGGCGGCGGCCGAACTTCTCCTCCATCGCCTCGTCGCTGAGATAGGTGATGTGGCCGACCATGCGCGCCACGCTGAGGCCCTTGGCCGGCGTCTTGCCGCCGTAGTAGTGGCCGCCGCGCCAGTCGGGGTCGGCCATGATGGCCTGGCGGCCGACCTCGTTGAAGGCGATCGCCATGGTGGGCTGGCGCGCGGCGGTGGCGAGCGGCAGGCAGAGGTGGGCGCGGTGCGGGTGAGAGATCACCAGCTCGAGCGCCTGCATGCCGCCCATCGAGCCACCGACGGCGGCCAGCAGCTTGCCGATGCCGAGGTGGTCGAGCAGCAGCATCTGGGCGTTCACCATGTCCTTGATGGTGATCATCGGGAAGTCGGTGCCGAAGGGCTTGCCGGTGGCCGGGTCCTCGGAAGAGGGCCCCGTGCTGCCGCTGCAGCCGCCGAGGACGTTGGCGCAGATGACGAAGTACTTGTCGGTGTCCAGCCCCTTGCCCGGGCCGATCATCATGTCCCACCAGCCCGGGCGCTCGTCGTCGCCTGCGCCGTGGCGCCCGGCCACATGCGCGTCGCCGGAGAGGGCGTGGAAGACCATGACCGCGTTGTCCTTGCGCTCACTCAGCGTGCCGTAGGTCTCGTAGGCGAGCGTGAACGGCGCCAGCGTGCCGCCGCCCTCGAGGGCGAGCTCCTGGCCGGGCTGGTCGAACGTCACGCTCCTGGTACGGACGACGCCGGCGTTGCCGACGTCCTCGTCGTACCCCATGGCGACGTCGCCGATCTCCTTGCGTGCTCTGGGCTTCTTCTCGGTCATGGCTGCGTGATTCTACAGAACGGGAGGCGTGTCACGCCTTGGCCAGCGCCTGGTCGAGGTCGGCGATGATGTCGTCGATGGTCTCGATGCCGACGCTGAGCCGCACGAAGTCGTCGGTCACGCCGCACTCCAGCTGCTCTTGCGGCGTGAGCTGCGAGTGCGTCGTCGTCGCCGGGTGGATGGCGAGCGACTTGGCGTCGCCGATGTTGGCCAGGTGCGAGAACAGCTCCGTGCTCTCGACGAAGCGCCGGCCCGCCTCACGGCCGCCGGCGATACCGAACCCGAGGATCGCGCCGAACAGACCGCGGTAGTGGTAGGCGCACGCGGTCCCGTGGGTCGCGTGGCACTCCAGACCCGGGTACACGACCCACGTCACCTTGGGATGGTCCTGCAGATACAGCGCGACGGCAAGCGCGTTGGCGCTGTGACGCTCCATGCGCAGCGGCAGCGTCTCCAGGCCCTGCAGGAAGAGGAACGCGTTGAACGGCGAGAGCGCGGCGCCGATGTCGCGCAGCAGGCTCACGCGCAGCTTGACGATGTACGTTATCGGGCCGAGCGCCTCGAAGAACTTGAGGCCGTGGTAGCTCGCGTCGGGCTCCACAAGGCCGGGGAACTTGTCGTTCTGGGCCCAGTCGAACCTGCCCGAGTCGACCACTACGCCGCCGATGGACGTACCGTGGCCGCCGATGAACTTGGTCGCCGAGTGCACCACGACGTCGGCGCCGTGGTCGATCGGCCGGATGAGGTACGGGGTCGCCATCGTGTTGTCCACGATCAGCGGGATGCCGGCCTCGTGGGCGATGTCCGCCACGGCCGCGATGTCCAGCGTGTCGAGCTTGGGATTGCCCACCGTCTCGGCGTACAGCAGCTTGGTCTCCGGCTTGATGGCGCGGCGGAAGTTCTCCGGGTCGTTGGGGTCGACGAGGTCGATGTCCAGGCCGAACCGCGGCAGCGTGTGCACGAACAGGTTGTAGGTGCCGCCGTACAGGCTGTTGGCGCTCACGATGTGGTCGCCGGCGCCGGCGATGTTGAGGATGCTGAAGGTGACGGCGGCGGAGCCCGAGCTGAAGGCGAGGGCGCCCACGCCGCCCTCGAGCGCGGCCACGCGCTTCTCGAACACGTCGTTGGTCGGGTTCATGATCCGCGTGTAGATGTTGCCGAACTCCTTGAGGCCGAAGAGGTCGGCGGCGTGGTCGGCGCTGTCGAATGTGTACGACGTGGTCTGGTAGATAGGCACGGCGCGCGCGTTGGTCGTCGGGTCCGGCTCCTGGCCTCCGTGCAGAGCGAGGGTCTCGAAGCCCTGCGCCGTGGTCTCTGTGTCCGTCATGGCTGCTGTTCTCCTGTCAGATGTAGTACATGGGGGCCTCGGCGGCCCGGGACGCGGCCTCGGCGATGGTCGCCGAGCCGAGGATGGCGCGCGTGCACTCCCGCACCTCGCGCCACACCGGGGCGACCAGGGCTTCGGCCTGGTCGCCGCCGCGCATTCGTCCCTTGCCGCCGTTGGAGCCGGGAGAGCCCGGCGCGGCGGCGGCCGGATCCGGGCGCGGTCCGTCGATGTGGTCGATCACGTCCGCGAAGCTGATGGACGCGGGATCCCGGGCGAGCACGTAGCCGCCTCCCTTGCCGCGCTGGCTCTCCACGAGCCCCGCGCGGCGCAGGTCGTGCATGACCTGCTCGAGGAACTTGGGCGGCACGCCGGTGAAGGCGACGATGTCGCGCGCCGTCACCGGCGCGGACCCGTCCGCGAGCGCCAGCCGGACGAGGGCCTTGATGGCGTACTCACTCTTTGTTGATATCCTACTACTCACTAGGATTTGGGAGTTTAATGACGACCGGGCCGGCTGTCAAGGTGTAGCATGGCGCCATGACCACTCCCGCGGAGCAGACCCCCGGCGCCCCCGCCGCGGACCCGAGCGTGCGCGAGGCGCTGCGACGCGAGCTGCCCGGCCTCGAGGAGGCCGTCCCTCTCGCGTCGCTCACCGCGTACGGCGTCGGCGGCCCGGCCGAGTTCCTCGTCCGCGCCGGGACGACGGGCGTGCTCGTGCACGCGGTGCTCACGGCGCGCGAACTCGGCGTGCCGGTCACGGTGCTCGGCCGCTGCACCAACGTCCTGGTCGGAGACGCCGGCGTACCCGGCCTCACGGTGCTGGCCCGCAACGAAGGCACCACCCTGCACGGGCACACGCTGCGCGCGGAGGCCGGCGTGGAGCTGCCCGGGCTCGTCGCGGACCTCGCCGGGCAGGGCCTCGCCGGCCTCACGTTCGCGGCGAACATCCCGGGCTCGGTCGGCGGCGCCGTGGTCGGCAACGCCGGCGCGTACGGCGAGTCCGTCAGCGACGTCCTGCTCGACGTCCACCTGCTGGAGGAGGGCAAGGAGCACATCGTCCCGCCCGACCGACTCGACTTCGGGTACCGGACCTCGCTGCTCAAGTCGCGGCCGGACATCGTCGTGCTCTCGGCATCGTTCCAGCTCCGGCGCGGCCACCGCGACGAACTGCTGCGGCGCATCGCCGAGGACTCCGCGCTGCGGCACAGCAAGCATCCGCTGGAGTACGCCAGCTGCGGCAGCTACTTCAAGAACCCGTCGCGCGAGATGCCGGCCGCAAGGCTGATCGAGGAGGCCGGCCTCAAGGGGCTCCGCGTGGGGCGCGCGCACGTGAGCGAGAAGCACGCCAACTTCCTCGTCGCGGAGGACGGCGCCACCGCGACGGACATCACCACGCTGGCCGCCGAGGTCGCGCGCCGGGTCAAGGAGACCAGCGGCTACGAGCTCGGCGAAGAAGTGCGCCGGCTCGGCTTCGCCTGAGGCCGCCGCGGTCTCCGGAGGCGGCCGGACGGATCCCGGCGCGGCGGCCGACCGAGGCCCGCGCGCTATACTGCTGGCGAACGTCGTCGCGTCGAACCCGCCCGGCGGTCCGGGCGTCTCTCACCCTGGAGGAAGGCAATAGAGGAACTGCCGCACGGTCTGATCGACCGCTTGCGAAGGGGGCAGCCCGAGGCGCGCGCCGAGCTCTTCAAGCGGTACGCGCCCCAGGTGCGGCGCATCCTGTACCTCCAGGGGTTCTGCGAGGAGGTCGACGACGCCGTGCAAGAAGTCTTCATCAAGGTCTATCGGGCCAAAGAGATCCCCCGCGACGAGGCGTTCCTGGCGTGGTTCTATCGCGTCATCCTCAACACGGGGCGCGATCACGGTCGCCGCCGCAAGACGCGGTTCGGACTCATGGACAAACTCCAGCAGATCTCACCCGAGACGATGGCGGACGCGCCGGCGGAGCCGGCCGACGAGGCCCTGCGAGACGCCCTGGCGACGCTCCCCGACGACCTGCGCGAGTGCGTGGCCCTGCGGTTCTTCGCCGACCTCCCCCTGGACCAGATCGCCAAGGCGCAGGACATCCCGGTGGGCACCGTGAAGTCGCGCCTGCACGGCGCGGTCAAGAAGTTGAGAGTGGCGCTCGACGAGTGCGGCTACGTGCGTGAGACGTGACGAGAGAGCTGGCGACGGACGATGACTGACGAACGCAACCAGAACGTGCAGCCGGGCGTGTACGACGACGACCGGCTGCTCGCCTGCGCCCTCGGGCTCGAGGACGACCCGGAACTGCTCGAGGCGGCCGCGACCGACGCCGGCCTCGGCGCCCGGCTGGACGCGATGCGCGCCGACGTGGACCGGATCGGCGCGCAGGTCTCGGCCGCCGTGCCCGAGCCGGACGAGAGCTACACCGACCTCTCCGGCGAGCGCTGGAGCGGCCTCCAGGAGTTCTTCGAGCCGCCGGCCGCGACGGCGACCCCGCGGCGCGGGCGCCGCTGGTGGCAGGTCGTCGCGCCCGTCGCGGCGGTGCTCGTGGTCGCGCTCGTCGTCGGCATCGTCGCGGTGCAGAACGGCGGCACAGATGAACGCGACGAGCGACTCCGGCGGCGCGGAGGTCGCTCGCTCGAGCGACGGCGCCGGCGCCGAGGCGTTCGAAGAAGGCGTGACCAAGAGCCAGAGCACGGACCAGACCACCACGAGCGCGCCGGCGACGCTGGGCGAGCGCTTCGCCGACCAGCTCGACCGCTTCGCGGTGGTCGTGCTCGCCCGGGCCCGCGAGGTGAGCGGCGCCGTGCAGAGGTTCGCCGTGCTGCGCATCTTCAAGGGCGAGGCCCCCAGAGTGGTGGAGCTCGTGGTCGACAAGGACCCCGCCGACCGCGGCCGGCTCCACCTGCTCATGCTCGACCCCACGGCGCCGCCCGAGGTCGCGGACGTCGACCCCACGGCGACTGAGTCGCCGTGGCCGCTCGCAGAGTCGCCCCTCCCCGTGACGGAGTCGCCGTGGCCGGAGACGGTGTCGCCCGAGCCGATCCCGTCGCTCGCCGCCGCGGAAGGACCCGGCGAGCCGCTCGCCGTGTCGTACACGTACGAGGGCGAGCCCACGATGGTGCGGGAGTTCCCGGCCGGCACCGACCCCAGCGCGGTCAGCCTGCGCGTCCCCTGAGTCCCGCAGCGGCAGCGACACGGGCTTCCGCGCGCGCCGCTGTATGATGCGGCGATGAACGTGCCCGCCCGCTACTTCACCGACGCCAAGCCCGCCTTCCTGCAGCTCCTCGACCCGCGCGGCCTGCGCGTGCTCGACCTCGGCTGTGGCGGCGGCCACAACGGCGCCATGCTGAAGAGGGCCGGCGCGCGCGAGGTGGTCGGCGTGGAGCGCGACCCGGGCGCGGCGGCGGAGGCTCGCAAGCGGCTCGACCGGGTCGTCGAGTGCGACCTGGGTGCGCTGGATCCGGTGGACCTGGGCGACGCACCCTTCGACGCCATCCTCGCCAGCGACGTGCTGGAGCATCTGATGGACGCGGAGGACGTGCTCGCCCGCGCCGTCTCGCGCCTGCGCCCCGGCGGGGCGGTGGTCCTCTCGCTGCCCAACGTCTCCAACGTCTACGTGTTCGCGCAACTGCTGCGCAAGACGTGGCCACGGCGCGGCTCCGGGATCTTCGACCGCACCCACGTGCGCTGGTTCGCCAAGCGCGACATGGTGCGCCTGCTCGAGGGCGCCGGGCTCACGGTGCTGCGCGTGGAGCCCTACTTCACCCGCTACCGGGCGATCCGCTTCGCGTCGCTGGCGCTCTCGCTGTACGTCTTCCGCGACTACTGGGCGCGGCAGTTCCTGCTGCTCGCCGTCAAGCCGGGCCGACCGGGGGAGGGACGATGACGGAGATGACGGGTCTTCTCGAGGGCAAGAGCTTCCTGGTGACGGGCGCCGCCAACCCGCGCTCGATCGCCTGGGCCGTGGCCAAGGCGGTCAAGCGCCACGGCGGCGCCGTCGCGCTCACGTACCAGGCGGAGCGCCTGAGGCGGCGCGTGAGCCAGCTCGCCGAGGAGCTGGGCGGCGCGCCGATGATCGAGCTGGACGTCGCCAGCGACACGGCCGTGCGCCGGGCGATGGACGAGCTGGCGGAGCGCATGCCGGTGCTCGACGGCCTGGTGCACAGCATCGCCTGGGCGCCGGCTGAGGATCTGCAGGGCAACTTCGTCGAGACCACGCGGGACGGGTTCGCCCAGGCCAACGACATCAGCTCCTACTCGCTGATCGCGACCGCCCGCGAGGCGCGCCGCCTCATGACCGGCGGCGGCGCGATCGTCACCATGACGTACGCCGGCTCGTGGCGCGTGGTGCCCAACTACAACGTCATGGGGCCCGCCAAGGCGTCGCTGGAGAGCGCCGTGCGCTACCTGGCGGCGGACCTCGGGCCGGAGGGGATCCGCGTGAACGCGGTCTCCGCAGGCCCCATCGCCACCGTCGCGGCGCGCACGATCAAGGACTTCAGCGGCATGCTCGACCTCCTCGAGAGCCACACGCCGCTGCGGCGCAACGTCACCACCGAAGAGGTGGCCGACGCCACGGTGTTCCTGCTCAGCGACCTCAGCCGCGCCATCACCGGAGAGGTCGTGCACGTGGACGCCGGGGCGCACGCGACCATCTGAAGGGGGCGCGAGCCTCGGCATCGGGGAGTCACCCGATGGTGACGGGTCTCGTCGTACGATAGAATGGCGGGTGATGATCGCGTACGTCGCCAGGGAGCTCGACACCGGCAGGGCGCTCGCCGCCAACGAGGACGTGCAACTCCCCGCCTACTCCACCATCAAGGTGCTGCTCGCCGCCGCGTTCTGGCGTCTGGTCGCTCGCGGAGAGCTGGACGAGGCGCAGGCGTGCTGCTTCGAGCCCGGAGCCTGCGTGGGCGGGAGCGGCGTGCTCCGCGGTCTGCGGCACGCCGCCACCTTGAGCCTCGCGGACGTCATGCACCTCGCGCTCGCGGTGAGCGACAACGACGCGACCAACGTCATCGCCACCCACGTCGGCTTCGAGCGCGTCAACGCCCTCGCCGACGAGCTCGGGATGAGGCAGACGCGCATGCAGCGCCTGATGATGGACGCCGAGGCCGCGGCGGCCGGCCGCGACAACCTCACCTCGGCCGGCGACCTCGCGCGGCTGCTCGAGGCCCTCGCCGGAGGCGAGGCGCTCGAGCCGCTCGTCGGCGAGCGGGTCCTCGCCTCGCTCGAGCTCCAGGAGCACCTCGACGGCATCGCCCGGTACCTGCCGCCGGAGGCCTGCTACGCCGGCAAGTGCGGCGACGACTGGCCCCTCGGCCGGTTCGCGCACGACTGCGCGCTCGTCACGACCGGCGACCTGCGGGCCGTCCTGGTGGTCATGACCTGCGACTCCGGCGGGATCGAGGCGGTCTCGCGCACGGCCGCGGCCTCTACAGCGCACTCGGCGAGGGTCGCTACTCGCTCTGACGGGTGGGCCGCACCCCTAGCCCCGGCTCATCGGAGGCCGTGAGCACGTCTCCCTCCACCTCGATGCCGGTGAACGGGTCGTCCGCCAGCAGCAGCGCGCCGTCGAGGTCGACGTGGTCGGCGAGCCCGGCCAGCTGCAGCCCTGCGGCGATGCCGAGACTCGACTCGACCATGCAGCCCAGCAGCACGCGCAGGCCGAGCTCCGTGCAGGCGGAGATGAGGGCGAAGGCGGCGGCGATGCCCCCCGCCTTCGCCAGCTTGACCACGACGCCGTCGTAGGCCTCGCCCACGGCGTCGAGGTCCTCGAGCGTCAGCACCGCCTCGTCCGCGAGCAGCGGCAGGTGCGTCCGCTCCTTGAGCCACGCCATGCCCGCCGTGTCCGCGGCCGGGAGCGGCTGCTCCACGAGCTCGGCGTCGAGGTCCTCGAGGACCGCGAGGGCCGCAGCCGCGCGCTCGCGGTCCGCCCACCCCTCGTTGGCGTCGTAGCGGAACGTCACGTCCGGCAGCTCGCGCTTGAGGCGGCGCGCCAGCTCCAGGTCGCCGTCGAACCCGAGCTTGACCTTGAGCGTGCCGAACGCGGAGGCGGCGCGCGCCTGCGCCAGCATCTCCTCCGGCGCGCCGATGGCGACGGTGTACGACGTGCGCACGGACGGACGGGCGAGCCCCAGCATGCGCCACACCGGCTCGCCCGCCTGCTTGCCGGCGAGGTCCCAGGCGGCGGCGCTCAGGCCGGCCCGCAGGGCCGGCACGCCGGCGCCGGCCAGCGACTCGCAGTACGCCTCGACGCCGGCCGGCCCCTCGAGGTCGGCGATCTCCGGCGCCCAGTCGCTCAGCAGGTCCATGTCCCGCCGCCGGTCCTCGCCGAACCGGGCGTTGGGCGCCGCCTCGCCGTACCCGACGACGTCTCCCTCCCGGAGCTCCACGACGAACCGCGCGAACTCGCTGTGCGTCCAGCGCGAGATGCCGAACGGCGCCGCCGTGCGGAGGTCGAGCGGTCGTGTGCTGACGTGCGCCATGCCCTCATCCTTCCCTCGTCCGGCCGCGTCTGCCCGGCCGCTGCACCAGGCGGATGACTACCACGCGCCGCGTGCGGCGGTCAAAGCGGCGGAGCCGCTCCCGACGGCGTCCGCAGACCGGGCGCGCAGGCCGGGATGCAGCCCTCGTCGGGAGACAGGCGTGCGGTAGACTGGACCGCACATGGGTGCTGTGGGAAACACGCTGCTCAGACTCACCGACCTCACCGTGGACTTCGCGTCCCAGGAGGGCTCCGTGCACGCGGTCAACCGCGTGAGCTTCGAGGTCGCGCCCGGAGAGCTCGTCGGGCTCGTCGGCGAGAGCGGCTGCGGCAAGAGCGTCACCGCCAGCGCCATCATCGGCCTCACCGGCATGGTGCCCAACGCCAGCGTGAGCGGCAGCATCGAGTTCCAGGGCCAGGACCTGCTCGCGCTTCCCGAGGCCGAGGTGCGCGCCGTCCGCGGCCGCGACATCGCGATGATCTTCCAGGACCCCGTCACCAGCCTGAACCCGGTGCTGAGCATCGAGCGCCTCATGACCGAGGGCCTGGAGCTGCACCTGGGTCTGAGCCACGCCGACGCGGTCAAGCGCTCCATCGAGCTGCTCGGCGAGGTCGGCATCCCCAAGGCCGCGGGGCGCATCAAGGACTACCCGCACCAGTTCAGCGGCGGCATGCGCCAGCGCGTCATGATCGCCATCGCGCTGAGCTGCAACCCCAAGCTGCTGCTGGCCGACGAGCCCACCACCGCGCTGGACGTCACCATCCAGGCGCAGATCCTGCGCCTGCTCAAGAAGCTCAGCCGCGAGCACGAGGCCGCCGTGATCGTCATCACCCACGACCTCGGCGTGGTGGCCGGCATGTGCCGGCGGATCCTCGTCATGTACGCCGGGCGCATCGTCGAGAGCGGCCCGGCGAAGGAGCTCTTCCGCAGCCCGCACCACCCGTACACCGTCGGGCTCCTGAAGAGCGTGCCGCGGCTCAACGAGCCGCGGCGCGACACCCTGCAGACCATCACCGGCCTCCCGCCGGACCTCGCCCACCTGCCGCCGGGGTGCGCGTTCGCGCCGCGGTGCTTCCTGGCGACGGACGCCTGCTGGGAGTCCGTGCCCGACCTGTTCCCGACCGACCCCGGGCGGCACAGCGCGTGCTTCCACCGCAGGCAAGCTGCGCGCGGCGGCGGCGGAGGTGCCGGCGTGACCGCCGCCGTGGCAGACGCCGCGGCCGCGACGCAGGGCGACACCCTCGTCCGCATCGAGGACCTGCGCGTCCACTTCCCCATCACCAGCGGGGTGGTGTTCCAGCGCAAGGTCGGGGCCGTGTACGCGGTGGACGGGCTGACCTTCGACATCATGCGCGGCGAGACCCTCGGGCTGGTCGGCGAGAGCGGCTGCGGCAAGAGCACGACCGGCCGCGCGATCCTGCAGCTCATCCGCCCCACCACCGGGCGCGTGCTCTACGAGGGCGGCGACCTGGCGCACATCAGAGGCGGCCGCCTGCGCGAGCAGCGCAAGCGCATGCAGATGATCTTCCAGGATCCGTACGCGAGCCTCAACAGCCGCATGACGATCGGCGACATCATCGGCGAGCCCCTGCTGGTCCACAAGATGGGCACCAAGGCCGAGCGCAAGGCCAAGGTGCGCGAGCTGCTCGAGACCGTGGGCATCAACCCGAACACGCTGAACCGCTACCCGCACGAGTTCAGCGGCGGCCAGCGCCAGCGCATCGGCATCGCCCGGGCGCTGGCGGTGGAGCCCAACTTCATCGTCTGCGACGAGCCCATCAGCGCGCTCGACGTCTCCATCCGCGCGCAGATCATCAACCTGCTGCAGCAGCTGCAGCGAGAGTTCGGGCTCACGTACCTGTTCATCGCGCACGACCTCTCCGTCGTGCGCCACATCTGCGACCGGGTGGCCGTCATGTACCTCGGGCGCGTCGTGGAGCTCGCCGAGAACGCGGTGCTCTACGGCGAGCCGATGCACCCGTACACGCAGGCGCTGCTCAGCGCGGTGCCCATCCCGGATCCCGAGGCGGAGGAGCAGCGCCGCCCGGTGGTGCTCACCGGCGACGTGCCGAGCCCCGTCGAGCCGCCGAGCGGCTGCCACTTCCACACGCGCTGCCCGGCGGCGATGGACGGGCTCTGCGACAAGGAAGACCCGCCGCTGCGCGAGGTGCGCCCCGGCCACTGGGCCGCGTGCCACCTCATCACCGAGACCGACTACCCGCACATCCGCGCCGGCGAGGACGACCTCGCCGTCGTGGCGCCGGGGAGGTGGTGACGCGACGTGAGCGACCACCGCGACGGCGGCTACCGGTCGCACCGGCCTGATGTCGACCGCGATACCATCCGCTACGGCCGGTACCGTCCACGGCCTCGAGCCCGAGACCGAGATCGACCTCGGGCTCGGCACATCCGCGGCCGGCGCCGCCGAGATCGGCACCGCCGTCGGCGCCGCCGGCATGTGGAGCCCCGACGCGCTGCTCATCGAGCACCGCTCGCTCTGGGGCGAGATCTGGCGGCGCTTCCGCCGCGACAAGTTCGCCATCATCGGCGTGGTGATCATCATCCTGCTCGTCCTCGTCGCCGTCCTGGCGCCGTGGATCGCCCCGCACGATCCGACCAAGCAGTACGACGAGGGCCTCACCATGGAGGGCATGCCGGTCGGCTCCTCGGCCCAGTTCCCGCTCGGCACCGACACTCTCGGCCGCGACCTGCTCAGCCGCCTCATGTACGGCGCGCGCGTGAGCCTCGTGGTCGGCGTGCTCGCCAACGGCTTCGCGCTCGTCCTCGGCGTGATCTTCGGCCTCACCGCAGGCTACTTCCGCGGCGGCGTCGAGACGCTGCTGATGCGGGTGACCGACGTGATGATGGCGTTCCCCATCATCCTCCTCGCCGTGGCGCTGGTGAGCGTGCTCAAGCCGAGCATCTGGATCCTGATCCTCGTCATCGGCATCGTGTACTGGACGCCGATGACGCGCGTGATCCACGGCGAGGTGCTCAGCATCCGCGAGAAGGAGTTCGTCGACGCGGCGCGGCTCACCGGCTGCACCAACCGGCGCATCCTCTCCCGCCACATCCTGCCGCACCTCGTCGCCGTCATCCTCGTCTACACCAGCCTGGGCCTCGCCACGACGATCCTCTTCGAGGCGACGCTCAGCTTCATCGGTCTCGGCGTGCAACCGCCGACGCCGAGCTGGGGACAGATGATCAGCGAGGGCCAGTCGTACTACCTCTCGGCCCCGCACCTCGTCATCTATCCCGGCCTCGCCATCATGATCACGGTGCTCGCGTTCAACCTCGTCGGAGACGGGCTACGCGACGCATTCGACCCGACGCAACGCAGACGATGACCCTTCATCGGGGACGGATGAACGGTCCAAGGAGGCAGACATGAAACGTCGTCCACTCACAGTCAGAGGCCCCGGCGACCGCCGTCGTGGTGCTCGCCGCCCTGCTGGCGCTCTCTCTCGGGCTCGCCGCCTGCGGCGGCTCCACGGACGGAGGAGGCGGGAGCAGCCCCTCGTCCTCCGCGTCCGACACTCCCAAGCAGGGCGGCACGCTCACGCTGTCGTACCTCACCGAGCCCTCGAGCCTCGATCCGGCGGTCGCCTGGAACGTGATCGACTGGCAGATCGAGCACGACATCTACCAGGGCTTCCTGCAGTACGCGCACGAGCCGGGCGAGGCAGGCACCGAGCTCATCCCCTGCCTCGCCACCGAGGTGCCCAGCGCCGAGAACGGCGGCATCTCGGCCGACGGCCTCGTCTACACCTTCAAGCTGCGCGAGGGCGTCAAGTTCCAGCCGCCGGTCAGCCGCGAGGTCACGGCGGCCGACTTCAAGTACAGCTTCGAGCGCATGATGCGGGAGCCGCGCGCGCCGGCCACTTCCTTCTACATGGGCGTCGTCGGCGCAGACGCGTTCATGAAGGGCAAGGCCGACGAGATCACCGGCTTCAAGGCGGTGGACGACTACACCGTCGAGATCACCCTCGGGAGCCCGGACCTCTCGTTCCTCAACGCGGTCACCATGGACTTCTGCGACGTGGTGCCCAAGGAGTGGGTCGAGAAGTGGGGCAAGCAGTTCAACCGCAACCCGCTGGGCACCGGCCCGTTCGTCTTCCAGAAGCTGGACCCCGGGCCGCGAGATCGTCCTCACCCGCAACCCCGACTACTGGGAAGAGGGCAAGCCGTACCTCGACGGCGTCAACTACCAGCTCTCGTTCAACCCGCCGACGGCCCTGCTCAAGCTCGAGCGCGGCGAGGTGGACGTGCTCGGCGACGGCATCCCCGTGGCCGACCTCGCGCGCGTCAAGGCCGACCCCAAGTGGAGCGAGCTCATCTTCTCCCAGCCGCTCGTCGCCATCAGCTACATGTTCATGAACGTCGAGATGGAGCCGTTCGACGACGTCAAGGTCCGCCAGGCGCTGAGCTGGGCGATCGACCGCGACAAGCTGGTCAAGCTGCAGGGCGGCCAGGCCATGAGCCTCTGGCAGTTCTATCCCAAGGGCATGCCGGGCTATCAGGAGGGCAAGGTCTACTACGGCTACGACCCGGCCAAGGCCAAGCAGCTGCTCGCCGACGCCGGCTTCCCCGACGGGTTCAAGACCATGCTCTACACCGACAACGTGGACCCGAACCCCAAGCTCTGGACCTCCGTGCAGGCCGACCTCGCCGCCGTGGGCGTGCAGGCCGAGCTCAAGACCATGAGCAACAACACGTTCTACTCGCAGCAGGGCACGCCCAAGACGCTCGCGGCCGGGAGCTTCGGCTGGTGGATGGACTTCCCCGACCCGAGCGACTGGATCGCCCCGCTGTTCAGCAAGGCGAGCGCGGTCGAGGGCGGCATGAACTCCAGCTTCTGGTGGAGCCCCGATCTCGAGAAGATGTTCACCGAGGCGCAGGCCATGACCGACCCGGCGGCGCGCATCGCCAAGTTCACGGAGATGCAGGAGTACATCGCCACGCAGGCGCCGTACGTGCCCTGCTACCAGCCGATCCAGACCACGATGTGCAGCGAGACCACCGGCGGGTTCTACCTGCACCCGGTGTACCAGATCGACCCGACGCAGTACTGGAAGAAGTAGGAGCAGGGCGCGGTTCCCGGCCTGTCAGGAAAGGAGCCTGGAACATGAGCGGACACACAACGAGATGGATGGCTGTGGCACTGATCGTGCTGCTCGCCCTCGCCGTGGGGCTCGCCGCCTGCGGCGGCTCGACCGACGAGGGCTCGACCGACGGCGCCACGGCCGGCGCCGGTGAGCCGGTCAAGGGCGGTACGCTCACCGTCACCTTCCAGGGCGAGCCCACGGAGCTCGACCCGGCGATCGCCTGGGAGATCGAGTCGTGGAGCATCGAGCGCATCACCTACCAGACGTTCCTGACGTACGCGAGTGACCCCGGCGAGGCCGGCACCACGCTGGTGCCCGACCTGGCCACCGAGGTCCCGACCGCCGAGAACGGCGGCATCTCGGCGGACGGCAAGGTCTACACGTTCCACCTCAGAGCAGGGCATCAAGTTCGCGCAGCCCGATCAGCACCGAGGTCACGGCCGCCGACTTCAAGTGGAGCTTCGAGCGGATGATGAAGGAGCCGCTCGCGCCGGCGACGTTCTTCTACACCGGCGTCGTCGGCGCCCAGGACTTCGTCGACGGCAAGGCCAAGGAGATCTCCGGCTACAAGGTGGTCGACGACTACACGGTCGAGATCACGCTCGAGAACCCGGACGGCGCGTTCCTCATGGCGATGTCCATGCCCTTCACCTCGGTCATGTCCAGGCAGTGGTGCGACCAGGTCGGCAAGCAGATCAAGCGCAAGCCGCTCGGCACCGGCCCCTACGTGATCACCGAGTGGAAGGCGGGGCAGTCCATCACCGCCGAGAAGAACACCAACTGGACCGGCGACTCGAACCAATGGGTCGACGACATGAAGTTCGACTTCTCCGCCAACCCGAGCACGCAGCTGCTGCGGCTCGAGCGCGGCGAGGTGGACCTCATGGGCGACACCGTCCCCGCGGCGGACTGGGTGCGCACCAAGAACGACCCCACATGGAGCAAGTACACCGTCACCGCTCCGCAGATCGCCTGGTACTACGTCTTTCTCAACGTGCTCGAGAAGCCGTTCACCGACGAGAAGGTGCGCCAGGCCGTCAACTACGCCATCGACACGAAGAAGATCCAGAAGCTGCTGGCCGGGCAGGGCAGCGCGCTCAACCAGATCTATCCGGACGGCATGCCCGGCTACCAGGCCGACAAGGCCTTCTACACCTACGACCCGGCCAAGGCGAAGGAACTGCTCGCCGAGGCCGGCTTCCCGACGGGGTTCAAGACGACCTTCGTCACGCACAACGTCGACCCGTTCCCCAAGCTCGCCCAGGCGGTGCAGGCCGACCTCCAGGACGTGGGCATCGACTGCGAGATCAAGCAGATGGACCGCGCCACGTACTGGGACTACATCGCCCTCAAGAAGTCGCACGCCCCCATCGGCCTGAGCGACTGGTACATGGACTTCCCGGACCCGAGCGACTGGATCGGGCCCCTCTTCACCAACCCCATCGACGGAGGGGCCAACTCGAGCTTCTATGAGAACCCCGAGGTGGACCAGCTCTACGCCGACTCGGCCGGCGAGCTCGACGAGGCCACGCGCATCGGGATGTTCGAGCAGATGCAGGACATCATCATGACCGACGCGCCGACCGCGCCGCTGTACCAGCCGCTGTGGAACGGCATGTTCGGCAAGACCACCGGCGGCGTCTACGTGCACCCCGTGTGGGTCTTCACCTACCAGGAGTACTGGAAGACGGACGGCAAGTGAGATGACCCGGACACGGCGCGAGGCGAGCAGGAGGCACGGTGGGTAAGTACATCGTCCGCAGGCTGCTCTGGATGGTGGTGGTGCTCTTCTTCGTGAGCCTCATCACGTTCCTGCTCGCCTTCGCCGTGCCCGGCGACCCCGCCAAGAGCATCGCCGGCACGCACGCGACGCCGGAGGTCCTTGAACGCATCCGCCACAACTCTGGGGCTCGACCTCCCCATCTACCGCCAGTACGGCCTGTACCTCTGGCACCTGGTGCAAGGCGACATGGGCTACAGCTACGAGACGCAACTGCCGGTGGCCACGGCCATCCTGCAGCGGTTCCCGGCCACGGTGATGATCGTGTTCTTCGGGGTCCTCTTCGAGCTGCTCATCGGCATCCCGATCGGCATGACCAGCGCGCTCACGTCAGTACGGCTTCAGAGACCGGACGTTCACGGTGTTCAGCCTGCTGTTCCTCAGCCTGCCCACGTTCTTCCTCGGCATGATCCTCATGTACCTCTTCGCCTTCCAGTGGCCTATCTTCCCGCTGGGCGGCTACGAGGGCTGGACGGCGCCGCTCTACGGGATCCTGCCGGGGCTCACCATCGGCCTCACCGGCGCCGCCTGGTACTCCCGGCTGCTGCGCAG
The DNA here is from genome assembly GCA_963709635.1 of uncultured Thermoleophilia bacterium. Classification (GTDB taxonomy): domain Bacteria; phylum Actinomycetota; class Thermoleophilia; order UBA2241; family UBA2241; genus CAIXSE01. The sequence continues at coordinate 146,616 of CAVPXA010000023.1, forward strand.
CAGCATGCTCGACATCCTCAGCGCGGACTACGTCAAGGCCGCCAGGGCCAAGGGCCTCCCCGAGAGGACCGTCGTCTGGCGGCACATCATGCGCAACGCCTGGAGCCCCATCGTCACGCTGCTCGGCATGGACATCGGCTGGTTCCTCGGCGGTGTGCTCATCGTCGAGATCGTCTTCGGCATCCCCGGCATCGGCGAACAGGCCTACCGGGCCATCGGGACCCAGGACCTGCCCATGATCATGGGCACGGTCCTGTTCGCGGCGCTGCTTGTCACAGTGAGCAATTTCGTAGTAGACCTTGCGTACACGTGGCTCGACCCGCGCGTGAAGTACAGTTGACCTGACCAGCGATCCCGGGATCGGGACCGCCAGACCCAATGCCAGGCTCCCGACCGACAGACACGTTCGGCCCCGTGCGTTCACGGCTCATCGCCGTGGCGGAGTACATGCGCGCGCGGCCGGTGCAGCTGTTCGTCGCCGGCACACTCGTCATCGTCGCCGTCCTCGTGCCCTTCCACTACGTCGCGTGGGAGGAGTACTTCATGGGGCTGCCGGCGTCGCTGGTCTCCCTCATCGTGGTCGGAGGCGCCGTCTCGGGCGGGCCCCGCGTGGGCGCCGCGCTGGCGTTGGTCGGGGGCGTGGCCTACGAGCTTCCTCGCCATCTCGCGACGTGGCTCGTCTCCGGCGCGGCCTCCCTGGCGGTGGCCCGCTCTGGCTGGTCGCCGGGCTGGGCGTCGGCCTGCTCGGCGACCGGTACCGCGGCCAGGTGGCGCGGTCGCTCGACCAGGCGCACCGCTCGCGCGACACGCTCGACCGGGTCGTGGGGGCGACGCCGCTGTTCCACGCCCGCGGCGGGCCGGCGTCGGTGGCGCGGGCGATCTGCGACGTCTCCCGCGAGACCTTCGACTGCGACCTCGTCGCGCTGTTCGCGATCGAGAGCGAGCGGCTGCGGCTCCTCTCTCGCTCGCCGTTCCTCGCCAACAGCGGCGACCGGCTGCTCATGGAGCCGTCCGCCGAGCTGCAAGAGGAGCTCGCCGAGAACCTCCTGCCGCAGTTCATCGAGGACGTGCGCGCTCCGGGGGGGCCGCGCATGCCGCGCGCCGTCACCGCCGACGAGGCGCAGGTCTCAGCGGTGCGCGCCCCGGTGCTCATCGACGAGCAACCGGTCGCGCTCCTCGCCATGAGCTGGAGCCGCCGCATGCCTCCACTGGAGCGCGGCGACCTGCTGGTCGTCCAGCGCTTCGCCGAACACGCAGCCGTGGCGCTGGCGCAGGCCCAGCGCAGCCAGGCCCAGAACGACGTGGCCGCCCTGTACCGCCGCTTCCAGGCGAGCCTCTCGCCGACCGTCTCGGTGGAGACGCCGCACCTCAAGGTGGCGACGTTCTACCGGCCGGGCGAGGGACGCATGCTGCTCGGCGGCGACTTCATCGACGCCGTGACGCGGCCCAACGGCTCCGTGGCCGCGGTCATCGGCGACGTCACCGGCCACGGCCCGGACGCGGCGGCGCTCGGCGCCAGCCTCCGCGCCGCCTGGCGGGCGCTCGCCCTGCGCGGAGCCTCGCTCCAGGCGAGCATGAAGACCTTGAACAGCCTGACGCTCGACGAGAGCGACCGCGCCGAGCAGGGCGAGCTCGGCCTCGGCCTGCTCGCCACCGTCTGCGCGGTCGAGATCGACGCGGCCGGCCGGCGTGCCCGCTTCGTCAACGCCGGCCACCCCATGCCGCTGCTCCTCGGCCAGGAGATCGTCCAGGTGGACCACACTCCCGGCATGATGCTCGGCGTGGAGCAGTACGGCGATTGGCCGCCGCACGAGATCACGCTGCCGCCGGAGTGGGGCCTGCTGCTGTTCAGCGACGGCATCGTCGAGGCGCGCGTCGGCACCGGACCGCACGACCGCCTGGGGGTGGACGGCCTGCGCGCCGGCCTGACGGACCTCCGGCGGCACCACGCGATCACGTCGGACGACCTGCAGTCGCTGGTCGACGGAGTGCAGGCCGGCCGTGTGGACGCGCTGGCCGACGACGTCACGCTGCTGCTGCTCTCACACGACGGCAGCGCGCACGTGCGCGGCCACGTCATCTGACGACCAGGCGGCTGCTCGGGCTCGGCCCCGCGGCGGCTCGCCAAGGATCGATTGGCTCCGGGAGGCAGAGTGCGTTCGGCCTGCGTACGCCGGAGCGTCGCCACGGAGGCGGCCGACGCGAGCGTCAGCGGCCGGCGACGGCCTCGGCCGGGAGCCCGGACTCGAGGAGCTCGGGCAGCGAGCGCTGCAGCATGAACTCGAGCACGGCGTAGGCCCGGCGCATGTCGAAGTCGTCGTCGATGGCCTCCTGGATGGCCAAGCCGTCGACGACCGCGGTCATGAGCTCCGCGACGCCGAGCATCGCGTCGTCCTCGGACGAGAGGCCCTCGACGCCTCCCGCCGCGGCGCCGGCGCCGGCGCCGAGCATGGTCGCGCCGGCGATCTGCGCGGCGAACCGGTCCGGCTCGGCGGCGGCCTCGTCCTCGCAGCACAGCCAGTCGCGCTTGATGCGGCGGTACGAGTCGTAGGCGCGCGCCATGCGGCCGCGCAGTCCCTCGTTGCGGAGGGCGTAGGGCAGGATGTCGAAGAAGACGCGGAACGAGCGCGACTCGCTGATGGTGCGCAGCCCGCCGACGAAGCGCGGCAGCCGGTCCTCGCTGGCGACCGAGCTCATCGCCGCGGCGGCGTCCTGCTGGTCGTCGCGGAACACCGAGTCGATCATCGCCTTGACGAGGCCCTCTTTGTTGCCGAAGTAGTACTGCACCATCGCCGAGTTCTCGCCGGACTCGGCGGCGATGGCTCGGAGGGTGAGCCCCGAGAAGCCCTTCTCGACGAGCACGCGCTGCGCGGCGTGGAGGATGTTGAGCGCCGGGGCGGACATGTCCCGGCGTGGATCGCTCGAGGCGCGGGGCGCGGGCGTGGCGGGAGGCGCGCGCGGCGGGCGCGGCGGCCGGCGAGGCGGCGGACGCGGCCTGGGCTCTGCGTGCGGCTCGTTCGGCTGGAGTCACTCCCGGGCACCCTTCAGGTAGTTGAGTTTAATCACTTGATTGATTAGACTCCTTCCAGGCCACACCAAGCAACCCCCCTATGCAGCGAGAGGAACGAGAGATGACTCGGACGGAACTGAGGTCAAGAAGCTCGGCTACATGGTCGACGGCGAGTGGCAGCAGTCGCAGAGCGACACCTACGTCGACATCACCGACTCCAGCACCGGCGAGGTGATCGCCCGCACGCCGATGTGCACCGAGGCCGAGGTCACCGAGGCCATCGAGTCGGCCCACCGCGCCTTCGGCCCGTGGGCGAGCATGCCGATCCAGAAGCGCACCGAGGTGCTCTTCACGTGGCGTCCGATGCTCCTCGAGAGGATGGACGAGATCGCCACGCTGGTCTCGACCGAGCTCGGCAAGAACCTCGACGAGGCCCGCGGCGAGGTCATCAAGATCATCGAGGCGATCGACGTCGCCGTCGGCGCCCCGATGCTCATGAAGGGCGAGAGCCTGATGAACGTGGCCACCGGGCACGACACGGTCAGCTACCGCGAGCCGCTCGGCGTGTTCGCCGGCATCGCGCCGTTCAACTTCCCGGCCATGATCCCCTTCGGCTGGATGCTCCCGATCTGCATCGCCTGCGGCAACACCTTCGTCCTCAAGGCCGCCAACCCCGTGCCGCTCACGAGCCACATGCTGCTCGACATGCTCTACGAGGCCGGCCTGCCCAAGGGCGTCGTCAACATGGTGACGGCCGAGAAGGAAGAGGCCGAAGTCCTGCTCAAGCACCCGGCCGTCCGCGGCGTCAGCTTCGTCGGCACCACGCCGGTCGGCAAGCACGTCTACTCCATCGCCGCCGCGCACGGCAAGCGCGTCCAGGCGCAGACGCAGGCCAAGAACCACGGCCTCGTGCTCGCCGACGCCTCGCTCGAGCGCGCCGCCCGCGGCATCATCAACTCCACCTTCGGCTGCGCCGGCATGCGCTGCATGGCGCTGCCCGTCTGCGTCGTCGAGAACGACGGTCGCCGACGAGTTCGTCGCGCTCATGAAGCAGTTCGCCCAGGAGCGCGACGTCGGCGCCGCCTACGATGCCCGAGACGGAGCTCGGCCCGGTCGTCTCCGAGGCCCACCAGGCAGTCCGTCAAGCGCTGGATCGACAACGGCGTCGAAGAGGGCGCCGACGCTGGTGCTCGACGGCCGCGACCGTCACGAGCGTCCCCGAGTCTCGAGGGCGGCCACTTCGTCGGCCCGACGATCTTCGACCACGTCACCGCCCGAGATGACCTGCGGCTGGGAAGAGGCCTTCGGCCCGGTGCTCTTCATCAAGCGCGTCAACGACTTCGAAGAGGGCCTCGAGCTCATGAACCACAGCCAGTTCGCCAACGGTTCGTGCATCTTCACCGAGAGCGGCTACTACTCGCGCGAGTTCGCCCGCCGCACGCACGCCGGCATGGTCGGCATCAACGTCGGCATCCCGGTGCCGGTGAGCTTCTTCCCGTTCGCCGGCCACAAGGACAGCTTCTTCGGCGACAACCACGTGCTGGGCAAGGACGGCGTCCAGTTCTTCACCGAGACCAAGTGCGTCACCACGCGCTGGTTCACGGAGGCCGACAAGAAGCAGAAGCAGGTCAGCACCTGGGAGGGCACCGTCAACCGCTGAGCCGGCTGACAGAGCGTCCCGAGCTTGACGGGGCGGAGGGCAGGCGCGCCTGCCCTCCGCCCCCTTCTTCGTACGGGACCAGGGGCACGGGCTCGGCCGGCACGGCACGGAGCTCGTGAGCCCGCTGCGGGCTCTGGACTCGCGCGCAGCTTCGCGTCGTGGAATCCGCCCGCTCCGGGTAGGAACGTCGGCGAGAACACTACGAAAGGAGTCCGACGTGGCTCACGACTTCCCAGAGATCACCGGGTACGGCGCCGCGCTGCGCTTCGCCCTCGAGGCCGAACAGGCGTGCGCGGACTTCGCGGCGGCCGCGGGCGTGCTCGCCCCGACACAGGAGTGGCAGGACAAGCTCGAGGAGATCGTCTGCACGCACGACGACCGCGTGCAGAAGCTGATGGCCAAGCAGGGCGCGCTGGGCGAGAAGGCTTCGGCGCCGGCCGGCGCGCTCCAGGGGGCGCCGTATCTCGGCACCCTGGACGCAGAGCCGGCGACGGACTGGCCGGCGGCCGTCGAGCAGCTCGCCGAGGCCGAAGAGGACGCGGCGCGCTACCACGAGGAGTTCGCCATGCAGTGCGCCGACGAGCTCGAGCTGGACGCGCGGCTGTTCGGCAAGACGGCGCAGCAGGACCGCGCCGCCGCGGCCGAGCTCCGCGAGCTGCTCGGCTAGCCGGAGGGAGGGGGCCGGGGCGGGTGCGCCGGGAGGCGACACCCGCCCCGGCCTGCTGATGAGGGCGCTTGCGGTCGCCCTCACACAGTGTACACGAGGGCGCTTGCGGTCGCCCTCGCTGAAGTGCCGGCGGACGAGCTTGCGGTCTCGTCCGCCTGAGCCGGACGGCGCGGCCGGGGAGGCCGCCGTCAGGCTGCCGGGGCGCGTACTGGGGGGACGCCCCGGGTGGTGCAGGGAGGCGGGGCGGGCGCGGCCGGCGTGGCCCGCCCGCCCCGTCTCCCTTACGTCGCCGCCCCCGGCGGCTCGTCTTCCGTGTGTCCGCCGTGGGCCTCGCCGGGCCGCACCGGCTCGGGACCGTGGCCGGGCGCAGCGGCCAGGCGCTCGGCGGCCGCGCCGACGACCGGCGGGCGGCCGGCGACGCTGCGGCCGCGCACGGCCGCCAGCAGCGCCTCCTCGCCGGCGAAGAACTGGGCGCCGGCGGCGGCGAGGCCGTCCACGGCGCCGACGAAGTCGTTGGCGCGCAGGCCCTCGTCCGCCCACACGGGGGTGCCGGCGGCGAGCGCCTCGCGCGCGGCGGCGATGTTGCGCTCGTTGCCGTGGCTGACGGGCACGGCGCTGACGACCACGAGGTCCGCCTCGCGCAGCAGCTCGAGGTTCTCGGCGTGAGCCTCCTCGCCGACCGGCGAGAACGGCGCCTCCACCGCCATGCGCAGGCCGAGCTCGGCGCCGGTCTCCTCGTCGGTGTCCAGAGCGTTGAGCACGCCGGCGGTGACTTCGTACCCGGCGTCCACCAGCTCGCGCATCATGCCGGCGCCGGTGCCGCCGCCGCAGATGAGGTGGACGCGGCCGCGCGTCTCTCCGCGCAGCCGCGGCGAGAAGGTCAGGTAGGTGCGGCCGGCGTGCCGGTGCAGGTAGGCGCGCACGCCGTACACGGCGTCGAGGATCTCGGGCCGCAGCACCTCGTCGGGCGGCCCGAACGCCGCGACCTCGCCGTCGCTCAGCACCAGCAGCTTGTCGAAGTAGTGCAGCGCCAGGTTGAGGTCGTGCAGGATGCACAGCACGGTGAGCCCGTCCGCGTTGAGCTCCTTGAGCAGGTCGAACAGGCGGAGCTGGTGCGAGACGTCGAGCGCCGAGGCGGGCTCGTCGAGCAGCAGGAGCGGAGCCTGCTGCATGAGCGCCTGGGCGAGCACGACGAGCTGCTTCTCGCCGCCGGAGAGCTCCGAGAACCGGCGGCTCGCGAGCTCGGCGACCCCGAGACGCGCCAGCGTCAGCTCGGGGTCGCCGCACGCCGCCGGGTCCTTGCCGCGGCAGTACGCGCCCATCTCCACGACCTCGCGCACGGCGAGGTCGAAGTCCAGGTCGAAGTGCTGCGGCACGAGCGCGACCTCGCGCGCCATGTCCTTGCGGCGATACGCGCCCGTCCGCCGGCCCTTGATGAGCACCTCGCCGGCCACCGGCTGGTGGAGGCCGTCGATGAGGTCCACCAGCGTCGACTTGCCGCTGCCGTTGGGCCCGACGATGCCGACGAAGTCGCCGGGCCGCAGCTCGAAGCTGATGCGGCGCAGCACCGGCCGCTCGTCGTAGGCGAAGTCGACGTCGCGCATGGCGACGAGGGGCTCGGCGGGGCCGGCCTCAGGGCGTGGCCGGGGCTCGGCCGCCATCAGATCCTCTTCCCGCGCCGCAGCAGGTACACGAACAGCGGCGCGCCGATGAACGTGGTCACCACGCCGACGGGGATCTCGTTGGGCGAGATGACCGTGCGCGAGAGCAGGTCGGCGAGCACCATGAGCGAGGCGCCGGCGAGCAGGGAGACCGGGAGCAGCCCGCGGTGTCCCGGTCCGATCAGCAGCCGGACGACGTGCGGGATGACGAGGCCGACGAAGGCGATGATGCCGCTCACCGAGACGGCGAGCGCGGTGAGCACCCCCGCCGTCACCAGCAGCAGCCGCTTGGTGCGCTCGACCTCCACGCCGAGCTCGAGCGCCCTCTTCTCCCCCTGCAGCAGGATGTCCATCTCGCGGCGTGAAGAACAGCGGCGCGATCATGAAGGGGATGGTGACGAGCGCGATGCGCACGTCGGACCAGCCGCGCCCGGAGAAGCTGCCCATGAGCCAGTAGATGATCGCCGTCATGTCCTCGTTGGCCTTGATCATGAGGACGGTGACGACGGCGCTGGCGAGGTACGAGATGGTGACGCCGGCGAGCAGCAGCACGAAGATGTCGATGCGCCCGCGCCGGCGCGCCGCCATCCACACCAGCGCCAGCGTGCCGAGGCCGCCGACGATGGCGAGCACCGTGATCCACGGCAGGTTGCTGAGGTGGAGGACGATGCCGATGGTGGCTCCGAGCGCGGCGCCCGACGACACGCCGGTGACGTACGGGTCGGTGAGCGGGTTCAGGAAGAGGTCCTGGAGGATCACGCCGGCGACCGCGAGGGCCGCGCCGACCAGCGCGGCGGTGAGCACGCGCGGCATGCGGATCTGCCAGAAGATGGCGTTGGAGAGGTCGCCCTGGACCGGCCCCGCGACGAGCAGGTTCCAGATCCGTCCCACGGACAGCGAGGCCGGTCCCAGGGCGAGCGCCAGCACGAGGCACACCAGGAGGATGCCTGCGGCCAGGAGGATCCCCGGCCAGGTGCCTGTGCGGGCGAGCTTGGTCATTGCGGCGGTCTCGGCCTCCGGGTGGATGTAGCCGGCCAGCGCCTTGAGACCCAGCGCGAGGCGCGGGCCCGGACGCGCGATGATGCTGTCGTCGATCACGAAGACCTTGCCGTCCTTGACGGCGGTGAGCTCGGCGAAGCCGGCGCGCTTGGTGATGTCGCCGGGGTCGCTCATGGAGCCGGAGTCGGCGATGTACACGGCCGGGTCGGTCTCGACCAGCACCTCGGTGCTGAAGTTCGGGAACCCGCTGCCGGCCGCGGCGCCGATGTTCTCGCCGCCGGCGATGGTGATCATGTCGTCGATGAACGTGTCCGTGCCGGCGGTCATGAGCGGCTCGCTGTAGATCTCGAGGAACGTCGTGGCCTTGGGCAGGTCGCCGACCAGCCGTCTGGACCTCCATCTGGGCGGCCGTCATCTCGTCGGTCACGGCCGCCGCGCCGTCCTCGGTGCCGGCGAGCTTGCCGACGTTCTCGATGGTGGCGATGGTGCCGTCATAGGTCTTGGGGTCGACCACGTACACCTGCACGCCGAGCTCCTTGAGCTTGGTGAGGACCTTGTCCTGCAGGCCGGCGGCGGCGAGCACGAGGTCGGGGTTGAACGAGGCGATCTTCTCGACGTTGGGGTTGGCGAAGTCGCCGATCTTGGGGAGCGCCGTGGCCTCCTCGGGGTAGTCGTCGTAGCTGGTGCCGGCGACCATCTTGTCGCCGGCGCCGACGGCGTAGGCGATCTCGGTGTTGGCGGGAGCGAGGCTCACGATGCGCTCGGCGGGCTTGTCGAGCGTGACCTCGACGCCGGCGTCGTCGGTGACGGTGATGGGGCCGGCCGCGGCGGCGGACGGCGAGGCGGAGGCGGCGGGCTCGTCGGAGTCCGAGCCGCAGGCGGAGAGGGCGACGACGCCCAGCGCCAGCACGGCGATGAGGAGGAGCGCCGCGGTGAGGCGGCCGAAGCGGGTGGTGGACATGGCGGTGGTGACTCCCTTCAGGATGGTTGCGGTGCGAAGCGAAGTACGTAGTGGCCGTCGCGCTCCTCGGTCCCGTCCCAGACGAGGCGGACCGGGTGCTCGAAGAGCGAGGCCTGGGTGACCATGGTGTGGTACTCGCCCTCTTCGCCGCAGGCGTCGGCGCCGGCGGCCTCGAGGCGGGCGATGACGCCGGCGTCCAGCTCGAGCCCGAGGAACTCGGCGCCCAGCTTGGACGTGTCGACGGCGACGATGGTGGCGTGGCCGCCGCTGCCGAGGAACTCGTCCAGCAGCACGCGGCGCGGCTCCTGCCACAGCGGCAGGTGGCAGCCGAGGCCGGAGACCTCGCAGACGCCCTCGACCCAGTCGCGGTGACCCTGCAGGTCGATGTCGCCGAACACGGCCGCCTGCACGCCTTGAGCGCGCAGCTCGTGCAGGAGCGAGACGAAGGTGGCCTCGTACCCGTCCCAAGTGGTGGCGCGGGTCACGAGCGGTACGCCGAGGGCGGCGGCCTGCTCCTCGAGCAGCGCGAGCGGCAGGCCGTGGCCGCGGCTCACGAGGCCGTCCTCGTGCAGCATGCAGACGATGGCGGCCGGCACCGCGCCGCGGCGCACGGCGCGCTGCAGCGCGAGGTAGGCGTCCTTGCCGCCGCTCCACGAGACGAACACGCGGGCGCCGGCGATGGGGTCCGGCCCGGCGCCGGCGGGGCCGGCGCTGGAGCCGGCGACCTCGCCGGGTCGAGCGGCGAGCGACGCGCCGTCAGACCTGCCGTTGGCGGACGGAACGCTGGTCCGCGGCGCGTCACTCGCCATGGTCGCCCTCCTTCTGGGCCCTGCAGGAGGGGCAGATGCCGTACACCTCGAGGTGGTGCCCGTAAATGGTGAACCCGGTCGCCTCGGCCAGCCTCGCCTCCAGCTCGGTCAGGTCGCCCTCGCCGTCGAACCGGACGACGCGGCGGCAGACGCCGCAGATGAGCGGGTGGCTGTGGCCGATGGGCGGGGCGATGTAGCAGATGTCGCCGCGCCCGTCCTGCACGCGCGCGAGCAGGCCGAGGTCGCCGAGGAGCTGGACGGTGCGGTACACCGTGGCCTGGCCGACGCCGTCGCTGCGCAGGGCGTCGGCCGCCTCGGTGATGCGTGGCCGCGCGGTCGGCGCCGGCGAAGAACTCCCAGATCTGCCGGCGCTGCCGCGTGAACGGGATGCCCTTCTGGTGAAAGACGGCCTCGATGTCGTGCGCCGGCTTCGGATCGGTCAACTCGTGTGCTCCCCAGACTCCGGTTGAGAAGTGTTCTCAACACGCTTGAGAAAAGCTATCAACTGCCCGTCGCCGAGTCAACCGCTGCCCACACACCTGCCGGCGAGCGCCTCATCGCGCCTGGATCGAGCGACGACACGACCTCGGCGGCAGGGGTCTACCCACTGCTGCAGAACTGCGGTTCGCAGAACCCAAGACGTAGCGTGACGTTCGGGATCGATGCTGAAGTGGACGATGGACTCGCCCCGTTCCTGGACGTCCCCGGGAGGATGTCGCCAGGCTTGAGCGGGCTTGCACACCTCACAGGAGCGGCACATGGAGCAGTCGTCAGGACACAGGCCACGCGGGGATATGGCAGTACGTCGTCGAGGCCGAGTCCGGGCGATACTGGAGCGCCGGTCTGGACGGACGCGGGCCCGCGACGGTCACCGACGAGCTGGCACACGTCGGCGTCGCACCGAACCTGCGGCTAGTGCCGTGAGCTCATGCTCGACCCGACCCCGGGGTGCTCGCGACGGAAGATAGCAGGCGAGCGCCGCCGGCGGGAAAGGCATGGGGTCGAAGATCGTTCCCGCCGCCTGGCGGTCGCGGCCGATCCTACAGTGGCGTCGGCACGAGCTGCGCTACTGGCGACGGTCAGCCAGTGGCGACTCCCTCGGTGAGCGATGGCGGTCGAGAGCGGTCCCAGGACCCGCTTCGGCGTGGAGGAGGCGTGAACCGGCGCCTGAGGCTGGGGAGCGGAGCGCGCGGACGCCTCGCGCGTCACGCCGGATCGAGAGCGCGCTCCAGGCCGTCCAGGATGAGGCCCAGGCCGAACGCGAAGTCCGCGCTCTCGTCGTACCCGGCCTGGAGCATGTGCGTGGTGATGACCTCGGTGAGGTACGGGAACTCGTCCGCGGGGATCGCCGCCAGGAACGCCTCGGCCATCTCCAGGGAGCCCGCCTCCCCGGCGGACATGTTGAGCTGCTGGCGGCCGAAGCCGTAGACGTAGCTGTCGATCGCCGAGAAGGCGTAGAGGGCGAGCTCGACGGAGAACCCGGCCCGCCGGAGCGTACCGATCACCCACTCGTAGTAGCGCATCCTCCCGGGGCCGCTGCTTTCTCGCGAGTCGATCAGCGCGCTCGCCCAGGGATGCCGCGCGAACACCTCGCGCGCCGAGACGGCTCTCCTCCACATCGCCTCACGCCAGCCGACGTCGCCGGAGGGCAGGTCGATCTCGGCCACGACGAGATCGAGCACGCCGTCGAGGATGTCGTCCTTGTTGTCCACGTGGTTGTACAGCGACATCGCCTCGACCCCCAGGCGCTGACCGAGCACGCGCATCGTGAGCGAGTCGATGCCGCCCTCGTCGGCGAGGTCCAGCGCCGCCTGCAGCACCCGCTCCCGGGTGAGAGGAAGTCGCGGCTCGGGGTTCGATGTCGGGCGTCTGCCCATCGGCCTCTCCGTTGCTCGTCGTGCGCGGTGGTCGCCTGTCTGGACGACGAAAGGCTTGACAGACTTACATCGTAAGTATCAGACTTACACCGTAAGTACAGTCTAGCGGTCTGAGCGGCGTGCCGGCAAGGAGGGCGCGCCGCCGGCCAGATCGGAGCGAACGATGAAGACCCTCGAGCGGACGGCCGGCGGTCAGCAGAAGGCGGGCGGCCTGGCGGCGCTGTACATGGCGGCCGCATATCTGCTGGCGATGCCCTTCTTCCTCCTCGTGGTCGACTACCCCAGCGTGGTGGACCCCGCCGAGAAGGTCGCGCTGCTCGCGGCCAACCAGGGCAGCATGCACGTCATGTACCTCGTCACCTACGTGGTGTTCGGTATCGCGCTGGCCGTCCTGGCGCTCGCGCTGTACCAGCGCCTGAAGACCACGGCGCCGGTCCTGATGCAGGTGGCGACCGCCGTGGGCCTGCTGTGGGCCTTCGTCCTCGTCGCGAGCGGCATGGTGTTCAACGCCGGCATGGCCGCCGCCGTGGACCTCTACCCCACGGACCCGGGTCGGGCAGTGTCGATGTGGCAGGCGATCGAGCCGGTCTCCCAGGGCCTCGGCGGCTCGGGCGGCGAGCTCCTGGGCGGCCTCTGGGTCCTGCTCGTCAGCGTCGCGGTGCTCCGCGGGAGCGCGCTCCCGAGGCCGCTCGGCTGGCTGGGTCTGACGGTCGGCGCCGCGGGCTCCTGTCCGTGATCCCGCCCCTGAACGACGTGGCGATCGGCTTCGGGTTGCTGCAGATCGCGTGGTTCGTGTGGCTCGGGGTCAGCATGGTCCGCACGGCCGAGCGGCCCGAGCGACTGCCGGTCCCCGAGGCCGAGCTCGCCTAGTGACGTGGCGCGGCAGGTAGGATGAAGCACCGCGGATCGAGCGTGTGCGCTCCATGGTGCGTCAGCACTCACGGCCGGGAGCTGATGGACTTCGTCTCATTGCCTCGACTCCAGCCCGAGCGTCTTGACGGAAGGCGCGCTGGGCGAACGACTCAAGCGAGAGTACCAGCTTCAACCCGATGAGCACGTCGCTCTCGCGGGTCTCGTCTACGACGCCCGCGGGAGGGCCGCGCTCACCGAGCTCTGGAGCGAGTACGCGGCCATCGCGCATCGCCACGACCTGCCGCTGCTGGCCGCCACGCCGACGAGGCGCGCCAACCGGGAGCGGGTCGCGGCGTCCCGCTACGACGCGTCGATCATCCGCGACAACGTCGAGCTGCTTCGCGCGGTGCAGCGGCGGAGCCCCGCGGACGTGTTCGTCGGCGGCCTGATGGGCTGCCAGGGAGACGCGTACCGCGCCGCGGACGTCCTGCCCGTCGCCGAGGCGAGGTCGTTCCACGGCTGGCAGGCGGACCTCTTCGCGGAGGCGGGCGCCGACTTCCTCTACGCCGGCATCATGCCCGCGCTGCCGGAGGCGACGGGCATGGCCCTCGCCATGGGCGACAGCGGGCTGCCGTACATCATCAGCTTCATGATCCGCGGCGACGGCCGGCTGCCGGACGGCACGACGATCGACGCGGCCATCCGGACGATCGACGAGTCCGTGGAGGTGCGGCCGGTCTGCTACCTCTCGAACTGCGTCCACCCGACCGTGCTGTACGAGGCGCTGTCTCAGCCGTTCAATGCGACCGACGTCGTGAGAGACCGTCTGTGGGGCATCCAGGCCAACGGGTCCCGTCTGACCCCCGAGGAGCTCGACGCCTCGGCCGGCCTGGAGTCCTCGGACGCCGGTCGATGGGCCCGCGAGATGCTGCGCCTGCGCGACGACAAGGGGCTCAGGGTGTTCGGCGGCTGCTGCGGGACGGACGGCACGCACCTCGAGGCGATCGCCGAGGGACTGGGCTCAACGGCGAGCGATCCCCCATGCGTGAGCGGAGATTCGCACCCCCCGCACCGCGGGTAGGAGGTCCGCACACGAGGGCGGGACCGGCGGCTCCGGCGCCGGCCGCCGAGACGACACACTGCACTGGAGGACAGGCATGAGTCCCGCGATCCGCTCTCTCCTCGCCATCGTCCTCGCCGGCATCTGGGTCAACGCTTCGGAGTTCTTCCGCAACCAGGTCCTCCTCCTCTCCCGGTGGGAGGACCACTACGAGTCACTTGGCCTGACGTTCCCCGCGGACCCCGGCAATGCCGCCGTCTGGGTCGTCTGGGGGTT
>CAVPXA010000024.1:0-17810 GCA_963709635.1 uncultured Thermoleophilia bacterium
GCGGACGTCGGCGCGCTGGTGCCGCGCCGCGAGGACGGCTGGGCGCTGGACCTCGACGAGCTGCGCCGGCTGCTGCGGCCGAACACGAAGCTGGTCGCCGTCAACTACCCGAACAACCCGACGGGCCACGTGCCGGACGAGACGACGTTCTGTGAGCTTGTGGCATGTGCGACGAACGCGGCATCCGCCTGTTCTGCGACGAGGTCTACCGTGGCATCGAGCTCGATCCGTCGCGGACGATCCCCCAGGTCGGCCGACCTCTCCGAGACCGCGGTATCGCTCAACGTCGCCTCCAAGTCCTATGGGCTGCCGGGGCTGCGCGTGGGCTGGATCGCGTGCCGCGACAGGGCGTTGCTCGAGCGCCTCGAGAAGCGCAAGCACTACACCAGCATCTGCAACGCCGCGCCGGCCGAGTACCTCACGGCGCTCGCACTCCGTCATCGCGAGGCGATCTGGGAGCGCAACCGGGCCATCGTCGCCACCAATCGCCCGGTCTTCGACGACTTCTTCGCCCGCTGGGCCGAGCTCTTCGACTGGCAGCCGCCCGACGGGGGCTGCGTCTGCTTCCCGCGCTACAAGGGCGGCGACGTGGAGGAGTTCTGCCGGCAGCTGCTGCACGCCGAGGGCGTGCTGGTCCTGCCGGCCAGCATGTACGAGTCCGAGATCGCCGACGTGCCCAAGGACCACTTCCGCGTCGGCATCGGCAGATCCGGCCTCGAGGAGGGCGTCGCGGCGTTCGACCACTTTCTCCGCACGCGACAGTGACGGACGCCGCGCCGACGGCTGGATGAGCATGCCGGCAGGCCCGCCCCAGCCTCGGTGGCCGCGGGCGCGTGACCGAACATAATTCGCTGCAAGCGACCGTTTTCGGACAGTCGTTGTCTGTTTCCTTGCTCCCCCGCCCACGGCTGTGATACTTGGCGCAGGTACTTCCTCAACTTACTTGGTTGACGCGCCCCGTTGGCGGTCGTATCGTGGCGCCCAGAGTGGCGCCCGGAATGGTGCCAACGCGTTCTTGCGGACGCACGGCGGACAAGTGTGCAAGGAGGATCCAGATGTCTGAAGAGCTGTACGAGCAGATGAAGCAGAGCGTCATCGACGGCGAGGTCGAGGACGCCGAGCGCCTCGCCCAGGAGGGTCTCGACGCGGGTCTCGCCGCGGGCGACATCCTCGACAAGGGCTTCGTCAAGGGCATCGAGGAGGTCGGCGACCTCTTCGGCAAGGGCGAGTTCTTCCTCCCCGAGCTGGTCCAGGGCGCCGAGGCCATGAAGGCCGCCGTCGCCGTGCTGCAGCCGGCCATCGACGCCGCCGGCGGAGGCCGCCAGAGCCTCGGCAAGGCCGTCGCGGGCACCGTCGCCGGCGACATCCACGAGATCGGCAAGACCATCGTCTGCTCCATGCTCTCCGCCGCCGGCTTCACCGTCACCGACGTCGGCTGCGACGTGCCGGTCGAGACCTTCGTACAGAAGGTCAAGGACGAGAACGCCGACCTGCTCCTGCTCCGCGCGCTGCTCACCACCACGATGCCGAACCAGCAGAAGACCATCGAGGCCCTCAAGGCCGCCGGTCTGCGCGACGGCGTCAAGGTCATGATCGGCGGCGCGCCGACCACGCGCGCCTGGGCCGACGAGATCGGCGCCGACGGCTACGCCGAGGACGCCATCGAGGCCGTGGCGACCGCCAAGACCATCCTGGGCGTCGCCTGAGCAAGAGGCGTCACCTGAAGAAGTGAGACCGCGAGGGGCGGCGGCGCGGGGCGCCGCCGCCCCTCGCGCGTACGTGAGCCGGACGGCTCGCGGGAGCTCGGACGCCGGATCGCGCCGGTGTCAGCGCTCGGCCAGCGCCTCCGCCGGCACGCCGAGCTGCTCGGCGGCGAAGCTCACGAGCAGCTCGCGCACCCGCTGCACCTGCATGCCCGTGTAGCCGATCGCCGAGCGGAAGCTCAGGCCGTCCGACAGCGCGACCATGCGCTGGGCGATCTCGTCGGCCGGGGCGATCGGCCGGAACACGCCGGCCGCCTCTCCGTCCTCCACGAGCTGCTGGAAGAACGCGACCCAGCGCTCCGACATGGCGGAGCACTCCGCCAGCAGCCGGGGGTGCAGGCGCACGCGCGCCCACGTCTCGATCCAGAGCACGTACTCGTCGCGGAGCACGCCCTCCGAAGGGATCGCGAGCTCGATGGTCCGGCGCAGCAGTTCGATCGGGTCGGACGTCTCCTGCCGCAGGTCGTAGAGCGCGCTGCTGGTGTGCTCGTTGGCCCACTGCAGCGCCGCGAGCAGCACCTCGTCCTTGGACTTGTAGTAGTAGTGGATGATGGCGCTGGAGACGCCGGCCTCGCGGGCGATGTCCGAGATCCGGGTGGCGGAGGGGCCGCGCGCCGCGAAGGCGCGGCAGGCCGCGGCGCGGATGTTCTCTCGCGCGCGAGAGGAGCGCTCGCGCGCCGGGACGCCGGCGGCGGCCGCTCCGGGCCCGCCGGCGTCCCGGCGCAGCCGCTCCAGCAGGTCCGCGTCGGCGCTGCCCGGCGCCAGCGCCTCCTCCAGCTTGCGCTTGATGCGCAGCGCCGTCTTGTAGCTGACGCCGAGCTCGTCGGCCAGCGCCCGCGGCGCCACGCCCGGGTCGCCCTCCATGAGCTGCCACGCGGCGGAGAACCAGGTGGCCACCCCGAGCCCGGAGCCCTGCATGAACGTTCCGGCGGTGGGATAGACCTGGGTGCCGCAGTGGTCGCAGGCGTAGGCGCGACGCCTGGTGACGCGGTGGAAGCGCCGCATCACGCGGCAGTGCCGGCATACGGTGCTGACCCCGTCGGGGGCGTACAGCGTGGTCCACAGCCAGTGCAGACAGGCGGCTTCGTCGCCGATCGGGGCGAAGACGCCCGCGCCGGCGTCGCCGGCGTCCACTCCGGTCCCTGAGCCGTCGTCCCGTTCGTCCTGCTCGTCGCTCACCGAGTCCCTCCGCTGCCGACCCTTACTTGGCGCATGGTACACAGTTGGCACCAACTTGTGAAGAGTTCCACTCTCGCGTACCTGCTTGACATTCCAATTCGAGCGTGACCTAACTTGACACGGAAGTCAGGGAATCGCGTGGGGAGGAGCTGGGCTCCGCCCCGCGCCGCGCTGGGAGGGACAGCATGGGGGAGGCGAGACTCACCGTCTGGAGCGAGGCCGAGTGCCGCAGGCTGCACGAGGCGACACTGGAGCTGCTCGCCGACACCGGCGTGGACGTGCGGTACGAGCCGGCGCTGGAGCTCTTCCGGGCCGCCGGCGCCTCTGTCGACGGCCGGCGTGTCCGCATCCCCGCGCGGCTGGTCGACGATGCCGTCGCGAGCGCGCCGCGCGAGTGGCTGCTCAAGCCGCGCGGCGGCGAGACCGAGCCGCTCAACCTGCGTGACGGCGAGGTCCACTACGGCACGGGCTCGGACGTGCTGTACGTGCGCGACCCGGAGAGCGGCGAGCGCCGCCGGGTCCGCCGCGCCGACGTCGAGGGCATGGCGGCGCTGTGCGAGAAGCTCCCGCAGATCGACTTCATCATGTCGATGGGCCTGCCCGAGGACGCCCCGCAGGGGATCGACGATCTGGTCCAGGTCGTCGCGATGCTGCGGGGCACGCGCAAGCCGCTGCTCGTGGCGCCGCGCGACGGCAGCGTGCTCGCGCGCATGCAGGAGATGGCCGCGCTCTGCGGCGAGAAGGAGAGCTTCGCCATCTACGCGATGCCGTCGCCGCCGCTCATGCACGATCCCGACGCGCTCACCAAGGTGATCGGCTGCGCCGAGCTGCTCATCCCGCTGATCTACGCGCCGGCGCCCAACATGGGAGCCACCGGGCCGCGCAGCATCACCGGCGCCGTCCTGGTCGGCAACGCCGAGACCCTGAGCGGCCTCGTGCTGCACCAGCACGTCAACAGGGGGGCGCCGTTCGTCTACGGTGTCGGCTGCGGCGCGATGGACATGCGCACCATGACCGACCCGTACGTCTCGCCGGACGCGCTGCTCGCGCAGCAGGTCGGTACCGACATGGCCCGCCACTACGGTCTGCCGAGCTTCTCCTACGCCGGCATGTCCGACTCCAAGCTGCTCGACGAGCAGTGGAGCGCCGAGGCCGCGCTCAGCATGGCCTACGGCTCGCTCTCGCGTGCGACGCTGCTCCACGACGTCGGCTACCTCGAGTCGGGGCTGCAGAGCAGCTACGAGTCGATCGTCCTGGGCGACGAGCTCGTGGGCTACGCGCGCCAGTTCATGCGCGAGGTGCCCGTAGACGACTACAGCCCTCGCGCTCGAGGAGATCCAGGCCGCCGGCCCCGGCGGCAACCATCTCGCGACCAGGTACACGCGCCGGCACCACCGGGAGTTCTGGACGCCGGCGCTGCTCGACCACAACGTCCACGACCGCTGGGCGGCGGAGGGGGCTACGACGCTCGGCCAGCGCGTCCGCGCGCGCCTCGCGGACCTGCTCGCCGCGGAGCGCCCGTTCCGCCTCACGGCGGACCAGGACGCGCGGCTCGACGCCCTGCTCGCCGAGGCGGAGGCCGACCAAGAAGCTCGAGTGTGAGGACCGCAGGACCACAAGACCAGGGGGAATCGATGAAGACTCGCTTCAAGGGCCGCACATGGCGGCATCCCGGCAACCAAGCGCTCGTCCTGCTCGTGCTGGCGCTGCTCCTGCTGCTGGCGGCAGCGCCACTCGCCGCGGCCTCGGACAGCGCCTCGCCGGCCGCGGCCGAGGGCACCACCTTCCGCGTCGGCTGGCTGCTCGAGCCCGACAACCTCAACCCGTTCATCGGGCTGCTCGGCCAGGACTACGAGATCTGGCACCTCAACTACGACTTCCTCGTCGGCTTCGACGCCAAGGACCTCTCGCCCAAGCCCGAGCTCGCCGAGAGCTGGGAGGTCTCCGAGGACGGCAAGACCTGGACGTTCAAGATCCGCGAGGGCGTGAAGTGGCAGGACGACGTGCCGCTCACGGCCAAGGACGTCGCCTTCACCTTCAACTACATCGTCGACAACAACCTGCAGACGCTCGCCATCTACACGGGCGGCATCACCGGCGCCAAAGCAGTGGACGACACCACGGTCGAGATCACGACCGAGCAGCCCAAGTCCAACATGCTCGCCATGGTCGTCCCCATCATCCCCGAGCACATCTGGAGCAAGGTCAGCGGCGACGAGGCCACCACGAGCTTCCAGAACAAGCCGCCCATCATCGGGTCCGGCCCGTTCCAGGTCGTGGAGTGGAACAAGGGCAAGTACATCCGCCTCGAGGCCAACAAGGACTACTGGGGCGGCGCGCCCAAGATCGACACGCTCCTCTTCGAGAACTACAAGAGCGCCGACACGATGACCGCCGACCTCAAGCAGGGCACCATCGACGCCGCGGTCGAGCTGCCGCAGGCGCAGTACCCGTCGGTGGAGAGCACCGAGGGCGTGACCGGGCTCAAGGGCACCCACTGGCGCTTCAACGAGCTCGGCTTCAACTGCTACGACTCGCCGGACTCGATGGGCAACCCCGTGCTGCTCGACGAGAAGTTCCGCTCGGCGCTCAACTGGGCCATCGACCGGCAGAAGATCGTCGACGTGGCGTTCTTCGGCCAGGCGGACGTGGGCTCCACGCTCATCGTGCCGTACTCGCCGTACCACTGGGAGCCGGCCGCGGACCAGGCGTACACCTACGACCCCGAAGAGGCCAAGACGCAGCTCGACCTCGCCGGCTACGAGGACACGGACGGCGACGGCGTCCGCGAGACCAAGGACGGCAAGCCGCTCAGCCTGCGGCTGTACGTCACCAACGACTCGCCTGAGAACCAGACGGCGGCCAAGCTCATCACCGGCTGGTTCGAGGACGTCGGGCTCGACATCACCCTCAAGATCGTCGACGCCGGCGTGCTGCTGGATGCCCAGTACAACTACAAGGGCGACACGTACGCGCCGGACTACGACATGTTCATCTGGTTCTGGACCTACGACGTCGACCCCGAGATGATGCTCGGCGTGCCGACGCCGCAGCAGATCGAGGGCTGGAACGACACGCTCTGGACGAACGATGAGTACACGCAGCTCTTCGACGAGCAGCGGCAGACGATCGCGGTCGAGGACCGGATCCCGCTGGTGCAGCGCATGCAGGAGATCGTCTGGGAGTCGTCGCCCTACCTCATCTTCGCGTATCCGTACCAGCTCGAGGCGTACCGCAGCGACAAGTGGCAGGGCGTCGTGCCGTCGCCGTCGGACTACGAGGGCTACGACGGCGCCGCGTTCTACAACTACATGAACGTCGACACCTACAAGCAGGTCCAGCCGGTCGTGGCGACGGAGAACGTCGAGAGCGAGAGCAGCTCGACCACGCTCATCATCGTCATCGTGGTCGCGGCGGTCGTCGTCGCGGCGCTCATCGTCTGGATGATGCTGCGCCGCCGCGAGCCGCTCGGTGGAGGTGTGACCGGGGAGAGTGAGCCGGTCTGACGTGTGACGCGCGTGGGTGCGGGCGGCGGCGGGGCCGCAGGCTTCGCCGCCGCCCGCGCGCGATCCCGTGGCCGTCGCCACGGTTGGGAGCGCTCGCGTCCGATAGCATGACCTCATGACGCGCATGCCTGCTCACGACACCTTCCTGGGCGCGCCGTTCGCGGCGCCGGCGGACCTCGTCCGGGTCCGGCGCCGCGCCCGCGGCGCGCTTCGCCCTCCTCGGCCTGCCGCTGTACGTCCCGTACGGGGACGAGCCGGACGAGCCGGATGCGGGCGGCGCGGCAGATGCGGTGCGCGCCGCCTCGGCCGCCTACGCGACCGCGCCGGACCACTACGACTTCGACCTCGGCGGGCCTCTCGTCCCGCCCGGGGTGGACGCCGGGTTCGTCGACTGCGGCGACGTCGAGCTGAGCGGAGCTGCCGAGGATCTCGCCGCGGACCTGGCGGCCGGCACCGCCGCCGTGCGAGACATCGTCGCGGCGGGAGCGGTGCCGCTGGTGGTGGCGGGCGACCACTCGGCGCCGCCGGTCGTGGTCCGCGGCCTCCCGGACGACCGGCCGCTCGACGTCCTCCACGTGGACGCGCACCTCGACTTCCGCGACGAGGTCGCCGGCCGGCGCGACGGCTACTCCAGCCCGATCAGACGTCTGCGCGAGTTGTCGCACGTGAGCACCGTCGTGCAGGTTGGTCTGCGCGACGTGGGGAGCGCGCGCGAGGCCGAGGTCCTGGCCGCGCGCGCCGCCGGCAACGTGCTCGTCCGCGCCGAAGAGGTCCACGCGCGCGGCGCGGCGCTGCTCGACGAGCTCGCCGCGCGCTTCGACCCCGCTCACCGCGTCTACATCACCGTCGACGTCGACGGTCTCGACCCGAGCTGCGCGCCCGGCACGCTGTGGCCGGCGCCGGGCGGCCTCTGGTTCTGGCAGCTCGCCCGGCTGGTGCGTGCCGTCGCCGGCCGCTGCGAGCTCGCCGGCATGGACGTCTGTGAGTTCGTCCCCGCGCGAGACCCGCAGGGGCACACCGCGCTCGCGGCGGCGCGGCTGCTCATGCTCGCCGCCGGCGCGTCGCTGCGGCGCGGCGCCTGACCGCGCTTCCGCGCCGCTCCCGCAGTCCGCGCCGGCCCCGGAAGCCCGGCCGCCGGCCGGTGTACACTTGTTGCTCTTCGAACCCTCCCCCCGGAAGCTGTAACTCCCTGCCGCATGACGACGTCTAACCTCCACAAGTGGTCCACGCTGCCCGACCCCACGTCCGCCGATCTTGCGCGGGCCGTAGCGGGCGACGTGGACGCATTCGCACTGATCGTGGAGCGGTATCAAGGCATGGTCTACTCGGTGGCCTACAACGTGCTCGGCAACCACACCGACGCGGAGGACGCGGCGCAGGAGGCGTTCCTGCGCTGCTACCGCAAGCTGCCGCAGTACCGCAGCGAGGCGACGTTCAGCACCTGGCTGTTCCGCCTCGCGCTCACCGCCTCCGTGGACTACCAGCGCCGCGAGCGGCGCCGCCCGGAGCCCGTCGACGTGCCCGACATGGCCGGCGGCCAGCCCGAGCTGGGCGAGGGCATCTCCGCCGCCACGCTCACCGCGGCGCTGCACGACCTGCCGGACGACTACCGCGTGCCCACCGTGCTGCGCGACATCTACGGCCTGCCGTACCAGGAGATCGCCGACCTCACGGCGCGCCCGCTCGGCACCGTCAAGGTCATGGTCCATCGCGGGCGCGCTTCGTTGCGCCTCCGCCTGCAGGCAGAGCGGGAGGCGTGATGGACTGCAGCTACTTCAGCGCGCGGCTCAACCAGTTCGTGGACGGCGAGCTGGGCTACCTCGACGTCGCCGAGCTGCAGGGGCACCTCAGCTTCTGTGCGCACTGCTCCGCCGAGCTCTCCCAGCTCAGCGAGCTGCGCGGCGCCCTGGCCGCCTGGGGCGAGGCCGAGCTGGCCCCGCCGCCGGGGTTCGCGGAGCGCGTCGCCGCCGCGGCTGCGCTCGAGGCCAAGCCCGGCGAGGTCACCATCGGACGCGTCGTCGAGGACGTGCTCGACACGCTGGACGACGCGCTCGGCCGCATCCCGCTGCCGGGCGGCCGCACCATCCCCGTCAAGAACGTGCTCGGCTACGGCATCGCCGCCACGGCCGTCCTCATCCAGGTGGAGCGCTATCTCCGCCGCGCAAGGGAGCTGAAGCCGTCGTGAAGTTGACCAACGAGCAGGTGCTCGAGCTGCTGCCCCACCGCCCGCCCTTCCTGCTGGTGGACGAAGTCGTCGACGGCGAGCCCGGCGTCCGCTGCGTCGCCACGCGCACGCTGCGCGACGACGACTGGTGGTTCGCCGGGCACTTCCCCGGCAATCCGGTGATGCCCGGCGTGCTCATCGTCGAGGCGCTCGCGCAGACGGCCACCATCGCCGCCGCGAGCGCCGGTCCCGAGGCCGCTGCCGCGGGCGACGTGCCGCCGTCCGCCGAGGCCGGCCCCGGCGGCGACAAGGTCGGCCTGTTCGCCGGCATCGACAAGGTCCGCTTCAAGCGCGTCTGCAAGCCCGGCGACACCATCACGCTCGAGGCCGAGATCATCGCCGTGCACGGCCCCGTGGGCAAGGCCAAGGTCAAGGCCACCGTGGACGGCCAGCTGGCCTGTCGCGGGGAGCTCATGTTCGCCATCGTCGACGCCGCGGCCGTCGCGGCCGGAGAGGCCAGACTGTGATCGGACTCCGCCGCGGCCTCGTCCGCGGGGCGCGCATCAGCGCGCTCGGCGTGCACGTGCCCGAGCGCGTGCTCACCAACGACGAGATCAGCCAGTTCCTGGACACGTCGGACGAGTGGATCACCACGCGTACCGGCATCCGCGAGCGGCGCATCGCGCGCGTGGACGAGGCGGCGAGCGACCTGGGCACCGTCGCCGCCCGCCGCTGTCTCGAGTCGGGCGGCCTCGCCGCCGCCGAGCTCGACCTCGTCATCGTCGCCACCATCTCGCCGGACCACATCATGCCGGCCACGGCCTCGATCGTCGCCGACAAGATCGGCGCCACCAAGGCCGGCGCGTTCGACGTGCAGGCCGGCTGCACGGGGTTCGTCTACGGCCTCGCCATCGCCACGGCGTTCGTCTCGGCCAACATCTACAGCAACGTGCTCGTGGTGGGCGCCGAGGTGCTCAGCAAGATGGTCGACTGGGAGGACCGCAGCACCTGCGTGCTCTTCGGCGACGGCGCCGGCGCCGTGCTGGTGCAGCCCACCGACAACGGCAGCATCTTCAGCTTCGACCTCGGCAACGACGGCAGCGGCGCGCCCAATCTGCTGGTGCCGGCCGGCGGCAGCCGCATGCCGGCGACCTTCGACACGGTGCGCGACCACGAGCACGCCATGCACATGACCGGCAGCGAGGTGTTCAAGTTCGCCACGCGCACGGTGGCCGATTCGTGCCAGAAGGTCCTCGACGACGCCGAGATCACCGTCGAGGACGTCGACCTCTTCGTGCCGCACCAGGCCAACATCCGCATCATCGAGTCGGCGTCGCGCCGGCTGGGGATGAGCGAGGGTCAGGTGTTCGCCAATCTCGACCGCTACGGCAACACCTCGTGCGCGTCGATCCCGATCTGCCTGCACGAGGCCAGCGAGAGCGGCCGGCTCAAGAAGGGCGACACGCTGCTCATGGCCGGTTTCGGCGCCGGGCTCACCTGGGGTTCGTGTCTCACCAAGTGGGAGCTATAGTCTAGCCCCATGCAGAACCTCGTCCTCATGTTCCCCGGCCAGGGGTCACAGGCCGTCGGTATGGGCTGCGACCTGGCAGCCGCCGAGCCCGAGATGCGCGACGCCTACGCCGAGGCGTCGGAGGTGCTCGGCTACGACCTGCAGGACCTCTGCTGCCAGGGGCCCATGGACCGGCTGAGCCGCACCGACTTCACGCAGCCGGCGCTGCTCGCGGCGTCCGTCGGCATGTTCCGCGTGCTGCGCCGCGAAGGCCTGCGGTTCGACGTCGCCATCGGGCACAGCCTGGGCGAGTTCTCGGCGCTGGTCGCGACGGGCGCCGTCGAGTTCAAGGACGCGCTGCGCATCGTGCGGCGGCGCGGTCAGGAGATGCTGCGCGCCGCCGACGCCAACCCGGGCGGCATGATGGCGATCATCGGTCTGGACGACGCCGTCGTCGAGGCGTTCTGCGCCGAGCAGGACGGCGCCTGGCCGGCGAACTTCAACTGCCCCGGCCAGGTCGTCGTGAGCGGCACCAAGGCGGCGCTCGAGGCGCTCGCCGGCAAGGCTCGGGCCGCCGGCGCCAAACGCGTCATCTCGCTGCCGGTCAGCGGAGCCTTCCACTCGCCGCTCGTCGAGAGCGCGCTCGAGCCGCTCCGTGAGGAGTTCGAGCGCACGGAGTGGCACATCCCGGACCCCGCGTTCTTCTCGGGGTGCACGGTGAAGTACGAGTCCGGGGACTTCAACCATCTGCTGCAAGTGCAACTCATTTCACCGGTGCGCTTCAGCCAGTCGGTGAAAACACTGTACGCGCAGGGATATGATTCGTTCCTGGAGGTCGGTCCGGGCGCTGTGCTCACCGGCCTGGTCAAGCGCATCGAGCCGCAGGCGCAGACCGCCCACGTCTCCGGCATGGAGACGCTGCTGGCGCTGCGCGAGGACGGCCGCTACTTGGAGGACGCGTGACGATAGAACTGGATCTCACGGGCGCAACGGCGCTCGTGACGGGCGCCGGGCGCGGCATCGGCCGCGCCATCGCGCTCGCGCTGGCGAGCGCCGGCGCCGACGTGGCCGTCAACGACTTCGCCGACGAGGCGGCCTGCGTGGCCGTCGTCGCCGAGGTCGAGGCGCTGGGCCGCAAGGGCCTCGTCGTCATGGGCGACGTCTCCGACGAGGAGCAGGTCAACGCGATGATCGAGCGGGCCGAGAAGGACCTGGGCCCGCTCTCCGTGGTGGTCAACAACGCCGGCATCACGCGCGACAACGTCGTGATGATGATGGACCCGGCCGACTTCGACGCGGTCATCGCGACGCACCTGCGTGGGACGTTCCTCATCAGCAAGGCGGCGGCACGCAGGATGTTCCGCCGCCGGACCGGTTGTATCATCAACCTTTCGAGCGTCGTCGGCCGTCGTGGCAACGCGGGCCAGGCCAACTACGCGGCGGCGAAGGCGGGCATCATCGGCCTCACCAAGTCGCTGGCCAAGGAGCTCGGCGCGCGCGGCGTGCGCGTCAACGCTATCGCTCCCGGGTACATCGACACACCGATGACGCAGGCGCTTCCTGAAGAGACGAGGCAGATGATCGTCGACGCGACACCGCTCAAGGGCATCGGCACCACGGACGACGTAGCCATGGCTGTGGTCTACCTGGCCTCGCCTGCGGCACGGTTCGTCACCGGTGTCACGCTGCCCGTCGACGGCGGCCTCGGCATCTGACGGAGCGCGGAGACCACCATGGCACACACACGCAGAGTCGTCGTCACCGGTCTGGGCGTCATCTCGCCCATCGGCAACGACGTGGACACGTTCTGGCGCCGGCTCGTGGCCGGCGAGTCGGGGGTCGGCGAGATCACCCGCTTCGACACCACCGGCTACAAGGTGCACATCGCCGCCGAGGTCCAGGGCTTCGTCGCCGAGGACTACATCGACAAGCGTAAGGCTCGCCGGCTGGACCTCTTCAGCCGCTACGCGGTGGCGGCGGCCATCGACGCCGCCAGGGACGCCGACTTCGACCCCCGCACCGAGGCGGAGCGGGTCGGGGCCGTCATGGCCAGCGGCGTCGGCGGCCTGCAGACCCTGCACGTCGAGACCGACAAGCTGCTGCACCAGGGGCCGGACCGCACCAACCCGCTGCTGGTCCCGATGATGATCCCCAACATGGGCGCCGCGCACGTCTCGCTCGAGCTCGGCACGCGAGGCCCGCTCAGCACCACGTGCACGGCCTGCGCCGCCGCCTCCGACGCCATCGGCTACGCCGCGCGCCTCATCCGCGACGGCGCGGCCGAGGTCATGTTCGCCGGCGGCAGCGAGGCGCCCATCAGCCCCGTCGGCGTCTCCGGGTTCGCGGCGGCGCGCGCCCTGAGCACCGACAACGAGCATCCTCAGGGCGCGTCCAAGCCCTTCGACGTCAAGCGCGACGGGTTCGTGATCGGCGAGGGTGCGGGCGTGCTCATCCTCGAGGAGCTCGAGCACGCCCTCGCGCGCGGCGCGCACATCTACGCCGAGATGGCCGGCAACGGCATGAGCAGCGACGCGTTCCACATGACGCTGCCCGACGAGAGCGGCGTGGCGCAAGGGCGAGCCCTCACCATGGCCCTGCAGGAGGCCGGCATCGACCCGTCCGAGGTGGACTACATCAACGCCCACGGCACCTCCACCGGGCCCGGCGACATCGCCGAGACCCGCGCCATCAAGCACGCGCTGGGCGACCACGCCTACGAGGTCGCCATCTCGTCCAACAAGTCGATGATCGGTCACTGCCTCGGCGCCTCCGGCGCTCTTGAGGCGGTCGCGACCGTCCTGACCATCGTCAACAGCTACATCCCGCCGACGATCAACCTCCATGACCCCGACCCGGAGTGCGACCTGGACTACGTCCCGTTGCAGGCCAGGTTCGCCAAGGTCGACGTCGCCGCGAGCAACAGCTTCGGGTTCGGCGGCCACAACGTGGCCCTGGTCTTCAGCCGGTACGACGGCTGATCGCCGCCGCCCGGGCCCACCGGCCGGAGGGCGCAGCACCTCATGAGCATCACCGTCGAGATCGAACGCCGGAACAACGAGCCGCTCAGGCCGGAGTGGGTGTGCCCGCAGTGCCAGCAGGGCGCGCGGCACAGCGAGGTGCGCGAGAGCCTCATGGTGTGCCCACACTGCGGCCACCACCTGCGCATCGGCGCGCGTGAGAGGATCCGGCAGCTCGCGGACGACGGCACGTTCCGCGAGCTCTGGAGCATGGTCACCACGCTCGACCCGATCGAGTTCGTCGATCTCGAGACCTACCCCGAGCGCGTCCGTGAGGCGCAGGCCAAGACCGGTCTCCAGGAGGCCATCGTCACGGGGACCGCGAGCATCGACACCACACCGTGCGTGCTCGCCGTCATGGACTTCGGGTTCATGGGCGGCAGCATGGGGAGCGTGGTCGGCGAGAAACTCTGGCGGAGCGCCGAGCTGGCGAGCGGCGAGGACCTGCCGCTGGTCGCCGTCTGCACCTCCGGCGGCGCGCGCATGCAGGAGGGCATCCTGAGCCTCATGCAGATGGCCAAGACCAGCTGCGCCGTGGACCTCATCAACGAGGCCACCTCCCCGTTCGTGACCATCCTGGCCGACCCGTGCACCGGCGGCGTGGTCGCCAGCTTCGCGACGCTCGCCGACGTGTGCATCGCGGAGCCCGGCGCGCGGCTCTACTTCACCGGGCCGCGCGTCATCCAGCAGACCACCCACGAGGAACTGCCCCCGGGCTTCAGTACGGCGGAGCGCAACCTCGAGCTCGGCCACCTCGACGCCGTCGTCCCGCGCAAGGACCTCCGCGTCAGGGTCGGCAACTACCTGCGACTGTTGGGAGGGGGTGAGGAACCTGACCGAGGAGAAGGATCCGAAGACGGAACAGGACGCGCGAGCGGGCTGGCTCAAGCAGCGGCTGAGCGAGCTCGGACGCTTGCCACTTATGCCCGGCGTTCACTTGTCCGAGGAGATCGAGAAGCTCCAGACGCGGCTGAAGAAGCTCCAGCACGAGAGCCGGAGGCATGACAGCTGGGTCACCGTCGAGATCGCCCGGAACAAGGAGCGGCCGCGCACGCGTGACTACATCCGGCTCCTGGTCGACGGCTTCGAGGAGCTCAAGGGCGACCGCCTGCGGGCCGACGACCCCGCCATCGTGGGCGGGCTCGGCTGGTTCCGCGGCCGCGCAGTGCTCGTGATCGGTCACCAGAAGGGCCGCACCCTCGACGAGCAGACCGAGCACAACTTCGGCATGGCCAAGCCCGAGGGCTACCGCAAGGCGCAGCGGCTGTTCAAGCTCGCGGAGCGGCACGGGTTGCCGGTGCTCACCTTCGTCGACACGCCGGGTGCCTACCCGGGCGTGGCCGCGGAGGAGGGCGGGCAGGCGCGCGCCATCGCCGAGAGCATGCTCCGGATGGCGCGCCTCACCGTCCCCGTGATCGCGACGATCATCGGCGAGGGCGGCTCGGGAGGAGCCCTCGCACTCGCCGTCGCGGACCGCGTGCTGATGCTCGAGAACGCCACCTACTCGGTGATCACGCCTGAGGGCTGCGCCGCGATCCTGTGGCGCGACGCCGACTTCGCGCCCCAGGCCGCGGAGTCGCTGCGGCCGACGGCCAGCCAGCTGCTCGAGCTGCTCGCCGTCGAGAAGGTGGTCGAGGAGCCCCGCGGCGGCGCCCATCACAACCCCGAGCTGGCGGCATTGCGGCTCGGCGAGGCGATCGCCGAGGCCCTCGCCGAGCTCGACGAGATCCCGCCGCTGGAGCGGCGGCGGCAGCGCCGCGAGCGGTTCCGCCGCCTCGGCCGCTGGAGCGATCCCGAGCAACCGCCAGGGAGCCTCTCCCTCTTCGGCGGCTACTCGGCCCCGGCGGAGTGAGGCGGCGCGGTCAAGCCGCGGGCGCTCGCCGGACTCGCGCCGGCTTTCTGCTGCTGCTCGCGCTCGTCGCCGTGACCGCCGCCGCCGCTGCCTGCGGCGGCGCTTCTTCGAGGGACGTGGAGCCGTATCTCGGCGTCTGGCAGCGGGTCGACGGCGGCGCACCCGACCCGGACTTCACGCTCACCGTGGCCAGCGGGGACAACGGAGTCGCGGTGACCTTCGCCAACCTCGCCAACGGGCAGAGCCAGGCGGTCGTCGCGACGCTGGAGGACGGCTTCCTCGCCTGTTCGCTGCCCACCGGCGACGACCCCGCGCCCTCGCCCGCCCCCGGGGTCCCCGCCGCGTCCGACCTGCGACTCACCTTGGACGAGAACGACCAGCTGGTCGTGGACCTCGTCCTTGCCGACGGTACGCTCAGCCGATCTGGATCTACGATCGGGCGGCCGCATCCGCCCGGCCGAACCCTGAGCGCATGCCGCCGGTCATCACCGTGGAACACCTGCGCAAGGTCTACGGCCACCACGTCGTGGCCGTCGACGACATCTCCTTCGAGGTCGAGCGGGCGAGATCTTCGGCCTGCTCGGGTCCAACGGCGCGGGCAAGACGACCACGGTCGAGTGCGTCCAGGGCCTGCGCCGCGGACGGGCCGCAGGTGCGCGTGCTGGGGATCGACCCGGTGGACCATCGCCGCGGAACTGCGCCGCCGGGTGGGCTGGCAGCTGCAGGAGTCGCGTCCCCCCGATCAGCTCAGGGTCTGGGAGGCGTGGACCTGTTCGCCTGTCTCGCCCCGGGCGATCGGCTGGCGACCCTGCTCGAGCAGTGGGGCCTGGCGGAGAAGCGGGAAGCCGCCTCCGCCACCCTTTCCGGCGGGCAGCGCCAGCGCCTGGTCATCGCGTGGCGTCGTCAGCCCTCCGGAGGTGGTCTTCCTCGACAAGATGACCGCGGGGCTCGATCCGGCCGGCCGCCGGATGGCGTGGGAGCCATCGAGCAGATCCGCGAGGGGACCACCGTCGTCCTCGTCACGCACTTCATGGACGAGGCGGAGCAGCTCTGCGACCGCGTGGCGGTTGTGGACAAGGGCAACGTCATCGCCGCTGGACACGCCGCGCGGCCTCGTCGTCCGCTACGACCCGCTCGAGCAGGTCGTCTTCAGCTGCGACCTGCGAGGACGTGGAGTGGCTGAACGAGCGTGGCGGGCGCCCAGGGCGTCACCCGCCGCGGCCGCCGCGTGATCGTCGAGGGCACGGGGCCGCTGCTCGCCCACGTCGCCGCGGCCCTCGTGGAGCGCGGCGTCATCCCCGACGACCTGCGCGTCATCGAGCCGAGCCTCGAGGACGTGTTCCTCAAGCTGACCGGCCACCTGGTGGAGGACTGATGGCCGCACGTGGCAGCGCATCCGGCCCATCCCGGCGGCCTCCGCGCTGCTCTTCAAGCTCACGTGGATCGAGCTCAAGCTCTTCCTGCGCGAGCCGATGACGATCGTGTTCACCTTCGCCTTCCCGGTGGTGCTGATGTTCGTGCTCGGGCGAGGTCTTCGGGAACCAGCTCGGCAGCACCGACGCGCACGTGTTCGGCGACGTCGGCGCGATGAACTACTACGCTCCGGCCTACATCGCCGTGGTCACCATGTCGGTCGGCGTGATCATGCTGCCGGCCCGGCTGACCGACTACCGCAGCGGGGGCGTGCTGCGCCGCTTCCGCGCCTCCCTGGTGCCCATCTGGGCGGTCCTCGGCTCGCAGGTGCTGGCGGCGCTCGTGCTCGGGGTGATCGGCGCCGTCCTCGTCGCCGCCTTCGCCGCCGCCTTCTACCCCGTGCACTTCCCGGACGTCGCTCGGCCTGCTGGCGGCGGGGTTCGTGCTCTGCTCCGCCGCCTTCGCCGCCATCGGCACCCTGCTCGGCGCGGTGATGCCCAGCCCGCGCGCGGCCCAGGGCGCGGGCCTCATGCTCTTCTTCGTCATGCTGTTCCTGAGCGGCGCCTCCGTGCCGACGGAGGTCATGAGCGACACGATGACGAGGATCGGCGACTTCCTGCCGCTGACGTACGGCGTCGATCTGCTCCAGGAGGCGTGGAGCGGCGGCACCTGGGACTGGACCTGCCGCGATCGTGCTGCTCGGGATCGCGCTGGTCGCGGGGTTCCTGAGCCGTGCGCGTGTACCGCTGGGGGTGAGCGTCAGAGCTCTGCGAACACCTCGCGCGAGCCGCTTCTTGACCGCACCCTGCACCTTGTTGAGCTCCGGCTCGCCGTAGAGCCACACCTGCCCGACGGGGTCGGCGGCGGCGACCACGCTCTTGCCGTCCTCGGTCGGGATGACGGCGATGGGGAGCATGATGGCGACCGGCGCGAGCGGGTCGACGTCCAGCGTCTTGACCGCGGCGACGGGGACGGTCACCTGCAGGATGGTGTACTCCTTGGGCAGCCGGTCGTTGATCTTGGGGCCCTTGATCTGGGCGAGGACGACGAAGCCCTTCTCCTCGAGCACCTCGCGCAGGCGCGCGAGGGCGGCGCGCGGCGCGAGGGAGACCATGACGGCCGCGCGCCAGGCGCCCGAGGGCGGCGTTCTCCTCCGCGTCCTCCGGCTCCGGGTAGGTCGCGCGGAGGTAGGCGATGATCTCGCCGGAGTCGGCGTAGACCTTGTCGCCGTCGGTGAGCACCGGGACCCCGTCCTGGCCGGCGATGGCCATGAGCTCGACCCTGTCCTCGTTGGCGGCGGGGACGTTGACGGCCGTGAAGGTCAGGCCGAGCTCGGTGAGCGACCTGGCGTACGCGATGGCAGTAGGGGCACCACTCAGATCTGATAGAGCGTGATCATCGTCCCT
>CAVPXA010000025.1:0-127897 GCA_963709635.1 uncultured Thermoleophilia bacterium
CCTCGGCGGCACCGGGCGGACCGGCAGCCGCGTCCTGCAGCAACTGCTCGCCCGCGGCGTCAGCGTGCGCGCGGTCGTCCGGTCGGCCGAGCGGCTCCCCGCCGGCATACGTGAGCAACCCGCGGTGGCCCGTCGTCGAGGCCGACCTGCTCTCCCTTCAGCACCAACAGGTCAGAAAGCAGGTCGACGGCTGCGACGCGGTGACGCTGAGTGTCTCGGCCACACCATCAGCGCGCGGGGGTCTTCGGGAAGCCGCGCGACCTCGTCACCCGGTCTGTCGAGAGGGTGTACCGGGCGACCCGGGAGCTGCGGCCCGCGCGGCCCGTCAAGCTCATCCTCATGAGCACCGTCTCCGTGAACCGCGCCGGAGGCCTGGACGCGCGGCGCGGGTGGTTCGAGCGCGCCGCCTGTGGCTGCTGCGCAGCCTGGTCGCCTCGGCGCGGGACAACCAGCGCGCCGCCGACTTCCTCCACGACGTCGTCGAGGCCGCCGGTCCAGGTACGCGGCGTGGGTGGTCGTCCGGCCCGACACGCTGAAGGACGGCGACGTGACCGAGTACGCGCTGCACGAGGGTCTCGTGGACGGCATGTTCCGCCCCGGCGAGACCAACAGGGCCACGTCGCCCACTTCATGTGCGCGCCGGCGACGGACGCCGAGGCGTGGGCCGCGTGGCGGGGCAAGCCCCCCGTGTCGGGAACGCATCGCCCGATGACCCCGCCGCGGCGGTGACCGCCGCGCGCAGCGCCACGAGCACGCTCACGTCTACATCACCATCCAGGTCGGTGTGGTGCACGACCAACCCCTTGAACGACGAGCCCCGGCTCGCCATGCCCCGCTTCAGCCCGTCACAGACGCCGGCACGAGACGCCGGCGGCAGGAGGAGATGACAGTGACCAAGAGCGAGAACAAGCAGAAGACGACGTGCCCCAGGGGCGCCGGAGCGGGCTCCGGCCTCACGGAACGCCTGGCGCGCACCAGATGCCTCCACCCGTGGCACACCATCGGCATCTGGACGGCGCTCATCGTCCTCGCCGTGCTCGCGGTCGTCACGCTGCTCGGCAGCGGCCTGAGCTCGGAGATCAGGTTCCGCGCCGACAAGCCGGACCGCATCGTCGGCCAGGAGCTCCTCGAGCAGCGTCTCACCGGGCCGCGGCAGATCGCCGACTTCGTGATCGTGCGCTCGGCCACCACGACGGTGACGACCCCGTGTCCAAAGCCTACGTCGACGACCTCTCCGGCAGGACGCCGGCCTGGGCCCTTCGGTCGTCAGGAGCGTCTCCACCTACTACCAGACCGGCGACCCGACCGTCGTCTCCAGAGACGAGCACGCGACCCTGATCCCCGTGGTCATGGCCGGCACCATCGACGACGCCGTGGAGAACGCCGGCAAGCTGCACGCGCTCGTCGCGGCGGCGCAGGGCCGGGGCTTCACCGTCGCGCAGACCGGCGACGCCAGCATCATGGAGATGTTCATGTCGCTGGCCGAGAAGGACCTGACGCGCGGCGAGGTCTTCGGCGTCCCCGCCGCGCTCATCGTGCTCCTGATCGTCTTCGGCGCGGTGCTGGCGGCGCGCATGCCGCTGCTGATGAGCATCATCAGCATCGTCCTCGCCCTGGCCCTGACCGCGCTCATCGGCCAGGTCTACCCGATGACCGCCTTCGCGCTGAACATCCTCACCATGATGGGCTTGGCGGTGGGCATCGACTACACCCTCTTCGTGATCAGCCGCTACCGCGAGGAGCGCGCCCGAGGCCTCGCGAAGATCGATGCCATCGCAGCGACCGGCGCCACCGCCAATCGCGCCATCTTCTTCAGCGGCATGACCGTGGTCCTGGCGATGATCGGCATGGTCATCATCCCGCTCGACGTCATGATCAGCATGGGCATCGGCGTCATGCTGGTCGTGTTCACCACGCTGGTGACGGCGCTCATCGCCCTGCCTGCGCTGCTGAGCCTGCTCGGGGACCGCGTCGACGCCCTCCGCGTGCCCTTCATCGGCCGCCGCGCCACCCGCCGTCTGAGCGGCGGCCCCGGCATCTGGGAGCGCCTGGCGCACAGCATCATGCGCCGCCCGGTCGTCTGGCTCACCATCGCCGCCGTGGCGCTGCTCGCGGCGGCCGCCCCCGTGATGATGATGAAGAGCGGGGACAGCACCGCGAGCGCAGCCCACCTCCCTGACAGTGAGTACGCGAAGCAGGGCTGGGACATCCTCGACCGGGACTTCACCTTGGGCAAGGCAAATCCGCTGCTGATCGTGATCGACGGGCAGGCGGCCGCTCCGCAGGTGAAGCGGGCCGTAGAGGACCTGCAGGCGGCCATGAAGCGCGATGGCGACTTCGGCCCGGCCCAGGTCACCGCGAACGAGGCCGGGGACCTCACTCTCATCACGACGACGCTC
The DNA here is from genome assembly GCA_963709635.1 of uncultured Thermoleophilia bacterium. Lineage (GTDB taxonomy): Bacteria > Actinomycetota > Thermoleophilia > UBA2241 > UBA2241 > CAIXSE01. Next base: position 2,400 of record CAVPXA010000025.1, read on the forward strand.
GCCGGCGACCCGGCGGGCGAGGCCACCCAGTCCGTCGTGAAGCGCCTGCGCGAGGACATCGTGCCGCAGGCCGCGGGCGACCTGGCAGGGAGGGTCTACGTCGCCGGCACCACCGCGGGCGTCGTCGACTACCTCGGCTTCTTCGGCGCCTGGATGCCGGTGGCGATGGCGGTGATCCTGAGCCTGAGCTTCGTGCTCCTGCTGGTCGCCTTCCGCTCGGTCGTCATCCCGGCGCAGGCGATCCTCATGAACCTGCTCTCGGTCGGAGCCGCCTACGGCCTCATGGTGCTGGTCTTCCAGAAAGGCGTCGGCGCCGGCCTGCTCGGCCTCACCCAGGTCGACACCATCGAGGCTTGGGTCCCGCTCTTCCTCTTCAGCCTGTTGTTCGGACTCTCCATGGACTACCAGGTGTTCCTGCTCAGCCGCATCAAGGAGCGCTACGACGAGACCGGCGACACCCGTGAGGCGGTCGCCCACGGCCTCGGCCGCACCGCCGGCATCATCACCGGCGCGGCGGCGATCATGGTGTGCGTGTTCGGCGGCATGGCCACCGGCGAGCTGGTGATGTTCCAGCAGATGGGCTTCGGCCTCGCCGTCGCGGTGCTCATCGACGCCACCATCGTCCGCACGATCATCGTGCCGGCGACGATGGAGTTGCTCGGCGACTGGAACTGGTACCTGCCGCGCTGGCTGCGGTGGATCCCCGACGTCAGCGTGGAGGGGCGCCGCCACGAGCCGGCGGCGCCGCAGGAGCCCCGCCGCCCCCGGCACGAGCCCGGCATCACCGTTCGGCGGCCTTCTCTCGAAGCCGCCGAGCACTAGCTCGGACGAGGGCAGAAGGGGCGGGGCGCCGGCCGGCGCCCCGCCCCTTCGTCGTCCTCTGCGCCGGCCTTCCGGCCGGCGCGACTGAGGCGAGGCTCAGGCGAGCGTCGCCTCCACGCTGAGCTCCACGTTGCCTTTGAGCGCGCCGCTGATGGGGCAGCCGTCCCTGGCGTCCTCGGCAGCCTTCTTGAACGCCGCCTCGTCGATGCCCGGTACCCAGCCCTTGACGACGATCGCCGACGAGCCGGTCTTCCAGCCGCCCTCGATCTCCTTGAAGGTCACCGTGACGCTGGTCTCGAGCTTCTCGGGCGGCGTGCCGGCCTCGCCGAGGATGTGCGAGAGCGCCATGCTGTAGCAGCTGGCGTGCGCGGCGGCGACGAGCTCCTCGGGGCTCGTCTTGCCGTTGGACCGCTCGGTGCGCGATGCCCAGGTCACGGGCAGCGGGCCGGCGGCGCCGCTGGTGACCAGCGTGACCTCTCCGGACCCTTGTCCGAGCGAGCCCTGCCAGACCGCGTCGGCGCGGCGTGGTGCGTCGGCCATGATGGAACCTCCTTCAGGGGGACTGCTGGTGGCGGACGCCGCGTGGGGGCGCGGCGTCCACCGTCGCACATGACTTCCCCAGCAGGTGCGGAACTTGAACCGGCGCGTCGTGCGAGCCGCACTCCGACGACAGGTGACAGCCTACGAACCGCAGAGTATGGTGATGCATGACGCACTCGACCGGGGCGGCCGGCTGGACCGTCGGGCCGGCGTTCTCCAGTCTGCCTAAGCCCCTTCGTCGAGCGGGGAGCAGTGTCTTATGCAGAAGTCGACAGCTGCAGCAGATGTCTTCTCTCTACTGCAGAAATGCAGTTAGCAGACAGGCGGTGGACCGGTAGCATCTGTGGAAGACGTTCGGGGCGCTCGCCCGAACTTCGCAGCGTCCGTCGCATCAACTTCCTGTGTGAGCGGGACGGCGCTCCTGAGCGGGAAGTCCAAGCTGCGCTCGCTGCTGTCTTCGCCTCCTCACCGACGCTCGAGCGCGCCTACCTCGCCTGTGCCTCATACGGGGACTCCGACGCCTGCGAGGTCGTACTATCTGCTTGCGCTCTCCTGAAGACCCCACGGTGGTCGGGAAGGTAAACCGGGTCTGCGCCTCCCAGTTCGCTGCGCCGATCAGCACCTCGACACCTTGTTCCTCACTCCTCAGAATGAAGAGTGCATTCTGGCTCAGGTGTGCCGAACGTTCTACGTTCGCGATGCTGGCTAACAAGCGGATCGAGCTGATGCGCCGCAGGTCTTCATCACCCTGTGAGCGCTGCCCGCACAGCTTATCCGCGGTGCGTTAGGTGTATCCACAGGAGCGTTGAGTGTTCCGCAAGCGCCTCACACCGTCGCAGATGCTCGTCAACGCTGTGGCCGACGCTGACCTCGGAGAAACCCGAGCGCAGCTGGCCGCCGGGGCCGATGCGAATGCGCGCGACCGATCCGGCGTGCCCGCCGTGGCCATCGCCGCCAGTCGCGGCTGGGCGGACGGCGTCGCGGCGCTCGTGACGGCCGGGGTCGACCCCTCGCAGCAGGTCCGCGGCCCGAAGCGCGGCGACTACGCCGGCCCGCTCCTCAACCTCCCGGCCGCCAACGGCTCGCTGGAGACTCCCGCGTCCTGGTCGACGCCGGCGCGGCCCTGGACGGCGCCGACGAGACCGGCCTCACCGCGCTCATGTGCGCGGCCCATCAGGGTCACGAGGCCATCGTCCGGCTGCTTGCCGGCGCTGGCGCCGCTCTCGAGCTCCGTGACTGCGACGGCAACACCGCCCTCATGTTCGCGGCCAACGCAGGGCACCGGGCCGCAGCCGGGGCGCTCCTCGAGGCGGGTGCCGACCTGCATGCACGGGGCGAGGGCGGCAGCACGCCGCTCATGTTCGCCGCGCAGCACGGCCACGACGAGGTCGTCGTCCTGCTGCTGCGCGCCGGTGCCGATCCCGAGGCGGAGGGCAGCCACGGCCTATCCGCCATCGGCTTCGCCGAGCAGAATGGTCACCGGCGCACTCTCAGCCTGCTGCTGGGAGGTGGACATGGAAACACCTAACAAGCGCGTCAACCTGACGCGGCCAACGGTTTCTGTAGTAACTTGGAGCCGCAGCCCGCGCAGGTTACGCGCGGTGCGTTAGCACGGGCAGACGTGGGCGGTACCGCATTCACCCTCTGGGGGGTCTGAGTAAGTGAGTTGCAGCGTGGCCAGCAGCGAAGTTCTCCTCGGAAGAGCAGGGCAGAGTGGCCTTGCCGGCGCGGGCGCGCTTCGCCCAGCGCCAAGCTCCAGCGTCAGCCTCTCTGCCTGCTTCTCTCCGAGATCGTCTTCCGCTGCCGGTACCGGGGCCGTTGCACCGGAGCCCCAAAGCCGTGCTAACAAGCGCGTCAACCTGATTCGCAGCAGGTCTGGCTTTGATCCTTCCAGCCAGACCGCTCACAGGTTACGCGCGGTGCGTTAGGCAGAACGGAGCTAGATGAAGCGACGCGGTCTTAGACTCTTGATCGCCCTCGGGGTCGGCGGGGGGCTCGTCGGCCTGGCGGCCTTGCTCGTCCGGGTCACCCGTCTCCACGACTTCTACGCCGCGTGTCTCGTGATCGGCCTGATCGCCATCGGCCTCGCGGTTGCGGCCCTGGTCTCTCCCAACGTGCTCATGCAACGCGCCACTGGAGACCCGTACTTTGGCGAGAGCTACACGCCCCCCGACGACGTCAGCTTCTCGGAGGCTGAGTATGGCTGGGTCGGCTGGTACTCCCTCTACCTGGTACTGGCGGCTGTGCCGTGCCTTTGACGGCGCTGATCCACTACTGGACATAGCGTGGACACGGCGGGTCTGCCGAACAAGCGCATCAAGCTGGCTCGCAGTCAACTCTACGCTGAAAGCCGTAGCGTGAGCGCTCGCAGCTTATGCGCGGTGCGTTGGACCGAACAACGTCGGGAGGTGTGCTGATGGTCCGCCGAGTGCTCCTCGTACTCGCCCTGGTCGCGGCGGCGACGCTTGGCGCTGCGGCCTGCTCGGTGCGCGTAGGCGACGCCGCTGATGATCTCAGCTACTCGGTCGTCCCGAATTCGGGCGGCGTCACTGCGACACTCACGGACGACCGCGCTCACAGCACACCGTCTGGCTCATCGTCAGCGACTCGTCCGGTCGTCAGCTCGGCGTGCTCACAGGACGCGGCATGGGCGGCGACGCTCCGGGCGTGAGCGACACGGGAAGCGCGGAGATGGAAGCTCAGATCCCGGCACGTACCGCTACGCCGTCTACGATGCTGTAGGGGCACTGCCCGTCGACGCCGCCGGCTACTGGACGGCTGAGCACCGCGTGGCATCGGGTGAGGTGACGGTGCAATGAGGGAGTCGTGCTGTCGCGTCGGTCCAACAAGCGGATCAAGCTGACTCGCCGCGGCGCCGGCGGCCTCACGGGAGGCCGGCGCGCTCGCAGCTTATCCGCGGTGCGTTGGACAGACGAGGCGCGAGAGTGATGTGGCGTGGAGTCGTAGCCTTGCTTGCGGCCGCACTCGGCGTAGTCCTGCTTGCCTCGGGATGCGGCACGACCACAGCGAGTGACCCGTTCACCGGCTCCTGGAGTCCTTCCGGCAAGGCCCCCGCGACTACTGTGATCTCCCAGACCGGGGACGGGTATCACGTCACCTATCTAGCCTACGCTCAACCCCTCTGGACAATGTTCTTCGCGCGTCACGGCGAACGGCTCGAGGCGACCGTAGTCGTCAAGGGAGACTCACCACGCTCGTGGAACAGCGTCTTCGAGCGGCGCGAGGGCAGCGACAAGCTCTTCTGGACCGAGAGCGGCGGGACGATGCCACTCTCGCGGGTCAGCGACAGCACCGCCCTCCCGTCGGCGTCGCCCACGGCCCCCTGATGCAGTTCGCGCTGTCCAACAAGCGCATCAACCTGACGCGACCAACGGTCTCTGTAGTAACTCGACCGTAGCCCGCGCAGGTTATCCGCGGTGCGTTAGTCACAGCCTTCTCCACTGGTCGCGAGGGTACGTTAGTGGTACCGTTGCAAGTAGTACAGGAGGTAGCGTCAATGGCATCAGTACCCGACATCGTCCCCATCACCGACCTGCGCCAGGACGCCTCGGGCGTATCAAGCGCGCCGCCGACACGCAGCAGCCGGTGTTCATCACGCAGCGCGGCCGCGCTGCCGCCGTCGTCGTCAGCGCGAGAGCCTACGAGCGCACGCAGCACGAGCTCGAGATCCTGCGCCTGCTCGCCCGCGGCGAAGCCGAGATCGAGGCAGGCTCCGGCCACGCGCTGGCCGATGTGCTCGCCGAGGCCGACGAGCTGCTCGGCAGGCCGTGAGCCGCAGGGTCCTCTTCACCCCCGCGGCCCGCGAGCAGTTCCTCGCGGCGCTGGCGTACATCGCCGCTGACGATCCGGCGGCGGCCCGCAGCCTGCGCGACCGCGCCGCAGCCTCGCTCGCTCGCCTCGCCGACTACCCGGAGTCGGGGCGCGTCCTGCCCGAGTTCCCCGACCTGCCGTTTCGCGAGGTGATCGCGCCGCCGTACCGCTTCTTCTACCGCGTCAAGGACGACGCAGTGTGGGTGGTCGCGGCGTGGCACTCGGCCCAGCTTCCCGGCGAGCCGGAGGACGTTAGGCGTGACTAACAAGCGGATCAAGCTGGCTCGCCGCGGCGCCGGCGGCCTCACGGGCGGCCGGCGCGCTCGCAGCTTATCCGCGGTGCGTTAGGTTCAGTCCCCGAGCGTTCGCCGTTGTCGATGCGTGGCAGAGGGCGTACACTTTTCTGTACAGCAATCTGTACTAGGAGGCCGTGATGCAGCCCCTCAGGCTCGATGAGGACATCCGCCCACTCTCCGAGTTCCGCGCCGGCGTTGCCGGCTTCGTGCGTCGCGTCAGCGAGACCCGGCGCCCACTGCTCCTCACCCAGCACGGTCGCGGCGTCGCCGTGCTCGTCGACGTGCGCGAGTTCGAGGCGATGCGCGAGCGGCTCGCCCTGCTCGAGGACGTGAACGCCGCCGAGGCCGACATCGCCGCCGGACGCGTCACCCCACACGACGAGGCCAGGGCCCGCCTGCTCGAGGAACTCGGTACGTGAGGCTGGACTGGAGTGACCGGGCACTCGGCCGCGTGCGTGAAACAGCGCGCTACATCGCCGCCGACGATCCCGTCGCCGCGGTGCGTTGGGTGGACGGGCTCTTCGACGCCGCCGGGCGCCTCGCCGACTTCCCCGAGAGCGGACGCATCGCACCGGAGCTCGAGGACCGCGGCGTGCGCGAGCTGATCTACGGCGCCTATCGCGTCTTCTACCGGATTGAAGCAGATGCCGTCCTCATCCTCACCGTCCGCCATGCCAGCCAACTGGTGCGCGAGGACGAGGTCGGCGAAAGACGAACCTAACAAGCGGATCAAGCTGATGCGGCGCAGGTCTTCATCAACCTGTGAGCGCTGCGCGCACAGCTTATCCGCGGTGCGTTAGAACTACGCAGTGGAGCTCATCTCGACGTGACGGTGCGCGCATTTCGGTCCGCTGACCTCGATTCTGTGGGCCAGCTCATCCACGACACGATCGACGCCAGCTACGCCGGCGTCTACCCGCCGCGCGCGGTGCGCTTCTTCAAGGACCACCACGCGCCCGATCGCATCCTGGAACGCCAGGCCACGGGCAAGCTCGTGGTCGTCGAACGCGACGCTGGCCTCGTCGCCACCGGGGCCATGGTCGAGGACCACATCGTCGCAGTCTTCGTTCACCCCGACTTCCAGCGTCGCGGGATCGGCGCACAGGTGATGGATGTCCTGGAGGGTGACGCTCGCGCGTCAGGACGAGCCAGCGTGCACCTTGACGTCTCGCTGCCCTCCCGGACCTTCTACCAGAGGCGCGGCTATCGCCTGCTGGAGAGCTGCTCCATCGACGTCGGCGGCGGCGAACGGCTGGACTACTGGATCGCGGAGAAGAACCTCGGTGCGAGCGAGTTCTAACAAGCGCGTCAACCTGACGCGCCCAACGTTCTCTGTAGTAACTTGGAGCCGCAGCCCGCGCAGGTTACGCGCGGTGCGTTAGGTGCACCATGAGGCGAAGACGGAGTCCGTGAGCGAGCAGCAGCCACCGGTCGAGCGCTGGCAGGGCCGTATCAACGTTCCGCGCCCGCAGCAGAAGTCGCGGCCCACTCGCCGCTTCTACCTCATCCTCGCGGCCGCGTTCCTCGGCGGTCTACTCGCGCTCGGCGCCCTCTCACTCGGGGCCGAACTCAGCCATCGTCCCATTCTGTTCTCGTGGGGCGTCGTCATCATCGTCCTCGCCTGCTTCTTGCTCGCTGCGCGATTCGCGATGCCTCACCCCATCGGCCCCCTGGGCGCCCTGGAGTCCAGCGGCTACGGCGAGCAGCCGTTGCCGCTGCTCACAGCGGCACTCGCCTTCGTCGCCTTTGGCCTGCCCTCGCTGGTAGCGCTTGTCGTGCTCATCGTCGTCGGGTTGCGGGCGGGGTAGTCTGGGGTCGGAAGGGAAGCAGATGGGAGCACCTAACAAGCGGATCAAGCTGATGCGCCGCAGGTCTTCATCACCCTGTGAGCGCTGCCCGCACAGCTTATCCGCGGTGCGTTAGCCAGAATCGAACCGATAGGTTGGAGGGAGGCGTCATGTCAACGGCCCTCGAGAAGGCTACCGAGCAGTGCCAGGCCGACCAGTACGAGAAGGCTGTCGCCACCCTGGACAAGGTCGGCAGGGGCACGGCTGCGCCGATCGAGGAGGCCCTTGGTCTGCGTGACCTAGCCGCCGTCCTGCGCGATCGCACCCAAGGCGACCTCCGGGAGCGCTGCGAAGACCACGTCCGCCGCGCCAACATGATCATCTCCCGGCGTGAGTTCCGCGAGACGACGCAGCGCGCCAACGAGCTCGCCGCCGAGCTTCGCGGCGACCCGGTCCGGCTGGCGCGCTGGGCGCTCGAGGCCGGGCTGACCTGGCTCGAGGTCGAGTGGCCCGAGAGCATCGCTGGGCGCGCCCTGCAGAGCGCCATCGTCGCCGCGTCGGGGGGTCGGGTGCAGACGAGCCCGTCGCTATTGGACGCGGTCGAGGCTGAGGGCTGGAGGCTCGAGGTCGTGACTCACGCTTTCCGGCCGACCAGAGTCCAGACCTCGCCACTGCGCGGCGCCGACTGGGTGGCCGGAGGGGACGCGGTCGAGGGTGACGAGAGGTTCCTCTACCTCTTCAGGCGGGTCGATGGAGCATCTGGCTAACAAGCGGATCAAGCTGACTCGCAGCAGGTCTGGTGGTGTAGGTTCAGACCAGATCGCTCGCAGCTTATCCGCGGTGCGTTGGGCACACACAAGGCCGGAGGCGTAGCGGTGTTCGACGACCTCGAACTCAAGCGCATCGACCGCACGGTCGGCGAGCTCTGCCGGCGCGGCTCGCCGCCCGAGCATGCGGACCAGCTGCGCACCGTGTACGAGGTCGAGGGCCACAGCGTGTCGGTGTACGAAGAACGCCCACCCTGGGACGACGCCGGCGACTGGACGCGCATGGGCGTCGCTCGCTTCCGCTACTTCCGCTCGCGCGACGAGTGGCAGCTCTACTGGATGCGCCAGGACCTGCGCTGGCATCTCTACTGGCCTGAGGACGAGATGCCCGGCGATCTGCCCTCGCTCGTGGCGCTGGTCGAAGCCGATGAGTTCGGGGCGTTCTTCGGGTGAGGGTGGTGCCCAACAAGCGGATCAAGCTGATGCGCCGCAGGTCTCCATCACCCTGTGAGCGCAGCCCGCACAGCTTATCCGCGGTGCGTTGGGTGGACAGGGGGGCGGTTCGTGGCTGAGGTGTCACTGCTCAAGGCTGAGCCCGAGGGCATCGGGGGCTGGCTTGTGCTGCCGCTGATCGGGCTCGTGCTTGCGCTCCTGTCGCTGCTCTACAACCTGTTCGGCAATCTGCTCCAGGCCTTTCGGGGCGATCTCTGGTCGGCGATGAGGTCGCCGGACAGCGGCTTCTACTCACCCTACTGGCCGCACTATTTGGTGGTGAGCGCAGTCGTGAACGTCGCGTTCATCGTCTGCATCGCCCTGCTTCTGGTCGCCTTCGTCCGGCGCCTTCACCAGGTGCCGCTTCTCATGATCGTCTTCTACCTTGCGGCCATCGCCCTGGGCGTTTTCGATTTCCTCAGCCTCCGTTATCTCGCAAAGGACGCGCCGCTCGCGCAGGACGCGCTGGCCCAAGGAGGGTTCAGTCTGCTCGTCCGCTCTGCGGTGCCGTCGCTCATCTGGATACCGTACTTCCTTCGCTCGGTTCGAGTGCGGAACACCTTCACTCGATGAGCGTGATGCAGTTGCCACCCAACAAGCGGATCAAGCTGTCTCGCAGCGGCGTCGGCGGCCTCACGGGAGGCCGGCGCGCTCGCAGCTTATCCGCGGTGCGTTGGACCGACAGGCGGGAGGACACGTGAGGTTCATCGCTCTGGTCATCGCCGCCACGGCGCTCCTTGTCGCGGGGTGTGGCACCGCAGCGACCGAACCCCCGACCTCGTCGGCTTCTCCCGGCGGGCAGGGCGAATGGCGTCAGGTCGCCCTGGGTGAGAAAGCTCCGCCTGGCCTCGCCGGCGAGGCGACCGTGGAGACCTGGTACAGCGTCACGACTCCCGATCCCGCCCACGCCTGGATGGTCGGCATGGACGGCGTGATCCATGCGACCGCCGACGGCGGCACGACGTGGCAGGCGCAGACGGCGGCCGGCAAGATCGGGGCCGGGGCGACGAACGCAGGACAGGTGTTCGCCGTCGACGCCGGGCACGTCTGGGGCGTAAGCGCCGGCGGCAGGATCGTCGCGACGGCAGACGGCGGCGCGACGTGGACGGAGCAGCAGTCGCCTGCGAAGGGCCTCCACGGCGTCTCGTTCTGCGACCCCATGAACGGCTGGGCCGTCGGCGGCGGCGACATCGTGCACACGTCAGACGGCGGCGCGACGTGGGAGGCGCAGTCGGCGCCGCTCGGCACCCTCAAGGACAACCGCGACGGGCTTACGGCCGTGTCCTGCGTCGACCCCGAGCACGCCTGGGCCGCCCGCCTGCGGCTCAAGGTCGACGGGAACACCGTGACTTCGGTCAGCACCGTGTACGGCACGAGTGACGGCGGCGCGACCTGGCGCAAGCTCTGGTCGGGCGATGCGGGCGCCAGACACATCGAGTTCGTCGACGCGCAACACGGCTGGATGGCTGGCGGCGGCGTCTGGGCCACCTCCGACGGCGGCCTGACCTGGCAGCGTCAAGCCGGGGCGGGATCCTGGATCAGCGACATCTCGTTCGTCGACGCGCAGCACGGCTGGGTGAGTGACTTCGACGCCAGGCACTGGCCGGCGATCCTCCAGACCGTTGACGGCGGGCAGACCTGGACTCGGAAGACGCTGAGGTCCCTCGGTCTGGCGAAGAACCGCAGGGCAGATGCCTGGGGCATCTCCTTCAGTGACGCGCGTCACGGCTGGGCCGTCGGCAACACGGGGGATTGGCAGCTGGTGGGCCGGTATGCGCCACGGTGAGCGGTCCAACAAGCGGATCAACCTGACTCGCCCAACGGTTTCTGCAGTGACCTCGAACCGTCACGCTCGCAGGTTAATCGCGGTGCGTTGGACAGAACCAGGGCGTGGCGTCGGTCACCCGCTATGCATGCTTGACGTTACTAACGTATAACGTTACTATTCATGCATGATCGTCTCGTTCAAGGACGGCGACACCCAGAGGCTGGCCGGCGGCCGGCGCGTCAAGCGGTTCGTGAACATCGAGGCGGTCGCGCGGCGCAAGCTGCGCCAGCTCGAGATCGCCGGAGGGCTCGATGACCTGCGCGTCCCGCCGGGCAACCGGCTCGAGGCGCTGAGGGGCGACCGCGCCGGGCAGTACAGCATCCGTATCAACGACCAGTATCGCGTCTGCTTCCGTTGGACCTCCGGCGGCGCCGAGGACGTCGAAATCGTGGACTACCACTAGGAGCGCGAAGGATGGACGAGAAGCTCAAGCCCGTGAGCCCCGGCGAACTGCTGCTCGAGGAGTTCCTCCTGCCGATGGGCATCACCAAGTACCGGCTCGCCAAAGAGATCGGCGTGCCCGCGCAGCGCATCGGCGAGATCGTCGCCGGGCGGCGCGCGATCACCGCCGACACCGACCTGCGTCTGTGCCGCTTCTTCGGTCTCTCCAACGGCTACTGGCTGCGCGCCCAGGCGGCCTATGACACGGAGGTCGCTGAGGAGGCCTTGGCCGACCAATTGGCTCGCATCAGGCCGTGGTCGGGCACCGCTGCCTGAGGTCGTGGGAGGTCTGTCCAACAAGCGGATCAAGCTGGCTCGCAGCAGCGCCGGCGGCCTCACGGGAGGCCGGCGCGCTCGCAGCTTATCCGCGATGCGTTCGGCAGAACGGAGCTAGATGAAGCGACGCGGTCTTAGACTCTTGATCGCCCTCGGGGTCGGCGGGGGGCTCGTCGGCCTGGCGGCCTTGCTCGTCCGGGTCACCCGTCTCCACGACTTCTACGCCGCGTGTCTCGTGATCGGCCTGATCGCCATCGGCCTCGCGGTTGCGGCCCTGGTCTCTCCCAACGTGCTCATGCAACGCGCCACTGGAGACCCGTACTTTGGCGAGAGCTACACGCCCCCCGACGACGTCAGCTTCTCGGAGGCTGAGTATGGCTGGGTCGGCTGGTACTCCCTCTACCTGGTACTGGCGGCTGTGCCGTGCCTTCTGACGGCGCTGATCCACTACTGGACATAGCGTGGACACGGCGGGTCTGCCGAACAAGCGCATCAAGCTGGCTCGCAGTCAACTCTACGCTGAAAGCCGTAGCGTGAGCGCTCGCAGCTTACGCGCGGTGCGTTAGTCTGTCTTCAGGCGGGGCGTCGATAGTCGTCCCCTGTGGCCAGTCGCGGCGCAGCCGGGTAGCATGTCGACGGAGGTACTCGCCATGGTCCGCGTCCTGCACGACAAGCAGCAAGCCGTCATCGCGTTATGCGCGCGCTTCGGGGTCGAGCGCCTCGACGTCTTCGGCTCCGCCCTGCGCGACGACTTCCGTCCCGGCGAGAGTGATGTCGACCTGCTCGTCCAGTTCGCGCCGATGGAGCCGCGCGAGCTCGCCGACGCCTACTTCGGCCTCCTGTACGCGCTGCGTGAGCTGCTCGGCGGCGAGGTCGACCTGGTCATGTCCGACGCCGTCACCAATCCCTACATCGCGCGCGAGATCGAGCGCACCAAGCAACTCCTCTATGCCGCGTAGCGTCCTCGCCTACCTGTCCGACATCAGCGTCGCCTGCGCGGCGACCGCGCGCTTCCTCTCCGGCGTGGACTACGCCGCCTACCGTGAGGCCGAGCTCACCCGCTCGGGCGTCGAGCGCCAGCTCATCACGATCGGCGAGGCGGTGAACTCGCTCCTGCGCCTGGAGCCCGGGCTCGCCGGCCGCATCTCGCACGCGCGCCGCATCATCGACTTCCGCAATCAGCTCGCCCACGACTACGCCGCCGTCAACCACGCGGTCGTCTGGCGATCGCCACGGACGAGGTGCCGGTGCTGCGCGTCGAGTGCGAGGCGCTCCTGGCCGAGAGGTCTGGCGGGAGTGAAGCAGACTAACAAGCGGATCAAGCTGATGCGCTGCAGGTCTTCATCACCCTGTGAGCGCTGCCCGCACAGCTTATCCGCGGTGCGTTAGCCCCAGTACCGCTATCGTCATCTGTAGGCCGCTTGGCCCGCGGCGGTACAATGAAGGCACCTGCTCAGGCCACCGGGAGGTGTGACGCGAATGACCATTGACGAGCTGCGCCGCGAGGCCCTCGGCCTCGACCTCTCCAGCCGTGCCCGTCTCGCACACGACCTGATCAGCAGCCTCGATGACCTCTCCGAAGCCGAGATCGAGCAGCTCTGGCTCGAGGAGTCGCAGCGTCGCCTCGATGAGGTCGCCTCCGGCGCCGTCGAGACTGTGAGCGCCGAAGAGGCCCTGGCCAAGGCGCGCGCCGCTCGCCGATGAGCCGCCCCCCGCGGCTCCACCCGGCAGCGCAGCGCGAACTCGACGAGGCGGCGGCCTACTACGACGCCGAGAGTCGGGGCCTCGGCAGTGCCTTCCTCAGCGAGGTAGACCACGCGCTGCAGCAGGTCCGTGCCTTTCCCGAGGCGGCCCCCGTCGGCCTCGGGTCGGTGCGCGTCCGCGTCCTTGTCGCGTTTCCCTACTCGCTGCACTACGCGCTGCTGGGCGACGCCGTCCTCGTACTCTCCCTCGCACATCACAGCCGGCGGCCGTTCTACTGGCGTGACAGGCAGTAGGGCCGGTGGGTGGGGCTAACACGCGGATCGAGCTGATGCGCCGCAGGTCTTCATCGCCCTGTGAGCGCTGCCCGCACAGCTTATCCGCGGTGCGTTAGAACGAGTCGGGACGGGGGCGTAGCGGTGCTCGTGATCAGGTGTACGCGCAATCTGCTCGACAAGGCCGGGCCGCCGCTCGATGACCCGCCGCCCTCGACGACGCTGCTCGGCGACTGGTACGCGAAGCCGTTCGGCGTTGCCCAGCGGCGCTACGTCGTGCTCGCCAGCGCAGCCACGCGTATCGCGGTGCTCATGCCCGGCCGCGACCTACGTAACCTGACGCGCAACTTCTCCGAGGCGCTTGCGGTGCAGCTCGCGCGTCTCGGCGTCCCTGCCGAGGCGGCGGAGCGCGAGCTCGAGGCCTCACGCGAAGCGGTCCTCGCAGTGACCGCCGACCGCTCCATGCTCGGCACGCTCAACGACTTCGCCTCCATGACCCGGTTCCAGTTCGCCGCAGGTCGTGAGCCCGACCTCGAGGCGCAGGCCCTCTCGCTCAGCCATACGCCGCTGGCGCCGCTCGGCTTCGCGTTCCCGGCTGACGTCGCGCGCGACCTGTTCGGCGTGGAGGGCCGGCACCGTGGACCGTTCTAACAAGCGGATCAAGCTGGCTCGTCAAAGCGTCGCGGCAAGATGGAGTCGCGACGCTCGCAGGTTACGCGCGGTGCGTTAGGCGGGCACCCAACGTCACCCTTGACCACTGTCACGTGACGCGTTACGCTCATCACCGTGATCAAGACATTCGCGGACAAGCGCACGCAGGAGCTCTACCTCTCGGGCAAGGCGAAGCGCTTCCCGCCGGACGTAGCCGGGCGAGCCGCCCGCAAGCTCGAGTACATCGACTTGGCGACCCGGCTCGACGACCTCAAGGTCCCGCCGGGCAACCGGTTGCACGCACTCGAGAGAGAGCGCAAGGGCCAACACGCGATCTCGGTGAACGACCAGTGGCGCATCTGCTTCCGCTTCGCGGGCGGCGACGCCTACGAGGTCGAGATCGCTGACTATCACTGAAGGTGAGGTGTGCACGATGAGCATTGCCAACACGGGCGGGATGCGGCGCCGGCCGACCCATCCCGGCGAGATGCTGCGCGAGGACTTCCTGCCTGATTACGGGCTCACGGTCGCCGGCCTCGCCGACGCGCTCGGCGTCTCCCGCCAGACGGTGAACGAGTTGCTGCGCGAGCGCAGGGCGCTGAGCCCGGAGATGGCGCTCCGCCTCTCCCGCCTGTTCGGCAACTCGCCGGAGTTCTGGCTGAACGCACAGCGCGCCGTGGACCTCTGGGACGCGGCGCAGGCAATCCAGGACGATGTCGAGAGAATCAAACCGCTCAATGCCGCCTAACAGGCGGATCAAGCTGATGCGTCGCAGGTCTTCAGCACCCTGGGAGCGCTGCCTCGCAGCTTGTCCGCGGTGCGTTAGCAAGACCGATGCGTTGCGCACGGTCGAGGGGGAGAGTTGGAGTACCTGCGCACTGGTGACGGCGTGGATGTGGCCTTCCGGGTCGTGGGACCCGAATCCGGCCCCGTCATCGTCCTCACCCACGGTGTCTCGATGGACCAGCGCATGTGGGAGCCGCAGGTGGACGCTCTCTCGGATCGCTATCGCGTCGTGGTCTGGGACGTTCGCGGTCACGGGCAGTCCCCGTGCGCGCCCGACCAGTTCACCCCTCGCGCGGCGGCCGGCGACCTGATGGCCCTGCTCGACGAGGTCGGAGCGGCGCGGGCGGTGCTCGTCGGGCACTCCCTTGGCGGCACCCTCAGCCAGATCGCGGCGTTGGAGGCACCGGAGCGTCTGAGCGCGTTCGTGGGGATCGGATGCGCCTGCATCACCATGAAGCCGTCGGTTGGCATGAGGGCGTTCTCTGGAGTCGCTGCCCCCATCGCGCGACGCATGGGGCCCGAGCGGATGCGCGAGGACACCGCCAAGCGGGCCGGCGTCAAGCCTTCCACGCGCGACTACGCACGTGATGCCGCGGCGCGGATGAACGATGACATGTTCGCGCGCACCGTGTCCGTCGGCTTCGGCGACTATGCGCTGGTGCCGGGCTACCACATCGGCGTGCCGCTGCTGCTGATGCAGGGGGCCAGCGACGGATACCGGCCACTCCTAGCCAGCGCCATCCGCTGGGCCAAGCGCGATGGGGGCACCTACCTGCTCGTCCCCGACGCCGCCCACAACGCCGGTCAGGACAATCCTGCCTTCGTCAACGAGCATCTCCTAGCATTCCTCGGCGGCGCCTTGAGAGGATGAGCTGGAAGGGGTGACGATGTCCGAAGAGGACGGCGTGGCACACGGAGGTTCGATGCGCGGGACGCGGCTGAGCATCGCGCTGGCGCTTGTCGGCATCGTCCTTGGCGCATTCGGCGCGGCGTGCGGGTCAAGCTGACGCGTCCAACGGTCTCTGTAGTAGCCTCAAGCCGCAGCCCGCGCAGGTTCCGCGCGGTGCGTTGGGCGGTCTGAATGCATTGCCGCAGCGCAACCACATGAGGAGGCGAACGTGAGATCGGCAGCTCTGCTCGGTGTGCTGCCTGCTCTGCCGCTGCTCATCCTCGGGATCTCCGGAGAGTACTGGGGCAGGATCTACCTCCTGTGGGGTGTGGCGTTCGCCGTCCTCAATTGCCTGGCGCTCGGCCTATTGCTCGGACGCGTAGCGCGTGATCACGAAGAGCCGCCGTCGACATGGCGGTTGCTCTACCACCAGGTCGGAGCGTGGTGCGTTTCGCTTCTGGTTCTCGGAGTGATCGACATCACGCCTCTGTGTCTGGGCCAGGACAACGGCGATGGGCGCAACAGCTTGGCGATGTGTGCGCTCCTTACCGTCGTCTGGTCCGTCTCCATGTCTGTCATCGTGGTCCCAGCGGCATTCGCCGTCTCGATGGCTGCACGACGAGTCGTGCATGGAGGGCGGCGCCACGAAGAAGGGCCGCACTGATCTGAGGATGCCGGAACCGATGCCATACGGACGCCCTGCGTGTCCTCGATCCGTGCAGTGGGAAGCCGCTGGGGACACGAGATGCCGGCGGCGTGCGGCCGGCGAGCCGCCCAACAAAGCGATCGAGCCGACTCACTTCGTTCGCGGCTCATCTCACAGACGTTAGGCCGTCAGGAGGCCGAGGCCAGTGCCGCTCAGGGTCAAGCCCAGGGAGAAGCTGCTGCGGTACGAGCAGACGCACCCTGGGTCTGCAGTACACTCGACGGCAAGCCCGCGCTGCTCATGCGCGGTGCGTTAGAACGGCGAGCGACTATCGATGCCGCACCCTGAGCTCTACGAGAGCGATGACCGCTTGGAGGTCCGCTCTCCCATGCGCCCCGGAATGCGCGCTTTGCTCGCCGCCCTCGCGCTCTTTCCGCTCCTCGCTCCGTACGAGCTGATCGTGAAGGTCGAATGGGAGAGCTATCTGCACTGGTTCTTTCTGCTGGCCGCCTTCATCTCAGCGGGAGCGATCGCCCTGAGCGCATTCCTTCTCTTCGCCGCGGTCGCCGGACTCAGCTCGCGGATGGTCTTCGATGCCGGTGCCGGGACCTTCGTCTACTCATCGCACGCTCCGGTCGTCAGACCGGCGCCGCGGGCGTATCCCCTGGGCGCGGTCGTCTCATCGAGGTCTGCGAGCGCGCCTGGAGCGACGGTGCGCCGACCTACCACCTGGGTGTCGCCACGGACGACGGCATGGTGTTCGAGAGCGGTTCGTCGTGGTCGCGTGGGGACATCGAATCGATATGGGCACGAGTGGAGCAGTTCCTGTCGGGTACGAGGGTGTAGGGTCCGGGTCACCATGGGGCCAGGACCGGTGCCGTGCGTAGCGTCGGCGCTCGCAGCTTATCCGCGGCGCGTCAGCTGTAGCAGGGCGTGATGGAAGCGAAAGGTGACTTGTCAGCGATGTTGGAGGGCCTGAGGCATGGGCACTGAACCGACGCAAGACCTCGTCTGTATCCTGCGCTCTTCCGACCCATTCGAACTCGGTCTTGCGAAGTCGCTGCTCGAGTCCGCAGAGGTCCCCTACGTCGTGCTCGGTGAGTCTGTCGCGACGTCGATGGGTCTGCCGCTCGCCTACGGCTCAGCACAGGTCATGGTCGGGGCGCGTGACGCCGACGATGCCCGCGCCATCCTGGGCGAGGGCCTGCAGGAGGCGGAAGGGGGCGAAGGCGATGAGGATGCGCACAGCTGACAAGCGGATCAAGCCGATGCGTCGCAGCAGGTCGGTGCTTCTCCGCGGCCTCTGGTGATACTCGCGGTATGAAGACGGCGATCTCCGAGAGCGTCACCGAGGCCCTCGATCGCCTCTGCGACGAGGTCGACTGCCGCGGCGATTTCGCTGCCGCCGCCGCCCGCCGCACCTTCGAGCGCAGCGAGTGAGGTGACCCGGTTGTCACCGGCAGCAGGCAAGTCGCTGTTGCGTCGGATCTCGGAGCTGCTGTCTGGACCTGACGCGACCGGCGCCGAGCTTGCCCTCGGTTGGGGCGCTGCTATCGTGGCCGCATCGGCTCAGCTCGTCTGGGCGATGGGGGCGGGGCAGTGGTCGGTTCTCCAGACGGCGATCGCGGTGCTCTTCGCCTTCGACATCTGCGGGGGAGTCGTGGTCAATGCCACGCGCGCCGGCCGTCGATGGTGGCATCGGCCCGGCCTGGGTCCGGTCCAGCACCTCGCCTTCTTCGCCGCTCATCTGCACCCGTTCGTAGTCGCGTGGTTGTGGCCTGACTATTCCTGGACGCAGGCAGCCGCGCTCTACGGGAGCATGCTCGCGTTTGCGGGTATCGTTCTTTGGGTTCCTCGAAATCTCATGCGCCCGGTGGCGTACGGACTCACCGCCATCGGCCTGGTGCTTGCAGCAACCGTACTTCGCGCTCCCGTCGGCCTTGTCTGGCTGCCTTTGCTCTACTACGTGAAGCTGATCGCCGCACATGCGGTGCCGGACGAGTGACCTCCGCGTAAGCGGTCCAACGAACGAAGGCATCGAGCGGACGGCGTCAGCGCCAGACTGATGCAGGGCCTGGGCCGCCGCTCATCGGCGGCGCTGATGCCGTTGCCGGCAGGAGGAGACGGTCCCCTCGTCACTCCTCGCCGACGCAGTAGAGCGAGCCGTCGCGGCAGCCGATGAAGATGCGGCCCTTCCACATCACCGGCGTGCTCTCGAACGCGCCGCCGGCGGCGTAAGTGTCCTTCTCCGTCACCGAGACCGTGAACCAGTCGCCGCTCGGGCTCCTGAGGGCGCCCTCGTCACCCTTCTCCGCGGTCTTGTACTTGATCTTGTAGAGGTGGATGGCGTTGTCGTAGCCGGCCGCGACGATGGTGTCGTCCACCATGATGGGCGTGCTGATGCTGCCGCCGATGGGGAACTCGGCGATGAGGCGCGGGGTGGGGTAGGGCCCGTCGCCGTTGGGGCCGGGCGCGCTGCCGGACGTCTTGCTCTGGGAGACGACGTAGAGGTTGCCGTCGATGGCCATGAAGGCGGCGAGCCGCGGGCGGCGGCCCCACGGGTCGTAGGTGTCGTTGACGGCCACCGACCCGATCACGCCGCCCTCCCAGTCGCCCAGGATGCGGTCGCCGGTGGGGAAGTACCAGACCACTGAGCTCGGACGGGTCCTTGGACGGGTCCAGCATGAGGATGCCGCCGTGCCCGCTGATGTACTGCTTCTCGACCGCGACGATCAGCTTGCCGTTGGCGGTCGCCACTGTCGTCCCGTCCATGTCGCTGCCCGTCTTGTAGTCCCAGACGACCTTGAGGTCGCTGCGGCGCATGCCGTACACGTGGCCGGCGCCGGAGGCGACGTAGACGACGTCGTCGAGCAGGGCGGGCGAGGCCTCGAGGACGAGGTTGCCGCCGTGCGAGGCGGCGCTGGAGTCGCCGAGCAGGAGGCGCTCGGCGATGATCTTGGGCTTGCGGTAGCCGTTCCAGGGCTCGGTCGCGAAGGGGTCGAGCTTGTAGAACCAGCCGCTCTCGACCCCCGAGTACATGCGGTTCTTGTAGAAGAAGCCGCTGCCGTCCACGTCGCGGCTGTAGCTGGCGGTGAGCGGCACCGGCAGGCGCCAGAGCTCCTTGCCCGAGCCGAACGACACGGCGCGGTAGGGGGCGAGGTTCGAGTCGGTGAACCCCGACGGCCAGCCGCGTCGGGAGCCGGCGAGCACGAGGTACTTGTCCGCCTTCACCTTGGGGCTCGGGTCCTCGATCACCGTCGGGCTGCTCTTGATGATGTCGTCGTAGTCGTACTCCCACACGACCTTGCCGGTCTTGAGGTCGATCTTGTGCAGCTTGCGGTCGAACGCGCCCCACAGCAGGAAGAGCTTGCCCTTGTCGCGGACGATCACGGGCTGGCCCGTCCAGCCGCTGCCCGACCAGGGCTCGTTCGGGCCCTTGCCGACCGGCGAGGTCATGCCGCCGCCGATGAACGTCTTCCAGATGAGGGAGAGCTTGGTGGGCGGCGGCCCCAGGCCGTAGAGCCGCCGCGTCTCGTCGCCCAGGTAGGTGCCGACCTTGACGCCGTCGCCCTCCGAGACGATCGGCGGGGGCGGGTCGACGGGCGCCACGGTCGTCACGGTCTTGATGAGGACGCCGGAGGCCGCCGGCGACGCAGTCGACCCGGCGACCGGCCCATTTGCGTCGGCCGGCCCCACGAGCTTGCTCCACACGTCCTGCGCCCAGCCGCCGGCGACGAAGACGGCCGCGGCGATGACGACGAGGAGGGACACGACCACGAGCCGCCGGTTGCGACGCTGACGCCGGCGGCGCAGCTCGCGGCCGCTCTCGCTCACGTAGATCTGATATGGCGCCCCGTGGCGCGGACGGTGTGTGCCCACGACCCGCATAGCGTACCATCCGACGCATGGTCACCGGGGCTCAGGATTTCCGCACGCACGCCGATGCAGTCATCGTGAGACCACTCGTCGCGACGAGCCCCGGCCGCAGGCTCCGGGGCGCCCTCCTGGTCGCGGCGGCCGTGCTGCTGGCCGCCGTCGCGCTCGCTTGCGTGCTGCCGAGCCGCGCCCTCGCGGCGGAGCCCGGCCAGTCGTCCTTCGCCGATGCGCTCACGACCACCGGGCCTACGCCGCCGCCGAACGTGCGCGTGTCCTCACGCTCGCTCCTCGACGCGCCGGCCGCCGCCGGCGAGGTGCTCCTGGGCGCCGTGCCGGCCTACAGGTGGCACGACGGCTGCGCCCCCACCTCCGCCGGCATGGTCCTCGGGTACTGGGACGCCTCCGGCTTCCCGGATCTGATCGCCGGCGACGCGTCCACGCAGACGGCCGCCGCCGACCAGGCCATCGCCTCGCACGGCTCGGCGAGCGCGCCGGGTCACTGGGAGGACTACGCGCAGCCCAAGGAGTACGCCGGCAGCGGCGTCCTCGAGGACAACAGCGAGGAGCCCGAAGGCGACGAGCACGCGAGCGACAGCATCGCCGACTTCATGCAGACATCCTGGAGCGTGAGGGGCCTCTCCTATGGCTGGAGCTTCACCAGCATGGTCGGGCCGGCGTTCGCCGACTACGTGGCGCTCGTCGACCCTGCGACCACCGTCACCACGCAGGACCTCTACTGGGACGGCTACACTGCGCGCCGGCTGACCTTCGCCGTGCTGCAGGCGGAGATCGACGCCGGCCGGCCGCTGGTGCTCTACGTCGACAGCAGCGGAGACGGCGTCAGCGACCACGCCGTCACCGGCATCGGCTACCGGGAGACCGGCGGCTACCCGGAGTACGCGTGCTGGGACACGTGGTCCACGACCGTCCACTGGTCCCGGTTCCGAGAGGTCTCGTCCAGCTACGGCTGGGGTGTCTACGGCGGCACGTCGTTCGCCCTCACGCCGTCCGACCCGGGCGCCGACGTCACGCGGCCGGTGACCACCGTGAGCGGCGCGGACGCCGGCTGGAGTGCGACGCCCGTCACCCTGACGTTCACGGCCACCGACACGGGCTCCGGCGTGGACTTCATCGAGGCCGGCGTGGACGTGGACAGCGCGGATCTCGAGTCGCTCGGCGGCTCGCCGGCCACGCTGGAGGTGGGCGGGCAGGGAGTCCACCTGGTGAGCTACCGCGCGACGGACAAGAACGGCAATGAGGAGACGACCCGTACCTGCACGGTGCGGGTCGATGCGGAGGGGCCGGTGACGACGGCGCGCGCGGCGAGCGTGCGCCGGGGCGCGCGCGTGACGCTCCGGTACCGGGTGGACGACCTGACGCCCAGGGCGTCGGTCCGCCTCGTCGTGAGGACGCTCTCCGGACGTCTGCGCGCCACGCTGCACCCGGGCTGGCGCGCCACGGGCAGGACCCTCGGCGCCACCTGGCGCGCCACGATCCCGCGCGGCACGTACCGCGTGTGGGTGTACGCCACGGACCAGGCCGGCAACGGCCAGGCGGTCACGGGGCGCGCTCGTCTCACCGTCCGCTGACGCGGCGTCTACCCTCCTCGCGATACGCTCTGAGCCGAAGGGGAACCCTCTGTCTGATGGCGACGTCGTCGCCCGATACGGCTGTGAGGCCCCAATGGCCAGCAACATCGACATCGTCCGCACCGGCTACGAGAGCTTTGGCCGGGGTGACATCCAGACCACCCGCGCGATGTTCGCCGAGGACATCGAGTGGCGCGAGCCCCGCTGGACGACCGGAGGCGTCTCGTGCCTGTTCCGGGGGCGCGACCAGGTGCTCCGTCGCATCTTCGCGCCCGACCCCGAAGTGCACGACGCCCTGGCGCTGGAGCCGCGCGAGTTCTACGGCGACGGCGACACGGTGATCGTCACCGGCGTGTTCCACGTGGCCGCCGGCGGAGAGGCGGCTCACATCGACGTGCCGTTCGCGCACGTGTGGACCGTGCACGGAGGGCACATCGACGGCCTCCGCGCGTACAACGACGTCCACGAGATGGTGGCGCTGCACGCGACCCGCGCCGGCTGAGGTCTGCGCCGCGCCGGCCCGCGCGCGGCCGCTGCGGGATCCCGCGGCCGACCGGGCATGTGCGTTCGAGGGTCGGAGCCTCTTCCGGAGCCCTTTCCGGTGCCACATCCGGCTCCGGATGAGGCTCCGATGAGGCTCCGGATGAGGCTCCGGATGAGGCTCCGGATGAGGCTCCGGATGAGGCTCCGGCTCCCAGACGACATACACCCCCGCCCTGCGCCCTGCGTCAGAGCCCGTCAGCGCGACCGTGTGCCGCCGGGGGGCGGTCGCGCCGGCTAAGGTCTCCGCCGCGCCGGCCCGCACGGGTCGTC
This sequence comes from uncultured Thermoleophilia bacterium, assembly GCA_963709635.1. Classification (GTDB taxonomy): domain Bacteria; phylum Actinomycetota; class Thermoleophilia; order UBA2241; family UBA2241; genus CAIXSE01. Next base: position 24,706 of record CAVPXA010000025.1, read on the forward strand.
GGCCGGCGCCACCGCACGTCTCGAAGCAGTCCGCCTGGTGGGCCGCCTGCGGTAAGCTTGGCCCATGACCGAGAAGATCCGACTCACACAGTTCGCGGCCAAGAGCGGTTGAGCGGCCAAGCTGGGTCCGTGCGACCTGCAGGCCGTCCTCGATAGCATGCCCGCCGCCACCGGCGAGTTCGCGCGCCTCCTCGAGACGCGCGACGACGCCGCCGTGGTGCCGATAGGCGACGACCTCTGCCTGGTGCAGACGGTCGACTTCTTCACGCCCATCGTCGACTCGCCGCTCTGGTTCGGCCGTCTCGCGGCGGCCAACGCCCTGAGCGACGTCTACGCGATGGGCGCGCGGCCGCTCACGGCCATGAATCTGGTGGCCTGGCCGTCGGACCTGGACTTCGGCATCCTCGGCGAGGTGCTGCGCGGCGGCATGGAGAAGGTCCTCGAGGCCGGCGCCGAGCTGGCCGGCGGGCACTCCATCGACGACAAGGAACCCAAGTACGGCCTGGCCGTCACCGGCGTCGCCAGGCCCGACGAGATCGTCTACAACGGCGGCGCCGAGCCCGGTGACAAGCTGGTGCTCACCAAGCGGCTCGGCATCGGCGTACTCGCCAGCGGCCTCAAGAACGGGGTCGTCGAGGAGGACGACATGATGCCTGCCATCGAGGAGGCCGCCGTGCTCAACGCCGCGGCGGCCACGGCGATGGCCCGCGTCGGCGTCCACGCCTGCACGGACGTCAGCGGGTTCGGCCTGGCCGGCCACCTGAGCGAGATGCTCGACGCGAGCAAGGCCGCGGCCGAGCTCCACCTCGCGGCCGTCCCCGTGCACGACGGCGTACTCGACCTCATCGCGCGGAGCGTGTACGCCGGCGGGCTCCGCAACAACCGGGAGTACCTGGTGCCGCGGCTGCACGAGGTCGGCCCGGCAGGCTCGGCCGAGCTCTTTGCCGCGAGCGTGACCGCGGTGGATCCCGGCCGCTTCGCCGGCCCCATCGCCGAGCAGGACCCGGCGGTACTCGCGCTGTTCGACCCGCAGACCTCCGGCGGCCTGCTCATGGCGGTCGCGCCAGAGAAGCACGGCCTGCTGCTGGACGCGCTCGCGCACGCCGCCGCCGGCGCCTGGACGGTCGGCGAAGTGGTCGCCGGCCCCACCGGCGCCATCGTGCTCGAGGGCTAGCTGTGCCCGGCCTCGACGACCGGCGGAAGCGTCATCTCTGGGGCGAGGACGGGCGCGTCGACCCGGACGACCTCGTCCCCGAGGACGAGGAGGAGGCCGCCGGGCCGGAGGGCCCCGGAGTCGACTTGGTCGTCCGCGCTCTCTCCGTCATCCCGTTTCTCCTCGTGGCGGCGTTGGGCCTCATCGGCATCGTCAGCTGGGTGCTCCTCCTCGTGTTCGGCCTGGGCTCCGGTGAGCCGATCTGGCGGGCGGTGCAGGGTCTCTCCGCCGGCGAGCTGCTCTGGCAGCTGTTCCTCGCCGTGCTGGTCGGGCTCGCGTGCCTCGCCGCGACGCTGATCGCGTCGTGGGCCGCGGCGCGCGGCTTTCGCGAGAGCTCGAGCCGCGCGTTCTGGACCTTGACCCAGGGCTTCTGGGGTCTGGTCGTCCTCGGCATCGCTTACCTGTGGCGGAAGCCGCCGGTGTGGCTCGACGAGTTCGGGTTCTCGAGCGCCGACTGGTTGTTCGCCTTCGGCGTGGTAGCGTTCGCGATGATCCTCGCCGGGGTACGCCTGCGGCGGGCGCCGCGGGCGGAGTAGCGGTGGACGATACAGACCGACGATGAGCGAGACCAAGCGCAACAAGGGCGCCGGGGACGGCGCGGACGACGGCCGCCAGGCGCGGCTGCGCTCGCTGGCGGCCGTCGACGAGGTACTGCGCGAGCCGGGCGCGGAGCAGCTGCTCGCGCGCTACCCGCGCGCGCTGGTCGTCGACGCCGTGCGCGCGGTGCTCGACCGGCTGCGCGCGGAGATCCTGGCCGGCGGCGACGCGGCGGCGGCCGGGGCGGAGGAGCTCACGCCGGCCGCCCTCGTCCCCTGGGTCGCAAGGCTGCTTGAGGCGGCGGTCACGCCGTCCGTGCGCCGCGTCATCAACGCTACCGGCGTGGTGGTGCACACCAACCTCGGGCGCGCGTTGCTGCCGCGGGCGGCGGTCGAGGCCGTCGTCACCGCCGCCATGAGCTACTCGGACCTGGAGTACGGCCTGGCGCAGGGCGAGCGCGCCTCACGCCAGGACCACATCCACGACGTGCTCTGCACCGTCACCGGCGCCGAGGACGCACTGGCGGTCAACAACAACGCGGCCGCGATCCTGCTGGCGCTCGCCGCCACCGCCCGGGGAGGGGAGGTGCTCGTCGCCCGCGGCCAGCTGGTCGAGATCGGCGACGGGTTCCGCATCCCCGACATCCTGCGCGAGAGCGGCGCCGAGCTCGTCGAGGTCGGCACCACCAACCGCACCTACCTCAGGGACTTCGAGGCGGCGTGGACCGACCGCACGCGGGCGATCCTGCGCGTGCACACGAGCAACTACCGCATCGTCGGGTTCACCACCGAGCCGGCGCTCGAGGAGCTGGCGACGCTCGCGCACGAGCGCGACGCGGTGCTCATCGACGACCTCGGCAGCGGGGCGCTCGCCGACCTGGATCTGTTCAAGGAGGAGCCGGCGCTCGTGGACAGCATCGCCGCCGGCTGCGACATCGTCACCTTCAGCGGCGACAAGCTGCTCGGGGGCCCGCAGGCCGGCATCGCCGTGGGCAGGGCCGGCGCCGTCGAGGCGATGCGCCGCCACCCGCTGGCGCGGGCCCTGCGCATCGACAAGCTCGACCTCGCGGCGCTCGACGTGGTGCTGCGGCTGTACCTCGATCCGCCGAGGGCGATCGCCGAGATCCCCACACTGGCGGCGCTCGCGCAGACGCAGGACGAGGTGCGGGGCCGCGCGGGCCGTCTGCGCGACCTGTGGGTGGGCGCCGGCGTGCCCGAGGACCGGCTCGAGCTGGTCGAGACGGTCGCACGAGCCGGCGCCGGGGCGCTGCCGGTGACGGAGGTCCCGAGTGTGGCCGTCGCGGCCGCGGTGCCCGCGGCCGAGGCCGACGCGCGCGCCGGGCAGCTGCGCCGCGGCGCGCCGGCCGTCGTCTGCCGCGTCCAGGACGGCCGCCTGCTCTTCGACCTGCGCGCCGTCGGCGAGGACGAGCTCGAGGAGCTCGCCGGCGCCGCCCTCATCGCGCTCCTCTGACGGCATGGCCGGGTCTGCGCAGGACGCGACGCCGCAGCCGGGAGGTCTCCCTCCGCTCACTCTCGGCACCGCCGGTCACATCGACCACGGCAAGACGGCGCTCATCACGCGGCTCACCGGCAAGAACACCGACCGGCTGCGCGAGGAGCGCGAGCGCGGCATCTCCATCGAGCTCGGCTACGCCGAGCTGGAGCTCCCGTCCGGGGCCCGGCTGAGCGTCGTCGACGTGCCGGGCCACGAGCGCTTCGTGCGCACCATGGTCGCCGGAGCGACCGGGGTGGACCTCTTCCTGCTGGTCATCGCCGCCGACGACGGCGTGATGCCGCAGACCCGCGAGCACCTGGCGATCATCGAGCTGCTGGGCGTGCGCGACGGCGTGGTGGCGCTGACCAAGGCCGACCTGGTGGACGAGGAACTGCTCGAGCTGGCCGAGGAGGACGTGCGCGAGTTCCTCGAGGGCACGCCGTTCGCCGGCTGCGAGCTGGTGACCGTGAGCGCCAGGGACGGGCGCGGCCTGGACGACCTGCTGGCCGCGCTCCAGCGCGCCGCGGACCGGGCGGAGGCGGGCCGCCACGGCGGCCCGGCCCGCCTGCCCGTGGACCGGGTGTTCCCGCTCAAGGGCATCGGCACGGTGGTCACCGGCACGCTGTGGTCGGGCGAGATCAAGGCCGGCGACGGCCTGGTCGTGGTGCCCGGCGGCGCGCGCGCCGCGGTGCGCAGCGTGCAGGTGCACGACCACGAGGCCGAGGTGGTGCACGCGGGGAGCCGCGTGGGCGTGAACCTCCGCGGGCTGGACCGCGACGACGTCGCCCGCGGCAGCTGGGTGGCGGCGCCCGAGGTCGCCGGCCTGGCCGGGCGCCGCTTCGACGCCTGGGTGACGGTGCTGCCCGGCGCCCGGCCGTTGCGCTCGGGGGACCAGGTGCGTCTCCACCACGGCACGGCGCAGTACCTCGCGCGCGTGGCGCCGCTGGCGGGGCGGGAGATCGCGCCGGGCGCGTCGGCAGCCGCCGTCGTGCGGCTCGACGCGGACGCGCTGGCGCTGCCGCACGACCGGTTCATCGTCCGCTCGCTCTCGCCGGTGGCGACTCTCGCCGGCGGCGAGGTGCTGCTCGCCGGCGCGCAGCGCTGGCACGCGCGCGAGCGGCACGGGGCGTTCCTCGCCGCCGTGCGCTCGGGCGACGCGCGCGCGGCGATCCGCGCCCTCGCGGAGGACCGCGGGCAGCACGGCCTGACCCGTGAGGACCTGACGGCCGCCGGGTTCGCGCCCGGGCGGGCCGCCAAGGCGCTCGCGGCCGCCGTGGCCGACGGAGAGCTCGAGGAGCTGACCGGGCCGGCCGGGGCCTCAGCGAGCGGCGTCGCCGGACCGGCCGGCGGGGGCGCCGTCCGATGGTTCGGCGCCGGCGTGCCGGCGGCGCTGCGCGCCACCCTGCTGGTCGGCGCCACCGAGCGCTCCGCGGCGCGTCCCGAGCGCCCGTTCAGCAGCGTCTCGGAGCTCGCCGCGCTCGTCCCGGCGCTGCCGGCCGCGGACGCCGGCCTCCTGCTGCTGAGCATGGCCGAGGCCGGCGAGCTGGTCGCCGGCGAGGGCGGCTACGCGCCCGCCGGCGCCGGTGTGCTCGGCGACGAGCAGGCGGCGCTCGCCGAGCAGATCCTGGTGCGTCTGGCGGCCGACCCGATGGCGCCGCCGACCCTGGCGGTGCTGGCCGAGGAGCTGCGGCGACCGCCGCGGGAGCTCGGCCAGATCCTCGACGTGCTCGCGCGCCGCGGCGACGTGGTGCGCGTGGACAAGGACCTGTGGTTCGCGCGCGGCGCCGTCGACGGCGCGCGGGAGGTGCTGCTCGGCCGGCTCGAGGGCGCCGGAGAGGTCACGCTCGCCGGCTTCCGCGACGCCGCCGGTTGCGGCCGCCGCAACGCGCAGGCCCTCCTCGAGTACTTCGACCGGGAGGGCCTCACCCTGCGCCGCGGCGACGTGCGCGTCGCCCGCGCCGCCGCTCCTGACCGGCGCGCAGGCTCGCCCGCCGCCGCCGCTCCTGACGCTCATCCCTCGCCGAACACCGCCACCTGGTCGCGGCCGCGGCGCTTGGCCAGGTACATGGCCCAGTCGGCCTTGTTCAGGAGGTCCTCGCGCCGGTCGGCGTCCTCCGGGTACCCGGAGATGCCGATGCTCACCGTGAGCGGTACGCCGTTGGCGGTGAACCCGGCTTCTTTGAGGCGCATGCGGATGCGCTCGGCGACGGCGAAGGCCTCCTCCCGGTCGGTCTCCACCAGGATCACGACGAACTCCTCGCCGCCGTACCGCCCCGCGACGTCGATGTTGCGCACCGACTGCTCGATCACATGCGCGGCCTCCCGCAGCACGGCGTCGCCGGCGCTGTGGCCGTTGGCGTCGTTGTAGCCCTTGAAGTGGTCGAGGTCGCAGAACAGCACGCTGAGCGGCCGCTGGAGGTCGCGCGCCCGGTGCAGCTCTTCGCTGAGGCGCTCGTGGAGGAAGCGGTGGTTGTAGAGCCCGGTGAGCGCGTCGGTGATCGCGTCGATCTCCGCGCGGCTCAGGCGCACCGCCGCAGTCTGCAGCATATCGGCGAAGGTCTGACGGCCGTCGCCGCGCAGCGCCGCGTTCTCGGCCTCAGAGAGCGCGGGGAGGTCCGCGGACGTGGTGGCGACGATGTTGCCCTCCGCGTTACGGATCGGGGCCAGCCCGGTGACCCACACACCCCACTCGTCGGCGAACAGGGTGTTGACCTCCGCCTGCGTGCCGGCCAGAAGGTGCTGCATCTCGTCGTCGGCGAAGATCTCGTCGCCGAGGTGCGACTTCTGCGTCGCCTCCTCCTCGGGGTCGACCCCGATGATGTAGCGCTTGTCGACTCGGGCGTGCGTCGTGAGGAAGCGCGTGGGCGGGTTGGCGTCGCGCACTTCCCTCAGGATGGACTCGATCTCGCGGTAGGCGTTGCAGTCCTCGTCGTCGAGCGCGACGAGGGCCGCGTGGCTCTCGCCGCGGATGCGGGAGGCGGCCTCCGCGGCGATCTCCATCCGCGCGGGCGCGCCGCTGCGCGATGTCCTCGAGCACGCCCAGGAACGCGTCGACCATCGCCGGGTCGAACTGGGTGCCGCGGCACTCCTGCAGCTCCGTCAGGCACTCGCTGTAGGTGAGGCCCGCCTTGTACGGCCGCCGGCACGACATGGCGTCGTAGGCGTCGACCACGGCCATGGCCCGGGCGAGCGAGGGTATCTCGCTCGCCGGCGAGTCCGTCGGGGTACCCGGCGCCGTCGTACCGCTCGTGGTGGTGCCGCACGCCGAGTACGAGCTCCTGGGAGAACAGGGGGCGGATGATGTCCGCGCTCACCACGGGGTGCTGGCGCATCTGCTCCCACTCCTGCTGGTTGAGGCGGCTGGGCTTGAGCAGCACCCTGTCCGAGATGCTGATCTTGCCGATGTCGTGGAGGTACGCGGCCTCCTCGATCGACGAGAGCACGTCCTCGGGCCAGCCGAGCCTGCGGGTCAGCATCACCGTGTAGGCGGCCACGCGTGCGGCGTGCCCCAGCGTGTAGTAGTCCTTGGCGTTCAGCGCCGAGCTCAGAGCCTTGAGGTTGCCGAGGTGCATCCGCTTGATCTCGTCGTAGAGCTGCGCGTTCTTGATCGCCAGGGAGAGCTGCGTGCCGACGCGCTCCAGCAGGTGCACGTCCACGGCGGCGAACGCATCCGGTTCCGCGCTGCTGAGGTCGAGCACCCCGAGCAGACCCGTCTCGGACGGAAGCGCGATGATCACGCCGGAGGCGAGGCCGTCGATCGCCGGCGAGCCGGCGAGCGGTGGCAGGTCGTCGGGCAGCCGCACGACCAGGACGGCCTGCGCGGCGATACGCTCGACGAACCCAGGCTCGAACTCGTCGAGCGAGATCCCGACGAGCGCCTGGGCTTCCGGGCGCGACCCGATGACCTTGCCGACCGTCGTGCCCTCGAGCAGCAGGAGGCCGAACTCGTCGAACTCCATCAGCTGGCCGAGCTCGTCGACGGCCGCCTCGACGACCTCTTCGAGGTCGAGGCTGGCGGCCGTCCGTGCCGCGATGTCGTTGAGCAGCCGGGTCTCGCGGGCCGCCTGCTGCTCACGCTCGAACAGAGCCGCGTTGTCGATCGCGAGCGCCGCGGCGTGGCAGATGGCGGCAGCGGTGTCGATCTCGGTCTGGCTGAACGTACGCTCGGCATCGCTCTCGACGAGCTCCACCGTGCCGATCACCCTGTCCTTGACGATCAGCGGCAGCGTGGCCCAGCTCTTGTGCTCGTAGTCCTTGTTGATGTGATGCACGGCCGGCGTGAGCCGCGGGTCGCGCAGCGACCCGACCGTCGCCGGCCGCTTCGTCTCGATGACCTCGCGGGTCACCGCCGCGTCGTCGAGCGCCAGCCGCTGCCCGATCCACTGCTCGTCCACGCAGCCGCCCGTCACGCGCATGAGCGTGTGCAGCTCGGCGCCCTCGATCACCGTGATCTCGCACTCGTTGACGCCCACGCTCTGGCACAAGCGGTTCGCGGCGGCGATCAGTGTGGTCTGCAGGTCGAGGTTGCTCGTGAGCTCGAGCGCCGACTCGCTCACGAGCGCCACGCGGCGGAGGTTCTCGTCCAGTTGCCGGTAGAGCGCCGCGTTGGCGATCGCCTGGCCGGCCACCTGCGCGAGCCCCACCACGAGCTCCTCGTTGGCGAACGGCCAGGTCTCCCGGTTGGTGAGGGAGATGAAGCCGATGACGTCGCCGTGGCTGATCATCGGCACATCAAGAGAGGCTGCGTAGCCCCAGGCCAGGGCATCCTTCACCTCCATAACGGTCATGCGCTCGTCGTGCAGGATGTCCGGGGTGGAAACCGGGCGGCGGGACTCGAGAGCCTCCACGAAGGTGCCGTAGTCCGCGATGGGATAGCGCGTGCCGATCGGGTCGGTCTCCCAGGCGCCGACCGAGAGGAGGATCTCCACCTCCGTGCCGTCCATGCTGTACACGTCGCAGAAGTCGGCGCCGGAGACCTCGATGATGCGCTCGGCGGCCGTCCGCAGCACGGCGTCCACGTCGAGCGAGGCGCCGAACTCGAGGCCCGAGTCCGCGAGCAACCGCAGGTCCTGGTTGCTGCGCTCGAGCCGCTCCACGAGCATCGCCTTCTCGAACGAGCCCGAGAGCAGCCGGCCGACGTTGCGGATGAGGTCCAGCTGCAGGGTGAAGTCGCGCACCTTGGTGTCGAACACGTCGATGAGGCCGATGGCGCGTCCCTCGACCACCAGCGGCAGCGAGACCATGCTCCGGTAGCCCCACCGGTCATAGGCCATCATCTCGGCCTCGCAGAGCTGCATCGTCGCGAGGTCGCCGATGACTAGCGGCTCGTTGTCGGCCAAGGCGTTGACGGTGGCCTCGTAGACGGCGAGCTCCCGCTCCGAGCCGACCTCGTCGTCGTCCCACCCGCGGTCGTCGATGCTGGCCAGGCAGCGAAGGACGTCGCCGTCCACCTGCCAGATGTCGCAGTCGTCGGCGCTGAGCAGCTTCCGTAGCCGGTCTGCGACCTCTCTGGCCAGCTCCTCCAGCGTGCCGGCCTCGTTGAGCCGGTCGCCGAGCTCAACGAGCTCGCCCAGCGCGGCGTTGCCGCGCCTCAGGTCGGCGAGCAGCTCGGCGTTGCGCAGCGCATCGGCGATCGTCCGGGCCGCCTCGGGCAGGAACCAGCGAAGCTCGCCGAAGTCCCGTTCGTGGACGTCGTAGAGGTCGATCAGGCCGACGACACGGTCGTTGCTCACCAGGGGGACCGAGGCGCAGCTGCGGAAGTCCCACTCGGCGAAGTTCTCACGCTCCTCGTCGGTCAGGCGTTTGTCGGAGAGCGAGCCGATGAGCAGCATCTGCCGCTCCGCGATCGCCTCGCGCGTGGAGGGGTACCTGTCGACCTTGAGGATCCGGCCGTGGGCCTCCTCGTCGAACCCGCCGGCGTCCATGCTGGCGAGACAGCGGATGTAGCCCTCCTGGAGCCACCAGACGTCGCAGTCCGCGCAGCTCGTGGCTTCGCGCAGGCGCGCCGCGGCCAGTTCGGCGATCTCCTGCGTGGTCTCGGTCATGGCGAGGGCGGCGCCGAGCTCCACGACCTCCTCGCGCAGCCGCGCGATCTCGCGCGCCTCTCCGAGGAGCGCCGCGCTGTCGAACACGCCGGCGACGAGCTGGCACATGCTCGTGAGGAACTCCAGCTCGGCCTCCCAGTCGCGCACCGCGTCGGCGTAGATGTCCACCAGCCCGACGAGCTCGCCGCCGGCGACCAGCGGCATGGTCACCGAGCTGGCGTACCCGCCCTTCCGATACAGCTCGATCTCCTCGGGACCCAGGCGCGCGTCGCCGACATCGCTGATGGCCAGCGGCGTGTGGTCCAGCAGCGTGCGCTCAAGCGACGGGTAGCGTGAGGTGTCGAGGACCGTGTCGCGCAGGCTCGGGTCGGTGCCCTCGTGCGTGCAGCTCACGACGGCGCGGATCACACCGCCGGTGGCGCGCCAGACGTCCACGCACCTGGCGTCGGCGGCGGTGAGCAGCCGCTGCGCGAAGCGCTGGACGAAGCGATCGAAGTCGTGGCTCTGTGCCACCTCGCGGGAGAGGCCGACGAGCTGGTGAACGTTCTTGTCGCGCTCCGCGAGCTCGTCGAACGTCCGCTGGACGGCGACCGCCTCGGCGCAGACGCGGGCGATGCCGTCCAGCACGTCGGCATGGCGCCGGAAGTCGCGGTCGCCGGCGTCACTCAGCTCGATCGCGCCGGCGAGCTCGCCGCGGAGCACGACCGGCGCCCACGCGAGCGCGGCGCACCCACGCCGGCGCAGCGCGCTGCGCGCGCGCCGACCCAGACCTTTGTCGCTGGCGCGCAGGCACGTCACCGCCGCCACCGCGGGGTCGCCCTCCACGGGGACCCAGTCGGCCGTCTTGCGCGCGGCGCGCTCGCTGCCCTCGTCGAGCCGGCCGCTCTCCAGGGACACGGCCAGCCGCAGGGTCTGCGCGTCGCCGACGAAGACGTCGCAGCGCGGCGCGCCGGTGATGGCGCAGAGCATGCGCGCCGCGGCGGCCGGCACGAGGTGGGGGTCGTCGGCGAGCAGCGACATGAGGTCGAGGCCGGCCTGGAGCACGGCGCGCAGGTCCTGTGACTGCCGGCGGAGCTCGGCGAAGTCACCCGGCTGCGCTCCGCCGTCCCCATCGTCCGCCGGCAGGAGCGCGTGGACATCGGCTGCCAGGTAGCGGCGGTGCCCGCCCGGGCTGCGATAGGCCGCGATGCGCCCCGCGTCGGTCCACCGCCGCACGGTGTTGGCGCTCACGCCGAGCACCGCGGCGACGTCTCCGACGCGCAGCCAGATCGATCCGGTCTCTTCGTTGACCGAGGACAACCCTCCCCCTCTCAGCGCCCGCTGGTCCTCAACCTATCGGCCTTTTCCCAAAGAAGCTTGACCAAAACTCCCATGCCGTTCGGAGAACCAGGGAGCTTCGGGAGGATGAGGCTGGTGTGCGTCCGCTCCCTCCAAACGCCGCTCTTGGCCTGCTCTCGCGGGCGGCATAGCATTCGGCTCGACCATCACCGCCGGCGCCGCCCGCGGTACGAGCACGAGGAGCAGACGACATGGAGCGCAAGGGCAGGGTGGAGGGCCGGGTCGCCCTCATCACGGGCGTCGCCAAGCAGGACAGCATCGGGTTCGCCACGGCGAGGGTCTTCCACGAGGAGGGCGCGCTCCTCGCCATCTGCGACATCGCGGAGGCGACGCACGAGTGTGCGGCCGCTCTGCGCGAGATGGGCGCCACGGTGAGTTCGCACACCGCCGACCTCACGAAGATGGACGAGGTCAAGGCTATGGTGGCCGAGGTCGTGGAGTGCTACGGCCGCATCGACGTGCTGGTCAACAACGCGGGCATGGTCGTCTTCGGCCAGGAGGAGGCCTTCACCGCCTTCCAGGACCTCAGCGAGGAGGCGTGGGACTTCGGCATCGCGATCAACCTCAAGAGCCAGTTCAACGTCACGCGTACGGTGGTCCCCGGGATGATCGAGCGTGGCTACGGTCGCATCGTCAACATGAGCTCGGTCACCGGGCCTGTGGTCGCCAACCCGGACGAGGCCGCCTACTGCGCCGCCAAGGCCGGCGTGCTGGGCCTGACGCGCGGCCTCGCTCTGGACGTGGCCAAGCACGGCGTGACCGTCAACGCCGTGGGGCCGGGCTGGATCGCAACGGGCTCACAGGCCGAGGGCGAGGACGTCGGCGGGCTCAACACCCCGATGGGTCGCTCGGCGTTCCCCGAGGAGGTCGCCAAGCTGGTGTGCTTCCTCGGCAGCGACGACGCGAGCTACATCACCGGCCAGCTCGTGGTGGTGGACGGCGGCAACACCATCCAGGAGTACAAGGGACCGAGCGACCTCTACTACTGAGGTGACGCGGCTGTTCTGCGTCTGCGCGCCGCGCGGCAGGCGTGCACGTCGGGGGCGTATGCTGTCCCTGGAGAAGTGCAGTCGATGCCGGCCGCGCGCGGCCGGAGACTGAAGGAGGCATCATGATGGGCCGGCGATTCGCCATCGCTCTCGTCCTCGCCTGCCTTGCGGGCGTTCTGGCCGCCGCGCAGGCGGCATCCGCGCCACGCATGGCCCGGACGGCTCCCCCGCCCACGACGGTCACCACGATCGCCGAGCCGCGGCAGGCGCCGCCCGCCGCTCTGCCGGCGGCGCCGGAGGCGGCCTGGACCGTGCTCGTCTACATGGACGGCGACAACGATCTGGAGCGCTGGGTGTCGCGCGACATCGACAAGGAGCTGGCCGCCGTCGGCTCCAGCGCCGACGTGCAGGTGGTCGTCCTCGCCGATCGCGGCCCGCGCTTCAGCACCGCCGACGGCGACTGGACCGGCACGCTCGCCTTCAACGTCTGGAAGGGCATGAAGGCGACGCCGGAGAACGCCGTCGCCGACTGGGGCGAGCGGGACATGGGCTCGCCCCAGACCCTGGTCGACTTCGTGACCTGGGCGCGGGCGAGCTACCCCTCCCGGCGCACCGCGCTGTTCTTCTGGGACCACGGCTGGGGGTGGTGGCCCGGCTACACGATGCACGACGTCACGAGCAACGACTCTCTGGACATGGACGAGATCCGGCGCGCCATGGAGACCGTGGGCGGCGTGGACATGGTGGGCATGGACACCTGTCTGGGGCAGACGATCGAGGTGCAGGCCACCTTCCGCGGCTTCGCCGACGCCCTGGCGGCGAGCGAGGACTCCATCGGCTACACCGGCGTCGACTACGCCCGCGTCCTGACCAGGATGGAGGCCGATCCGGCGATGGGCGCCGCCGCCCTGGCGAAGACGGCGGCGGCCTCCTACCGCAGCGGCCACGACCGCTGGACGCTGGCGAGCTCGGCGGTCGCTCTCGACTGGCGCTGGGACCGGCTCGTGCGCCAGGTGGACCTGCTCGCCTGGAAGCTCCGCGCCGGCATGAAGAAGCACCGGCGCGAGTACGCCGCGGCCCACCGGAGGATGGCCGCGGCGCTCTACGGCGACCCGACCAGCGTGGACCTCTACGACGCGGCCGCCCAGCTGCGGCGCACTGTCGATTCGCCGACGCTGCAGCGCACCTGCCGCGACGTGATGCGCGCCGTCGACAGAGTCGTCCTCTATGAGTGGAGCACACGGGCGGAGGGCCGGCTCCACGGAATCGGCATCTACTGGCCCGGCGCTCCGGCGCCGCCGCACCCGGGGTCGGACTCCATCTCGTGGTGGGACTTCCCCTACTACTGCACGCAGCTCCAGTTCACCCGCCTGACGACGTGGGAGGACTTCCTGATCTACTGGGGCCGCTGAACGCTCGCCCCGGCATGGTCAGGCCCGCCCGTCGGCGGTATGCTTGCCGTACAGTGAACGGCCGTTCAGCATTCGTGCGCGGCCGTCCGGCATCCGCCACAGGGGGAGGCGCATGACGTCCGACATGAGCGGCAAGACAGTGGTGATCACGGGAGCGGCCGGAGGCGTCGGCGCCGCCGCGGCGCGGCGCTTCGCCGAGGCCGGCGCGACCCTGGTGCTCGGCGACCTCAATGCGGTGGCGCTGGAGGACCTCTGCGGCCAGGTGGCCGCGCTCGCCGAGGTGCACGGCGTCGCCTGCGACGTCACCAGGGTCGCCGACATCGAGAACCTCATGGCCGAGGCCGTGGAGGTCACCGGCCGCATCGACGTGCTGGTCAACACCGCGGGGCTGTGGGTGGAGGGTCCGACCGAGGAGATGACGGAGGCCGACTGGGACCGCGTCGTGGACGTCAACCTCAAGGGCACGTTCTTCGCCTGCAGCCGTGCCATCCCCGAGCTCAAGAAGACCGAGGGCTGCATCATCAACCTCAGCTCGGACGCCGGGCTGGTCGGGACGCCGGAGACGGCGGTCTACACGGCGTCCAAGGGCGGCGTGAGCCTGATGACCAAAGCCCTCGCGATCGAACTGGCGCCGCACCTGGTGCGCGTCAACGCGGTCTGCCCGGCCGACATCATGACGCCGATGCTGCAGTACCAGGCCGACACGTACGGCGGCGGCGACCCCGAGGGCTACTTCAAGCGCCTGCTCGCCAGCTACTTCCAGGGCGAGAAGGCGCGCTTCATCACGCCGGAGGAGGTCGCGGAGCTGATCTTCTTCCTCGCCTCCGCGCCGGCGGCGCCGATCACCGGCGCCAACATCTCCATCGACTTCGGCACCTCGGCTGGGTACGGCTACCAGGAATGACCCGGCGCGCCGTCAGCGTCCCGGCCTGCCCGGCGCCACGCGGGGCCGGCCTCTGCCGGCCCGTCTCGCGGCGCTGCTCGTGGCGGCCCTGCTGGCGGCGCTCGCCGCGCTCGCGCTCGCCGGCCCGGCCGCCGCGCTGTACCGGCCGGGCGACGACTGGCGGCACGTGGAGTCGACGCTCAAGGCGCTGAACCGCCAGCCGCCGGGCGTCCCGGTGTCTACCTGCTCGGCGGCTCGGCGGCGCGCGAGTGCATCACCACCGAGCCGGCGTGGAGCGCGCCAGATCCGGCGGCTTGGCGGGCGGCCGCGTGCGCGCTCTCAACTTCGGCTCGTCAAGCCAGGCGTTCAAGCACGGAGCTCACCATCGTGAACGCCGCTGCCGGCGGTGCCCGACGATCGTGCTCATCGGGCTCAACGTCGGGAGCTACACGTCCATCCCGCCCGAGAGACGCCCTGCCGTCCCGCCGGCCGCGCGGCCGCGGCTCGCGGGCGTCTACGACTCGCATCGCTTTCACGCCGGCCAGCAGCTCTCGGACGCCGCCAAGCGCGGCGATCGTGTCGGACCAGTGGCTGCGCGTCAAGTACCCGCGCTTCAAGGCGCGCTACGCGGGCAACGCGGCCGTGCTGCGCGAGCTCATCGCGCGTCTGCCAGGACAAGGGCTTCTACCCGGTGCTGGTGGAGTTGCCGCTGAACCTGCGCATCGTCGGCCACTCCTGGGACGCGCGCGCGCGACCGCTACCGCCGCGGGGCTCGCTCCGCCGCCCGCGCCGACGGCATCCCCTACGACGACTTCATCGCCCGCATCGGCCTTGTGAGCAGCTGACTTCGTCGACCTCGCCCACCTCGTCGAGCCCGGCCGGGCCAAGTACCAGCGCCGGCTCTCACGTGCTCGTCGTCACCAGGCTCAGCAGTACGCCCTGGCGCCGATGACCCCGTCCGTCCTACGCCATCCAGGGAAGGAGCGCCACGCAGACCATGGCTGAGAAACCGTTCATCCACCCCTACATCCCGAACTCGGTGCCTGAGACCAAGCAGGCCATGCTCGACGAGCTCGGGCTGAGCAGCGTGGAGGAGATCTACGCTGAGATCCCCGACCGCCTGCGCTTCAAGGGCACGCTGGACATCCCGCCGGCGATCCTCAGCGAGCGGCAGCTGCGCAAGCACGTGCAGGGCCTGCTCGACACGAACACCTCGTCCGTCGACTTCATGAACTTCTGCGGCGCCGGCTGCTGGCAGCACCACGTGCCCTCGGTCGTCGACGAGATCATCAACCGCGCCGAGTTCGTCAGCGCCTACTGCGGCGGCGACTACAGCGACCTCGGCAAGTACCTGACGCGCTACGAGTTCAACAGCATGATGGGCGAGCTGCTCGACCTCGACGGCGTCGCCAACCCCATCTACGACTGGGGCGACGTGGCCGGGCGCTCGTTCCGCATGGCCCGGCGCATCACCGGCCGCGACAAGGTGCTCGTGCCGGCGCACATGAGCCCCATGCGCCTCATGGAGGCGCGCACGCTCTGCCAGCCGGAGTCGATGGCCAACAGCACCAAGATCCGCTTCTACGAGTGGGACCGCGAGACGGGCATGGTCGACCTCGAGGACCTCAAGGCCAAGCTCGACGACTCCTACGCCGCCGTGTACTGGGAGAGCCCGGGCTACCTCGGGACCATCGAGGCCAATGGCGCCGAGATCGTCAAGCTCGCGCACGCCGCCGGCGCGCTCGCCATCAGCGGCGTCGACCCCATCACGCTCGGCGTGCTCGCGCCGCCCGGCGCCATCGGCGCCGACATCGCCTGCGGCGACATCCAGCCGCTGGGTATGCACATGCACGCCGGCGGCGGCTGCTCGGGGTTCATCGGGTTCCGCGACGACGACCCGGTGTTCGCCCAGGAGTGCCCGCTCGAGCTCTACACCGTCATGGAGACGGCGACGCCGGGCCAGTACGCCGTCGGCGAGGCCATGGCCGACCGCACCAGCTACGGCGCCCGCGACCAGGGCAAGGACTGGGTCGGGACGGCGTCGGGCCTGTGGACCATCGCCGCCGCGGTGTACATGGCGCTGATGGGCCCGCAGGGCTTCAGGGAGCTCGGCGAGACCTGCATCGCCCGCTCGCACTACGCGGCCAAGAAGCTCGGCGAGCTGCCGGGCGTGGAGATCAAGCTCTCGCCGAGCTTCTTCAAGGAGTTCGTCGTCAACTTCGACGGCGCCGGCAAGAGCGTGGCCGAGGTCAACAAGGCCCTGCTCGGCCACCAGATCTTCGGCGGCAAGGACCTCTCCGCCGAGTTCCCCGAGCTCGGTCAGAGCGCGCTCTACTGCGTCACCGAGTACTACGACCAGGCCGACATCGACGCGTTGGTGTCGGCGGTCAAGGAGGTGACGGCATGACCCGGGCAGATGAAGAAGGCGGCGGAAGAGAAGGTCGCCGAGCTGGCGAAGCTGCGCCGCGACGGCGGCGTGCTGCACGACTACCGCGCGCCGCGCTGGGACGAGCCCTTCATCATGGAGCAGGGCTCGCCGGGCGAGCGCGGCATCTGCGTGCCGCTCGCCGAGGACGCCGTCACGGCCGAGGTGGGCGCGGCGGCGGACTACATCCCCGAGGGGATGGCCCGCGCCGCCGCCCCCGAGTTGCCGGAGATGGCCCAGTACCAGGTCCTGCGCCACTACCTGCGGTACGCGCAGATGACGCTGGGCATGGACCTCGGCAGCGACATCAGCGAGGGCACCTGCACCATGAAGTACTCGCCCAAGATGCACGAGGAGCTCATCCGCGGCCACAAGGCGGCGGACGTGCACCCGTGGCAGGACGAGGACACCCTGCAGGGCCTGCTCGAGATCGTCTACGACACCGGGCAGTACCTGAAGTCCATCAGCGGCATGGACGCCTTCACGCTGCAGCCGGGCGGCGGCTCGCACGCCGTGTACACCAACGCGTGCGTCATGCGCCGCTACTTCGAGGCCAAGGGCGAGCTCGGCCAGCGCAACGAGATGATCACGACGATCTTCTCGCACCCGTGCGACGCGGCGACGCCCATGGTGGCCGGCTTCAAGGTCATCACCGTCATGCCCGACGAGAACGGCTACCCCGACCTCGAGGCGTTCCGCGCGGCCGTCAGCGAGAAGACCGTCGGCTGCATGATCACCAACCCCGAAGACACCGGCATCTACAACCCGCAGATCGACAAGTACGTCGAGATCCTGCACGACGCCGGCGCCCTGGCGTTCACCGACCAGGCCAACGCCAACGGCATCCTGGGATTCGCCCGGGCCCGCGACGCCGGGTTCGACGCCTGCCACTTCAACCTGCACAAGACGTTCAGCAGCCCGCACGGCTGCGAGGGCCCGGCGACCGGCGCCTACATGTGCACCGACGAGCTGGCGCCGTACCTGCCGGTCCCGCTGGTGACCAAAGGACGGCGAGCAGGTACCACCTCGACTACGACCGGCCCGAGAGCATCGGCCGCGTGCGCGGGTTCCTTGGCAACTGGATGGGCGTCATCCGCGCCTACGCGTGGATCCGCACCATGGGTCCGGAGGGCCTCAAGGAGGTCGCCGAGATCTCAGTGCTCAACAACGCGTACCTCGACAACCTGCTCATGGCGATCCGGGGCGTCAGCCGGCCGTATGCCGAAGGCCACCGCCGGCTCGACCAGGTGCGCTACAGCCTGGAGAAGCTCAAGGAGGACACCGGCATCGGCACCGAGGCCGTGCGCGACCGCCAGGTCGACTTCGGCATCCAGAGCCACTGGATGAGTCACCACCCCTGGGTGGTCCCCGAGCCGTTCACGCCGGAGCCCTGCGAGACCTACAGCAAGGCCGACCTCGACGAGTGGGCGGCGGTCATGAAGAAGGGCAGCGACGAGTCCTACGCCGACGCGCAGTTCGTGCTCGACTCGCCGCACGCGCAGCCGATCGACCAGATGCGGCGCACGCGAGGCCATGGAGGACCCGGACCAGTGGGCCTTCACGTGGCGCAAGTACAAGCGCAAGTTCAAGGGCAAGGTCTGATGCTCTCGAGCTGACGCTCGCGAGCGCACGGGGCGGGGCGGGGCCGCAGAGCGGCTCCGCCCCGCCGCCGCTCGGGTATCATGGCCGGGCCGGCCGCTCCCGCGGCCGGCCTTCGCTCACTCGACGAAAGGCGGACGAGGTGCCTCAGCAACCTCCCAGGCGTGGGATCCGCGCGGCGGAGGCGCTCGGCCTCACCGTCTTCGCGCTCACGGTGGTGTTCCTCGCCGCGCTGCTCGTCACGTGGATCCTCAAGGTGCCGGACGAGTTCTCGCAGGTAGCGCTCGTGTTCTCGACCGCCTGCGGGGTGGCCGCGGCCTTCGGCATGCTGTGGGACGCCATCGACCTGTGGTTGCGCGGCCGCCAGCATGCCGCCGCGTGACGGTCAAGAACGTCCGCATGATGGTGTGGGTCGGCGTGCTCGGGGCGCTGGCGACGAGCATCCTCGGCCAGAACACGATGATCGTGCTGTACCTCGCACCGGCGTTGGTCACCTACCTGTTCATCTCCCGGCGCGTTCCTGCGGGTTCCGCGGCGCGGGCCGCCGCGAGGTCGGGCGGCGGCGGGAGTGCGGGCGGTGCGCGGTCCGGTGGCGAGCACCACGTCCAAGGGACGCCAGCGCCGCGGCGGCAGAAAGCGCCGCTAGAGACGCAGCGCGAGGTGCGACCGGTGATGGGGTGAACGTGAAGAGGCTCGGCGTCATCGTCAATCCGTGTGCCGGAGTCGGCGGCCGCGTGGGCCTCAAGGGCAGCGACGGCGCCGAGGTGCTGCGCGCCGCGCTCGAGCTGGGCGCCGTGCGCGACGCTCCGCGGCGCGCGCGGCTGGCGCTCGAGCGCGTCGCGCGCGTCCGCGACCACGTGGAGGTCGTCACGTGGCCGGGCGAGATGGGCGAGGACGAGGCGCGCGCGGCCGGCTTCGAACCGCGCGTGATCGGCTCGCTCGAGGGGCGCCGGTCGTACGTGCTCTGCGAGCTGGACCGGACGGGCGCGCAGCCCCACATCGCCTGCGGCGACTTCGTGCTCACCACGCCGGACGACACGCGACAGGCCGCGCGCGGCCTGCTCGCCGCCGGCGTGGACCTCATCCTCTTCGCCGGCGGCGACGGCACCGCGCGCAACATCTGCAGCGCGGTCGGGGACGCGGTGCCGGTCATCGGCGTTCCCGCCGGCGTCAAGATCCACTCGGCGGTGTACGCCACCACGCCGGCCGCCGCCGGTGACCTGTGCTGCCTCTATCTGCACGAGCGGCCCGCGGCCGTGCAGCTTCGCGAGGGCGAGGTCATGGACATCGACGAGGAGGCGTTCCGGGACAACCGCGTCTCGGCGCACCTCTACGGCTACATGACCGTCCCGTACTCGCGCGGCCTCACGCAGAGCGCCAAGGCCGGCGGGGTGGCCGGCGAGGAGCGGGCCCTCAACGACATCGCCACGGAGGTCGTCGCCGGGATGAAGCCCGGCGCGCTCTACATCCTCGGTCCCGGCACGACCACCCGCACGGTCATGGAGCGCCTCGGGCTGCCCAAGACGCTCCTCGGCGTGGACGCCGTCCGCGACGGCGAGCTCCTCGGCGCGGACCTCACCGAGGGGGACCTGATCGCGCTGGCCGCCGAGGCGCCGGAGAGCTTCATCGTGGTCACCGTCATCGGCGGCCAGGGGCACATCTTCGGGCGCGGCAACCAGCAGATCAGCCCGGCCGTCATCCGGGCGGTGGGGCCGGGCAACGTCATCGTGATCGCCACCCAGACCAAGCTGCTCAGCCTGGAGGGCCGGCCGCTGCTCGTCGACACCGGCGATCCCGCGCTCGACGATCAGCTCTCCGGCTACGTCAAGGTCGTCACGGCGCTGGGCGAGCGGACGATGTACAAGGTCGGCGCCTGACCCGACTTCCGCGCCGTCCGGGCAGCCTGCCGCCGCCGCGCCGTGCCGGCGCCGCGTCGCCTGCGGCTGACCACGCTCTTCCCGTCCGTCTAGACGTCCGTTCCATGTGCGGCGGCGGACGCCGGGCCGACGCAGTGCTCAGGCGGCGGTGGCGGCCGCCCTTGCCTACGCCCTGCGGCCGCCGCCGTCCGCCTCCTCTTCTTCCCGTCTTCTCGCTTGCTCTCCTGCTCGGAGACCGCTCGCACAAACCTCCGCGATTGCTAACTTGATGCTTGCAAACGCGTCAGAAAGTTATACAATCCGCTTCATTGTACGCTCTGGAGGGGTCTACGCATGCGTTCGAGACGCCTCCGCCCAAGAGGCGCCCGCCCGGGGCGCTCACGTCTCGTCAAGGAGAAGGAACGTCATGAAGGCTCTCGTCGTCGGTACCGGTGGTGTCGGTCAGTCCATCGCCGCGATCGCCAAGCTTCGCGACCCCAATGGTGAGTGGCTCGAGAAGATGGTGATGGCGGACTACGACGGCAAGCGCGCCGCGGACTTCGTCGCCACCCTCAAGGATCCGCGCTTCGTCGCCGAGCAGGTCGACGCGAGCGACGTCGACGCCGTGGCCGCGCTGGCCGAGAAGCACGGCGCCGACATCCTGATGAACCTCTGCGCCCCCAACTTCAACCCGCCGCTCCTGCAGGCTGCGCTCAAGGCCAAGGTCCACTACCTCGACACCGCCATGACGCTGAGCGAGTGGCACCCCACCGACCCGTTCCACAAGACCGGCAAGAAGCTCGGCGACGACGAGTACGCGCTCAGCCCCGAGTTCGAGGCGATCGGCAAGTACGCGCTCGCCGGCTTCGGCGTCGAGCCCGGCATGGCCGACTTCTTCGCGCGCTACGCCGCCGACCACCTCTTCGACGAGATCGACTACATCGGCATCCGCGACGGCAGCAACCTCGAGATCCCCGGCGCGACCGGCATCAGCTTCGGCTTCAGCGTCTGGACCACCATCGAGGAGTGCAACAACCCGGCGATCGTGTTCGAGAACGGCGACTTCCACACCGTCGAGCCGTTCGCCGAGCTCGAGAAGTTCTGGCTGCCCGAGGGCATCGGCGAGGTCGAGGTCGGCCACGTCGAGCACGAGGAGGTCGTCCAGATCGGCCACAACGCCGACAAGCTCAAGGGCGTCAAGAAGGCCGAGTTCAAGTACGCCCTCGGCGACGAGTTCATGGCCGCCATGGACGTCTTCCGCTCGATCAACATCGACAAGGCCGAGAAGATCAAGGTCGGCGACGTCATGGTCGCGCCGCGCGACGTCATCGCCGCCGCCGCTCCGGACCCGAACGAGATCGGCAAGCAGTACGTGGGCAAGACGGCCGCCGGCACCTACGTGATCGGCAAGAAGGACGGCCTGGAGCGCAAGGTGTACCTGTATCAGGTCGCCGACAACAAGGAGTGCGTGGACAAGTACGGCACCCAGGTCGTCGTCGCGCAGACCGCCTTCACGCCGGTCATCGCCATCGAGCTCCTCGCCAAGGGCAGCCTCGGCAGCAAGCCGGGCGACCCCAAGAGCGGCGTCCACAACCCCGAGGCGTTCAACGCCGACGACTACGTGGCGCTCATGCCGGCCTCGAGTTCCCCGGCGGCCTGCTCGAGGTCGAGTCCGAGTACAAGATCGCCAAGGATCGTCAGGCCCTGCTCGACCTGGCGAAGTAGGAGTCCTTCACAGGCCTTCGGCACGTGGCCGGCCGCCCCTCCCCGGGCGGCCGGCCATTTCCGTCTCCGGACCGGCTCCTTCTGCGGCGCTCGACCTTGCTCACGCAGGGAAGCGGCGCGATACTCGGATGACGAGATAGAGGCGGCGGCCGCGGCCGCCGTGGGGGACCGACGAGGGGGGACTCGATGGCACGCCCCATCCACCACACCGAAGGCCGGCGACGGTCGTCTCACCTGCTCCTGCTGTTGCTGGTGGCGGGTGTCCTCATCGCCGGGCTGGCCTGGGGGCTCGGGTCCGCGCTGGCGGCCGACCCGAGCGCCTCCCCGGACGCCGGCAAGGTCGTGCTCCGCGTCGGCTGGACCAACGACCCCGACAACCTCAACCCGTTCATCGGGGCCGAGACCTCGTCCTACGAGATCTGGCTGCTCAACTACGACTTCCTCACCGGGTACTCGCCCGACCTGCAGCCGACGCCGGACCTCGCGACCTCCTGGGAGACGTCGCCGGACGGCAAGACCTGGACGTTCCACCTGCGCGAGGGCGTCACGTGGCAGGACGGCGAACCCCTTACGGCCGACGACGTCGCCTTCACCTACAACTACATCGTGGACAACGAGATGGGCGCGTTCTCGAGCCTCACGACCTTCATCGAGGAGGCCGTGGCGGTGGACGACCTCACCGTCGAGATCCGCTGCAGCAAGCCCAAGGCCAACATGATCCGCACCTGGATCCCGATCCTGCCGGAGCACGTCTGGAGCAAGGTGAGCCCCAAGGCCGCCGGCGCCTCGTACCAGAACAAGCCGCCGATCGTCGGCACCGGTCCCTTCCAGACGGTGGAGGTCAAGAAGGGCGACTACGTGCGCATGGTCGCCAGTCCCTCCTACTGGGGCGAGCAGAAGCCGGCGGTGGACGAGATCCTCTTCATCACCTACCAGAACTCCGACACGATGACCCAGGACCTCCTGGCGGGGAACCTCGACGCCGCGTGGGGCATCCCGTCGGCCCAGTTCCCCAAGCTCGAGACCACGGAGGGGATCGAGGCTATCTCCTACAACCTGCTCACCTGGACCTACCTCTCCTTCAACTGCTACGAGGGGACCAGCCGCGGCAACCCGGTGCTGCGCGACGTGGCGTTCCGCCGGGCGCTCAACTGGGCCGTCGACCGGCAGAAGATCGTCGACCTCGCCTGGGCGGGTCGCGGCAAGCCGGGCACCACCATCATGACTCCCGACTCGTGGGTCGACCCGGACTACCACTGGGAGCCTCCGGCCGAGGCGCTGTTCGGCTTCGACCCGGCCAAGGCCGGCGCAGCTGCTCGACGAGGCCGGCTACAAGGACTCCGACGGGGACGGCCTGCGCGAGGACAAGGCGGGCAAGCCCATCGAGCTGCGGCTGTGGGCCCGCACCGAGTCGCCCGAGAGCCAGAAGACCGGCAGCCTCATCACCGGGTGGTTCCGCGACCTCGGCCTCAAGATCGACTACCAGGTGATGGACGACGGCATCTACTACGACAGCATCTGGGCCTACGAGGGCGACGAGTACAGCCCGGACTTCGACATGTACCTCTGGAACTACGACGGGTACGCCGACCCGGGCGACTCGCTGGCGAGCTTCATCACCGCGCAGATCGAGAACTGGAACGAGCCGTGCTGGTCCGACGCCGAGTTCGACGCGGCGGTGGACGAGGCCAACACCACGCTGGACCCGGAGCAGCGCAAGGAGCTCATCTGGAGGGCGCAGCAGATCTTCTACGAGGAGTCGCCGCAGATCGTCACCGACTACCCGGAGAAGCTCGAGGCCGTCAACACCGCCAAGTGGGACGGCTGGACGCGGATGTACGGCGGCGAGGGGGCTGCGTTCTACACGAGCTACATCCGCGACAGCTACCTGAACCTGAGGCCCAAGGCCGCCGTGGAGGATGCATCCGGCGGCGGCGCGAGCGGGACCGTGATCGGTCGTGGTCGTGGTGGTCGCCGTGGCCGTGCTCGCGGTGGTGGCCGTCCTGGTGCTGCGGCGCCGGAGGGCGACGGAAGAGGAGTGACGGCTCAGGCGGCGCCGCGGCCGGGAGTCTCGGCCGGCGCCGCCTCTCGCCGCCAGTACACCTCGACGCGGTCCTTGCCCGCGCGCTTGGCCGCGTAGAGCGCGGCGTCGGCGCGCGCCACCAGGTCGTCCATCTCGGCCGCCATCTCGGGGAACGACGCCACGCCGATGCTCACGGCGACGTGCATCGGGCGGCCGTCGTCGGTCGTGGCGAGCGGGATGCTCCGCGACGATCGCCCTGAGCCGCTCGGCGAGCGCCTCGGCGCCCTCGCGGTGGCCGGCGACGGGCGCGCCCCCGTCGGGCCGCGCGCCCGCCTCCTCGTCCGCGGCCGTCGGCAGGCCGTCGACGCCGGTGTTGGGGAGGATCACGGCGAACTCCTCGCCGCCGTAGCGGGCCGGCAGGTCGATGTCCCGCCGGAGGTGCTCGGCGAGCAGCCGGCCGAGCCGGCGCAGCGCCTCGTCACCGGCCGGGTGCCCGTAGGTGTCGTTGAGCTCCTTGAAGTCGTCGATGTCGATCATCAGCAGCGAGACGGTCGTCCCGTAGCGCCGCGCGCGGGCGAGCTCCTGCCCGAGCCGCTCGTAGAACACGCGGTGGTTGGCGAGCCCCGTGAGGCCGTCGGTGGTCGCCGAGCGCGCGGTGCTCAGTGCCAGGGTCACCTGGTCGCCGAACGCGCGCATGAAGTCCAGTTCCTCCGCGTCGAACGTGCGCTCGTCCTGGTCCTCGACCACGACGATCATGCCGATGACGTCCCCGTGCGAGCGCAGCGGGACGTTGAGCAGGGTCCGCTCGCCCCAGCGCTCCATGAGCTCCCTCACGTTCGGGTGGAGCTCCGGGTCGGACAGCGTCTCGACGAACAGCTCCCCCCGCAGCGCGCGGCGGTCCTCCGGCGCCTCGGAGACCTCCCAGACCGTGCCGACGGGGTCGTCTCTCCCGACGGATCCGGAGCCCCAGCTCGCCCGCGTGACGAGCACGTCGCGGTCGGACGCCGAACTCGTAGACGAACGCGGCCGGCGACTGCATCGCGTCGGCCGCGAGCCGGGCGACCTCCCCGAGCGCGGCGTCCGGGTCCTGCGACTCGGAGATCACGCGCGCGGCGCGCACCAGGGAGCGCAGCCAGCGGTTCTGCCGCTCCTCGCGGCGGTGGCGGAGGGCGTTGTGCAGCGCCACCGCCGCCTGCTCCCCGATCACGCCGGCCATGCGGACCTCGTCCGGGTCGAACCGGCGCTCCCGCTCGCTCTCGATGAGGATCATGATCCCGAGGAGCTCGCCGTCGAGCACGAGCGGCACGGTGAGCCAGGTCTTCTCGCCCCACTTGTCCATGTCCTCGGCGTCGTACGCCGGGAGGTCCGGATCGGAGCGGGACTGCTGCACCACCACGCCGGCGCGCAGGGCGTCGAGGCCGCCGGCGTGGCTCCTGACCGCGTAGCTCGACTCCGCGAGCGACTCGGCGACGCCGGGCTGGGGGTCGCGCTGCCACAGGCAGCGGAAGACGGCCATCTCGCCGTCGGGCGAGTACTCCCAGATGACGCACTCCGCCGTCCCGAGCGCCTCGCCGGCCGCCTGCGCCACGCGGTGCAGTACCTCGTCGTAGTCGATGCTCGCGGCGATCGCTCGCCCGGCGGCGAGCAGCGCCTCGAGCTCGCGAGTCTGCTGGAGCAGCGAGCGCTCCATGCGCTCGCGCAGCGTGATGTCCTTGTCGACGCCGCGGAAGCCCAGGAGCTCCCCGGCCTCGTTGAGCATGGGCACGCAACTGGTGAGCAGCACGACCTCGCGGCCGTCCTTGTGCCGGTTGCGGTTCTTGAGCTCCGAGCAGCCGGTGCGCTCCCGCATCAGGCGCTCGAACAGCGGCGCGATGGCCGCCGCGTCCTCTTCGACCATGAGGTCGAAGGGCGTGCGCCCGATGATCTCGTCCGGGGCGTATCCGAGCACGTCCCTCACCCGGCCGGAGCACGCCGTGAAGCGGCCGCTCGCGTCGACCTCCCACATCCAGTCGGCGGTGGTGAGCGCGAGGTCCTCGAGGCGCTCCTCGCTCTCGCGCAGCGCCAGCTCGACGAGCCGCCGCTCCTGGACCTCACGGCTCAGCGACACATTGACCTCACGCAGCCCGCGCATGCGATCGGCGAGCAGCGACTCGACCAGGTCCCGCAGCACGGGTACGGCGTCTGGGGATCCCTCGACCGCGGCGAGGGCGCGGCGGAAGAGGGCGAGCTCATCGCTGGTGAGGGAATCGGCGTGTCTGAGGTGTTCGACCATGGGCTTCCGAAGAGGCATTCCCTCAGGGGCCTCGTCGGCAACGTCGGCGACCGTTCGGCCTCGAAGTCGCGGCCGGGCTCCCCGCGTGGCAAGATGCGTCTACGGAGCGGCTCGTGGTCCGGTGACCACCGCGGTCTTCAAAACCGTCTGCGGGGCGATGATCCTGTCCTGGGTGGGTTCGACTCCCATGTCGCTCCGCCACTGTTTTGGGGGTGGGGTTAGGGGGTGCGCTGGAACGGTTGCGCGGGCTGGGAAGTAGATCTGGAGCTGCGTGCAGGAGAAGCCGGTGCGTGATGTCACGTTGTGCGATTGCACGGGCGGGAGACAGGCTGCCGATCTTCGGTTTGAGAGAAGCGACGGCGGGATGGCTGGTGGCGGTTGTGAGCACGACGTTGACTGCCGCTGATGGCGGCCGGGACGTGCAGACCGCCTGAGTGGCCGTCCAACTCGTCACGCTGGCCGGTGCGCCCGAAACGTCACCGCGCCTTGGGCGTCGCCGAAGTCGGCCCGGCGATGGTCACAAGGCTCTCGATCGTGCCCGCGGTGGGAGTCGAGAGGCGATCGAGGGATGGACATCGATGCGAACGTCGCGGCCACCGAGTGCGGGGCGATGACTTGACGAAGGTCCAGGAGGCTGCGGCGTCTGAGCGACGCCGTCGGCCGTGAGCGAGGCGATGTGATAGCCGGGGTGAGGGGTGATGGCGTAGGTCGGGCTGGAGCCGTACATGACGGGACCGCTGCCGGGAGTGATGGTGCCATTGGCGCCTGCTGTGACCGTGATGGCGACAGGTGGCGGGGAGGCTGGGACGAAGATGTACACCGAGCCCTGATCGACATTGGCGCCGACATCGTCGAAGTAGGCTCCCGCGACGGCCGTCTCGCCGGAGATGGGCGACCGAGTAGCCGAAGCAGTCTTCGGCGGCGCCGTCGCGGCGATCAACTTCGCCTGCTGGCTCCAGGACGGTGCCGCTGCGCGCGAAGACGTAGGCCGAGCCTTGCTCGACGTTGCCGCCGACATCGTCGAAGACGGCGCCGACGAGGGCGGTGTCGCCGGAGATCGCGACAGAGCATGCCGAACTGGTCGTAGGCGGCGCCGTCGGCGGCGGTAAGCTTCGCCTGCTGGCTCCAGGTGGTGCCGCTGCGCGTGAAGACGTAGGCGGAGCCTTGGTCTGCGTTGGTGCCGACGTCGTCGCCGAGCGGCCCCCACGAGGGCGGTGTCGCCGGAGAGGGCGACCGAGCATGCCGAAGTAGTCGCAGGCGGCGCCGTCGGCGGCGGTGAGCTTGGCCTGCTGGCTCCAGGTGGTGCCGCTGCGCGTGAAGACGTAGGCCGAGCCCTGGTCGGCGTTGGCGCCGACGCGTCGTGCTGGTAGGCCCCCACCACGGCGGTGTCGCCGGAGAGTGCGACCGAGTAGCCGAAGTAGTCGCTGGCGGCGCCGTCGGCGGCGGTGAGCTTGGCCTGCTGGCTCCAGGTGGTGCCGCTGCGCATGAAGACGTAGGCGGAGCCTTGGTCTGCGTTGGCGCCGACGTCGTGTCCATGAGGCGCCCACCACGGCGGTGTCGCCGGAGAGGGCGACCGAGTAGCCGAAGTAGTCGTCGGCGGCGCCGTCGGCGGCGGTGAGCTTCGGCCTGCTGGCTCCAGGTGGTGCCGCTGCGCACGAAGACGTAGGCGGAGCCCTGGTTGGCGTTGGCTGCCGACGTCGTCGCGATAGGCGCCCACCACGGCGGTGTCGCCGGCGATGGCGACCGAGCAGCCGAAGTAGTCGTCGTCGGCGCCGTCGGTGGCGGTCAGCTTGCGCCTGCTGGCGTCCAGGTGGTGCCGCTGCGCGTGAAGACGTAGGCCGAGCCTTGGTCGGTAGTTGGCGCAGATGTCGGCGCCGGCGGCGCCCACCACGGCGGTGTCGCCGGAGATGGCGACCGAGCAGCCGAAGTAGTCGTGCGCGGCGCCGTCGCCGGCGGTCAGCTGGGCCTGCTGCACGGCCAGCAGGGCCGCAGCGACTGCATCGGATCGAATGGCCGGTCGTGGGAGCGGCTTGTGCCGCACCGGCCGCGACAAGGGCGCCAACGCCGAGACAGAGGACGAGCGTCAGAAGCGACAGGGCGTGAAGCGCCGGTCGGAACCACGTGGTGGATCGAGAATCCATGACCCCCCCTCGGTGGACGCCTCCAGCATACACCCCCGCAAACGGTCCGGGAGCGTGCACGGACGGACGCGGGCAGGGAGGGCCTGAGAATCAAAGGCCTCCCTTTGCAGGGGAATCCAAGGTTGCTGAGGACGGCTGCGGGAGCCTGAGGAGCCGGTCCGCGGTCTTCAAAAACGTCTGCGGGGCAGTGATCCTGTCCTGGGTGGGTTCGACTCCCATGTCGCTCCGCCATCTTCTTCTCTCCCGGACCCTGGACTCCCCTCCTGGAGCTCCCGCTTGGGCTGCCACCGTACGCGGCGCGGCTCCGGGACGGGTCTGAGCCGTGCGCCGGAGCCGGTCACTGTGAAGGTACCCCCGCGCCGGTGAGTCCAGTCGTCTGACGGTCGCCGGCTGGGCCGTCGCCCCGGGGGCGCCCAGCGGCCTCCGCGGGCGGTAGGATTGCCCCGTGGAGGAGCGCCCCACCATCTACGAGTCGGCGGCGCGGCGCCGGTCGCGCACGCGCCGCGTGCTGGCCGTCGCGGGCGCCGCCGCGGCGCTGGTCGCCGCACTCGGAGTGGCCGCCGCGTGGACGCTGCGCGACGGCTCGGCGGGCGGCGCGGCCGCCGCTCCGGCGTCGTCTCCGGCCACCCCGGCGCCGTCGTCCAGTGCGCCGGCCGTGCGGCTCGCTCGCGTCGCCGCCATGGAGGTCCACCGGGGCGAGACGGCGACGTTCAGGTACCGGCTGGCCGAAGGGCCGCCGGGGACGCCGGTCACGCTCGTCGTGACGAGCGCCGCCGGCGAGCAGGTCAAGGCCCGGCGGCTCGAGGACGCTGAGCCCGGGCGCTGGGTCTCGGCGGCCGTGCCGCTCGACCTGGAGCCCGGCCGCTACACGTACACACTTCGCCCGGGAGACGGCGCCGCCTCGGAGGGGGCCGTCACGGGTGCGGCTTCGGCCGAGCTCCACGTGCTCAAGCCGCTGCCGCCGGCGTTTCCCGGCAAGAAGGCCGTCGCCGCCGCCGCCGAGTGGATCGCCGGCCGCGACGGAGAGGTGGCCTTCGCCGTCGTCGACAGCAACGGCCGGGACGCCGGCGGCTACCGCGAGCACGAGCTCTTCCAGCTCGCGAGTCTCTCCAAGGCGATCCTGCTCGCGGCCTCACTGCGCGACGACCCCAGTCCGGACGCCGCGAGCGAGGCGACACTGCGCGCGATGATCACCGAGTCGGACAACGGCGCCGCCTACACCGTCTTCGGGCGCGTCGGCGCCAAGGGCATGAAGGCCGTCGCCAAGGCGGCCGGCATGGCCGACTACGAGCAGGGCGCCGGCTGGGTGGACACGCGCGCCTCCGCCGCGGACCAGGCGCGCCTCTTCTCCCGCTACGAGTCGCTGGTGCCGGCCGAGGCCCGCGCCCTCGCACGCGAGCTGCTCTCCGGCATCACGCCGATGCAGCGCTGGGGCATCCCCGCGGCGGCCGGCCCCGAGGGCTGGCGGACGTACTTCAAGGGCGGCTGGCTCGGCATGGACAACAGGCTCATGGTCCAGGCCGCCCGGCTCGAGAAGGGCAAGAAGTCGTGGGCGCTGGCGGTGATGAGCGACGAGAACCCCACGCGCTCCACCGGCTGGGACACGCAGAAGGGCGTCACCGGGCTGTTGCTCGGGAAGGAGCCGTCGCCGGCGTACCTGGCCGTCGTGCTCGAGTAGGCGTGCGCCCCCCCCGCGTCAGTCCTCCGGGTAGCCGATCTCCTCGACGGTGAGGTCGATGTTGCCGGCCGGCCGGCGCCAGAGGACCTTCTTGCCGACCCGCGCGTCGACGAGGGCCTCGGCGAGCGGCGAGACGTAGCTGATCTTGCCCTGCCTCAGGTCGGCCTCGTCCTCGCCCACGATGGTGAAGGTCTGGAGCTTGCCGCCGTCCTGGCTCACGGTGACGGCGGCTCCGAACGCCACCTTGCGGCGCGGCTGGCGGCCCAGGTCCACGAGGATCGCGCTCTCGAGCCGCGCCGTGAAGTACCGCAGGTCGCGGTCGATGTAGACGAGCGCGCCTTCGGGGTCGTCGTCCTGCTCGAGCAGTTCGAGGCGCCGGGTCTCGAGCGCGCCGACCTTCTCCTCCAGCTGCGCGAGGCCGGCCGGTGTGACGTAGTTGGGGTGCTCGCTGACCTGCCGCTCGGGCAGTTGCTCCGCGGGCGCTCCCTCGTCAGGCTCTTTGACGAACGCTCTGCTCATGGGGTACTCCGGTCGGGAGAGAGGTGGTCACTCCGTAGTGTTCCCTTCGACACACGTGTCCGCACTCCCTCACGATAGGGTACACAGGAGACGACACGTGGCCGGAGCTCCGAATCCGGCCCTCGCGACGGAGGGTGACCATGCTGGACCAGCGGATGCAGGACGCGTTCAACAGTCAGATCAACTGGGAGCTCTACTCGGGCTATCTCTATCTCTCCATGGCGAGTCAGTTCGCCGAGATGGGCATGTCGGGCGGCCAGAACTGGATGACGGTGCAGTACCAGGAGGAGCTCGCTCACGCGCGCATCATGTTCAGCTACGTGCTCACGCGCGGCGGCCGCGTGCTGCTCGAGGCCATCGAGAAGCCGGAGACGGAGTGGGAGGGCGGGCTCGCCATGTTCGAGGAGGCGCTCGCCCACGAGGAGGGCGTGACGGCGCGCATCCACGAGATGGCCTCGCTGGCGCTCGAGCTCAAGGACCACGCCACCTACAACTTCCTCCAGTGGTTCATCGCCGAGCAGGTCGAGGAGGAAGAGAGCGCGATGGACATGGTGAGCAAGTTCAAGATGGCCGGCGAGCACCCGGCCGGGCTCTACCAGCTCGACAAGGAGCTGGCGACGCGCGCGTACAACGTGCCGTCGCCGCTGGCCGCCCTGGACGCGGCCGCCGGCGCCTGAGGCGGTCCGGCGCCCGAGGTCGGCCGGCGTCTGACGGCGCTCAGAGCGGCCGCACGAGCAGCAGGCAGGGGTTCTCGGGCCCCCACACCTGCGGCAGCACCTCGAGCGGGCGGAAGCCCAGGCTGAGGTAGAACGCTCGCGTCGCGGCGTACCCCGGGTCGGGGTCGCTCGGCGCGAGCGTCTTCACGTGCAGCAGGCTGTAGCCCTCGGCGCGGGCGTACGCCGCCGCGCGCTCCACGAGCGCGCGGCCGGCCCCGCGCCGGTGCCAGCGAGGGCAGGACGCCCATGACGTGGAGTTCCAGGGCGTCCTCGCTGGTCTCCCGCAGCGTCAGGAAGCCGATCACCTGGTCGGGCCGGAACTCGCGAGGTCGCCGCCGCACGCCGGCCGGTCGACGAGGACGACGAACGTGTCGAGCTCGCCGGCCGCGCGCACGTAGTCCTGCAGCGCGGCCTCGATGCCGAACCAGCCGGGGAGGGCCCGGAGGATGCGCTCGGCCGCCTCGGCCTGCCCGAGCAGCGGGCCGCGCACCGAGAAGTGGACCTCGTCCGTGCGCCGGTCTGTGTGCTCCGCGCTCACGCCCGGCTCCAGGACACCGCGATCTCAGGTCACGTCGCGGCGCAGCGAGATGAAGACCGCCGCGACGCTCACGATGGCGATGTAGGCGATGCTGACGAGGAACGCCTCCGGACGCGTGAGCGCGCTCTCCGTCAGGGCCTCCATGCCGTCGCCGGACATCTGCGCCGCGCTCACCTGGTTGAAGACCACGAACGGCAGCCAGTTGCCGACGGCCGGCTTGAGCACGTAGATGATGTTCTCCACGAACAGCGCCCAGATGAGCGTGCCGGCGACGGTGATGATCTGGGCGCGGATGAGCGCGCCCAGCGCGACGCCGAACGTCGTGACCAGCCCGGCGACGACGAGCTGCCGCGCGTAGTCGCCCAGCGTGGAGCCGCCGGTGGCGTCGATGTCCACGCCACGTATCGCGCCTCCGATGAGGATCGCGACGTACACGAGCAGCATGGCCACCAGCATCGTCACCATGCCGACCAGCAGGTAGACGACCAGCTTGACGACCATCACCTGCCAGCGGCGCGGCGTGACGAGGTACGAGTAGGTGATGGTGCCGTGCCGGTACTCGTTGGTCATGCCCAGGATGCCGAACACGAGGAGCACCAGCGGCACGAGGGCGCTGGCGGTGGTGAGGAACTGGGTGATGCCCTCTTCGCCGAGCCAGTCCTTGGGCACCAGCGCCAGGATGAGGATGAGCGGCACGAGCGTCACCACGAGGATGACGATGAAGAGGCCGAGGGCCGTGCGCGTGCTGCGCAGCTTGAGCAGCTCGGCCCGGGCCACGGCGATCACTGCTCCCTCCTCGTGCCGGCGATCTGCAGGAAGAGCTCTTCGAGGCTGGGCTGCTCGGTGAGGAGCTCGTGGACCGCGACGCCCGCGGCGTGGGCGAGGTCGCCGACCTCGGCGGCCGAGGGCCCGCGCACCGCGAGGGCGTCGTTCAGGCGGTTGACGGCCGCGCCGGCGGAGACGAGCGCGGCCTCCAGCTTCTCGGCCTGCGGCGAGCGCACGCGCACCACGGGCTGCGTGGACGCCGTCAGCGTGTGGATGGGTCCCTGCGCCAGCAGGCGCCCCTTGCTCATGATGAGGACGTCGTCGACGGTCTGCTCGACCTCGGCCAGGACGTGGCTGGAGACGAGCACGGTGCGGCCCTCGCCCGCGAGGCCGCGCAGGAACGTGCGCAGCCAGAGCATGCCCTCGGGGTCGAGGCCGTTGGCGGGCTCGTCGAGGATGAGCACCTCGGGGTCGCCGAGCAGCGCGGCCGCCAGCGCCAGGCGCTGCTTCATGCCGGTGGAGTAGCCCTTGACCGCCCGCTTGGCGGCGCCCTCCAGCTCGACCATCTCGAGCGTCTCGTCGACCCGGGTGTCGGGGATGCCGGCTCCCGTGGCGATCACGCGCAGGGCGTTGCGCCCGGAGCGGCCGGGGTGGAAGCCGGAGGAGTCGAGGAGCGCGCCGACCCGTGCGGCGGGCGCGCGCAGTTCGCGGTACCGGCTGCCGAGGATGGTCACCGAGCCCGCCGAGGGCCGCACGAGGTCGAGGATCATGCGCAGGGTGGTGGTCTTGCCGGCGCCGTTGGGGCCGAGGACGCCGGTGATGGTCCCCGATTCGATCGTGAAGCTCACGTCGTCGACGGCGAGGACCTTCTTGCCGAAACGTTTGGTCAGATGCTCAGCGTGGATGACGGCCGGCATGCTCCCTCCAGGTCGCGCGGTCGTTGGGCGCGTCCGCGCCCGCCCGAGTCTACACGAGGAGTGGGCCGGCCCGCCGCCGGGTCGGCCCGGTGAAAGGCGTCAGTGGCCCAGCGAGTGGGAGTAGAGCTCCCAGCGCCCGCTGCGGTCGTCCGCCCAGTACACGCTGCCGGCGACGATGACCGGACTCACCTGACGGCCGCCGGCCTCGCTGACCGGGGTCGCCTTGCCGAGCTCGAAGTCGTAGGACCAGACCTGGGGACCGGTGGCCTTGCGGTCCACGACCCACACGGCAGCGTGGCGGCTCAGCGAGAGGGACGACCCCGTGCCCCGCAGACGGCAGAGCACCTTGGAGCGGCTGGACCGGCGGTTCCACGAGACGATCGCGGTGGAGTGCCGGCCCGGTCGAGGCGGCCCACAGGACGCGGTCGCGGTCCATCGCCACGGCCGTGCCTCTGGCGGCCAGCCGGTAGCGGGTCGCGCTGCGGAAGGAGCCGGCCCAGACCTCTCCGGTGGAGCCCTTCCCGGAGATCCAGACCGCCCAGGGACCCCAGGCGGCGAAGCTCCTCACCCGACCACCGGTCTCAAGTGCGTACTCCTCGTCGGTGAGCGCGTTCACGCCGCGGATGACGTCCTTGCCCCAGCCGGCGCCGCCCGGATCGACCCAGAACACGACGTCGCCCACGACGCGCGGGGCGCGGCCCGCCTTGGTGAGACGCCAGCGGTGCGCGATCTCGAGGTTGAACGCCTGGATGCCGGCCGGGCCGTCACCACGCTTGCCCGCCCAGGACTCCCACGCGATGAGGTGGCCGCCGGCCGCCGGGAACCCGCCGGACTTGCCGGCCGCGTCGCGCCCGAGCAGCCGTTCGGTGTCGCCGCTCGGCACGTCGTAGTACCAGATGCCGGCCACGTCGGCGCTCCGGTCGCGCTGCTCCCAGTAGATCCTGGTGTCGCCGGCCGTCAGGCCGAGCGGCTCCTCGGGCCATGTCGAGCGGGGCCACGGCGGCGGACGAGGTGGTGGCGGAGCCGGTCGAGTCGGCCGAGGCTTGCGGCGGGCCGGGCAGGAGCCCCGTGGTCCACGCCAGATACGCCGGCACGGCAGCCATGGCGAGGAACGCGACCACTACCAGCAGTCTGGATCTCACGGCTCCACCTCCCGGCCGCCGGACGGCGGCCCGAACGCCCCTGTGTCCGCTCGCTGCCGCGAGGGACGCGGCTTGTGTTCCCGGTGCCGGGCGTCCAAAACGTCGCCCGCCGTTCATCGGGGGACGAGCGGCAGGCGGAGACGCGCTCCTCACGCCGAGGCTGGGGACGCGGAAGTCTCTGAGGGGCACCAGAAGCCCAGAGGAGCTTACAAGGTGAGCCGTGACGGAGGCGACAGCTGCTGCCGGCCTGACGCGCCCGGCGGCGCGGTCAGCCGGCGACAGCTCGTCGAGCCGGCGCAGCGTGGCGTCGTCGAGCGTGAAGGAGGGGCCCGCGGCCTGGATCTCGGCCACGCGGGCCCGCACGCGCTCGAGGAGCGTGGAGGCGCCGGCCGCCGACCAGCGCTCGTGCGTGCTCTGGTCGATCAGCGACGCGCGCCAGAAGTCGCGGAAGCGCCGGCGCGTCATCTTGGTGCCGAGATGGTTGCCGCCCGGGCCCACCGCCTCGACCTCGACCAGCGCCAGGGCCTCCTCGTCGACGGGCAGCTCGCCGAGCAGGGCCCGGGCGTAGCCCGATCACTTCGTCGCCGAGCACCAGGGCCTCGAGCGCGCTCTGCAGTCCGCTCTCGAGGTAGCCGACGTCGTGGAGCAGCGTCGCGCGCGAGAGGCCGCCCATGACGGTCGAGATGCCCAGCTCCAGCGCCCACTGCTCGTCCAGCTTCTTGCTGTCCGAG
This sequence comes from uncultured Thermoleophilia bacterium, assembly GCA_963709635.1. GTDB lineage: Bacteria > Actinomycetota > Thermoleophilia > UBA2241 > UBA2241 > CAIXSE01. The sequence goes on from CAVPXA010000025.1 coordinate 59,663, forward strand.
TGGCCGGCGTAGTGCCAGCTGGGCAGGCCGTACCAGCGGATCACGTCGAGCTGCGCCTGGTTGCCGAGGAACACGCCCGGGGAGTTGTAGACCTCTACGGCGTGCTGCATGTTCATCACGCCGGTGCCGACGCCCATCACGAACGGCGCGCCGGGCCTGGCGATCTGGTGGACGACGAGGCCGGCGAGCACCTCGGCGTTGGCCACCGCCACACAGGCGGTGAGGGACGCCGGGCCCTGCGCGCCGGCCGAGACCGACGGCGCCAGCACCAGCGGCACCCCGAGCTCGGCGCAGGCGAGCGCCTTGGTGCAGCAGACGTCGTCGAGCATGAGCGGCGGCGAGGTCATGGCGAGGCAGGCGAAGCTGTCCGCCTCGCCGGCCGCCGCCGCCATCGCGTGCATGGTGTACAGCGTCTCGCCGCCGAACGGGCTCGAGACGACGATGGGCTTGCGCGTGCCGCGCAGCATGGCGGCGAACTGCACGACGTCGACCACCTCGTTGGCGACGTCCTCCGGCAGCGCCATGCTCATCGCGAAGTCGATGTTGGGCAGCGCCTCGACGAAGCGTGCGGCGGCCTCGACGTCGGCGAGCGTGGCGCGCCGGCGCTCGCCGGTGACGGGGTCGGCGACGTACAGGCAGTCGGGCCCGCTGCCGGTGTGGCCGGCGCCGTCGCGCAGCTCCAGCGGCGCCGTCTCGCCGCCGCGCGGGCGCAGCGTCCACGAGCGCGGCGCGCTCTCGAGCGCGCGCTCGACCAGCTCGGCGGGCATGCGTACGCGCGTGCCCTCGACGGCCGCGCCGGCGGCGGCGCAGCGCTCGCGGGCGCCGGCGTCCTTCATCTCGACGCCGGTGCGCGCGAGCAGGGTCAGCGAAGCCTCGTGGACGCGGCGGCAGGCATCGTCGTCCCAGATCCTGAGTGTGGCTCGGTTCACGGTGGTCCCCTTCGGGTGGTGGTCCTTCGGCGGTGACGCGGTGGGTGGCCGCCGGCTCGGCGCGCTCTCGCGCGCGCCTCCGGCGGCTCGGCGGCTACGGGCGCGGAGCGCCGGCGGCCGCCCGCGTCAGCAGGGCCCGCGTTCGCTGAAGACCTTGAACCAGAGGCCGCCGAAGTAGCGGCCGGCGTGCGTGTGGCGGAGGAGTTCGCCCTCGGTACCGGAGCGTCCGCCGCGGGCTCCCCCGGCGGTCTGCCGGCGAACCGTCTCTCTGGCGAAGATGTGGCGCACGCGCTGCTCCTCCGGACCGTGTGCGCGGCCGCGCACCCCGGCCAGTACATACCGCCTCACGCGGGGCAGTCAAGCGAGACGGGGTCGGCGACCACGAGGACGTCGGCGCAATCGATCTCCCGGATGATGCGCGTGATCTGCGATCCGCGCAGGATCTCGTCGAGCCGGGACCTGCGCGACTGGCCGAGGACGATGAAGCTGGCGTGCCGCTCGCGGGCGAAGCGCAGGATCTCCTCACCCACCGAGTCGCCCTCGAGCTCGACGACCTCTCCTCCGAGCGAACGGCTCAGCGCGAAGAGGTCGTCCAGCTCGTGCCGGGCCGCGGCATCGAGGCGCTGCGTGCGCACGTGGAGGACCCAGAGGCGTCCCTGGAGTCGCCGCGCGAGGCGGTGCCCCCGGCGCACGAGCCTGACTGCGAGCGGCCCCGGGCGCACGCAGACGACCACGCGCTCTTCGGCGACCCACGGGTGCAGGGTGTCCTCGTCCGGGGCGATGCGCTCCAGGAAGTCGTCCACCTCCTCGGCGGTCTTGCGCAGGGCGAGCTCGCGGAGAGCGACGAGGTTCTCGCGCCGGAAGAAGTTGGCGAGCGCTCCCGGGACGGTGTCGAGGTCGTAGACCACGCCGCGGCGCAGGCGGTTGACCAATGCCGCCGTCGTGAGGTCGACGAGGACCACCTCGTCGGCCTGGTCGAGCACGGCGTCGGGGAGCGTCTCCTGCACGCGCACGCCGGTGATCTCGAACACCGTCTCGTTGAGGCTCTCGAGGTGCTGCACGTTGACGGTGGTGATCACGTTGATGCCGGCGGCCTGGATCTCCTCCACGCTCTGCCAGCGCTTCGCGTGGCGCGCGCCGGGGACGTTGGTGTGGGCCAGCTCGTCGACGAGCACCCACGCGGGGCGGCGCGCGATCACCGCGTCGGTGTCGAGCTCGTCGAACTCCTTGCCGCGGTAGGCGAGGCGCTTGAGGGGGAGGCACTCGAGCCCCTCGACGAGCTCGGCGGTCTCCTTGCGGCCGTGCGTCTCCACGAAGCCGACGACGATGTCCTCCCCTCGCGAGACGCGACGATGGGCCTCGGCGAGCATACTGAAGGTCTTGCCCACGCCCGGGCGCGTAGCCGAGGAAGACCTTGAGCCGGCCGCGCTTGCGCAGCGTGCGCAGCGCGTAGCCCTCGTCGCCGGCCGGGGTCGCCATCGCCGTCCGCCTAGCGGCCGGCCGGCCGGGCCGCCGTGGACGCGTCGAGCGCCAGGTTGAGCAGCAGCACGTTGACGCGCGGCTCGCCGAGGAACCCCAGGGTCCGGCCCGTCGTGTGCTCGTCGATGAGGCGCAGCACGGCGTCCTCGCTCAGGCCTCGGGCCCGGGCCACGCGAGCGGCCTGGGCGCGGGCATTGGCGATGCTGATGTCGGGGTCGAGGCCGCTCGCCGAGGTGGTGACCATGTCGACCGGGACCGAGCCCGCGGTGAGACCGGGGTTCGCCGCGGCCAGCTCGTCCACGTCGGCGCTCACCCGGTCGAAGAGGGTCGCGTTCGTCGGGCCGAGGTTGGAGGCGGACGGACGCCATGGCGTCGTAGCCGCGCGCCGGCGGCCGAGGGCCGCGGCCAGAAGTACGTGTCCTTCGAGAACGCCTGGGCGATCGAGGCCGAACCCACCAGGCGACCGTCGACCCGCACCAGGCTCCCGTCGGCCGCGCCGGGGAAGAGGACCTGCGCGGCGCCGGTGATCGCCAGCGGGTAGAGCAGCCCGAACAGCAGGGCGGTCACGAGGGTCATGCGCAAGGCGGTGGCCAGATGGCGTCGCACGGTCTCTCCTCAGCTCGCCAGGCCCAGCCCGACGAGGACCAGGTCGATGGCCTTGATGCCGACGAACGGGACGATGACGCCGCCGAGCCCGTAGACCAGCAGGTTGTAGCGCAGCAGGGCGGCGGCGGGGATGGCCCGGAACTTGACGCCGCGCAGGGCGAGCGGGATCAGCGCGACGATGATCAGCGCGTTGAAGATGACGGCCGAGAGGATGGCGCTGTCGGCCGAGTGCAGGCCCATCACGTTGAGCACCGCGAGCTCCGGGAACGAGACCATGAACATCGCCGGGATGATGGCGAAGTACTTGGCCACGTCGTTGGCGATGCTGAACGTGGTGAGTGCACCGCGGGTGATGAGCAGCTGCTTGCCGATCTCCACGATCTCGATGAGCTTGGTGGGGTTGGAGTCGAGGTCCACCATGTTGCCGGCCTCTTTGGCCGCCATGGTGCCGGTGTTCATGGCCACGCCGACGTCCGCCTGCGCGAGCGCCGGCGCGTCGTTGGTGCCGTCGCCGGTCATGGCGACCAGCTTGCCCTGCGCCTGCTCGGCCTTGATGAGCTCCATCTTGGCCTCGGGCGTGGCCTCCGCCAGGAAGTCGTCCACGCCCGCCTCCTCGGCGATCACGGCGGCGGTCAGCGGGTTGTCGCCGGTGATCATCACCGTGCGGATGCCCATGGCGCGCATCTGGTCGAAGCGCTCGCGGATGCCGCCCTTGACGACGTCCTTGAGGTGGATCACGCCGAGAGCCCGGTCGTCGCGGGCGACGGCTAGTGGGGTGCCGCCCTGGCCGGAGACGTGCGCCAGCGTGGCCTCGAGTTCGGGCGGCACCTCACCCCCTTGTCGCCGGATCCAGGACGTCACGGCGTCGCCGGCGCCCTTGCGCATGCTGTGCCCGTCGAGGTCGATGCCGCTCATGCGCGTCTGCGCGGTGAACTCCACGAACGTCGCCTGATCGGGGTCGATGTGCCGGCCGCGCAGGCCGAACTCCTTGGCGAGGACGACGACGGAGCGGCCCTCGGGCGTCTCGTCGGCGAGCGAGGCCAGCTGCGCGGCGTCGGCGAGCTCCTCGACGGTCACGCCGGGCATCGGGATGAACTCCGACGCCTGCCGGTTGCCCAGCGTGATGGTCCCGGTCTTGTCGAGCAGCAGCGTGTCCACGTCGCCGGCCGCCTCCACGGCGCGGCCGGACATGGCGAGCACGTTGTGCCGCACCAGGCGGTCCATGCCGGCGATGCCGATGGCCGCGAGCAGGCCGCCGATGGTGGTCGGGATGAGACAGACGAGCAGCGCGATCAGCACGGTGACCGAGACGGCGGCGTCGCTGTAGAGCGCGAAGGGCTGCAGCGTCACGACCACGATCAGGAAGATGATCGTCAGCCCGGCCAGCAGGATGTTGAGCGCGATCTCGTTGGGCGTCTTCTGCCGCTCCGCGCCCTCGACGAGAGCGATCATGCGGTCGAGGAAGGTGTGGCCCGGGTCGGAGGTGATGCGCACGACGATCTCGTCGGAGAGCACGCGCGTGCCGCCGGTGACCGCGCTGCGGTCGCCGCCGCTCTCACGGATGACCGGCGCCGACTCGCCGGTGATCGCCGACTCGTCCACGGAGGCGATGCCCTCGACGACGTCGCCGTCGCCGGGGATGGTCTCGCCGGCGGACACGACGACCACGTCGCCCTTGCGCAGCGCGCTCGCGGCGACCTGGGCGACGTCGCCGTCCACACGCAGGTTGGCGAGCGTCTCCGTCCTGGTCTTGCGCAGCGTGTCGGCCTGGGCCTTGCCGCGTCCCTCCGCCATGGACGTCGGCGAAGTTGGCGAAGAGGACGGTGAACCACAGCCAGCCGCCGACCATGCCGGTGAAGGCCAGGTCCGAGCTCCCGCCGACGAGAGCGGCGACGAAGGCGATCGTCGTGATCACGCTGCCGACCTCGACGACGAACATGACCGGATTGCGCGCCATCTGGCGGGGGTCGAGCTTGGCGAACGAGCTGACCACCGCCGGCCAGACGACCCCGCGCAGGGAGGCTGCGCGGCGCGCGGGGCCGGGCGGCGCCGGCGAAGGCTCCGGGAGGACCTCGAGGACCTCTTCGGCGGGTGGGGCGACGACGGTCACGAGAAGAGCCTCCCGGCGTTCATGAGGAACTGCTCGACCACGGGGCCCAGCGCCAGCACGGGGAAGTAGGTCAGGGCGCCGACGATGAGGATCACGCCGACGAGGAGCACGACGAAGATCGGCCCGGTCGTGGGGAAGGTGCCGCTCGACTCCGGCAGCGCCTTCTTGGCGCCGAGCGAAGCGGCCAGCGCCAGGCACGGGATGATGAAGAAGAAGCGGCCCCACAGCATCATCAGGCCGCCGGCGGTCGCCCAGAAGCGCCCGCTCGGCGGTGAGGCCGGCGAAGGCGCTGCCGTTGTTGCCGGACTGGGAGAGCGTGGCGTACAGGATCTCGGAGAGGCCGTGCGGACCGCTGTTGAGCACGGCTTCTCGGCCGGCCGGCAGCAGCACGGCGACGGCGGCCACGCCCAGCGCGGTGATGCACAGGTAGAGGGTCGCGAGCACGGCGAGCTTCATCTCGCGACCCTCGATCTTCTTGCCCAGGTACTCGGGCGTGCGGCCGACCATGAGGCCGGCGATGAACACCGCCAGGATGGCGAACACCAGCAACCCCATCAGGCCGACGCCGGCGCCGCCGAACACCACCTCGCCGAGAGCGATGTTGAGCATCGCCATCCCGCCGGCGAGAGGCGTGAGGCTGTCGTGTGAGGCGTTGACGGCGCCCGTGGAGGTGTCCGTGGTGATGGTCGCCCACAGCACGGAGGCGCCGATGCCGTTGCGCACCTCCTTGCCCTCCATGTTGCCGCCGGCCTGCGTCGCCGACGCCGTCTGGTCGGCTCCCGCCCGGGCCAGGTTCGGGTTGCCGGCCTGCTCGCTCGCGTACATCACGCCGACGCTGAGCACCAGCAGCGCCGCCGCGGCGGCGAAGAGGGCCCAGCCCTGGCGCTGGTTCCCCGCGAACCGCCCGAAGAGGTAGGTGAACCCGAACGGGGATGGCGAGCATCGCCAGCATCTGGACGAAGCCGGTGAGGGGCGTCGGGTTCTCGTACGGGTGAGCGGCGTTGGCGTTGAAGAAGCCGCCGCCGTTGGTGCCGAGCTCCTTGATGATCTCCTGCGAGGCGACAGGGCCCTGGGCGATGGTCTGCGCCGCGCCCTCCAGCGTCGTGACCTGGGCCGGCCCGTCGAGGTTCTGGATCACACCCTGCGAGACGAGGAACAGCGCGCCCACGACGCTCAGCGGCAGCAGGATGTAGAGCAGCCCGCGCGTGAGGTCCACCCAGAAGTTGCCGAGCTCGCGGCTCGAGCGCCGGGTGAGACCGCGCACGAACGCGACCGCCACGGCCATGCCGACCGCCGCGGAGACGAAGTTCTCGCGGGTGAGCGCGAGCATCTGCGACAGGTAGCTCACCGCCGTCTCCGGCACGTACACCTGCCAGTTCGTGTTGGTCGCGAAGCTGGCGGCCGTGTTGAAGGCGGTCCAGGCGTCCATGCCGGGGACGTGGGCGGGGTTCAGCGGCAGGTGACCCTGCAGGCGCAGCACGGCGTAGATGAACAGGAGGACGACGAAGTTGAAGACCAGCAGCGCGGCGACGTAGCCGCGCACGCCCATCTCGCTCTTCTCGTCGACGGCGCAGACCCGGTAGACGAGCCGCTCCACAGGTCGCAGCACGGGGTGCAGGAACGTGCGCTCACCGCGGTACACGTGGGCCATGTACGCGCCGAGCGGTCTCGCGAGGAGGCCGAGCACGACGAGGAGCACGGCGATCTGGATGATCCCCTGGAGCATGAGCGCACCCGACGGCGAGCGTCAGAACCTCTCCGGGCGCAGGAGGCTGTAGAAGAGGTAGCCGAGCAGCGCCGCGGCGACCGCAAGCAGGAGGATCGAGGTGAGGAGGTGCATCGCTCCGCCTCAGAGCTTCGGCACGGCGCGTGCGTAGGCCAGGACCGCGGCGAAGCAGGCCAGGACCAGCGTGATGAAGATCGAGGTCGGTCATCGCGGAGACCTCCGGTCGCCGCGTGCGAAGCGCCGTACTCCCCGGCGCTCCGCCCACGTGGCCTTGACGAGAAACACGAGGCAGGCGATCGAACCGGCGACGGCGGCGACCATCGTGAGTTCGAGTCCGATCTCTTCGAGTGTGAGCAGCATGGCGCGCCTCCGGTCGACGGGCCCCGCAGGGGGCCTCTTCTGAGCGGAGGCTACGCCTGGGCGTCTCAAGCCCGAGTGAAGGCAATGGGGAGCGGACTAAAGAGTGCGTAAAGGCGCCGGAGAACCGGCGGAGCCGGTCAGGCCGGCGCGTCCTCGGCGGCCGCGAAGCGGAACCCGACGCCGGGCTCCGTGATGATGTAGCGGGGTCCGCCCGGCCGAGGCTCGATCTTCTTGCGCAGATTGCTGACGTGCACGCGCAGCGTCTGTGCGTCCTCGGCCCACTCGGGTCCCCACACCTCTTCGAGGATCATGCGCTGCGTGCAGACAAGGCCGGCGTTGCGCGCGAGGAAGGCGAGGATGTCGAACTCCGTGGGCGTGAGGGCGACCTCTTCGCCCGCCCGGCGTACGCGGCGGCGGGCGATGTCCACCTCGAGTTCGCCGGCGTGGACGACCGGCGGCGGGGACGTGAGCGCGGCCGACCTGCGCAGGAGCGCGCGGATGCGTGCCAGGAGCTCGCCGGCGGAGAAGGGCTTGGTGAGGTAGTCGTCGGCCCCCTCGTCGAGCGCGGTGATCTTGTCGGCCTCGTTGGAGCGCACGGAGAGGATGAGGATGGGTGCGGTCATCCAGGTGCGCAGCTCGCGGCACACCTCGATCCCCGAGATGTCCGGCAGCATGAGGTCGAGGACGACGAGGTCGGGCGGGGTGTCGATGGCCTTGAGCAAGGCGTCCTGGCCGGTCGCCGCCAGTTCGAGGCTGTAGCCGCGCGTGGACAGGATCGACTTGAGCGCGCGGCGGATCTGCTCCTCGTCGTCCACGACGAGGATATGGGTGGGCCGCTCCGGTACCGTCATGCGCCCCTCTCCTTCTCCGGCTCGACCGGCTCACCGCCGGCCGTCAGTGTGATCACGAACCGGGCCCCGTGAGGCACCACGTCGGTCACCTCGATCGTCCCACCGTGCGCGAGCACGATCTCGCGCGCGATCGCGAGCCCCAGCCCGGTGCCGGACGGCCTCGCCTGTCCCTCGCTCCGCCCGCGGAAGAACTTCTCGAACACCGCCTCGTGTTCGTCGGCGGGGATGCCGGGTCCTTGGTCCTCGACCCAGAGCCGCACACCCTCGTTCCAGCCGTGCGCGCCCACCGTCACCTCGCCGCCGGTGTAGAGCACCGCGTTCTCCAGCAGCGTCTGGATGACCCTCGCGAACTGCACGAAGTCGACGTCGACGACGATATCCTCGGGGATGTCCACGCGCACGCGCTCCTGCAGGTGGGCCGGCAGCGCGTCGATGCCGGCGAAGACGATCTCGCCCAGTCCGTAGAGCTCGTTGCGCGGCTCCCACGCGTGCGCCTCGAGCCGCGAGAGCTCGAGGAGCGCCGTGATGCTGGTGTTGAGGCGCGCCACGTCACCCACGATCGCCCGCAGTTCGTCGCGCACGCTCTTCTCGTCCCAGTCCACGTCGCTCTCCAGCAGGTTGCTCACGGTGGCGGTGAGGGCCGCCAGTGGGGTCTTGAGCTCGTGCGACACCGACGAGAGCAGGCTCGACTTGAGCTGGTCGGCCTCCTGTGCCGCCGCCGCCGTCGTGGCCGCCTGCTGCAGCCGCTCGCGCTCAAGGAACGCGCCGACCATGTTGCCGAGTGACGCGACGAGGCGGGTGTCCGATGCCGCGTAGGGGCGTCCGTCGCGGCGTGCCTGCACGGTGAGCACGCCGGCGACGCTCGAGGGATTGCGCACCGGCACGTACAGTCCGCCATCCCCGGCGGCCGGCGCGGCGGTATCGTCGCCGGCGGCGAAGGCGCGCGCCGCGAGCTCGTCCACGGACGCGTCCATCACGGCGCCTTCCGGAGCCTCGCGGTAGCTGGACAGGCGGCCGTCCTGCTCCACGTAGAGAGCCGCCGAGCGCGCGCCGAGCAGGTCGACGATCTCGCGGAGGCAGGTCTCGGCCATCTGCTCGGTGGTCGTCTGGGAGACCACCGCCTCGCTCAGCCGGTTGAGCGCCGCGCTCTCCTGCTCGCGTGCTCGCGCGGCGGCCTCCCGGTCGCGCATGCGTCCGGCCAGCGCTCCGACAATGACGCCGACCACCAGGAACGCCGCCAGCGCGAGCCAGTCCTTGGGGTCGCGGATCTGCAGCGTGTGGTACGGCGGCAGGAAGAAGTAGTTCCAGGTGAAGAACGCAAGGACGGCGGCGAGCAGGGCCGGTCCCGGGCCGGCGGCGCTCGCCACGAGCAGGATCACCAGCAGGTAGAGGAGCGCCCACTGGCCCTTGGCGAAGATGTCGCGCCCGGGCAGGAACACCACGGTACTGAGGGTGATCGCGGCGAACGAAAGGAGGTACCCGTGGCGCGAGAACGCCTGCACGATGCGTGAACCCACTGTCACCTCCAGTTGCCGGACCGCTGCCGATTGTAGCCCCGGCGGGCGAGGGCGGCGGCCGTGGGCTTCGCCGCGGCCTCCGCCGGCCCACGCCGTCAACCGGCGACGAGGCCCTTCTCGTAGACGAAGGTGGATCCGCGCAGCGAGCGGAACCCCGCCGACTCGTACAGGTGCATCGCTCCGGTGGGGTTCTGCGAGTCCACGCCGAGGTAGGCCAGCGGCAGGCCCCGCCGGTGCAGCTCGGCGCACGCCTGCAGCAGGAGCGCGCGTCCGAGACCGCGGCCGCGCCACGGGCGGCGCACGAAGAGCTCGTCGACGTAGCCGCCCACGGGCGTCTCGAAGCTGAGGACCCCGCCGGCCACCTCGTCGCCGTCCCAGGCGACGAACCAGAGGCCGAAATCGAGGTCGTCACGCGAGAAGCGGAACTCGGTCCACTCCTGGAGGTCCATCTCGGCCGGCCGGAAGTGATCACGGAACGCCTCTTCTCCGGCCGCGTGCACGGGAGCCTCGTCGCGGCCGGTGCGGAAGCCCCGGACGGTGATGCCGGCCGGCCAGACGGGATCCTCCACGGCCGGTCCCAGGTCGCGGTCGAGCCGCAGGAACGTGCGTACGCGCTCGTAGCCGCGGCGCTCGAAGAGCTCGATGCGCCGCGCGTCGCTCTCGTGGGACCACACGCCCAGGCTGCCGTCGCGGTCCGGGGCCGCGGCGCGGAACAGCTCCGCCGCGCGCGCTCTCCCCGAGGTCCAGCAGCAGCTCGCTCAGCCCGCGGCCGCGCAGGGCGGGGTCGACGACCTGCTCGGCGACGATGTCGCCGGGCGGGGCCTCGACCCAGCAGAAGCCGTAGGCGGCGAGGCCGCGGTCGTCCTCGACCAGCCACGCGTCCCGCTCGAGGTCCAGCCGCGGCAGCGCCCACTCCTCGCGCACCAGGTCCACGGTCTCGTCTGAGTCGCCGTGGCGGGCGACCTCCACGGCGCGCTTGAGCTCGGCGACGGCGCCGGCGTCCGCCTCTGCGGGCCGGCGCAGCCGGAAGCCGTCGGGTATGCGAAGATGTCGGTCGGTCGTATCCATCGGTCGGCAGGGTCCGGCCCTGATTGTATGCCCGCCGCGAACGCAGACCGAGGCACCGGCGTCTCCCCTGCGACGACGGCTCCGCTCACGGCGTTGGAGGTGTGCTCATGAGACCCACCGGCAGCATGCTCGTGGCTCTGACCGCGTTCCTCGTGCTGGGGGCGGCCGTCGTCGGCGGGTGCGGTGGCTCGACCGCTCAGCCGGCTTCGTCGGCCACCGCCCCGCCGTCCACTCCCGCCGACATCACCGGCACCATCCACGACCTCGCCACGAACGCCGACACGGGCCTCCCGACCCTGCTCGTCGTCGACGACGGCGCGATCAAGGGGTCGGTGGACCGCGCCAGCGTCACCGTCACCGCCGACACCGTCGTTTGGCAGCTCAAGGGCGGCGAGGGAACGGCCGCCGACCTCGGCGCCGGCCAGATGGTCTCCGTGTGGTTCGACGGCCCGGTCGCGGAGTCGTACCCGGTACAGGCCAAGGCCGGAGTCGATCAGGATCCAGCTCGAGGACTGAGCGGCTGCGGGCGTCGGCCCCGGGCCCCGCCGCGGGCCTCAGCCCGTGTGCATGAAGTTGATGACGTCGCCGTCCTGGACGACGTACTCCTTGCCCTCGGTGCGCAGCAGCGCCTTCTCTCGCGCGGCGTGGAACGACTTCAGTTCGATGAGGTCGTCGATGTTGACGACCTGGGCGCGCACGAACCCGTGCTCGATGTCGCTGTGGATGCGGCCCGCGGCCTGCTTGGCGGTCCAGCCGCGGGGCAGCTGCCAGGCGCGCGACTCGCTGCTGCGGAAGTCGCCGGTGAAGAAGGTGATGTAGCCGAGCACTTCGTAAGCGGCGCGCAGGACGACGTCGAGCGTGCCGGCGTCGTCGGCCCCGAGCTCGGCGCGGAACTCGGCCGCCTCTTCGGGCTCGAGGTCGGCGAGCTCGGCCTCGAGGCGCGCGGCGACGGCGACCACCTGGTCGCCCCGGCCGCTCGCCCACTCCACGAAGTCCGCGTGCTGCTCCAGCGCGGCCTCGGCGCTCTGGTCGTCGTCGGTGTTCAGGACGAACAGCACGGGCCGGTCGCTCACGAGCGCGAGCTCGCGGAACAGGGCCTCGTCGCCGGCCGCGCGCTCGATGCGCTTCGCCAGCTTGCCGTCGAGCAGTTCGGCGTTCAGCGCCTCGAGGACCTCGAGCTCGCGCTTCGCCGCCTTGTCGCCGCTGCGCGCCGTCTTGCGCGTCTTGTCCAGGCGGCGCTCCACCAGCTCGATGTCGCTGAGCACGAGCTCTGTCTCCACGAGGTCCACGTCCGCGCGCGGGTCAAGGGTGGGGCGGACGTGCGCGACCTCGGGGTTCTCGAAGGCGCGGATCACATGCGCTACCGCGTCGACGCCGCGGATGTCGGCGAGGAACCGGTTGCCGAGTCCCTCGCCGCGGCTTGCTCCCTCGGCCAGACCGGCGATGTCGACCAGGTCGATGGTGGCGTTGACCTTCTTCGGCGTCTCGAGGACCTCGTCCAGCCTGTCGAGCCGTGGGTCCGGCACGGCGACCACGCCGAGGTTGGACTCGGCCGAGGTGAACGCGTACGCGGTGGCCGCGGCCTGCGCGTGCGTGAGCGCGTTGAACAGGGTGGTCTTGCCGACGTTGGGCAGACCGACGATGCCGAGCTTCACGGGGTCCTCTTCAGTTTGCTGGTGAGCAGGGTCTCGAGCAGGCGGGACATGTCCCGGAGCTGGTCCCGGACCCGCCCGGGGAACTTCTCGTCGACGTAGGCGACGGTGTCCCGGGGAGTATTCCACATGGACGGGACGGACGCGGTCTGGGCCAGCTTGCGCCCCTTGCTCGCCTCCCAGCTGACGGCGCTGAACACGGCCGTGGGGATGTCGGCGTTGGCGAACGGGAGGTCGTCGGACGGCGCCCACACGACTCCCGCCGGCCGCCCCGGCGCCTCAGGGCTGGTGACCAGCGGCACGCCGAGCATGTCGGCTGCGCTCAGGGCGTCGTCGCGCAGCCAGGTGGCGCCGCCGAACCGGCTCGCCACGGAGAGCTCGTCGCCGCCGGCCGGCGCGTCGAGGTCGATCATGCCGATCGTGGCGCCTCGCTCCACGTCGCCCAGAGAGGCCAGGTAGTGGCGGGACCCCAGCTGCCCCTCCTCCTCGGCGCCGAACGCGACGAAGACGACGGTGTACGGGGTGGGCACCTTCTTGATGCGCGCCGCGACCTCGAGCAGCAGCCCGATGCCGGTGGCGTTGTCGGTGTAGCCCTCGCCGACGGGGGCCGAGTCGTAGTGCGCCCCGACGATGAGGCGCTTGGCCGTCTCGCCCTGCTTGACGGCGATGATGTTGCCGGAGTGGATGCGGCGGCCGCTCGACGTGGTGATGAACTCCTGCAGCAGCGGGAAGTAGCCGTACTGCTGGAGCGCGCTGGTGATGAACTCACGCGCGTGGATCTCGCCCCACGAGTCGGCGGGGCGCTGCCCGACGCTCCGGGCCAGCACCTTGGCTGTGGCGTTGGCGACGCCGCCGTAGGGGGAGCTGGACACGGCGGCCGACGGCCTCCCCTCCTCCTCGCCGCCGCCGCCCCAGCCGTCGAACGCGCCGGCGGCGGCGAGCCCGATGACGATCACGAGGATCGCCGCCACGGCCACCGCCAGCTTGCCCCCGCGTGTGCTCAGCGCGCCCACGTCACACCGGCGCCGGGACGAGGAGGACCCAGGCGGCCCCCCAGATGAGTCCGTACACCACGCCGCCGAGGACGTCGCCGAGGTAGTGCACGCCGAGGTACACGCGGCTGAACATGAGCACCAGCGACAGCACGACGAGGGCGGGGATCCACTGAGGGTACAGCATGCCGAGCGTGAACGTTCCGACCACCGCCATGCTGGCGTGCGACGACGGGAACGACTTGCTCAGCGGCAGCGGGATCTGCTCCGGCTGCGAGGGGTCGGCGACGGGCGGCCGCGCGCGGCCGACGAAGTGCTTGATCACGAATCCGGTCATCTCCACCAGTGTGACCGGCACCGCCACGTACAACGCCTTCCACAGCGGGTCGGCGGCGCCGAAGAGCCAAGGGACCAGACAGAGGACGTACCAGAGCACACCGTAGTTCGCGGAGAGTGAGAGGCCGCCCAGCGGCACGGTGAACCAGCGCGGGTGCGGCCAGCCCATGGCGAGGCGCCGCGAGACGGCCCGGTCGAGCCTGTCGAGGCGGCGGGCAGGGACGGTCGGAGCGGCCCCAGCGGGGCCGTAGTCGGGGGGAATCGCCATGGGCATCTAGTATACTTGCCGCCTGCTTCCGCCCACCTTCTCCCAGGGACGTCCCCGATGCGCACAACCGTCATCGTCACGGCTCTCGGCCCCGACAGCCACGGGCTGCTCGCGCAGGTCGCGACCACCATCGCCGAGCAGGACGCCAACGTCGACGACGTCAGCCAGACGGTCGCCAACGGGATGTTCACGATGATCATGTTCGTCTCGTTCGACCAGGGGGAGACCACCATCGCCGCCCTCAAGGACGCGCTGGAGGCGACCGGCGACCGCATCGGGCTGCAGATCAGCGTGCAGCACGAGAACATCTTCAAGTTCATGCACCGGATCTAGAGGCGCGGCCGTGGTCTTCATCACCTCCCAGGAGATCCTCGAGACCGTCAGCATGATCCGGTCCGAGAACCTCGACGTCCGGGCCGTCACCATGGGCATCTCGCTCGACGACTGTGCCGCCGGTGAGCCGCGCCGCACGGCGGAGCGCATCCACGCCAAGATCGTGCGCCGCGCCGGCAAGCTGGTCGAGGTCGCCGCGGAGCTGCAGGAGAAGTACGGCGTGCCGATCGTGAACCGGCGAGTCTCGGTGACGCCGATCGCCAACGTCGTCGGCAGCGACGACCCGAGCGCGTACGTGGAGGTCGCGCACGCGCTGGACGCGGCCGCCGACGAGATCGGCATCGACTTCCTCGGCGGCTTCAGCGCGCTCGTCCAGAAGGGCTTCACGCGCAGCGACACCGCGCTCATCGAGGCGATCCCCGACGCCATCGGCGGCACCGGGCGCGTGTGCTCGTCGGTCAACGTGGCCTCCACGCGCGCCGGCATCAACATGGACGCGGTGCTGCGCATGGCCGACGTGCTCCTCGCCGTCAGCAAGCGGACGGCCGAGCAGGACTCCATCGGCTGCGCCAAGATCGTCATCTTCTGCAACGCGCCGGAGGACAATCCCTTCATGGCCGGCGCGATGCACGGCAGCGGCGAGGCCGAGGCGAGCATCAACGTCGCCATCTCCGGCCCCGGCGTGGTGCGCAACGTCGTCGCCGCCAACCCGGACGCCTCGTTCATCGAGCTCGCCGACCTCATCAAGCGCACGACGTTCAAGATCACGCGCGTCGGCGAGCTCATCGCCCAGGAGGCGTCGCAGATGCTGGGCGCCGAGCTCGGCATCATCGACCTCTCTCTCGCCCCCACGCCGGCGGTGGGCGACTCCATCGCCGAGATCCTCGAGAGCATGGGCCTCGAGTCGGTCGGGGCGCCCGGCACCACTGCCGCGCTGGCGATGCTGAACGACGCCGTCAAGAAGGGCGGCACCATGGCGACCTCCTCCACCGGCGGCCTCTCCGGCGCCTTCATCCCGGTGAGCGAGGACAAGGCCATGGCCAGGGCCGCCGCCGACGGCAACCTGCCCATCGAGAAGCTCGAGGCCATGACCGCCGTGTGCTCGCTCGGCCTCGACATGATCGTCGTCCCCGGCGACATCACGCGCGACGCCCTGGCCGGCACCGTCGCCGACGTCATGGCCATCGGCATGATCAACTCCAAGACCACCGGCGCGCGGCTCATCCCGGCGGCCGGCAAGCAGCTCGGGGATTGGGTCACGCTGGGCGGGCTGTTCGGAGAGGGGCCGGTGATGAAGGTCAGCACCGCCGGCAACAGCGCGTTCGTGCGTCGCGGTGGGCGGATTCCGCCGCCTCTTCAGAGTCTGACGAACTAGCCACCGGCTAGTTCTCCTGGCGGATCTCCTCCATCATCGCCCGGATGCGCTTGGCCGACTCGGTCATGCCGAGCGCCCGGGAGACCTTCTCGGCCTCCGTGAGCTGCAGCACGGCGTCGATGGTCTGGCCGCGCCGGCGGAAGTCCGCCGCCTGGTCGATCTCGAACGTCACCAGCTCCGTGAGCATGCGGCGCACGTCGGGGTCCTGCAGGTCGACCATCTTGCCGCTGGTGGTGACGATGATGTCCGAGAGCGGGACCATACGGCTCTCGTTCTCTCCCTCGGGGGCCTGGGGCTCCTCTGCCGGCGGCGGCGGTGTCCCCGGCCTGTCGTCCCTCGTCTGCCCCGGCGCCGGTACGAAGCTCGCCGGTGGTCTCCGCGTCGAGTAGCAGCTCGCCGGTGATCTCGGCCTCGTCGGTGCGCAGCTCGCCGGTGATCTCGGCCTCGTCGGTGCGCAGCTCGCCGGTCGTCTCCGGGTCGTCGCCCCACGAGGGCGCCGCCAACGGCTCGGGCTCCAGCCCCCGCACACTGAGATCCGGACCCCAGTCGAGCCCGAGGCCGCCGGGTTGTGGCTGCCTCGCCTGCTGCGCACCGGCGGCAGCGGCGGCTTGCTCGGCGGCGAGCGCGCGCTCGTAGGCGGGGTCGATGGTGATGTCCTCCACGTCCTGCTCGGGCTTGCCCAGCACGGAGAAGGTGTCCTGCGGCGCCTGGTCGAGGAAGGACGGCTGCGGGCGCGCCTCGTCCTGGTCGTCATCCCTGCCGCGGTCGGCGGGTGACGATCAGCGCGAGGATGAGCAGCAGCACCGCCGCGCCTGCGACGGAGACGCCGATGATCTGCACGGTTGTCATGGTCGCTCCTTCGCGTTCCCCCTCATCATTCCCTGCCCGGCATAGAATGGCCCTGTGCTCGAACCCGACGTCATCGCCGCCGCACTGGCGGAACTGGGGGAGCCCGCGTACCGCGCCCGCCAGGTCTACGAGGCGCTCACCCGCGGGCTCGTCGCCGACTTCGCCACCATGACCACGCTCCCGCTCGCCTTGCGGGAGGAGCTGGCCGGGCGGCTCTCGCCGCTCGCCCTGACCGAGGTCGAGACGCGCGCCGCGCCGCGTGGCACGGCGCGCAAGACGCTCTTCCAGACCGCGGACGGCCACCCGGTCGAGGCTGTGCTCATGCTGGTGGCCGGGCGCGCCACGGTCTGCGTCTCCACCCAGGTCGGGTGCGCCGTGGGCTGCTCGTTCTGCGCCTCGGGGCGTCTGGGCCTGCGCCGTGACCTCACGGCCGAGGAGATGGTCGACCAGGTGCTGCACTTCGCCCGCGTGCTGCGCGGCGAGGCCGCCGAGCGGCGCGTGACCAACGTCGTCTTCATGGGCATGGGCGAGCCGTTCCACAACTACGACCAGACGCTGCGCGCCTGCCGGCTCCTCAACGACCCTGCGGGGTTCGGGCTCGCGGCGCGCGGCATCTCGGTGTCCACCGTCGGAGTGGTGCCCGGCATCGACCGGTTCGCCGCGGAGCCGCTGCAGCTCAACCTGGCCGTCAGCCTGCACGCGGCGACGGACGAGCTCCGCGACCGGCTCGTGCCGCTCAACAGGACGTTCCCGCTGGAGGCGGTGTTCGCCGCGTGCGAGCGGTACGTCAAGGCCACGCGGCGCAAGCTGCTCTTCGAGTACGTCGTGCTGCGCGGCGTCAACGACACGCCGGCGCAGGTGGTGGCGCTGGCGCAGCGCCTGCGCCGCCCGCTCTACCACCTCAACCTGATCGCCTACAACGAGACCGGCGGCGCGTTCTCGCGGCCGGCCCCCGGCGAAGATCGAGGCGCTGCACGCTCGCCTGGAGCGCGCCGGGGTGAGCGTGACGGTGCGCAACTCCCCCGGCGGCGACATCGAGGCCGCCTGCGGCCAGCTCGCCCTGCGGCACGACCGCGGCGGCTGAGGCGGGTCAGGCCGGCGGCAGTGCGGCCCGGTACTCCCCGGCGGCCACGACGGGGTCCTTGACGACCACGGCGATGTCGCTGCCGAGCTCGAAGCCGGCGAGCGTCGAAGTGCGCGGGGCGATCTCGAGGTGCCAGTGGAACGGGCCGCGCAGGTCGGCCGGCGCCGTGTGCAGCCAGAAGTTCAGCGGCGCGCCGGTCAGCGACGCCTTGACGGCCACGAGGGCGCGGCGCAGCGCCGGTGCGACTGCGGCGAGGTCCGCCTCGCGGAAGTCCGCCTGGTGGTCGGCCGGCGCGAGCCACAGCTCTCCGTTGAACCTGCTCGCCTCGGGCACCCAGGCGCGGACGGGGCCGTCCAGCACCAGGCGCTCGCCGGCGGTCTCGAGCTGCTCGCAGACGACGCACATGCCGTAGCGGTTGCGGTGCCGCTCGGCCTCGAGGAGCTCGTCGAGCAGGAGCGGCGGCACGACGGGCGTGGCGAACAGCTGCTCGTGCGGGTGCTCCAGGGAGGCGCCCGAGCCGGGACCGACGTTGCCGATGAGGGTGACCGCGGCGGCGCCGCCGGCGAGCTGCGCGTCGATCCTGCGACGCCACACCGCGAGGACGTCCGCCAGACGCTCGTCACCCAGGTCCTCGAGCTCCTCGCCGTGGTCCGGCGAGTGCACGATGACCTCGTGCCGGCCCTCGAGCGCCGGGTACTTGTTGGGGACGACGCGGACGGTCCAGCCGGGGCCGTCTCTCTCGCCGCCGGCGGGACGCTCCGCGTCCACCTCCGGCGGCGTGAGCGGCTCGTTGCCGGCGCAGAACGGGCAGGGCGGCGCGGCCGTGGCTCGCCCCGCCGCGTCTGCCGGGCGGGTGGCGCGCGCCGGGGCCACGATGGCGAGCCTGCCGTTGACCGGGTTGCGGCGCAGCTCGCCGCCACCCGGCGTCACCCGCCGCTCCCGTTGCCGGCGACTCGAAGTCGTCACGCCCGCTGCGCTTGGCCGCGTACATGGCGGCGTCCGCACGCGCGAGGGCCGCGCTCTCGTCCTCGTCGCCGGCGGCCACGAGCGCGCCGCCGGCCGAGAGCGTCACGCGCAGGCCGGCGTCCTCCGCCGGCGCGAAGCGCGAATCGTGCACCAGCCTGACCAGGCGCCGGCCGTAGACGGCGAGATCCTCCTCGCTCGCCAGGCTGCAGATCACGACGAACTCGTCGCCGCCGTAGCGGGCGGCGACGTCCATCTCGCGGACGTTGTCGGAGATGACGCCGGCGACGAACCGGATCGCGCCGTCGCCGGCGAGGTGGCCGAGGCGGTCGTTGATCGCCTTCAGCTCGTCGATGTCGATCTGGATGACGCCGTACCTGCGGCCCAGCCTCTTGAACATCGCGTACTGCTGGCCGAGCGCGGCGTCCAGATACCGGCGGTTGAACAGACCGGTCAGCGGATCCGAGATGGCGGAGTCGGAGAGCTGCTGCATGCGCTGCGCGAGCTCCTTGCCGGCGACGGTCTCGAGCTCGCCGAAGATCTCCACGCCGTGGCGCTCGCCATCGATCTCGAGCAGCGCGGTCTTCACGTACACGGCCAGGCGCTCGCCGTCCTTGCGCCGCAGGAACACCTCGCTGATGGCGTGCTCGTGCCCTGTGTCCAGGCAATCCTGGAGCGGGCAGCCCGTCAGGCAGAGGCGCACGCCCTCGAGGTCGGTGTGGCCGAGGAGGTCCTCGTCGCAGCGGCGGCCGACCATCTCGTCGGCGCTGTAGCCCGTGATGCGCTCCGCCCCGGCGCTCCAGTAGACGATGGTGCGGTCGGGGCCGGTGACGTAGACACCGTCGGTGATGGCGTCCAGGATGTGCCTGAAGCCTCGGTCTATGTCGCGCTGAGCAGCCACGGGTCGTCAGTACCCTCTACCGAGGAGGGCCAAGCGGAGGAGGCGCCTTCGGCGCCTTCGCCGCTTACAGTCGGGTGCACCTGCGGCGCCCCCGACGATAGCTCGCATGCGGCGCCTGCGGCACCTCCGGAGGCTACTGTCGGGTGTACTGCGGCGCCCCCGACGGTGACCCCGCTTCGCCCTCGAGCCTCACTCAGAGTCGAGGGAGGCGTCGAGCGTGGTGCCCTCGTCGTCGTCGCGCGAGCGGTAGAGCTGAGCGCGAGTCGCGCAGGCGTTCGTAGCCCTCGTCCAGGACCGCCCCCATCTCGCGCCAGAGGCAGACGTCCTTCTTCAGGTACCGGGTGCGGATCTCCGCGCTGCACTCGCTCTCGAGGGGGCAGGCGTAGCAGACCTCGTTGTCGACGACGTTGGCCGCCTTGCGCGCGTGCTCGCCCTCGTCGATGCGCCGGTAGGCGTCGAGCAGCAGTCCCTGCACGTCGCCCTCGATGGCCACCTGGAACCTGGGCATCTGCTCCGGCTCGTCGTAGAGGAACACGCCGCTGCTCCAGTGCGCCAGCTCGAACACCTGGTCCGTGGTCTGGCGCTCCATGATGCGGCGGATCATCTCCTTGGTCGCGTAGCCCTTCTCGATGAGCCGCTGGCCGAGTGGCTTGAACTTCTTCTGCTCGTGGGAGAGGCCCGCGTCCTCCATGAGGGCCTCGGCCAGCTGCTGCTCGGTGAGGCAGCCGGCCCTGACGAGGCGCGTGCCGAGCTTCTCGTCGGTGATGGGCAGGGAGATCGCCTCCACTTGCCCGTTGACGAGATAGATGAAGCCGTACTCCTCGAAGTCCCGGACCTCGAGCACGCCGGTGGCTGCTCCCTGCGCGAGGAACTGCAGGACGCCCGCGAGGTTGAACCTGTGGATGGATCCTTCGAGCAACATCGTGTGTTCCGGCGGTCTCCTTCCCAGTAGCCCATATCGGCAACGTCTGAGCTTTCGTGAGCGTGGGGGGGACGTGCGGACGGCGGAGGCCGGGTCCCGGCCCTGCGGGCCAAATTGACCCGGCCTCCGCCGCTTGGCTATACTCTGCGTTCTGACTATCGGCAATCGTGCGAGGAAGCAGTGAAGAGGACCTACCAGCCCAATACCCGCAAGCGCAGCAAGACCCATGGCTTTCGCAAGCGCATGAGCACGCGCGCGGGTCGCTCGGTGATCAAGAGCCGCCGGCAGAAGGGGCGCAAGCGCCTCTCCGCGTAGCCGCGGCCCCCATGGCCGCCAAACGCTCTCGCCTTTCTCGCTCCTCCGACTTCCAGCGTATCTATCGGCAGGGGAGCTCGACGGCCTCTCGCTTCCTTGTGCTGTACTGGTTCAGGCGCCCGGCCGAGCCGGGCGACGAGGGGCCGCGTCTCGGCCTCTCGGTGTCGAAGAAGCTGGGCGGAGCCGTCGTCCGTAACCGCGTCAAACGGCTGTTGCGCGAGGCCTTCCAGGCCAGCCGCGGGCAGCTTGCCGAGGAGTACGATCTGGTCGTGATCGCGCGCCCGCAACTCATCGAGCTCGTCACGCGCGAGGGAGAAGGCGAGAAGGGTCTCGTGAGCGCGGCCGTCCGTGAGCTGCTCGGATCGCTCCGGACTCCTCACGAGGCGGAGCATGCGTAGAGTGCTCGGCGCCCTCGTCGCGGCCGCGGACTTCGTCCTCATCGGCCTCATCCGCGTGTACCAGTACACGCTCTCGCCCATGCTGGGCCAGCGCTGCAAGTACTACCCCTCATGCTCCAACTACGCCATCGGCGCCATCCGGGAGCACGGGCCCCTCAAGGGCATCGGCCTCGCGAGCTGGCGCCTGCTCCGCTGCAACCCCTTCAGCTACGGCGGGTACGACCCTGTGCCCCCGCGACGGTCCCACCACGACTGCGGGCACGACCATGCCGGCCGGAATGTGAGCGCGCGTGTATAACTTCCCGATCCTCTCCGAGCTGATCCTGCTGCTCCACTGGGTGCTCGTCACCATCAACGACTTCCTCGCCGGACTCGGGCTCGGCGACCAGTGGACGTGGGGCCTCGCCATCATCGGCCTTACCATCATCGTGCGTCTCATCCTCTTCCCGCTCACCTGGAAGCAGTACAAGTCGGCGCAGCACATGCAGCTCATCCAGCCTCAGGTCAAGGCGCTGCAGGCCAAGTACAAGAACGACCGCGCCAAGATCCAGGAAGAGACGATGAAGCTCTACTCGGAGCACCGCATCAACCCGTTCGCTTCGTGCCTGCCCCTGGTGCTCCAGCTGCCGGTGTTCATCGGCCTGTACGCGGCCATCAAGGGCCTCGGCCCGCTCGAGGCCCCGGCCTACCAGGCCTCGGTGGAGGCACTCAACCAGGCGTCGTTCCTGTGGATCCCGCATCTGGGCCAGCCGGACCCCTACTACATCCTCCTCGTGGTCTACGTGGTGTCGCAG
Source organism: uncultured Thermoleophilia bacterium (assembly GCA_963709635.1). GTDB lineage: Bacteria > Actinomycetota > Thermoleophilia > UBA2241 > UBA2241 > CAIXSE01. The sequence continues at coordinate 81,491 of CAVPXA010000025.1, forward strand.
ATGATCTCCACGGAGCTCATGGTGGCGACGCAGAGCGACCAGATGCAGAAGTGGATCATGCGCGCGATGCCCATCGTCTTCGTGCTGTTCCTCTTCAACTTCCCGGCCGGTCTGTTCGTGTACTGGGTCACGACGAACGTCTGGACCATCGGGCAGCAGCTGGTCATCCGCAAGACGATGCCCAAGCCGGAAGAGCTGGCGGCGAAGGCCAAGGCCAAGCCCAAGAAGCGCAGCCGCTTCATGGAGGCCATGATGTCCTCCCAGCAGGAGGCCGCCAAGCAGCGCGAGCAGCGCATCGCGCAGAAGAGCGGCGGCCAGACGGGCGCCAAGACCGGCGCCTCGGGCGCGGCCGGCGGCAAGAAGCCGGCGCAGGGCGCCAAGAAGGCGGCGCCGCCCGGCAAGGGCAAGCGCAAGCCCGGCACGGGCCAGGCCGGCAAGCCGGGCCAGACGGGCGGCAAGCCGGGCACGGGCAGCAAGCCCGGCCAGACGGGCGGCAAGCCCAAGAGCCAGGGCGGCCAGACGAAGCCGCCGGCCGGCGCGAAGGACAAGCCGGCCGCGGAGCAGTCGGCGGACGGCTCGTCCGCCGGCGGCGACCAGGGAGCGAACACCAGCGCGGACGGCCCGGCGGACGACTGACGTCCTCGGGCCGCCCGCGTCTCTTCTCACCCAACCAGGGGGCAGACGATGGAAGAGCCGGACGACCTCCAGCCGATCGACGAGATCGATGAGAACGACGAGATCGACGAGATCGACGAGATCGACGAGACGATGAGATCGACGACGAAGAAGAGACCGAGTTCGCCACCATCGGCGGCGGGTCCACCATCCAGGAGGCCGAGCGCACGGCGCTGGACCGGCTGCGCAAGATCGTCCCCTACCTGAACCCGGCCGACGTCGAGTACATCGTGCTCGACGAGGGCAGCAAGGGCGGGTTCTTCGGGCGCGGCAAGATGGAGGCCCGGGTCGAGGCCCGCCTCCGCCCCTCCGAGGAGCGGGTCGAGGCCGACCTCCCGCCGGGCGCCGAGAAGCTCCGCGAGTTCATCCAGACGGTCGTGGACCTCATGGGCGTCGAGGCGCACGTCGGCGCCAGCGAGGCGGACGAGTGGGTGCGCGCCGAGATCAGCGGCGACGACCTCGGCCTGCTCATCGGCCGCCACGGCGCCACGATCGACGCGCTGCAGTACGTGGCGGCCATCGTCGTCAACGGCGCCCGGCGCGAGCGTCGCCAGGTCATCGTCGACGCGGAGGGGTACCGTGACCGCCGCGCCGCCGCGCTCACGGCGCTCGCCGACCGCACCGCGCAGAAGGTGGCGCGTGACGCCGCCGCCATCACCCTCAAGCCGATGAGCGCGGCCGAGCGCAAGGTCATCCACCTGCACCTCAAGGATCACACGCGAGTGGAGACGGTCTCGGAGGGCAACGAACCGTTCCGCGCCGTCGTCGTCTCCCCCAAACAGCCGTAAGGCTGACGTCTCCGGGCATCCTCCTGTAAAGGAGGGGGCCAGAACGGCCGAGAAGAAGACCGAGCGCGGGATCCCTCGCGCCGAGTGGGCAAGATGGGAGGAATCCACCATGCGTAGAGTCTCCAGTCGCGGAGCCGTCCTGCTTCTCGTCCTGGCGCTCGTGCTCGCCGCCGCCGCGCTCGCCGGCTGCGGCGGCAGCGGCGACACGGCGTCGGCGGACAGTTCGGCAGCCACCACCGTCGCGACCGACGGCAGGTCGGCGGACCAGATCGTCAAGGACAGTGAGGCCAAGATGGCCGCGGTGAGCAGCGCCTCGTTCACCGCGGACTTCGCCATGCAGATGCAGGGCGACACCAGCAAGATCACCGACCCGACGGCCAAGGCGCTGCTCTCCCAGGGAATCACCTTCAGCGCCAAGGGCAAGAGCGCGAACGAGCCGACGGCCGCCGACATGACCATGACCGTGGGCATCGCCGGCCAGACGCTGGAGTTCGGGATGAAGGCCGAGGGCACCAAGGCGTGGGTCGAGTACCAGGGCGCCTGGTACAAGGTCGACAGCGAGAACGCCAAGGCCCTCGGCAAGCAGGCCGAGACGGGTGCGGCTCCCACCGAGCAGCTCAAGAGCATGGGCGTCGACCCGTCCACGTGGGGTACCGAGTACGAGCTCGCCGGCACCGAGGACATGAACGGCGTCGAGGTCTACCACATCACGGCCGTTGCCGACCCGCAGAAGCTGGCCGACTCACTCGCGAAGGCCGCCGAGGACCCGAGCCTGACCGAGAAGCTCGGCGGCGCCGGCAGCGACCTCGGCCAGCTCGGCCAAGGCCTCACGGGCGACCCTGCGCAGGCCAAGGAGCTCGCCAAGACGCTCAAGGACGCCTCTGTCGACTACTGGATCGGTGTCGAGGACTCGTACATGTACAAGGCGCAGTTCGCTGCCGCCATGGACATGACCGGGCAGGAGAACATGGACGGAGTCACGGGTGTCACGCTCAAGGGCACCGCGACGATGGGCGACTTCGACCAGCCGGTGGAAGTCACGCCGCCCGCGAGCGCGAAGTCGTTCGACCTGTTCATGAACGAGCTCTTCGGCGGGATGTTCGGCGGCTCCGGCGGCATGATGCTCTGATCCGGAGTGGCTTGGCCGGCCTGGCGCCGGCGACGAACGAAAGAGAGGGCCGGGGCGCCGTCAGGCGCCCCGGCCCTCTTCGTCTCGTCGCTCCGCGGCGGGCCGGCCGCGCAAGCCGGATCGGCTCAGCGGTCCCAGTCGAAGTCGCGAGCCTGGGTCTGCTCCCACGAGGCCGACTCGTCGTCGCTGCGCTGGCCGAGCAGCGACTTGCTCAGGAACTCCGGCGGCTTCTGCGCCGCTTCGCGCGGCGTCTCCGGCTCCACTGGAGCCGCTGGGGCCGCGGCGGCCGGGGCCGGCTGGGCAGCCACCGGCGTCTCGGCCGGCGTCTGGACGCGCTGGGCGGCGGCGCGGCTGATCTGCGCCGGCGCGAGCTGGACGGTGCCGTCGGCGCGGACGCCGGCATTGGGCTGCAGCGTGAGCTCCTCGTAGCCGCGGTCGTCCAGGCTGACGTCGCCGCTGTCGAGATCCACGTGGAACCGGTACCACCCCATGGTCCACATGAACGTGACGGCGACGGTCTCGCCGTCGAAGCCGCAGTGCACGTGAGGCAGCCCGAGCTGCTCGTTGGTCTCGGCGATCTTGCGCGGGACCCTGCTCACGTTGAGCAGGTCGACTCCGCGCTGCAGCAAGGTGAGTGACGCGCTCGCTGCCTCGGCCTCGGCGGCCGTGGGGCCGGCCGGCTCCGGCGCCGGCGGCGCGGGCTCGCCGGGGAGCGCGCCGCCGCCGGCGGCCACGGCCGCGGCCGCGTCGGCCGCGGCGATCTCGCCGGTGCTGACGTCCTCTTCCGCCTCCGCCGCGGCGAGCATCTCCGCGTCGATGGCGGGGATGGGCTGGGTGTCCTCGAACACGACCGGGTGGACGGCCGGCTCTTCGGCGGCCGGCGCCTCGAGCACGTCCGTGCCGGGCTCCGTCGCGAGACCGTCCGCAGGCGCGGCGGTCTCCTCGACCACCATGGTCTCCGCGACCTCCTCGACGACGACCTCCTCGACGACGACCTCAGGCTCCGGCTCGAGTGCGTCGTACGGAGTCGGCGCCACGGCGACTGCGTCCTCGGCCGGGGCCCCCGGGTACGCCTGGGCCTGCTCGGCCTCGCGGAGCGCCGCCATCTCGGCGGCGAACTCGGCAGGGGTCTCGCCCCAGGTGCGCTCACCGGGCTCCGACGAGTCGCCGGTGAGCGAGCCGGGCTCGGCGTCGGCCACGGCTTCGGCGGCGCCGAGGTGCGCGAACCGGCCGGCGAGCTCTTGCCGCTCGGCCTCCGCGCGCGCCAGGTCGGCCTTGAGCTGCTCGATCTGGCCGTCCTTGTCTTTGAGCGCCTGCCAGAAGGCGTCGCTCTCGGCGCGCGTGTCGCGCGCCTCGCGCGCCGGCGCCGGCTCGAAGGCGGCCTCCGGCTCTGGCGCCGGATATGCCATCGGCGCCGGGTCCTCGAAGAAGGCCGACTCGCTGCGCGTCTCGCGTACGCGCCCGTTGTTGGCGGTCGCGGGCGCGGCCGCGATGGGCTCATTGTGGCCCGTGTACGCCTGTCCGCAGAGCGAGCAGATGAGCCGCTCGTCGCCGTGCTCGTCGATGATGGTCTGTGTCCACTCGCCGGCGAGGAGGGTGCGGCCACACTCTGCGCAGACGGCCTGGTCGTGGTCGTCCTTGCCGCGGCCGAAGATGCGTCCGAACATCGTTACTCCCGTGTCGGGAACGCCCCGCAGGGCCGAAAAAACGCTGCAAGAGGCAGATGATAGCAGACCCCGGGAGCATGGGCTCCGGCGCTACTCGTCGTCCTCCGCCTCGTCCGGCGTGGTCTCGTACTCCTCCAGGACATCCCGCGCCCGCAAGAGATCGCTGTCCTTGACGAGGATGCGGAACGGGTGGACCGACGGCATGGGGTACACGTCGGGGGCGCCGGGTCCCCCGACGACGGCCTCTACGCCGGCCTGCTCGAGCACTCCTACGACGACGTTGGCAAGCCCCGCATCGCTGACGGTGGTCACGGTCACGAACTCCATGGCGTCACCTCCGGTCCTGGGTGGCGCGCCTGTCGTGCGGCGCAGCCGGAGTATACCCGCGAGGCGGGGATGGACTGCCGATGACGTGCGCCGGGGCGCGAGCCGGCGTCAGCCGACGAGCGCGCGGAGCCGGGCCAGGTTCTCCTGGTCGGGACCCTGGCCGTCGAGCCCCGGCACCTCCAGGATGCCGGGCAGGTCCGCGAACGCCGGCTCGTTGACCAGCAGGCGGAACGCGACGTCGCCGAGGTCGCCGTCGCCGATGTTCTCGTGCCGGTCACGGTTGGAGCCGAGCGGCGTCTTGGAGTCGTTGAGGTGGAACATCGCGAGGCGGTCGGGGCCGCAGTTCTCGTCCAGCTCGCGGAGGACCCCGTCGACGCCCTCGCGCGTGCGCAGGTCGGCGCCGGACTCGAAGATGTGCGCCGTGTCCACGCAGATGCCCAGGCGCGGGTCGCCGCCGGCGGCGTCGATGATCTGGCCGAGCTCGCGGAAGTCGACGCCCATGGTGCCGCCGGCGCCGGCCGTGTTCTCGAGCAGCAGGCGGACGGGCGAGCCCTCGCTCTCGGCGAGCGCCCTGCGGAGCCCCTGCTGCACGCGCTCGAGGCCGGCGGCGAACCCGGAGCCCTGATGAGAGCCGATGTGGGTGACGATGGCGTCCGCGCCGAGCTGGTCGGCCGCCGTCAGCGCGCCGGCGAGCGACGTGACCGACTTCTCGTAGAAGTCCTCGTTCTCGCTGGCGAGGTTGATCAGGTAGATGGTGTGGATGACGACGAAGCGGATGGGGGACCCGGCGCGCAGCTCCCGGAACTTCGCCGAGTCGGCGTCCTTGTAGAGCGTCGGCTTCCAGGTGCGCGGGCTGCCGGCGAAGAACTGCACCGCCTCCGCCCCGATATCCACGCCGTTCTCGACGGCGTGCCATACGCCGCCCGACGACTTCACGTGCGCGCCGAAGTACATCCTCTCGCCCTCCCTCTCAGACGAAGTCGCGCGGCGCCTGGTGCCACCACGACCTCGTGAAGACCTCGCGTTCGTCGCCGTCCTCACCCTCGTAGACGGTGACCTCGTCCGCGACGTAGAACGTGTCCGCGTCGCAGGTCATCTCCCCGTGGGTGACGATGTGAAACCGGCCCTGGGCGCCGCGGCGCAGCACCGACTCGGCGTCCACCACGACCTTGGCGGAGAGCGGGTCGCCCTCGCGCAGGTCGTAGCTCACCGTGTTCCACTCCTCGCTCTCCCAGCCGTTGGGGAGGACGACGTTGCCGCCGTCGACGTAGTTGAACGTCCAGGTGACGCGCGTCGGAGGCGAGGTCGCGGGTGTAGGTGCGGCCGCCGGGGCCGCCGCCGACCGTCTTCTCGCCCAGACCCTCGGGCACGACCGGCGGGTCGAACGGCCGGAGGTCCGCGTCCTGCGGGCCGCTCCGGCCGCACCGGCAGCTCCAGCAAGCTCTCGCCGGCGACCACCGTGAGCGCGACGGGCTCCGGCGAGGGCCACGCCCACGGCCAGTACGTCGGCGAGAGCGCCAGTCGCAGGCGGTGGCCGGCCGGGAAGGACTGGGCGATCGCGTCGAGCGCGATCGTCGCCTCGTACTCCCGGCCGGGCTCGAGCCGCTGCGGGTGCTCGTGGCTCGTCAGGTGCGTCAGGTTGAAGACCTCCGTGGTGACGAGCCGGGAGGCGCCGCCCGGCGCCACGTCGTCCAGCCGGGCGGCGACCAGCGCCAGCGGCCGGTCGCTCGCGAAGCGGAGCGTGAGCCGCGGGCGGCCGAGGATCTCGAGCTGTTCCGGCAGCGGCGCCGAGGTGAAGCAGAGCGACTGGCCCTCCGCCGCCCGCTGGTCGGGCGCGAAGTCGCTCGGCTGGCTCTCGGCGCACCAGGCGCCGGCGTCGGCGCCGCAGAGCTGGGCGCCGAGGATGCTGAGGCGGCCGCCGTCCGCGCCGTGCGCGGCGGCCGCCTCCGGGTCCGGCGCCCCGCCGCCGCCGGCGTCACGCAGCACACCGTCGGCGTCCAGCCGGAGCCGCCTGGGCTCCAGACGCGGCGACGGCCACACGTCCTCCGCCGCCCAGCGCCCCGGCACCTCGTCCAGCCACGGCTTCGGCGGCGCCCAGTCCTGCATCCAGACGCGGAGCATGGGCTCGTCCATCACCCCGGTGTCCTCGCCCTTGAGCCAGTGGTCCCACCAGCGCAGCGCCTCCTGCAGGAACCCGATGGCGGGTCCGGGAGTGACGTAGTGCGGAAAGGCGTGGGGCCACGGGCCGATGAGCCCCTTGCGCGGCCCGGTCAGTCCCTCCAGCAGGCGTGGCACGCTGTTCGTGTAGCCGTCGGTCCAGCCGCCGATGGCGTACACGGGCACCTCGATGGCGGCGTAGTCCTCGCACACCGAGCCGTGCCTCCAGTAGGCGTCGCGGCGCTGGTGCGCGAGCCAGGTGTGGACCCAGGGCTTGACGGTCGCGAGCCGCTGCTCCCAGAGCTCGCGCCACCGTTCTCCCACCGCCGCCTCGTGCGGCGGCTGGCACTGCCAGTGCAGCATGCACGTGCTCCAGTGCAGCAGGTCGGTGGCGAGCACACAGCCGCCTTTGTAGTGCACGTCGTCCGCGTAGCGGTCGTCGGTGCTCATCAGGGTGATGATGGCCTTGAGCGCCGGGGGCCGGCGGGCGGCCAGCTGGAGGCTGTTGAAGCCGCCCCACGAGATGCCGGTCATCCCCACCGCGCCGGCGCACCACGGCTGCGCCGCGATCCAGGCGATGACCTCGAGCAGGTCCTCCTGCTCCTGAGGGTGGTACTCGTCCTCGAGGACGCCGTCCGACTCGCCGCTGCCGCGCAGGTCGACGCGCACGCACGCGTAGCCGCGCGCGGCCCAGTACGGGTGGATGAGGACGTCGCGGGCGGCCATGCCGTCGCTGAGCCGGTACGGCACCGCCTCCAGGATCCCGGGCACGGAGTCGGACTCCGCGTCCGCCGGGAGCCAGACGCGTGCCGCCAGCCGCGTGCCGTCCCGCATCGGGATCCAGACGTAGTCCAGCTGCCGGACCTCACGCAGGACTTCCTTGCGCTCGCGCACCTCGACCTCCTCGGCTCGGGAAGAGCCCGAGTGTATCGAGCCCGTCGCGGCGGCGGCAACGCCGGCCGTCCGCGGGCAGGAGGGAAGGACCGCGCGGGGTGCGTGTGGAATACCCAAGCCCCGGAGCGTCACAGGAGGACGGATGGACCAGGATATGGAGCGCTGCAGCACCTGCCCGGCGTTCGCCAAGCTCCCTGGCGCCGGCAAGGCGGGGACCTGTCGCGCGGCCCCGCCCGCGGTGCTCCAGGCCGAGACGTACTTCCGCGGCTCTTCCCGTGAGCTGCCCTTCGGTGCCGCGCCGGTGGTCGGCGCGTTCCCGCTGGTGACCGAGGACGACTTCTGCATGTCCCACCCGGGCAACCGGGTGAAGCTGAGGTAGCAGACCGACCCGGCCCCGGGAAGTGGCCGGCCCGCCGCGGGGGCTGGGCCGGTCACGTCCCGGGGCCGTTTCGCGCTCCGGGGTCTCCGGGTCGCTCGGGCTCGCCCCGGCGCACCCGGCTCGCCCGTCGCGACCCCCCGATGGTAAGGTGGACCGGCGCGGAGACCGGCAGCGCCGCCGCGCCGTCAACGATCCCGACCCCCAGGAGCATCCGCGCATGTGCGGCATCTTCGGCTTTGCAGGCTCACCCGACCGGCAGCTTCTCGGGCGCATGGCCGCCGCCATCGTGCATCGTGGGCCCGACGACGCGGGAGCCTTCGAGACCCCGTCCGTCAGCCTCGGCCACCGCCGTCTGAGCATCATCGACCGAGAGGGCGGCCACCAGCCCGTCGCCAACGAGGACGAGACCGTCTGGCTCGTCTACAACGGCGAGGTCTACAACTACCGCGAGCTGCGCGCCGAGCTCGAGGCCGCCGGCCACACGTTCCGCACGCACTGCGACTCCGAGGTCATCGTCCACGCCTACGAGGAGTGGGGAGCGGCCTGCGCCGCGCGCTTCAACGGTATGTGGGCGTTCGCCGTCGCCGACCTGCGCGGCGCCGGGGAGGACGGGCGCGGCGGCAAGCTCGTGCTGAACCGCGACCACTTCGGCATCAAGCCTCTCTACTACGCGCGTTCGCCGCAGACCGGCCGGCTGCTCTTCGCCAGCGAGATCAAGGCGCTGCTGCAGGATCCCGAGCTGGTCGCCGAGCCAGACGAGCAGATGGTCTTCGAGTACCTGCAGCACGGGTTCCACGACCACCGCGCCGAGACGTTCTTCACGGGCGTCTACCACGTGCCGGCGGCCACCTGGATCGAGCTGCCGCTGGACGGGCCGTCGCCGGCGAAGCCGCTCCGGCGCCCGGCATGCTGGCCGCCCCGCTCGAGAGCACCCCGTACTGGACACCGGTGCTCTCGCGCGACGGCGGCGACGACCCGGCCGACTTCCGGCGCCGCTTCCGCGAGAGCGTCGAGCGGCGCCTCGTCTGCGAGGTCCCCGTCGGCTCCTGCCTCTCCGGCGGTCTGGACTCGACGACGATCATCAGCTTCATGAGCGAACTGCTCAAGGAGGACGTGCCGGACGCGGCGTCGCTGCGCGGCCAGCTCAAGACCTTCAGCGCCGTGTTCGACGGCGACCCCATCGACGAGCGCGAGTACATCGAGATGGCCGTCGAGAGCACCGGCGCCGACACCACCTACACCAACCCGACGTCGCACGAGTTCATCGGCGAGCTGCGCGACTTCGTGTGGCACCAGGAAGAACCCATCGTCAGCACCGGCCCCTACGCGCAGTGGTGTGTGATGCGCTCCGCGCGCGAGCAGGTCACCGTGCTGCTCGACGGGCAGGGCGGCGACGAGCTCATCGCCGGCTACGTGCCGTACCAGCTCGTGTACCTGCGCCAGCTGCGCAAAGAAGGCAAGTACGACCTGTTGCGCAAGGAGGCCACGGCCTCGCGCGACGTGCTCACGCCGCTGGCCAAGCGGCGGCTCAAGCAGCGCCGCAAGCGCCTCGCGACGAGCTCGCTGCTCAAGCCCGGGTTCCTCGCCCGGACCACGGACCCCGGGTACGGGCGCTCCCAGTCGGACCTCAAGGAGCGCCTGCTCCAGGACACGCTCACCTACAGCCTCCCGTGCCTGCTGCGCTACGAGGACCGCAACTCAATGGCGTTCAGCATCGAGAGCCGCGTGCCGTACCTGGACCAGGAGTTCGTCGACCACATCCTGAGCCTGCCGGAGGACGCGATCGTGCGCCACGGCTGGAGCCGCTGGATCCTGCGCGCCGCGCTCAAGGGCACGCTGCCGGAGAAGATCCGCCTGCGCCGCTGGAAGGTCGGGTTCACGACGCCGGAGATGCGCTGGATCAAGGCGCGCCGCGCGGCGTTCACCAGCCTCTACCAGTCGCCGGCGTTCCAGGCGCGGCCGTACTGGGACGGCGAGGCCGTGGTGCAGGCGTTCCGCGCCTGCTGCAAGGGCCAGGTGGAGGAGAGCATGTTCTTCTGGCGCGCCGCCAACATCGAGTTGTGGCTGCGCGAGTTCGTCGACCGCAGCGTGGTGATCGAGGACGCCGACGTGGAGGCGGCGCTGAGCGCGCCGGTCCCCGTCGGCCCCGTGCACCGCGGGACCATCGCCGAGCCGGGCGACGCGCGGGTGCCGGCGCTGCTGGCGGCGGCCGCGGGCCCGCAGGGCCCCGCCGCGGCCGCAGAGGCCGAGAGACTCCTCGCCGAGTTCACGCCCAACGACGAGAAGCACCTGTTCGCGGTCGCGAACGGCACGGTGTACGCGCGTCTGCCGCTGCACACCGACCTCGTGGCCCGCGGCGACGACCTCGATCTGGTCATGGAGCGGCACGTCGTGCCGCACATCAAGCCCGGCGACCTGGTCGTCATGGCCGAGAAGCCCATCGCCGCCAGCCAGGGCCGCAGCTACGCTCTCGACGAGATCCACCCGACGAAGCTCGCCAAGGTCCTCAGCAAGGCCGTGACCAAGACGCCGCACGGCATCGGCCTCGGCATCCCCGAGACGATGCAGCTGGCCATCGACGAGGCCGGTGCGCCGCGCATCGTCGCCGCGGCGGCCGTCTCGGCCGCCGGCAAGGTCGTCGGCAAGCGCGGCCTCTTCTACAGGGTCGCCGGCGCCGACGTGGAGGCCATCGACGGCCCCACCTGGAACACGCTGCCGCCGCACAACACGCACGCCAAGCTTGGCCCGGCCGACCCGGACGGCGTGGCGACGCACCTCGCCGACGTGCTGAGCGGCGCCGCCGGCGGTCGCGTGGAGTTCGTCGTCATCGACGCCAACGACCTCACGGCCACCGTTCTCGGCGCGTCGCCGGGCGCCGACCGCGCTCTCGCCAGGCGCCTGATGCGCGACAACCCGCTCGGGCAGGGCCACGAGCAGACCCCGGTCTGCGTGCTGCGTCCGCTCGGGCCGTTGCTCTCGCAGAGCTGAGGCGGGGCGGCGCCCCGGTCCGGCTGCGAGACCATGGTCTCGCCATCGGAGGCGACCGATCCCGATCCGGCTACATCAGCAGAGGATGGCGAGACACGGCTTGGGCCGGCCGTTACTGCGGCCAGGGCCATCGTCGTGGGTGCGGTTGGAGTAAGGGGGTCTCGGGGTGCTCCATCGCCTGCAATTTCCCCACACGATGGTGAAATCACAGGCACTAGCTGGTTCTGAGTTCTAGAACTGCTGGCGAATGGTAGAATCCCCGCATGGGCATCTCCATCAAGAACGCTCAGACCGAGCGGCTCGCTCGCGAGCTCGCGCGCGAGACCGGCGAGTCCCTCACGACCGCCATCCGTCGCGCGCTGGAGGAGCGCCTGGAGCGCGTCGAGGGCCGCCGCAGCCCGCACGACAAGCTGAGGCTGGCGCGCGCGGCTCTTCAGCGCGTCGACGCCCTGCCCGTGCTCGACGGGCGCTCGCCCGACGAGATCCTCGGCTACGACGAGCACGGCCTGCCGTGACGCGGGCGCTCGTCGTCGACACGTCCGCGCTCCTTGCGACGCTGCTCGCGGAGCCCTCGCGCGACGCCGTCCTTGTGGCGCTCTCCGAAGCGGAGACGGCGCTTCTCTCCTCGTGCTGCGCGCTCGAGGCCTCCATCGTCACGACCTCGCGCCTGGGCGCGCCAGGGCAGGCGGAGCTGGACCACCTGCTGGACATCTTCGCGGTGGAGGTCGTCTCGTTCACTCCGGACCAGGCTGCTCTGGCGGCGGACGCCTGGCGGCGATTCGGCAAAGGCAGGCGCCGGGCCGCGCTCAACATCCTCGACTGCTGTTCGTACGCGCTCGCCGAGAGCCGCGGCTTGCCGCTGCTCGCCGTAGGCAGCGACTTCGCCGCCACGAACGCCGAGATGGTCGATCTGGCTCTCGCATCGACGTGAATCAGTCTCCGCTCCCGCGGTCGGCGCTCACCGGCTGCTCACGGTCTGAACACGTATCCCAACGTGCGTGACCAGCGCCCGGGGTGGGGTGTATAACGATGCTCGGCGTCGAGGCGAACGGGAGGAGCGGCCGGTGAGCATCGTCGAGGTCCAGGAGCTGCGCAAGCAGTACGACCCGCCAAAGGGCGTGCTCGCCGTCGACGGCGTCAGTTTCGACATCGCCGAGGGCGAGATCTTCAGCCTTCTCGGTCCCAACGGCGCCGGCAAGAGCACCACGATCTCCATGCTCAGCTGCCTGCTCAGGCCGACCGGCGGCGACGCCACCATCGCCGGTCACTCCGTGGTCACGGATGCGCAGGCGGTCAAGGAGACCATCGGCGTGGTGCCGCAGGACATCGCCCTGTACCCGGACATGAGCGCGCGCGAGAACCTCATCTTCTGGGGGCGCATGTACGGGCTGTCCGGCGACGAGCTCAAGAAGCGGGTGGACGAGGTGCTCGAGCTCATCACGCTCGTCGAGCGCCAGAAGGACCGCGTCGACAAGTTCAGCGGCGGCATGAAGCGGCGCGTCAACATCGGCGTCGCGCTGCTGCACAAGCCCAAGGTGCTCTACCTCGACGAGCCGACGGTGGGGATCGACCCGCAGAGCCGGCGGTCGATCCTCGACGGCATCCTCGCGCTCCGCGACCAGGGGATGACGATTCTCTACACGACGCACTACATGGCCGAGGCGCAGGAGCTCAGCGACCGCATCGGGATCGTCGACAACGGCAAGATGATCGCGCTCGGGACGCACGAGGAGCTGGTCAGGATCGTGGGCCAGGACGCCCGCGTGACCGCCCGCGTGGACCACTACCTCGAGGGCATGGCCGAGCGCTGGCGCGAGGTGCCCGGGGTGGAGAAGGTCGACGTGGAGCAGGACGAGGCCGTGCTGCTCGTCAAGGACGCCGACCAGGTGCTGCCGCGGCTGTTCGAGACGGCGGCCGCGGCCGGCACGCGCATCACCGAGATCAACGTCACCGAGCCGAACCTCGAGATGGTCTTCCTGCACCTCACCGGCCGCGCGCTGAGGGAGTAGCAGGCGCCGTGAAGGTCTTCGCGATCGCCTGGAAGGACCTGCGCAGCACGGTGCGCAACGTGCCGGCGCTGGTGATGATGCTCGTGGCGCCGCTCGCGCTCGCCTCCCTGCTCGGGTTCGCCTTCGGTGGCGGCGACTCGTTCGAGATCGCCGCCACCAAGGTCGCCGTGACCGTAGAGGACACGGGAGCCCCCGGCGCGCCGGCCTCGGCGGGCGCGACCATCGCCGCCATCCTCCAGAGCCCGGACCTCAAGGACGTGCTGCAGGTGACGCGTGTCAAGGACGCTGCCGCGGCGCGCAAGGCCGTGGACGACGGCGACGCCGCCGTCGCCGTCATCGTGCCGGCGGACTTCAGCCGGGTCGTCTACGGCGACGACCCCGCGGCGACTGCAGAGGTCGAGATCTACGAGAACCCGACGAGCGAGATCGGCGGCTCTATCGTCGAGGGGGTCGTCGGGCAGGTGCTCGCCGACTTCAACGGCGCGCGTGCCGCCGCCGCCGGCGCCGTCGCCCTGCGCGACCCCGCCGGCGACCCGCCGGCTGCCCAGGTCGCCGCGACCGCCGCCGAGGCGTTCGGCCGCGACGGCGGCATCTCGTCCGTCCTGAAGATCGCGCAGCGCTCGCCCAAGGTCGGCAAGACGGAGAGCGAGGTCAGCGTCACCGGCGCCGTGCTCTCCGGCATGATGGTGTTCTTCATGTTCTTCGGCGCGGCCAACGTGGCGCGGACGATCCTCACCGAGGACCGGGACGGGACCATGCCGCGGCTGTTCACCACGCCCACCCGGCACGGCACGATCATCGGCGGCAAGTTCGTCGGCGTGTTCGTCACGGTGCTGCTGCAGGCGGTGGTGCTGCTCATCGCCGGCCGCCTCATCTTCTCCATCGACTGGGGCCGCCTCGACGCCGTCGTGCTGCTCACGCTGGTCGCCGCCGGCGTGGCCGGCGGCCTCGCCCTGCTCGTCATCTCGTTCGCCAAGACGCCCGCTCAGGCGGGCGCTATCGGCTCCGGCATCTACCTTGTCCTCGCGCTGCTGGGCGGCAACTTCACGGGTACGGCGCAGGCCAGCGGCACCTACGCCGTGGTGCAGAAGCTCACGCCCAACGGCTGGCTCATCCAGGGTTGGGACGCGGCCATGCGCGGAGGTGGGGCGGCCGACATCCGCTGGCAGGTGCTCGTCCCGCTCGGGTTCGCCGTGGCGTTCTTCTTCTTCGCCGTGCTCAAGATGAGGAGGCGGTTCGCGTGAGGCTCGCCGCTCTCATCGCCGGCAAGGACCTCCGGGAGACCCTGCGCGACAAGCTGTCGTTCATCTTCATCCTGCTGATGCCGCTGGCCTTCACACTCTTCTTCGGGCTGCTGTTCGGCGGCGGCAGCGACGTGGACAAGCTGCCGCTGGCGGTGTGGGACGCGGACGGCGGAGCGGCGGCGAAGGCGCTCGTGGCCGACCTCGACCAGTCCGACGTGGTCCGCGTGGTGGTCAAGCAGGGCGGCGAGCTCGAGCAGTGGATGGCGGACGAGCGCGCCGCCGCCGGGCTCATCATCCCCGACGGGTACAGCGCCGCGGTGGCCTCCGGTGAGGCGGCCGACCTCACCATCGTCGCCACCCAGGGGACGAACGGCGCCTCCACGGTGGCGAGCGAGATCCGGACGCTCGCCGGGGAACAGGTGACCGTCGAGCTCGCCTCCAAGGCGGCCGCGGAGGCCGTCTGGCAGACGCGGAGCATGCCGGCCGGCGCGTGGGACGGCGTGGTAGCCGAGAGCGCCAAGGAGGCGCGGCCGGTCGTGACCCAGGCGCTCGCGCGCCCGGCCGTCTCGACCAGGGTCGTCGAGGCCGGGGCAGCCGCCGGCCAGACGCCCAGCGGCTTCGTCCTCAGCTCGCCGGGCATGATGGTGAACTTCGTCCTCTTCAGCCTCATGACCGCCGGCATCGCGCTCATCATCGAGCGGCAGAACGGGACGCTGCAGCGGCTCATGACAACGCGCCTGCGCAAGTGGCAGCTCATCGGCGGCAAGGCGGCCGGCATGTTCCTGCTCACCTTCCTCCAGCAGGTGCTGCTGATCGGCGTCGCCCAGCTCTTCTTCGGCGTGGACTACCTGCGGGACCCCGCCGCGCTGCTGCTGATGATGGTGTCGCTCTCGCTGGTGGCGAGCACGCTCGGCCTGCTGCTCGCCGCCGTCCTCAAGAGCGAACAGGCGCTCATCGCGACCACGGTCCTCGTCTCCATGGCCATAGCCGCGCTCTCGGGCGCCTGGTTCCCTCTCGAGATCACGGGAGAGACGTTCCAGTCCGTGGGTCACGTGCTGCCCACCGCCTGGATCCTCGACGGCCTGCGGGGGATCGTGGTGCGCGGGTTCGACGTCGCCGACGTGCTGCCCGCGCTCTGGGTCTCACTGGCGTGGTCGGCGGGGTTCTTCGTGGTCGCCATCTGGCGCTTCCGCCTCAGCGATTGGGTCCGAGCCCGGCCGCCGCGCCCGGGTCAGTCCTTGGACGGCTTGATGCTCGCGTCCATGGGCAGCGCCAGCCCGGCCTCCACCTCGATCGCCTTGATGATGCCGCTCGGCACCGGGCAGGCGGGGTGGACGAGGTGCTCCGCGGCGAGCTTGAGGGTCACGGGTCCCTCGCCGCGGTAGCTGATCTCCTTGTACGGGTCGACCTCGGTCAGAGCTTCGGCCAGCTGCTCCACGTAACCGCAGTCGGTCTCGAACTCCACGCGTACCTTGCGTCCCTCGCTGGTCGTGGTGACGGTGGTGCAGAACCCGCAGATGCCGCTCTCGATCTCGGCCTTGGCCATCGGTCCTCCTCGTGTGTCCTGTCGGCTGCGCCCATCATACCCACAGGGGTATCGTGGACCACATCCCCACGCACGGTGTTCCCGCGCTGATGGGGAAGCGATACCCAGACAGGACGGGAATCCTGCCTCAGTGGCCACTGGGGTCGCGGTGCCGAAAGCTGTAAGGCACGAGACAGCGGGTATCGCGGGGGGATCATGGGGCCACAGCGGGAGACCGTGAGCGCGGAGCTCGAGGGTCAGACGGAAAGACTGAGCGCAGAGCGGCCTTCTCCGGGCTGTGCTGGCCCGGGTTCACCTTTGACCGCGAGCGGGTGAGTGAGCTCGGCGTGCCGGCCTACTGCTGGACGCCGGACGGGGAGCTCTGGGAGTACGAGGACGCCGGGTTCTTCAGGACGGGGCGCGGCGACCATGGGGAACGGCGGGGCGCGGACGGGGCGGACGCGCCGCGCGAAGGATGGTCGCACCCGGCGGACTGCGCGTGTCCGGCCTGCCGGGTGACGCGCTGAGCCGGGGCAGCCGGCCTGCGGCGCGCGGGACGGAGGGGCACGTCCCGCGCCGCCCGCCGGCGTCACGCGGTGTGGAGCCCCGCCCGCCGACTCACGGCCAGGGCAGCACCGAGACGGCGTGCTCCACGAGCCGCAGCAGCGGCGCGGGGTACACGCCGAACACGATGAGCAGGGCGGTGAGCGCGGCGAGCACGGCGACGCCCGCCGCGCCTCCCGCAGCCGCCACCCGGTCGCCCGTCCCGGCTCCGGCCAGCTCGAGCTCCTCCGGCCGGCGCACGTACATCACCACGATCAGGCGCGTGTAGTAGTACAGCCCGATCGTGCTGGTCAGCGCGAGGACGATGAGCAGCGCCCACAGCTCCGACCCGGCGCCGGCGGTGAAGATGACGAACTTGCCGATGAACCCCATCGTGAGCGGCATGCCGGCCAGCGAGAACAGCGCCACGGCGAAGATGGCGGCCAGCCGGGCCGCCGCGCCCCCAGGCCGCGGTAGTCGAGCAGCAGGTCCGCGTCGCGGTCCTCCGACGAGAGCACGGTGACCACGCCGAACGCGACGAGCGTGGTGGCGAAGTACGCGATGAGGTAGAAGCCGACGGCCACCCCGGCGCGCTCCCCGGTGGCGAGGAACGCCACCAGCAGGTAGCCGAGGTGGGCGATGGAGGAGTACGCCAGGATGCGCTTGACGTTGTCCTGGCGCAGCGCCAGCACGTTGCCGGCGACCATGGAGGCGACGGCGATCGCCGCCAGCGCGAGGAACAGCGTCGACGAGGTGTCGGCGCTCACCGGCAGCATGAAGCGCAGGAGCAGCGCGAACACGGCGCCCTTGGAGACGGTGGCGATGTACGCGGTCACCGGGGCGGGGGCGCCCTCGTACACGTCCGGCGTCCACATGTGGAACGGCACCACGGCGAGCTTGAAGCCCACGCCGACGAGGATCATGACGACGCCGATGGTGACCGACCGGGCTGCCGGCGCCGAGGCCGGCGACCAGCTCCGCCACGCCGGCCGCCGTCATGGTCCCCGACTCGGCGTAGACGAGCGCCATGCCGAAGACGAGGAACGCCGAGGTGGCGCCGGCGAGCACCAGGTACTTGACCGCCGCCTCGACGGCCTCCGCGCGGTGCACCGGGTAGACGATGAGCGCGTAGAGCGACACGCTGAGGATCTCGAGCCCGAGGAAGAACGAGGCGAAATGCGTGCTCGCGACGAGGGCGGCTCCGCCCAGCGTGGCCGTGAGCAGCAGCACGTAGTACTCCTCCGGGCGCAAAGGCAGTCGCTCCAGGTAGCCCCACGAGAGGATCGCGACGACGGCGGCCGCCACGGTGAGCAGGCCGATGAAGAACAGCGTGTAGGCGTCCATCGTGACGAGCGGCGTGACGATGCGCGCGCCGCGCGAGGCGGAGACGAACAGCGTGCCGAACGTCGTCGCGAGCCCGGCGAGCGTGATCCCGAGCGCGAGCGCATGCGAGCGCCTGAACGCCGCCGCCAGCATCGCGACGATCGACGCCAGCGTGAGCGCGATGAGCGGCGAGATCGTGAGGAGGTCGCCGGCCTTCACTGGGCGCCCTCCTCGTCGGCGAGCGTGTCCGCCGCCGGCTCCGCGGCGCCGGCGGCCTCGGCCGGGGTCTGCGGCTGCGCCAGCGCGCTGCCGGCGGTCAGCTTCTGCAGCCCGTCCACCGTCTGCCGCGCCGTGGTGATCAGCGGCTGCGGCCAGAACCCGAGCAGCACCAGCGCGGCGATCATGCCGCCGAACATGCCGATCTCGATCTTCGTGAGGTCGGCGAACTTCCAGCCGTGGCGCTCCTCGCCCTGGAACGCGCGCTGCATCATCCAGAGGGCGTACACGGTGGCGAACACGAGGCCGACGGCGCCGAGCACGGCCGCCCACTTCGAGACCTGCCACACGCCGACCAGGATGAGGAACTCGGCGACGAAGTTGCCGAGCCCCGGCAGGCCGAGCGAGGCCATGGCGAAGAACATGGCCGTGCCGCCCATCCGGGGCGCGATCTGCCACAGCCCGCCCATCTTCCTCATGTCGCGGGTGTGGATGCGGTCCTGCAGCCCGCCGACGAGGATGAAGAGGGCGCCGGTGGAGAGGGCGTGACACACGAGCTCCAGGATCACGCCCTGCAGCGCCCAGGAGTTCCAGGCGAAGATGCCGATGAGCGCGAAGCCCATGTGGCTGACGCTGGTGTACGCGACCAGGCGCTTGAGGTCGTCTTGCGCGTAGGCCATCACGGCGCCGTAGATGACGCCGACCACGCCGAGCACGAGCGCCCAGGTGCGGAAGTCGTAGGCCGCGTCGGGGAACAGCGGGATCATGAAGCGGATCATCCCGTAGGCGCCGATCTTGATGAGCACGCCGGCCAGCAGCACGGAGCCGGCGGTCGGCGCGTCGGTGTGCGCGTCCGGCAGCCAGGTGTGCAGCGGCCACGCCGGCAGCTTGACGGCGAAGGCCGCGAAGAAGCCGAGCATGAGCAGCATCGCCGTGGTCGGGCTCATGCTGCGTGCCCAGCAACTGCGTGAAGTCGAAGGTGTACTCACCGGTCGCGCGCCCGTGGATGAACACCAGCGCGACGATCGCGACGAGCATCAGCAGCCCGCTCACCTGCGTGAAGATGAAGAACTTGATCGCCGAGTACACGCGCCGCTCGTGGCCCCACACGGCGATGAGGAAGTACATCGGGATGAGCATCATCTCGAAGAAGAAGTAGAAGAGGAACAGGTCGAGCGCGAGGAACACGCCGGCCAGCCCCGCGACGGTCCAGAGGATCATGAGGTGGAACACGCCGACGTTCTTCGTGATGCCGCGCCACGAGCACAGCACGGCGAGCAGGCCGAGCGCGATACGTGAGCAGCAGCATGATGAGCGTGAGTCCGTCGGCGGCGAGGAAGTAGCTGATGCCGAGCGACTCGATCCACGGCTCGTGCACGCTGGCGATCCAGGAGCCGGCCGCCACTCCGGCGGGGCCGGCGCCCTCGGCGACGAAGCCGCCGCGCAGCTCGCCGGCCTTGAGCGCCCACTGCGCGACCAGCAGCACCAGCGGCACCGCCGTGCCGAGCACGGCCGTCCAGCGGGCGAGCCGCGCGTCGAAGCGGCCGAGCAGCCAGGCGAGCACGGCCGCCACCGCCGGGATGAGGATGTAGAGGGTCAGCAGCACGGCGTCACCTCAGCACCACGACGGCGAGGATGAGGACGACGCCGAAGCCGGCGACGGCCACGTAGGCGCGCAGGCGGCCCGTCTGGCCGGCGCTCAGGCCGCGCCACGCGGCCAGGTTGAGCCAGGCGATGCCGCGCGGCACGTAGTCGACTACGTCGGCGCGGCCCACGTGCGCCAGCCACCTGATGGGCCGCACGAACACGCGCTCGTAGAGCCAGTCGAATCCCCAGCCGCCCATCCAGAACGCGGCCAGCGGGCGGACGGCCGGCGACTCGGCGAACGCGTGCGTGCTCTTGCGCCACGGCATCCAGAGCAGGTACGAGAGAGCGATGCCGACGCACGACGATCAGGATGGTGAGCAGGGCCCCGACGGCGCTCTCGGCGAAGTGCGCGTACCGGCCGGTGAACTCGATGGGCAGGCAGCGCCGTGTCCAGGAACGTCTCGAGCGGGTGGAACCCCGCCAGCCAGGGCGGCATCCAGACGAGACCGCTCACCACGGAGAGCACGGCCAGGATCTAGAGCGGCGTGAGCTGGCGCCAGCGCGGTCGTCGCGTGACCTCGGTGTGCCGCTCGCCGAAGAACACGAGCCATACGAGCCGGAACGAGTAGAGCGTGGTGACGAACGCTCCGACGAGGGAGCCGGCGTAGAACCAGAGGTTGCCGTCCACGGAGCCGAGGCTCGTGGCGATGATGAGGTCCTTGCTGTAGAAGCCGTCGGTGACGAAGGGCAGGGCCGCGAGGGCGGCCGCGCCGATGGTGAAGGTCCAGAACACGGCGGGCAGCTCGCGTGCGCAGCCCGCCCATCTTGAAGATGTCGTGCTCGTCGGCCAGCGCCTCGATGATCACGCCGGCGCCGAGGAACAGCAGGGCCTTGAAGAAGGCGTGCGTCATGAAGTGGAACACGCCCGCCTCCCAGCCGCGACACGCCGAGCGCCAGGAACATGTAGCCGATCTGGCTGATGGTGGAGTACGCGAGCGCGCGCTTGAGGTCGTGCTGCACGAGGGCGCTGAAGCCGGCGATGAGCAGCGTGACCACGCCGACGATGGCTACCACGAGCCGGGCGTCGCCGGCGAGCTCGAAGAGCACGTTGGTGCGCGCGATGAGGTACACGCCGGCGGTGACCATGGTGGCGGCGTGGATGAGCGCGCTGACGGGGCTCGGGCCGGCCATGGCGTCGGGGAGCCACGTCTGCAGCGGCACCTGCGCCGACTTGCCCACGGCGCCGCCGAGCAGCAGCAGGGCGGCGGCGACGGCCACCCCGGAGTTGGGCGCCCACGCCTCCTCCGCCGCCCTCATCAGCGGCTGGATCTGCAGCGTGCCCAGCTGGGTGAAGAGCAGGAACAGCCCGGCGATCATCGCCGTGTCGCCGACGCGCGTGACGATGAACGCCTTGCGGCCGCTGTACACGTTCTGCGGGTCCTTGTGCCAGAACGAGATGAGCAGGTAGCTGCAGAGGCCGACGCCCTCCCAGCCCAGGTAGAGGAGCAGGAGGTTGTCGGCCAGCACCAGGATGAGCATCGAGGCGACGAACAGGTTCAGGTACATGAAGAAGCGCGTGTACCCCTCGTCGTGCTCCATGTGCTCGGTGGAGTACAGGTGGATGAGGAACCCGACGAAGGTGATGACGAGCACCCAGACCACGGAGACGGCGTCGAGGTAGAAGCCGACGGCCGGGGCGAAGCCGGCGACGTCCAGCCAGGTCCAGAGGACCTGGTGGTACGCGTCGCCGGCCGGCGGCGAGACGATGAAGCTGCCGCAGACGAGCAGCGCGACGAGCGCCGAGAGCCCGACGGACCCGGCGCCGACCAGCGTCGCGCCGGTGCGGCCGAGCCGCCGGTTCAGGAGCGCCAGCGATCAGGAAGCCGGCGGCGGGCAGCGCGGGGATGAGCCACAGCAGCGACAGCATCTCAGCCCTTCATCTCGTCGGCCTCGTCCACGTCGAGGCTCTTCAGCGACTGGCGGAAGCGGATGGCGATGGCGAGGCCTACGGCGACTTCCGCCGCGGCCATCGCCAGCACGAACAGGAACATGACCTGGCCGTCGGCCTGGCCCCAGCGCGCGCCGGCGGCCACGAAGGCCAGCCCGGCGGCGTTCAGCATGATCTCGATGCACGCCAGCACGACGATGAGGTTGCGGCGCGTGAGCAGGCCGGCGAAGCCGATGGCGAACAGGATCGCCGCGAGCACGAGGCCGTGGTCGAGGGAGACGGCGGCCATCAGGCGTCGCCTCCTTCGCGCCGGCGCCGGAGAGCGGTCTCGTGGGCGCCGCGGTGCTCCGCCGCCTCGCGGGCCTCTTGCTCGTCGCGGGCGCGCGCCGCCACGTGGCGCGCGCCGATGAGCGCGGCGAGCAGCAGCATGGAGGCGAGCTCCACGCCGAGGACGTAGGGGCCGTACAGCGCTTCGCTCACGGCCGCCGGACCGACCTCGGCGCCGGCGAGCGGCTGCGTCTCCTGGGTGATGCCGTAGACCACCTCGACCAGCAGGACGGCGACGAGGATCCCCGGCCCGACCCACGCCCAGCGCGGGACGCGCAGCGGCGAGTCGGCGCCCACGTTGAGCAGCATCACGGCGAAGAGGAACAGCATCATGATGGCGCCGGCGTAGACGATCACCTCCAGCGCCGCCACGAACGGCGCGCCGAGCGTGTAGAAGACCACGGCCACCGCGAACAGCGAGACGACCAGGTAGAGGAGCGCGTGCACCAGGTTGCTGCGCGTGACCACCATCAGCGTGCTGAGCACGGCCACCACGGCGGCGATGTAGAAGAGCACCGGTCACGGCAGCAGCCCCCTGACGTCCGTCGGCGGCGCCTCGTTCTCGGCCTCTCCCTTGCCCTTGCCGCCGATGGCCAGACCGGCCACCCGGTAGAAGTCGTGCGTGTGGTACTTGCCGGGCCCGCTGATCAGCAGGTCCTCCTTCTCGTACACCATGTTGGGGCGCTCGTACTCGCTCATCTCCACGTCGGGCGTGAGCTGGATGGCGTAGGTGGGGCACGCGTCCTCGCAGAAGCCGCAGAAGATGCAGCGCG
The DNA here is from genome assembly GCA_963709635.1 of uncultured Thermoleophilia bacterium. Classification (GTDB taxonomy): domain Bacteria; phylum Actinomycetota; class Thermoleophilia; order UBA2241; family UBA2241; genus CAIXSE01. The sequence continues at coordinate 103,990 of CAVPXA010000025.1, forward strand.
CTGAAGTTGATGCGGAACCACTCGGGGTAGCGCCGCCCCGTCTCGTCCGTGGTCGCCTGGAGGGCGATGCAGTCCACCGGGCAGGCGGCGGAGCACAGGTAGCAGGCCACGCAGCGCTCGTTGCCGTCCGGGTCGCGCGAGAGGATGATGCGGCCGCGGTAGCGCGGCGGCAGGTAGGTCATCTCTTCTGGATATTGCACGGTGTCGCGGCTGCGCCAGGCGTGGCTGATCACGATGCCGATGCCGACCAGCGTGGACCACACGGTGCGGCCGATGCGCGGGACCAGCGGCTGGCCGCGGCGCGCCAGCCCGCCGACCTGGACGACGTCGGTCGTCAGCGGCGGGTGGGTCTCCACCGGCGCCGGCGGCCTCAGGGTCTGCGGTCGGTCGGTCATCCCATCACCCCGCCCTCGCGACGACGATGGCGCCGGTCACCAGCAGGTTGAGCAGGCTGAGCGGCAGCATGACCTTCCAGCCGAGCGCCATGAGCTGGTCGTACCGCGGCCGGGGGAACGTGCCGCGCACGATGATGAACAGCGTGATGAAGAGGAGGGTCTTGATGAGGAACCAGACGACGTCCGGCAGCCAGGGCCCGAGCCAGCCGCCGAAGAACAGCGTGACGATGAGCGCCGAGACGAGCGTGATGGCGACGTACTCGCCCACCAGGAACAGGCCGAACTTCATGCCCGAGTACTCGGTGTGGTAGCCGGCTACCAGCTCGCTCTCCGCCTCGACGAGGTCGAACGGGATGCGGCGCGTCTCGGCGAACCCGGCGACGAGGAACACGACGAAGCCGATGAACTGCGGGAACACGTAGTAGATGCTGCGCTCCTGCGCCGCGACGATCTCGCGAGAGGTCGAACGAGCCGGCGAGCGTGACCACGCCGATGAGCGAGAGGCCCATGAACACCTCGTAGCTCACCATCTGCGCCGCGGCGCGCAGCCCGCCGACCAGCGAGTACTTGCTGCGCGACGACCAGCCGGCCAGCACCACGCTGTAGACGGCCAGCGACGACATGGCGAGGATGAAGAGGAGGCCGACGTTGATGTCGGCGACGACCCAGCCCTCGGCCACCGGGACGACCATGAAGGAGAGGAGCGCCGTGACCAGCACCAGGGACGGCGCGACCACGAACACCCGCCGGTCGGAGAACGGCGGCACCCAGTCCTCCTTGAAGAGGATCTTGAACGTGTCCGCGAGGACCTGCAGCAGGCCGAGCGGGCCGACCCGGTTGGGGCCGTAGCGGTCCTGGACGAGGCTCAGCAGCCGCCGCTCGTACCAGATGAGCCCGGCGGCGATGGTCAGGGCGGCGATCAGCACGCCGAGGGTGACGAGCAGCTGCCAGTACCACTGCGTGACGGCGACGATGCGCGTGGCGTCCGGGAGGGCGGTCACGAGGGCGCTCATGCCGGCTCCTCAACCGTGCTCAGGCGCACGCGCGCCGGCAGCGAGATGTAGGGGAGGCCGGGCAGGCCGACGGGCAGCCCGGCCGTGCCGGTGACGAGCGACGGCACGACCCGGAGGGGCGCCCGCGCGTCCATCCACGGCAGCCACAGCTCCAGGAGGTCGCCTTCGCGCGCCTGCAGCCGCTCCGCGTCCTCGGCGTTCAGCCCGATGTACGGCTCCGGCGCACGCTCGCGGACGCCGGGCGTGTGCATGCTGAGCTGCTCGGAGCCGTAGATGTGGTGCAGCGCGACCAGCACGAAGTCGCCGTCTCTGGGGGCGAAGCGGGGCGGCGCCGGGAGGACGGGGAGCTCCCGTCCCGGCGCGCCGTCGAGCACGCGCACGCCCGACGGGCCGGCGGGGCCGAGCGCCTCGAGCTCCTCGCCGAACTTGTGCAGGCCGTTGCTCGAGTTCCAGCCCGGCCACCACGCCCGCGCGCGCAGCGCGCCCGGCGTGTCCTGCGGCTGCAGGCCCTCGACGGAGTAGGCGAGCGCCGAGTCCGGGTCCGCTGTGGGTCCCGGCTCGAACACGGTGCGGTCGGCGTCGAGGGCGGTACGCCCGCTCCAGCGCAGCGGCTGGCGGGCGACCTTGCGCCCGTCCCGGCGCCATCCGGCCGGCGGCGCGGCGTCCTTGACCCCGCGGAACCGCGGCAGCTCCTGCTCGAGGGCCGCAAGCACGTCGTCCGGGGTCTGCCAGCCGCGCGCCTCGCGCACGCCCAGGCGCACGGCCAGCTCGCGCAGCCAGCGCCAGGCCGGGCGCACGTCGCCCGCGGGCGGCAGCACGGAGAAGTACCGCTGCGCCCGACCCTCGTGACTGACGAAGGTGCCGGTCTCCTCGGCGAAGGTGGCCGTGGGCAGCACCACGTCCGCTCGGGCCGTGAGAGCGTCCTCGAGCGAGGCCAGCGCGATGAGCAGGGGCCCGCGCCGCAGCAGGTCGTCCACGAGCAGCGCCGGCGCACGCCGGTGCAGGTCGTTGTCGAGCACCACCACGACGTCGACCTCGCCGCGCGCCACGGCGGCCAGACCCTGGACCAGGCCGCCGCCGCCGAGCATGCGCAGGCCGACACTGTCCGGCTCGGGCGCCGTCAGGATGAGAGTGGCGGCCTCGGCGCCGCGGCCGGCCGCCTCACCGGCACGGCGCAGCGCGGCCGCGAGCTGCGCCGCCGCGTGCACCACGCCGACCGATCCGCTCGAACAGCCGGAGACGACCACGGGCGCCGGCCCGGCGGTGAGCGCGGCGGCCCACCGGCGTGCGAGCTCGCGCTCGTCGTCAGCCAGATCGGGGATGGGCGGCAGCGCGTCGTCGACCTCGTGGGCGATAGCCAGCGCCAGGCGCACGAGATCGTCCGGCGCGGCGCGGTGCGCCTCGGCGGCCGCGTCGTCCAGCTTGGTGGCGTGCGTGGTCGCGACCCACAGGTCGCTGGGCTCGCGGCGCTTGATGCGCGTGATGCCGGCGTCGTTCCAGCGGCGGATGTGGTTGCGCTCCTCCACGACGTTGGGGCGGAGGTGCAGCCAGGTGCGGATGGTGAGGTCGAGCATCGGCGCCGTGTTGGTGACGTCCTCGCCGAGGACGAGCACGGCGGAGGCGCCGACCGATGTCGGCCGCCGACCCCAGCCGCAGGCGCGGGTCGGCGGCGACGTCCAGCACGGCCGCCGATCAGGCGGTCGTCGGCCTCGGACAGGCCGAGGTGGAAGTTGTGCGGCCCCACCAGCGCGCGCAGCGCGTAGTTGGCCTCGAGCGACGCGCGCGGCGAGCCGATGCCGATGGCGCGGCGGCCGCGCAGCAGGCCCGCCGCGGCGTCGAGCGCGAGCTCGCCGCCGAGCACGGCGGCCGCGCCTCCGGCCTGGCCGCCGGCGGCCGGCGCCTGCGCCGCGTCCCGAGCTTCGCCGGCCGCCTCCGCCTCCGTCGCGGCCGGAGTCTCACCGGCCGGCTGCGGCGGCAGCAGCCCGGGCGCGACACGCGCCGTCCGCACCCGCTCCGCGCAGTTGACGAACTCGAACCCGAACCGGCCGCGGTCGCAGAGGAACATCTTGTTGACGTCGCGGTTGAACCGGCTGAGCACGCGGCGCAGCTCGCCGTAGCGCGACGACGGGTACGTGGTGCAGCCGAGCCCGCAGTCGGGGCACACCGACGGCGCGCTCTGCAGGTCCCACTTGCGCGAGTACCGGCGCGAGAACGGCTTGTCGTCGAACACGCCGGTCGGGCACACCTCGACGAGGTTGCCGCTGAACTCGCTCTCCAGCGTGCCGCTCTCGGCGCGGCCGAAGTACACCTGGTTGCGCAGGCCGAACACGCCGAAGTCCCGCCCGCCGGCGTAGTCGTTGTAGAACCGCGTGCAGCGGTAGCAGGTGATGCAGCGGTTGAGCTCGTGGGTGACGAACGGCCCCAGGTCCTGGTTCTCGAAGGTCCGCTTGCGCCCGCGGTAGCGCCGGTAGCTGTGCCCGGTCATCACCGTCATGTCCTGCAGGTGGCACTCGCCGCCCTCGTCGCACACCGGGCAGTCGTGCGGGTGGCTGGTCATCATGAGCTCGATCATCTCGGCCCGGAAGCGGATCGCGTCCGGGTCGAAGATGTCCATCTTGGTCCCCTCCTGCGCCTCGGTCATGCAGGCCATGGCGATCTCGCTCTTCTCGTTGCCCTGGCGGTCGGTCCAGTAGAGGCGCACGGCGCACTGGCGGCAGGCGCCGATGGACCCGAGGACGGGGTGCCAGCAGAAGAAGGGGAGGTCGAAGCCGAGCGAGAGGGCGACGTCGAGCATGTTGCGGCCCTCTTCGGCCTGGTACTCGGCGCCGTCGATGATGACGGTGACGAGCTTGGGCGGCGCGGCGTGTCCGTTGCCGCCGCTCATGCGGTGACCTCGCCGGCGGCCGGAGCGTCGCCGGCCGTGGCGTCCGCGGCCGGCGCGTCCGAGCCGTGGCGCCGGTAATGGCAGCCGCCCTCCTCGATGTGGCGCGCGAACTCCTCCGGGAACAGCCGGAGCGCGCTCTCCAGCGGCTGCATGGCGCCCGGCGCCAGGTCGCAGAAGCACTTGTCGGAGTCCATGAACCAGACGCCCTCGGCGAGCACGCCGAGGTCCTCGGGCCGGCCGCGCCCAGACTCGATGTCCTCGAGCAGCGCGGCCATCCACTGCAGCCCCTCGCGGCACGGCGTGCACCAGCCGCAGCTCTCCTGGGCGAAGAACTGCAGCATGTTGGTGAGCATGCCGACGGGGCAGGTCTGGTCGTCGAGCAGCACCAGGGTGCCGGTGCCGAGGCGGCTCTGCACCTGGTCCATGGTGGCGAAGCCGAGGGGCACGTCGATCTGCTCGGCGGGGACCAGCGAGGTGGACGCGCCGCCGGGGCTGACGGCCCGGAGCTCGTACCCGGGCAGCATGCCCCCGGCGTGGACCTCGATGAGCTCACGCATCGGGGTGCCGATCGGCAGCTCCCAGCAGCCCGTGTGGCGCGTGCGGCCGGCGACGCCGAAGATCTTGGTGCCGCCCTCGTCGGTCACCGAGAGGCTCTTCCACCAGTCGGCGCCGTGCCGCACGATGCTGGGCACGGCCATGTACGTCTCGACGTTGTTGACGACGGTCGGACGCGAGAAGAGGCCCGCCCCGGTCATGTGCGGCGGGCGGGCGCGCGGGTTGGCGCGCTGGCTCTCCAGCGCGTTGAGCATCGCGCTGGCCTCGCCGCAGATGTAGCGGCCGATGCTCACGTGCAGCTCGATGTCGAAGGAGTGCTCGGAGCCGAGGATGTGGTCGCCGAGGTAGCCGCGCTCGCGCGCCTCGGCGACGGCGCCCTCGAGCGCGCGATACGCGCTCTGGTACTGGTCGCGCAAGAAGATGTAGCCCTCGTCGGCCTCCGTGGCGAAGCCGGCGAGCAGCATGCCCTCCAGCAGCAGGTGCGGGTTCCTCTCGAGGAGGAACCGGTCCTTGAAGCTGCCCGGTTCCATCTCGTCCCCGTTGCAGACGATGAACTTGGGGTGCGGCGCGTCCGGGCCGAGCGGCATGGTGCTCCACTTGCGGCCGGTGGAGTAGCCGGCGCCGCCGCGGCCGCGCAGGCCCGACTCCGTCACCAGCGTGGTGACCTCCTCGGGCTTGGACTCCTCGAGCGCCCGGCGCAGGCCCTCGTAGCCGCCGGCCGCGATGTAGTCGTCCAGCGTGGCCGGGCGGCCGTCGGCGCGCATGGCGCGCGTGAACGGCCGCTCCTCCGCGTGCGCGCCCGGCGGCCGGAAGGCGGGGCTCATGCGTAGCCTCCGAGGATGCCCGGCACGTCGGCCGGCGCCACCGGGCCGTGCAGCTCGTCGTCCACCATCAGGGCCGGGCCGCGGTCGCAGGCGCCGAGGCAGACGATGGGCAGCAGGGTGAACCTGCCGTCGGCGGTCGTCTGCCCCATGCCGACGCCGAGCTCGGCCTCGACGGCCGCGCGCAGCTCGGCGTACCCCAGGCTCCAGCAGGCGAAGCTGTCGCAGACGAGCACGATGTGCCGGCCGACCGGCTTGCGGAAGATCATGTTGCCGAACGTCGCGATGCCGTCGAGCTCCGCGACCGTCACGCCGAGGTACTCGCCCAGGTCTGCGATGGCCTCGTCCGAGAGCCAGCGCCGCCGCGCCTGCAGGATGCGCAGGGCGGTCGCGGCGGCCGCCCGCCTGTCCGGGTAGTGCCCGAGGATGCCGTCCAGCTGGCGGATCTCGTCGTCGCTGAGGCTCATCGCGTCCACGCTCATCGGTCCACGTCCGCCATGACGAAGTCGAGGCTGCCGAGCACGGTGACGAGGTCGGCGATCTCGTACCCGATGCACAGCTTGGGCAGCACCTGCAGGTGCGGGAACGAGGGGGTGCGGATCTTGACCCGGTACGCGCAGTTGGCCCCGTCGCTGATCGCGTAGTAGCTGTACTGGCCCTTGGTGCCCTCCGTGTAGACGCTGGCCTCTCCGGGCGGCACGACGGGCCCCCAGGTCACGCCGAGGAAGTGCGTGATGAGCGACTCGATGTCGTGCATCGTGTGCGGTTCCTTCATCGGCGGCGTCGCCAGCGGGTGGTACGCCTTGTACGGCCCCTCGTCGGGCATGGCCTCCGCCACCTGGCGCATGATCCTGAGGCTCTGGCGCATCTCCTCGATGTGCACCGCGGCGCGGTCGTAGCAGTCGCCGGTGGTGCCCACCGGGATGTCGAAGTCGAACCAGTCGTAGTGGCTGTACGGGCGCTGCTTGCGCCAGTCCCAGGGCAGGCCGGCCGCGCGCAGCATCGGGCCGGTCAGCCCCCACGCCACGGCGTCGTCCACCGAGATGGGCGAGACGCCGACCATGCGCGCCTTGACGATGCGGTTGTCCATCACGAGCTTGTCGTACTCGTCCAGCCGCGGCGGCAGGTAGTCGCAGTAGTCCAGCACGCGCTGCTTCCAGCCCCGCGGCAGGTCCTCGGCCACGCCGCCGATGCGGAACCAGTTGGGGTGCATGCGGCCCCCGGTGATGGGCTCGATGACCTCGTCGAAGAGGATCTCCCTGTCCTCGAACATGTAGAAGACGGGGGAGAGGGCGCCGATGTCCTGCGCGTAGGTGCCGTAGAACACCAGGTGGCTGGCGATGCGGTAGGCCTCGCAGAGCAGCACGCGGATGAGCTGCGCGCGCTCCGGCACCTCGATGCCGCAGAGCTTCTCCACGCTGAGCACGTAGGGCAGGTTGTTGGTCACGCCGCCGAGGTAGTCCACGCGGTCGGTGTACGGGATGTAGGTGTGCCAGCTCTGGCGCTCGGCCAGCTTCTCCTGGCCGCGGTGGTGGAAGCCGATGTCCGGGATCAGGGAGACGATCTCCTCGTCCCGGAGCCCGAGGACGACGCGGAACGGCCCGTGGGTGGCCCCGTGCTGCGGGCCGACGTTGAGGTACATGAGCGTGGGGTCGTCGTCGGTGCTGGGCAGACCCCACATCTCGGGCTTGAAGCGGAGCTGCTCCTGCCACTCGTCCACCAGCGCGTCGGGCATCTCGAACGGGCCGTACTCCGTGCCTCGGGACGGGTGCTCCTTGCGCAGCGGGTGCCCGTCCCACCAGGGCGGCAGGAGCAGCTTGTGCAGGTGGTCGTGGCCGGCGACGCCGACGCCGAACATCTCCGCGAGCTCGCGCTCGTACCAGTCGGCGGCGGGCCACACGCCGGCCACGCTGTGCACCTCCGGCGCGTCCTCGGGCAGCGCCACCTTGAGGCGCACGTCGGCGTTCCGCCCGTAGCTGACGAGGTGGTAGAAGACGCTGAAGGCGGCGTCGGGCTGGCCCTCGCGGTGCAGCCGCTGCCGCTCGTCGACGCCGCCGAGGTCGTAGAGCATGGCGAACGGCTCGGCGGCCTCGCGCCCGAGGTAGCGCAGCACCTGGAGGGCGCGGTCGGCCGGCACCCAGGCGGTCGGGATGCCGTCCTGCGTCTCCTGCTCCACGAGCCGCAGGTCGGGGAACCGCTCGCTCAGCTCGCGCAGCACCGCGGCCTCGCCTGCCGCCGGCGCGGCTCGCGGGGCGGTCGCCGCGTCCACCGGCCACTGGCTGGGCTGCTCGGCCTGCGGCGGGCCCTCGCCGCCTGTCTGCTTGTGCGGCACGTCGTCCGGCTGTACCCGCGGCTCGTCGCTCATCACATCTCGTCCGGAGGCCGGAGCTCGTCGGTGGCCACCACGTCGTCGTGGCGGAGGTCGCGCAGCGAGATGCCCCTGGGCTTCACGACACCCTGGTCGCCGACCACCCAGCTGAGCGGCCGCTTCTCGATCGAGACCTGGGCCTGCAGCAGGAGCAGGCCCTCCATGAGCGCGGTCGGCGGTGGCGGGCAGCCCTGGATGTACACGTCCACGGGCAGGAACGAATCCACCCCCTGGACGACGCTGTAGACGTCGAACATGCCGCCGGAGTTGGCGCAGGAGCCCATCGAGATGACCCAGCGCGGCTCCATCATCTGCCGGTGCAACTGCACGACGACCGGCGCCATCTTCTTGAACACGGTGCCGGCGACGATCATCACGTCCGCCTCCCGCGGCGAGATGCGCAGCACCTCGGCGCCGTAGCGGGCGATGTCGTAGCGGGCCGTGAGGCTGGTGGCCATCTCGACGAAGCAGCAGCTGAGGCCGAACCCGAACGGCCACATCGAGTTCTTGCGGCCCCAGGCGATGAGACGCTCGAGGCTGGAGGTGACGATAGGGACGTCGCCGGCGCCGTGCGGCGCGCCCTCCACGTCGAGCAGGCGCCCGAGGGCGCGCGCCGTGCGCGAGGGGTCCGGGTTGCGGCGCGGCCTCACGCGGCGCCCTCCGGCGGCTCTGCCCGCTCTGCCTTACGCGCCGCCCGCCCCGCCGCCCGCCGCCTGCCCGCCGCCCCCCAGTCCAGCGCGCCGACGCGCCAGAGGTAGACGAGGCCGGCGAAGAGCAGGAGCACGAACACGAGCAGCTCGAGGTAGCCGAGCCAGCCGAGCTTCCGCGCATTGACCGCCCACGCGAAGATGAACACGGCCTCCAGGTCGAAGATCACGAAGAAGAGGGCGATCTGGTAGAACTCGACGGAGAGCCGGCGCGGCAGCGGGCCCGCCGGCTTGATGCCGCTCTCGTACTGCTCCGCCTCGGACCCGTGGGACTGGCGCTCCCCGAGCAGCCACGACAGCGTCAGGATGAGCGCGGCCACGACGAGCACGAGCACGGCATAGAGCGCCGCCGGCCACACCGCCGTCGCTGTGAGAGCGCTGCTCAAGCCTCCATCCCCATTGCGTAGAGTTTAGTGCCCCGTCAACATCCTTTACGCAGACTCTTGCTCATGGTAGAGAACTATCAGTATCAATCACAGTAGTAGGTGTCCACGGGTATCGCCGTCGACGCCGTTGCCGTCGATGCATGCTGTACCCTTGCGCTGATGGCGAACGCAGGGTGGAAGGGGAGCCCAGGGGAGTGAGCCGGCCGCTGGCCCATCTGGGGAAGTGGGGTCGAGGCCCCAGTCTGTCTCGGCGCGCGCAGGCGCTCCACGTCGTCGCGCTCGTCCTCGTCCTTCTGCTCGGGATCGCGGCGGTGACGGCGGGCAGCGCCGCTCCGGCCGCCGCGGCCGCGGCCTCTCCTGCTCCGCCGCTGCAGACGTCGCCGGCCGACGTGGAGTCGCCGGCCGGCTCGGGCTCGTTCACCCCGGCGGCCACGCCGGAGCCCGTGCCCTCCTCGACCTACGCGCCGGGCACCGGCGGACGCCTGTACGCGGAGAACTGCGCCGGGTGCCACGGCGCCCGGGGCGAGGGCTACGTGGGCCCGCCGCTCGCCGCGGCCGGGTTCGCCTCCCTCGTCGCCCCCATGGTGGCTGAGGGCGGCATCAACATGCCGCCCTTCGGCGAGGTGCTCTCCGAAGACGACATCGACGCCGTGTCCGAGTTCGTCGCCGCGGAGCTCGCCGATCCTGAGTCCCGCACGGCCGAGGTCGCCCCGGGCGGCGACCTCTTCCGTCTGTACTGCGCCGGCTGCCACAGCGCCACCGGCAGCGGCGGCGCCATGCCGGTGGGCAGGAACGCGCCCAACCTGCGCCGGTTCCCGGCGGCCGAGGCGCTCGCCGCCATGATCCTCGGCCGCGGCAACATGCCGGCGTTCGCCGGCAACACCTTCGACGTGCGGCAGCAGACGTCGGTCGCCCTGTACGTGCAGGTGCTCGTCCCCGAACCGCCCTCGCCGGGCGGGTTCGGGCTGGGGTACCTTGGCCCGGTGCCCGAGGGTGCGGCCGGGGCCGTCGCGCTCTTCCTGCTCATCCTCGTCGCCGTCTGGCTCGCCTGGCGGTCACGAAAGGCCGTGCCGTGAGCGCCGGGAAGCCGGGCCGGGACGAGCCCGCGGGTGGCGGCGTGACCCCCGAGCCGCAGCACCGCCCGCCTCACGTCACTACGTGGCCGGTCGGCCTGGGCATCGCCGCCACCGTCGGCGGCGCGGTCTCGTTCGCGGTGTGCTTCATCGTCGGCGCGAGCAACGCGTGGCTCGGAGGCTCCCTTGCACTCGCGCTTCTCGGGCTCGGCCTCGCGCTGGCGTTCTGGGGCCGCGACCTCGCCGACGACGAGGTCGTCGCCGGCCGCTACCCCGTGCCGCCGGACGAGGTGGATGGACAGGCCAAGCTCGCGACGCAGCTGGACGAGCACGCCTCCGTCATCACCCGGCGGTCGTTCCTCAGCAAGGCGCTCGTCTTTGGCATCGCCGTGTTCGGGCTGAGCCAGGTCGTGCTGCTCGGCGCCCTCGGCCCCTGGCCGGGCGACAGCCTCACCAGCACCGGCTGGCGCAGGGGGCGCCGTCTCGTCACGGAGGACGGCGAGCCGGTCGACAGCAAGACCGCCCTGGCCACCGGCGGCTTCATCGTCGCGTTCCCCGAGGGCGGGGAGGACAAGGCCAACTCCCAGGTGGTGCTGCTTCACTTCGTGAACGGCGACTTCACGCCCCAGCCGGGGCGCGAGAGCTGGAGCCCGCAGGACTTCGTGGCCTACTCGCGCGTGTGCACGCACGCCGGCTGCCCCGTCGCCGAGTACCTCGACGTCGAGCAGCTCCTGGTGTGCCCGTGCCACCAGTCCGAGTTCGACCTGCTCAACGGCGCGCAGCCCAGGGGCGGTCCGGCCGGGCGGCCGCTGCCGCAGCTCCCGCTGGCGATCGACGACGAGGGGTTCCTCGTCGCCCAGAGCGACTTCACCACGGCCGTCGGCCCCGGCTTCTGGAACGCCACATGAAGCGCGGCGACCACGACCTCAAGCGGAGCCTCGGCACGTCGTTCGGCGCGCGCCGCTCGCCGCTGCGGCCGGCGGCGCGCTGGCTCGACACCCACCTCGGCGGCAGCAGCCTGCTGCGCGAGGAGCTCCGCCACCTCTTCCCGGACAGCTGGGCGTTCTTCCTCGGCGAGATCGCCATGTACTGCTTCATCATCCTGGTGGCCACCGGCGTGTTCCTCGCGCTGTTCTTCCAGGCGTCCGAGGCGCCGGTGATCTACGAGGGCTCGTACGCGCCGCTCCAGGGCACCGAGATGTCGATCGCGTACGACTCGGTGCTCGGCCTGAGCCTGGACGTGCCGGCCGGCCTGCTCATGCGCCAGCTGCACCACTGGGCGGCGCTCGTCTTCGTCGGCGCCCTCGTGATCCACATGATCCGCATGTTCGTGACGGCGGCGTACCGGCGGCCGCGCCGCATCAACTGGCTCATCGGCATGGGGCTCATCCTGCTGGTCGGCATGAACGGCCTGTTCGGCTACTCGCTCCCCGACGACCTGCTCTCCGGCACCGGTCTGCGCATCTCCTTCGCCATCACCGAGTCCATACCGTTCGTCGGTCCGGCGCTGGCGTCGCTGCTCTTCGGCGGCGAGTTCCCGGCCGGAGGTCTCATCGCGCGCGTGTACCCGGTGCACATCTTCCTGCTGCCGGCGGTCATCGGCGGGCTGCTCGGCGCGCACCTCGGGCTGATGTGGCTGCAGCGGCACACGCAGTTCCCGGGTCCCGGGCGGAGCGACAAGGTCATCGTGGGCACGCCGATGGTGCCGGCCTACGCGCTGCGCACCACCGGCTACCTGCTCATCGTCGCCGGCGTCTGCACCGCGTTCGCCGCGTTCGTGCAGATCAACCCGGTGTGGCTGTACGGGCCGTACCGCGCGTGGGACGCGACCACGGCGGCGCAGCCCGACTGGTACATGGGCTGGCTCGAGGGCGGCGTGCGCCTCATGCCCGGCTGGGACATCCAGATCGGCGGGCTGCTCATCCCGGCCATCTTCTGGCCGGCGGTGGTCCTGCCGGGACTGATCTTCACGCCGCTGTTCCTGGTGCCGTGGCTGGACTGGGTGGTGCGGCGTGACGGCGCGTTCCACAACGTCCTCATGCTCCCGGGGCAGCACCCGGTGCGAGCCGCGCTGGCGGCCGGGTTCATCACGTTCCTGACGGTGCTGCTGGTCGCCGGCGGCAACGACGTGTTCGCCTTCGTCTACGACTGGTCGCAGCCGATGCTGCTCGAGATCCTCCGGTGGTCGTTCTTCGTGCTGCCGCCGGTGGTGGCGCTGCTGACCTACGCGCTCCTGCGCGGCAGGGCCCGGCGGTGGGCGACGACCGTCCGCTGACCGGGGCGGGCGCGACCGCGCGGCCGGGCGCTGGCGGACGGCGGCGCGCCGTCGTCAGAGGAGCCGGTCGGCGATCGCCGCCGCCAGTACCAGCGCGAGGCAGGGCCCCGTGACCTTGAAGAGCGCCCACGCGGCGGCGGCCGAGGCGCGGCCGAGCAGGCGCAGCGCGTACGCCCACAGGAGCACCGCGGCGACGACAGCGCCGGCCGCGTACACGGCGCCGAAGAGGCCGGTCCCCAGCGGGGCGGCGAGCACCACCGTCAGCAGCGCGACGAACCCGGCGATGAGGTTGCGCGTGGCGGCCTCCCCGTAGCGGGCGGGCGGGGTGGGGATGCCGGAGGCGAGGTAGTCGTCCTCGAGCGCGAGGGTGAGCGCCCAGGAGTGCGGCGGCGACCAGACCACGACCAGCACGCAGAGCCAGAGGATGGCGCCGGACCAGCCGGCGCCGGTGGCCGCCCAGCCGATGAGGGCGGGGAACACGCCGGCCACCCCGCCCGGCACGGCGCTGAGCGCTGTGCGCGGCTTGAGCAGCAGCGTGTAGACGACGACGTAGTAGAACGCGCCGAGCAGCGCGAAGAGCGCGGCGAGGTCGCCGGCGACGGCCCAGAGGGCCGCGGCCCCGGCGGCCACGCCCACGACGCCGGCGGCGGCGGCGCGCGCCGGCGGGATGCGGCCGGAGGCCGTGGGGCGCCGGCGCGTCCGCTCCATCCGCCGGTCGAGGTCGCGCTCGATGACGTTGTTCAGCATCGCCGCGCCGCCGACGGTGAGCGCCGTCGCCGCGAGCACGGCGAGCACGCGCCACCCCTCCGGGGCGCCGCAGAGCAGCACGGCGGCCAGCACGGTGACGAGGAAGAGCGCGACGATGCGCGGCTGGGCCGCCCTGAGGTAGTCCATGGACGCTCATTCTGCCGTATCGCCGACTGTTTCGTGCGAAGATAGCAGCGCGCCGGCGCACAGGTGCCGGCGCGGCGGCAGGGGGACGGGTGAAGGGCAGCCAGGGCCACCAGGATCACCGGAGCGAACCAGCCGGCGTCTCGTCGCCGGGGCGCTCGCGGCCGCCGCCGTCATCGCCGCCGCGCTCGTGCTGGCCGGCTGCGAGTCGCCGAGCATCCTGCGCGCCGAAGGCTCGGCGGCCCAGGAGATCCGCACCCTCGCCATCTGGGTGTTCGGGATCCTCGCCGTCGTCCTGCTCGTCGTGTGGGGCATCCTCGTCTACGTCATCGTCACCGGCCGCCGCCGCCCGCCGGAGAAGGCGTCGCAGACCAAGGGCAACCTGCGCATCGAGATCGTCTGGACGGCGATCCCCGCGGTCATCGTCACCGTCCTCTTCGTGCTCACCGTCGTCTACACCGACCGGATCAACCTGCCGGCTCCGGGGGCGCAGTTCACCGCCGTCGGCAGGCAGTGGTGGTGGGACTTCGACTTCAAGGAGCTCGGGTTCAAGGCGCCCAACGAGGTGTACGTCGCCCAGGGGCGCACCACGCACATCCGGCTGCTCTCGGCCGACGTGATCCACTCGTTCTGGGTGCCGCAGATGGGCGGCAAGGTCGACATGATCCCGGGGCACACCAAGTACATCCACTTCGTGCCCCTCAGGTCGGGCACGTACCTCGGCGAGTGCGCCGAGTTCTGCGGCGTGCAGCACGGCAAGATGCGGTTCCTCTTCGTCGTGGTGCCGCCCGAGGAGTACTCGGCGTGGGTCAAGCACCAGCAGGAGCCGGCACGGGAGCCCACCGGGGCCGCCGCCGTCGCCGGCAAGGAGGTCATCGGCAGCGTGGGCTGCGGCAGCTGCCACGCCATCCGCGGGACCGCGCTCAAGGGCACCTTCGGCCCCGACCTCACGCACTTCGGCAGCCGCAGCGGCATCGCCGCGTACACGCTCAAGAACACGCCGGCCAACCTGCTGCTCTGGATCCAGGACTCGCAAGGTGTCAAGCCGGAGAGCAAGATGCCCAACGTCCCGCTGCCGCTCGAGCAGCAGAAGCAGATCGTCGCCTACCTCGAGGAGCTCAAGTGAGCGCGCTGCCGGAGACGCCCGCCGTCGCGCACGCCGAGCGCGAGGGCGTCGGCGCGTGGCTCACCACCACCGACCACAAGAAGATCGGCCTGATGTACATCGGGACGGCGCTGGTGTTCTTCCTCATCGCCGTCGTCTTCGCCGTGCTCATGCGCACGCAGCTCATGCGCCCGGAGATGGGGTTCCTCTCGCCGTCGGCGTACAACCAGATCTTCTCGATGCACGGCACCACCATGGTGTTCCTCTTCGGCATGCCGATCCTGATCGGCCTCGGCAACTACCTGGTGCCGCTGCAGATCGGCGCGCGCGACATGGCGTTCCCGCGCGCCAACGCGCTCAGCTACTGGCTGCTGCTGGCCGGCGGGCTCGTGCTCTACAGCAGCTTCTTCTTCGGCGGCGCGCTCGACACCGGCTGGTTCAGCTACGCGCCGCTCACGCTCAAGGCGTACTCGCCGCACGACGGCGTCACGTTCTGGGTGGTCTCGCTCTCGCTGCTCGGCGGCTCGTCGGTCCTCGGCGCCATCAACTTCATCGTCACCTGCCTGCGCTTCCGCGCCCCCGGCATGAAGTTCTCGCAGATGCCGATCTTCTCCATCGCCACGTACATCAACTCGTACCTCATCCTGTTCGCGATCCCGAGCCTCACCGCCGCGCTCGCCCTGCTCTACTCCGACCGCCAGTTCGGCACCAGCTTCTTCGACCCGACGGGCGGCGGCGACCCCATCATCTGGCAGCACCTCTTCTGGTTCTTCGGCCACCCCGAGGTGTACATCCTCATCCTGCCGGCGTTCGGCATCCTGAGCGAGGTCGTGCCGGTCTTCTCGCGCAAGCCGCTGTTCGGGCGCAGCTCGATGATCGTCATGCTCGGGGTCATCGGGTTCCTCGGCTTCTCCGTCTGGGCGCACCACATGTTCGCCACCGGGCTGCCCAACTTCTTCAACGCCATCATGGCCGGGGCCAGCATGCTCATCGCCATCCCGACGGGCGTCAAGATCTTCAACTGGCTGGCGACCATGTGGGGAGGCTCGCTCAAGTTCTCGGCGCCGCTGCTCTACTCGTGCGCCCTCATCGCCCTGTTCACCGTGGGCGGCATCACCGGCGTCACGCTCGCCGTGGTGCCCTGGGACTGGCAGGTCACGGACACCTACTACGTGGTCGCCCACTTCCACAACGTGCTCATCGCCGGCACGGTGTTCGCCGCGTTCGCCGCGCCTCTACTACTGGTTCCCCAAGATGACCGGCAGGTTCCTGAGCGACCGCATCGGCAAGGTGCAGTTCTGGATGACCGCCGTCGGGTTCTCCCTGACCTTCCTCCCGCTGTACGCGGTCGGCATCCTGGGCATGCCGAGGCGCGTGTACACCTACGCGCCGGACCTCGGCTGGAACGAGATCAACTTCGTCTCGTCCATCGGCGGGTTCGTCCTCTCCGTGGGGTTCCTGCTGCTCTTCTACAACATCATCGTGAGCCTGCGCTCCGGCGAGGCGGCGAGCGAGAACCCGTGGGGCGCTTGGACCCTCGAGTGGGCGACGACTTCGCCGCCGCCGCACGGCAACTTCACGCGACTGCCCGAGATCGTGAGCGACCGGCCTCTCTACGACGACGAGCACGGGTACCAGGACGCGGACGGCCGCGCCGGCACGGTCGAGTGGCACGACGTCCCGCCCGAGCCCGAGCAGCGCACCAGCACGCCCTTCTGGGTGGCCGCGGGCATGCTCATCCTCGGCATCGGCCTGCTCGGCGTGCCGCTCGTCTTCATCATCGGCTTCGCGCTCATCCTGGTCACGGCGGCCGTGTGGATGAACATGCGGTGGACGGAGATCGCGCCCACGCCGCCGGCGCCGGACGTGGAGCAGCGCTTCTCGTTCATCGGCCTCGGCACGCTCCTCCTCATCGGCTCGGAGGCGGTGTTCTTCGCCTCGCTCATCGCCGCCGTGATCCACCTGCGCATCCACAACTCGGCGCTCGGCGGCGGCTCCGGGGTGGAGGTCACGCTGCCGCTCATCAACACCGTGATCCTGGTCGCCAGCGGCGTGACCGCCCACTACGCGCAGACGGCGTTCCGGGCGCGGCGCAAAGGGCGGTTCTTCTTCCTGCTCGTGCTCACCATCGTCCTCGGCGTAGTGTTCCTCGGCGGGCAGGGCTACGAGTACCTGCACGCGGGCTTCGGGTTCGCCGACTCCGTGGTCACGTCGTCGTTCTTCATCCTCACGGGGTTCCACGGCTTCCACGTGGCCTGCGGCATCGCGGCGCTGATCTACCTGGTGTTCCGGGCGCGCCGTGAGATGCGGCGCGCGCCCGGCCAGCGGGAACTGCCGCCCACCTCGCCCGGCACGGGCGGCATGGTGGACGGCGCCACCTACTACTGGCACTTCGTCGACGTCGTGTGGGTGTTCGTGTTCATCGTCGTCTACCTGCTCTGACGGATGAGGAGCCGGCGGGGAGTCGGGCGGGTGCCGGCCGCGGCGCTCGCGGCAGGGGCCGCGGCCCTGGTCCTCGCGGCCGCCGCGGCCCTCGTGCTGCCGGCCGCCGCCGCGGCGCACGCCGTGCTCGAGAGCTCTTCTCCCGCTGCGGGCTCCGCCGTGGACACCTCCCCGCGGCGGATCGTGCTCACCTTCTCGGAGGACCCGGACGTCGGCCTCTCGCTCGTCAAGGTGATCGACGCCGACGGCAAGCCGCGGTGCCGGGCATCTCCGAGCCGCAGCCGGTGCCCGGCGACAAGGTCTCGCTGGAGGTGCTGCCGGGCACCCCGCTCGCGGACGGCACGTACACGGTCAACTACCGCGCCGTCTCCGCGGTCGACGGTCACGTGGACCCGGGGGCGTTCGCCTTCGGGGTGGGGCAGGAGGCCGGCGAGGCGCGTGGTCGTCGAGCTGGTGCACTCGTCTGACGTGGCGCGAGGCTCTCACCACGGTCGGACGCTGGCTGCTCTACGCGGCGCTGGTGCTGATCGTCGGCGCCGCGACCACGAGCCTCTTCGTCTACCGCGGCGTCGCTGCCGCGCGGCGGCGTGCCGGTGCTGCGCGGCAGCCGTGGTCGCCGGCGTCGTCGCGCTCGCACTGCTGACCTGGGGCGAGAAGACCCTCGTGGGCGTGAAGACGCTGCTCCCGCTGTTCGTGGCGAGAGAGGGCAGGTTCCTGCTCGCCCTGGCGCTCGCCCTCGCCTTCTGTGCCCTCGCCACGGTGCTCGTCGACCTCTGGCCGGCGCGCTGGAGCCTGGCGATCCTCGGCGCCACCGGCGCCACCGCGGTGCTCGTCCACGTCGCAGGCGGCCACGCCGCCTCACCGTCCTCCGTGTGGCTGCTGAACATCCTGGTGCAGTGGGTGCACATGACCGCCGTCGGCGTATGGGTCGGCGGTCTGCTCTGGCTCCTGCTCGGCTTCCGCGGCCGCGACCACGACGAGCGCGCGGCCGCCGTCGGCGTCTTCACGCGCATCGCCACCTGGACCCTGGTCGTGGTGCTGGCGACGGGGCTTCTGCGCGCCGTCGGGGAAGTCGGCTCCGTGAGCGCCCTCTTCGACACCCGCTACGGCGTCACACTCATCGTCAAGGTCGCGCTCGTCGCCTTCCTGGTCGGCCTCGGCGCCCTCAACCACTTCTTCTGGGTGCCCGCACTGCGCGGCGAGGGCGGAGCAGCGCGGGGCGAGCGCCGCTTCGGGCTCAACTCGCGCGGCGAGCTCGCCGTCGCCCTGACGGTGCTGGCGGCGACGGCGGTCCTGAGCGGCCTCGCGCCGGCCGGCACGGCCGCCGCCGTCAGGTCGGCCGCCGAGCGGCAGCAGAGCGAGGTCACCGCCTCCGGCAGCGACTACGCGACCACCGTGCGCGTCGAGCTGACGCTCACGCCGGGGAGGGCCGGCCGCAACGCCTACGTGCTCTGGGCCGACGACTACGACACGGGCGACCCGCTGAGCAACGGTGACCTCCGTGCGCCTCGAGTGCTCGATGCCGGCGCGCCCGGCGCTGAGCGCGGAGACGGTGGAGCTGGAGCCGGCGCCCGACGGTAGCTGGAGGGGCGCCGGCCTGGACTTCTCCGTCGCCGGCCGCTGGGAGGTGGTCGCGTACGTGCAGATGAGGACCGCCGGCACGACCGTCGACCTCGAGGTGCAGGTGCGACCGGCGCCCTGACCCGGCTCTGACCCGCGTCCCGGACCTGGCGGGGCCATGCCCCGCCGGCCGGGACGCCCTCGCCGTTTGGAGCCGCCGGACGGCGGGCAGTCTCGGCACGACCCCTCTCGGGGTCACAAGTCAAGGAGGGATCATGAGACGCATCAGCCTGGCAGCCGGTACCGCGGTACTCCTCTGCCTTTCGCTCGCACTGCTCGCCGCACCCGCGTTCGCGCACGAGACCGCCGCGGCGGGGGAGCTCGCGCTCGAGCTGGGGTGGGGCACCGAACCGGCCTACGCGGGGCAGCTCAACACCGTGCAGCTCATCGTGACGCACAAGGCGGACGGCGACCCCATCAACGACCCCGGCGCGCGGCTCACGGCCACCGTGACCTACGGCGACCAGACGCAGGACTTCGAGCTGGCGCCGACCTACGGCGCCGGCACAGGCACCGGGACAGGCACCGGCACGCCGGGAGAGTACGCCGCCCTGATCATCCCGACGTCGCCCGGCGACTACACGTTCCACGTCAAAGGCAAGGTCGAGGGCGTCAAGGTCGATCTCGAGGTGACCAGCTCGCCCAAGACGTTCTCGCCGGTGGAGGACGCGCAGGCGGTGCAGTTCCCGGTCAAGGTGCCGGGCACCGAGCAGGTGGCGCAGCGGCTGGACAAGGAGCTGGAGAGGGTCGTCAGCGCGAAGGACGTGAGCAGCCAGGTGGCGAGCGAGGTCTCGAGCGAGGTGTCGAGCGCCAGGACGCTGGGCTACGTGGGCATCGCCGTCGGCGCGGTGGGCGTCGTGCTCGCGGCCGTCGCGCTGCTGGTGCGCAGGAGGGCGTAGCCGAAGAGAGCCTCGGTGAGGCGAGCGTGGCCGAGGAGGGCGCGGGCCCTCAGACGGTGGTCTCGTGCCCTCCGCTCACCTCGATGACGGTCTTGCCCCCGCCGCCGTAGCCGATGAGCCTGTAGGCGCCGCCGTCCGAGCTGACGTCGTACCGGTAGTTGCCCTCGCCTCCGCCGGCGCCCATCGGCTGGTCGGTATAGGGGTTGACCGGCCAGGCGGTGACGTAGCCGCTCATCCCGATGGGGTTCATCTCGGTCGGGTCCGGGAACCGCCCGGCGTGGCCGGCCGCGTAGGCCTCGATGCCCATCTGCAGGTTGTAGATGCTGGCGGTGACCGTCAGGTCCTGGGCCAGCGACTCCGTGGTGCGTGAGATGAGCGGCGGCAGGATGGCGGCCGCGGCCACGGCCGCGATGAGCGCGAGGACGGCGACCACGATGACGACGATCACCCAGGTGGGGATGCCGCGCCGCGCCGGCTTCGCGGTACCCGCGCCGGGCGCGGCGCCGCGGAGGATGCGCCGGCCGTTCGCGGCGCCGGCGGCCTGCCCCAGCGAACTGCGGCCGCCGTTCTCCCACAGGTCGATCTCGTAGGCCCAGGAGCGGAGCGCGGGGTCCGGCCAGACCAGCTGCCCGCGCCGGTCGTAGTCCAGCACGCCGGCGGCGGGGATGGCGCCGTGGCCCACGAGGATGAAGTGGTCCACGTCCCAGATGATCTCGCGGCCCTCCCACGCGGTGTTCGGGCCGAACGTCGCGACGAGCATGTCCACCTCCCCGGAGTGTGCGCGGGGAGCGTAGCACGGCGGGCTCGCGGAGCGCGAGGATGCGCCTCGGCGGCTCGCGCCCCGTCTGCCTACTCCTCGCCGTCCCAGTACCCGAGCGGCTCCAGACGGCCGATGACCTTGAGGCCGGGGAAGGCGATCTTGCGCGAGCGGGGGTACCAGATCGTGTCCGCGGCGACGCGGTCGCCGTAGGCCAGGTACGAGAGGCCGGCGGGGCCGGCGCGGAAGGCGTGCGCGGCGCCGGCGCCGGCGAGCGCGGCGACCACGTCGCCGGCCACGACCGGGTGCTCCTCCGGCTCCCAGCCGGCCGCACCCGGCGCCCCCTCGAGGTACACGCCGTCGCCCTCGAGCACGACGAAGAGCTCCTCGGCGCCGCTGTGGCAGTGCGGCGGCACGCCGAGCTTGCCCGGCGGCAGCGCGAAGTGCCGGAGCGCGGTGCGCACGGCGCCGGCGGCCGCGCTCACCGAGCGGCGGACCGAGCCGAACTCGCCGCGCGCGACCTCGAGCGCCTCCACGTCCTCGAGGTTGACGATGCTCGGCGGGCGCGGCGAGGGCTCCGCCGGCAGCTCGAGCTCGCCGGCCGCCGCCTCCTGCGCGAACGGGTGCGGCGTGTCGCCCGCCGTGACCCAGGTCGAGCCGACCCAGCACGACCTCGGCGCGCGGCAGGTAGCAGGCCTCGGAGACGCAGCGCTCGCTGAAGGCGAGGACGTCCAGACCGTCCGGGCCGGCGATGAGGGTGTGGGCCGGCCCCTCGATGAGGTGCACCAGGCAGTCGCCGGCCGTCACCTCGTAGGTCTCGCCGCCCTGCCAGCTGAGCCCGGACCCGGCGAGGACGAAGAACACCTCCTCCTCGCCGCTGTGCGTGTGCGCCGGCGTGGACCTGCGTCCCGGCGCGACCTGGATGCGCCGCAGCCCGACCGCGTACGTGCCGGCCGCCCTGCCGAGGTCCCTCCACGTCCCCGAGATGGGCCCTACTTCGACCTGCCGCACAGGGGCGTCGTCCCAGTTGACCGGCGCTGCGCACATGACCCGCTCCTCTCGCTCCCGCCTCGCGATCCGCGCCCGATGCTAGCACCGGCCATCGCCGACGCGCAGGGCTACCTCAGCAGGCGAAGGAGCCGGGGAGCAGCAGCTCGTGACCCCACCTCCGGCTCCACGAGGCGACCCGCCACCACCGCCCGCGCTTCGGCAGTGACAGCGCTCATTCACGGCCACCTGCTCGCTCGCTCTGTGACCAGCAGGCGGCGTGGCCGCGTTCTCCTGCACTGTCGGGCGGTCCAACGCTGACTCACGGGCTCGCTTGGGCATAGTCGAGACCACGGGCGCGGACAACGGAGGGGCGAGGCATGAGCCGACTGGCCAAGGTGTTCGCGCTCGACCGCAAGGGGCTCAACCTGCGGCGGGGTCTGGAGATCGCCGGCGTCCTGGTGGCGCTGGGGGCGCTCCTCGTCGCGCTCGACCGCGAAGCGTACATGCTCACCTTCGTCTTCGCCGTCCTGTTCGCGGCTCTGAGCGACCCCGGCGGCACGTTCGCCTACCGGGCGCAGCGGATGGTCCTGTACGGGGTGATCGGGGCGCTGCTCACCGCCCTGGGGTTCGGCATCGGCGGCGGGGCCTGGGGATGGGTCGTGCTGGCCGCCTTCGTGGTCACCCTGCTGGGTGGACTGGCCGTGAAGTACGGTCTGCACCGGTTCGTCGGCGGCGCGCTGCTCAACGTCTGGTTCCTCATCGCCATCGCCCTGCCGATCTCCGTACAAGCTCGACGGCATCCAGACCGTCGCGTGGAAGCAGGCCGTGGCCTGGCTCGTCGCCTCGGCCATCTGGATCGCCCTCACCGGCGTCGTGTGGCTGGTGCGAGGGCGCAAGCCGCGCCCGCAGTGGATCGCCGAGATCCCGGGCTCCACCGCCGCGGTCAAGCTGACCCGCCCGGTGGTGCTGTTCGCGCTGATGCGAGCCCTCGCCGTGGCGATCGCGGTGGCCATCGCCTTCGGTCTGGACGTGCCGAACGCCGACTGGATACCCATCGCCACCTTCGTCGCCATGAAGGGCAGCCTGCAGCAGACTGCGCTGGTCGCCGAGCAGCGCGTGGCCGGCGCGTTGCTCGGCGCCGCGCTGGCCGCCCTCTTCCTGGTGACGGTCCACGACAAGCACGCCCTGGAGGCCGTGATCATCCTGCTTGCCGTCGCGGCCGCCTCGATCCGCACGGTGAACTACGCCCTCTACTGCGCCGCCATCGCCGCGTTCGTACTCATCGCCATGGACCTGCCGCACCCGACGGACTTCGCCGACGAGGGACGGCGGGTGCTCTTCACGCTCGTCGGCGTGGGCATCGGCGTCCTCGTCATGCTGCTCGCGAACGTGCTCCAAGAAGCATCCGGGGGAGTCCCAGAGCCTTGACTAGTGTGGCATCATAATCAAGGTTATTCCGCAACCTTGATTAAGGAGTCGATGTGGCCAAGGTCATCAAGCGCCACTGGGTCAGCGACGCGGGCTCCGGTCTGCCGCGCAAGGACCGCCGCTCCTGTGACTACGAGGCCTATCTGCCCGATCCCTTGGTCGACCGCGAGGTCGTGCTCGATGGGCGGGTCGCCGCCGACGTCAGCGAAGCCGAAGCCGCCTTGGTGCGCTTCGGCCTCGAGGCGGGTGCTCTGGCCGACAGTGAGGCGCTCGCACGCCTGCTGCTGCGCACGGAATCGGTCGCCTCCTCACGCATCGAGGGACTCGAGATCGGCGCCCGGCGCCTGCTTCACGCCGACGCTGAGCGCAGGCTGGGCGAACCGGCTCGAGACGTGACCGCGGCCGAAGTGCTCGGCAACATCGACGCCATGCTCTTCGCGATCGAGAGCGTCGGCGAGGGCGACCGCTCTCGGTCGATCTGCTCCTCGAGATCCATCGCCGCCTGCTGCTCGGCACGCGCCTCGAGATGCACGGTGGCCAGCTGCGCGACGAGCAGAACTGGATCGGAGGCTCGTCCTTCAACCCCTGCTCGGCCGAGTACGTGCCGCCGCCGCCGGAGGCGGTCCCGGACCTCGTCGCCGACCTGTGCGCCTTCTGCAACGACGATTCGCTGCCCGCAGTCGTACAGGCCGCGATCGCCCACGCCCAGTTCGAGACGATCCACCCCTTCGTCGATGGCAATGGGCGCGTGGGGCGGGCGCTGATCCACCTGGTCTTGCGGCGCCGGGGCGCGGTCTCGCGGGTCCTGCCGCCGGTCTCACTGATCCTTGGCGACCTGGGCTCAGGAGTATGTCGACGCGCTCACCGGGACGCGGTACCGGGGAGCGGCGTCCTCACGCGTCGCCCGGGAGGGCCAAGACCGCTGGGTCGGGCTCTTCGCCACGGCCACCAAGAGGGCGGTCGCCGTCGCCGACGCCTTCGAGGAGCGGGTCCAGCGGCTTGAGCTCACCTGGCGCAAACGCCTCGGCCGCGTGCGCGCCGACTCGGCCGCCGACCTGCTCCTTCGCCGGCTGCCCGGCGCTCCGATCCTGACGGTGCAGAGCGCCGCCGAGCTGATCGGGCGCAGCGCTCAGGCGACCAACCAGGCGATCGCTCGTCTCGCGGAGGCCAAGGTGCTCTCCCAGACTACGGTGGGCAAGCGCAACCGCGCCTTCGAGGCGCCGGAGGTGATCCGTGCCTTCACCGCCCTCGAGCGTCAGCTTGCCAGCCCCTCCGGGGACACGCGCACGGCGCCGCCGA
>CAVPXA010000026.1:0-78270 GCA_963709635.1 uncultured Thermoleophilia bacterium
TGCCCGTCACAGCGGCGCTCTCCGGCACGCTGGACCTCACCGTCGAAGACACCACCGGCGCTCCGGTGACCCTGTACGACGGTGTGGTTGCGGATCTGGGCGAGGAGGAGCTGGGGGTCATCGCGCCCGGCCAGACGCGCTCGTACCGGTTCACGCTCGAGTACCCTGACGGCCCCAACGTCTCGGCGCTGCAGGGGGCCACGATGACCCTCGTCCTGCAGGTCTCGGGAGTCACACAGTGAGACTCCGGCTGTCAGGAGGAAGGCGCCGGGCCATGGGGCGCCGGCTGCAGTTGCTGCTGGCGCTGGCCGTGGTGACGACCGCCCTGGGCGCGGTGACCGCGTCCGGGGCCTCGTTCGTCTCCGACAGCGCGACGACCGTCCAGGCCTCCACGTCGGGGCTCGGTGCGGACACGATGGTGGTCTCCGGCGGCAACGGCCAGACCGCGGTCGCCGGCACGGCCGTCGCGACCGCTCCGCGCGTGTACGTGTACGACGGCAGCGGCAATCCCGTCTCCGGGCTGACCGTGACCTTCAGCGTGTGGTCCGGCGGCGGGTCCGTCACCGGCGCCGCCGCCGTCACCGGCGACGACGGGATCGCGACCGTCGGGAGCTGGACCCTCGGCTCCGCCGCAGGCGCCAACTCCCTGCGCGCGACCTGCGCCGGCGTCTCCGGCTCTCCCGTGACGTTCACGGCGACGGGCGTCTTCGGACCGCCCACCACGATCGTGCTGAACGGCGGAGACGGCCAGACGGCCGTGGCCGGCAGCACCGTCGGCCTCGATCCGAGCGTCAAGGTCACCGACGCCGGGGGCAACCCCGTCTCCGGCGTCACCGTCACCTTCGCGGTGGCCTCCGGCGGCGGTTCCGTGACCGGCGCCGCCGCGACCACCGATGCGGCGGGCTTCGCCACCGTGGGCAGCTGGCGGCTGGGTACGACCGTCGGCGTGAACACGCTGACGGCCACCCGTACCGGCCTCACCGGATCCCCCGTGACCTTCACGGCCACCGGCATCGCCGGTGCGCCGAACAGGATGGTGATGAACGCCGGGAACGGCCAGACCGTGCACGTGGGCACCCCTGTCACCATCCCGCCCAGCGTGCTCGTCACAGACGCGAACAACAACCCGGTCTCGGGAGTGGGCGTGACGTTCAGTGTCTACTCGGGGGGCGGGTCCATCACCGGCGCGAACGCGACCAGTGACGCCTCCGGAATCGCCACCGTCGGCAGCTGGACGCTGGGTACGACCGCCGGCGCCAATACGCTCAGGGCGACGAGCGCCGGCCTCACCGGCTCACCGGTGACGTTCAGCGCGACCGGCCTCACAGGCAATCCCACCACCATCACCCTGTACGCCGGCAACGGCCAGACGGCCACGGCGGGCAGCGCCGTCGCCACGGACCCGAGCGTCCGCGTCACGGACGCCTACAACAACCCCGTGACGGGCGTGGCCGTGACCTTCGCCGCCGCTTCCGGGGGCGGGACGGTCGGTGGCGCCGCAGTGACCACCAGCGCCTCCGGCATCGCCGCCGTCGGCAGCTGGACGCTGGGCACGACGGCGGGGGCCAACACGCTCACGGCGACGAGCCCCGGCCTCACCGGCTCTCCGGTCACCTTCACGGCCACCGGTACCGCCGGCGCCGCGACGAAGTACGTGGTCGGCTCCAGCAACTTCAGCCCGCCCGCGGGCTCGCCGGTGACGATCACGGCGCAGCTCGCCGACCAGTACAACAACCCGGTCGCCACGCCGGGGCTCTGGGTGACCTTCTCCAGGTCCGGCAGCGGTGGGTCGTTCAGTGGCCCCAACCCCGCGCAGACCGGTGCGAGCGGCGCGGCGACGATCACCTTCACCACGGGGACCACCGTCGGCACGGTGTACACGGTCACGGCGACGTCGAGCGGCCCGACCAGGACCGGGACGAGCCCGGCGATCACGACCATCGCCGCCACGCCGACCATCATCGCGCTCAACGCCGGCAACAACCAGACGGCCACCGTGAACGCCACGGTCGCCACGGCGCCGAGCGTGCGCGTCACCGACGCGTACAACAACCCGGTCTCCGGCGTCGTCGTCACCTTCGCGGTAGCCTCGGGCGGTGGCTCCGTGACCGGCGCCAGCGCCACCACCAACGCGTCGGGGATCGCGACCGTCGGCAGCTGGAGGCTGGGCACCACAGCCGGCGCCAACACGCTGACGGCGACCTGCGCCGGCCTCAGCGGATCGCCGGTGACGTTCATCGCGACCGGCGTGGCCGGCCCGGCTGCCAAGTACGTCGTGACGGCCAGCACCTACAACCCCGTCCACGGCACCGCGGTGACCCTGACCGCCCAGCTGACCGACCAGTACAACAACCCGGTCGCCACGTCCGGGCTCAGGGTCCGGTGGAGCAAGACCGGCAGGGGCGGCCGGTTCTCGTCGACGCGCACGAACACGAACGCGAGCGGCATCGCGACGACCACGTTCACCGTGAGCACCACCGTCGGCCGGGTCCACACGGTGACGGCGCGCACCACGAACCCGGCGACCTACACAGGCACGTCGCCGTCCATCACCACGCGCTGACGCTCGCGCGGCCGGGACCCACGCTTCGCGCCGCGCGCAGCGTCGGGGACGCGGAGCAGTGAAGGGGACGAAGGGAGTGAAGGTGGTGGAGGTAAGCGGGCTCGAACCGCTGACCTTCTGGCTGCCAGCCAGACGCTCTCCCAGCTGAGCTATACCCCCACTGAAGGCTGCCGACCGGGTCGGCAGGCTCGAAAGTATAGCATACCCAGCCTCTCCGGCAACCTCCCGCAGCCACAGCGGGAGAGCTCGCGCAGGAACGGGCACAACCGGGTTGGAGGGCCTCGGATGAGAGGCGGATGGCCCGGATGGACGACGGCAGGCGGCGCGCGCGCGACGAGGGCGACCAGACGCCCACGGGAGCCCGGACGCCGGCGCCGGGCGCGCCCGCGCGGCGGGCGGCCGCGCTCCTCCTGCGCGCCGCTCTGGTGCTGGTGGTCGTCCTCGCGGTGGTGCAGGTGCAGGCCGCCGGCACGTACCTCGTCTCCACCGGATCGGTCACCTTCGAGTTACGGCCGTCGTGGCCCGGCGGGCAGCTGGTGTTGCCGCTCGGGCCGGCGGGCGAGCTCTCTCTGCGCACGCACCGCACGCCGGTCGACGTGGTGATGGGCTACCAGCTGCCGGCGCAGACGGATGCGGTGATCGAGGGGAGCTCGGCGAGCGAGCTGCCGCGGCTGCGGGGCGGCGCGAGGGCCGCCTTCAGCCGGTACCTGCTCGGTCGCGTGCCCTGGCTGCTCGTCGCGGGAGTCGCCGCCGGGATGCTCGTCGCCGGAGCGGCGACGCGGCGGCGCCTGCTGTGGGGCGCCGCCGGGGGCGCCGCCGCCGCGCTGCTGCTCGGCGGCGCCTTCGCCCTGGCGACGTACGCCACGCTCGACCGGTCGCCCTCCGTCCGGTACGCGGGGCTGGCTTCTCGCGTGCCCGAGGTGCTCCCGCTCCTGCGGGCGCTCAGCGCCGGCGGCGACCAGAGCGACAGGCTGAGCCGCCTCCAGAACTACCTCGACGGTCTGGAGGCCGTCGCCACCGACCTGACGACCGAGCCGCGCCGGCCGGCGCGCGCCGACGTCGTGAGGCTGCTGCTCGCCAGCGACATCCACGACAACATCTTCGGCGCGCGTGCCGCGGCGCGGCTCGCCGCCGGCGGCGGCGAGCCCGTGGACGCCGTCCTCCTCGCCGGAGACCTGACCGATCGAGGGACGGCTGAGGAGGCTGAGCTCTTCGTCAGGGTGTTCGGCGCCCAGGACGCCCCCGTCCTCTTCGTCGGCGGCAACCACGAGGATGCGCCGGCGATGCGCGCGTTCCGCCGCGCCGGCTTCCGAGAGCTCTCGTACACCACCGCCACCATCAGCGGCGTGACGATCCTGGGCGCCTCCGACCCCGTGGCGGCGGAGCCCGGAGTGGACTCGGACGAGGAGCGTCTGGCGGCTGCGGCCGCCCGCCTGGAGGACGTCTGGCGGCTGAGCCTGCCGCCCCCTCGGGTCGTGCTCGTCCACGACCTGCGTCAGGCCGAGGGGCTGCCGGCCTCGGCCCGCGACCAGGGCGCACCGCTGCTCATCGCCTACGGCAACGACCACGTGGCCGGGGTGACCACCCGGGACGGGGTCGTGCTGGTCGACGCGGGTACGGCCGGCGCGTCCGGGTACGAGGCGATCGGGGCGACGGAGCCGCCGCCCGCCGCATCTCCCGAGCCTTCGGCCGCCGGCCGCGATGTGTACACCTACCAGCTCATCGACTTCGCGCGCGCGGAGCCGGACCGGCTGGTGGCCGTGACGACGGTGAGCTACGGCCGGGCCGGCCGGACCGTCGTCACCTACATGCCCTTCGAGTGAGAGGCCCGGGGCTCCGGCGTGTTGCCGCCGCGAGCGCGCCGGCGCACGGCCCCTGCGAGCGCGCGCCGGCGCGGCCTCGCGCGCGCCTGAGGTAGAATCGGAGGCCGCGCCCGGCGCAGCCCCGTGCGCGGCCGACCGCACCGAGAGAGGACACCAGTGGACCGACGCTACGACCCGCACGCCATCGAGGAGAAGTGGCAGCGCCTCTGGAAGGAGCGCGACGCCTACCGCACGCCCGACGAGAGCGACAAGCCCAAGTTCTACGCCCTCGACTTCTTCCCGTATCCGTCCGGCGACGGGCTCAGCGTCGGTCACTGCCGCAACTACGTCCCCACCGACGCGGTCTCGCGCTTCAAGCGCATGCAGGGGTACAACGTCCTGCACCCCATGGGATGGGACGCCTTCGGCCTGCCGGCGGAGAACTACGCCATCAAGATGGGCGTCCACCCGCGCGTGACGACCGAGCGCAACATCGCCAACTACCACCGGCAGATGGACATGATCGCCCTCTCGTTCGACTGGTCGCGCGAGGTCACGAGCTGCTTCCCCGACTACTACCGCTGGACGCAGTGGTTCTTCCTGCTGCTGTACGAGCGCGGTCTGGCCTATCAGGCGACGGGACAGCAGTGGTGGTGCCCGAGCTGCTTGACGATCCTCGCCAACGAGCAGGTCGAGCAGGGCAAGTGCTGGCGCTGCGGCAGCGACGTGACGAAGAAGGGCCTCGAGCAGTGGTACCTGCGCATCACCGACTACGCGCAGCGGCTGCTTGACGACCTCGGGACCATCGACTGGCCCGAGCAGATCAAGCTCATGCAGACCAACTGGATCGGGCGCAGCGAGGGCGCCGAGGTCGACTTCGGGCTGCAGGGCCGCGACGACAAGCTCACGGTGTTCACGACGCGGCCCGACACGCTGTTCGGCGCCACCTACATGGTGCTGGCGCCGGAGCACCCGCTGGTCGACGAGCTGACGGCGCCGGAGAAGCGCGACGCCGTCCTCGCCTACCAGGACCAGGCGCGCCGCCAGAGCGAGATCGAGCGCCTGAGCACGGAGAAGGAGAAGACCGGCGTCTTCACCGGCGCGTACGCCGTGAACCCGGTGAACGACGCGCCGGTCCCCATCTGGATCAGCGACTACGTGCTCATGGGCTACGGCACCGGCGCCATCATGGCGGTGCCGGCGCACGACGAGCGCGACTTCCAGTTCGCCACGCTGTTCGAGATGCCGATCGTCGAGGTGATCGCCCCGAAGAGCGGCGCGCAGGGCACGCTCGCGGAGGCGTACACCGGCGACGGCGTCATGGTGAACTCCGGCCGGTTCGACGGCATGGCCGCGCCCGGCGAGGCGTTCGAGGCCGTCGTCGAGTGGCTCGGCGAGCGCGGCGCCGCCCGCAAGAAGGTCAACTTCAAGCTCAGGGACTGGCTCATCAGCCGCCAGCGCTACTGGGGCGCGCCGATCCCCATCGTCCACTGCGAGAAGTGCGGCGCCGTGCCGGTGCCCAAGGACCAGCTGCCCGTACTGCTGCCCGACCTCGAGGACTTCCACCCCACGGACGACGGCCGCTCGCCGCTCGCCCGCGTCGAGGAGTGGGTGCACACGACCTGCCCGGGCTGCGGCGGCCCGGCGCACCGCGAGACCGACACCATGGACACCTTCGCCTGCTCCAGCTGGTATCACTTCCGCTACGCCTCGCCGCACGACGAGACGGCTGCCGTTCGACCGGGACAGGGTCGAGTACTGGCTGCCGGTCGACCTGTACGTCGGCGGCGCCGAGCACGCGGTCATGCACCTGCTCTACGCGCGCTTCTTCTGCAAGGTCGCCCAGGACGCCGGCTACGTCAGCTTCGGCGAGCCCTACGCGCGCCTGCGCAACCAGGGCATGATCCAGGCCGAGGACGGCCAGAAGATGAGCAAGAGCAAGGGCAACGTCGTCACGCCGGACAGCGTGGTCGAGAAGTACGGCGCCGACGCACTGCGCGTGTACGAGCTGTTCATCGCGCCGTTCGAGCAGAGCGTGGCCTGGAGCGACCGCGGCGTGCAGGGCACCTACCGGTTCCTGGGGCGCTTCTGGAACCTCGTGGACGAGGTCGTGGAGGCGCAGGGGAGCGGGGTGGCGGCGGACGAGGCCGAGGCCGAGAAGGGCCGCCAGGTCCTGCGCACGCTCAACAAGACCATCCGCAAGGTCACGCGCGACATGGATACGTTCCGCTTCAACACGGCCGTGTCGGCGCTCATGGAGCTGCAGAACGAGGTGCTCGACGTGTGGACCGGCGCGCGCGGCGCGCTCACGCTGGCGCAGTGGCGCGAGGTCGTCACCGCGATGACGCAGCTGGTCGCGCCGATGGCGCCGCACGTTGCGTCCGAGGTGTGGGAGCTGCTGGGCCACGGCGAGAACGTGCTCGACGCACCGTGGCCGGCCTGGGACGAGGAGCTCGCCGCCGACGAGGTCGTGACGGTCGTCGTTCAGGTGAACGGCAAGCTGCGTGACCGCCTCGAGGTGCCCGTCGACGCGGAGAAGGACGACGTGCTTGCCATGGCGCGCGCGGCGGAGAACGCCGCGCGCTTCCTGGAGGACAAGCAGGTCGTCAAGGAGATCTTCGTCCCGGGCAAGCTCGTCAACTTCGTCGTCAGGTAGAGCCGAGGGGCCGCGCCGGCCCGTCAGGCGAGCGCGGCCTGCAGCGTGTCCAGGGCCGCCTGCTCGTGCGCGTCCACGCCGTGGGCGGCCTCGGCCGTCACCCTGGCGATCCGAGGATGAACGCCGAGAAGGCCTGCACGTCCGTGGGTGACTTGGCCTGGACGATCGCCTTGGCCTCGCTCACGCGCCTGGCGACCTCACCGGCCATGTCGGCCATGTCGTGGGTGACCTGCTTGTCGCGGCCCATCTTGATGTCGGCGGCGAGGTCGTGGATCAGCGGGCTCTGCGTGTCGGCCTTGGCGTGGGCCATGAACTTGGCGGCCGCGGTCGCCTCCTTGAACGTGTCCCAGAAGCCGTGGTCGGCCACGGCGAGGTAGGACATCGTGTCGGTGACCGCCCACTGGAGGATGTGCCACTCGTCCTCGGTGAACATCTCCTTGCTCGACATGTCTTCTCCTCGTGGTCGCTGGTGCATCCCGTGGGCAGAGCCTATCGCGCCCGCCGTCACCCTGTGAAATCCCCCCTGCGGGGCGATGCGGGCGGCCTGGGCCGGGCGTAGCCTGCTGCGTGACGGGCGCCGGACGCGCCCCCGGCGCCCGTCACTCCCCTCACCTGTGCGGCGCCGGAGGTGGGCCGTGCAGCTCTCGCGACGCCAGATCATCGCCTACGTGGCCGTCGCCGTCGTGGTGGTCGCGGTCGGCGTGCGCTACGTGGTGCTCCCCAGGCAGGCAGGACCGCAGGAGGCGCAGGCCGTAGTGCTGGCGCCCGTGTCGTCACCCGGTGGCGGTGACGGGGTGGGGGGGCGGAGCGGCAGGGGGCGGAGAGGATGGCGGCGCCGCGCAGGCGCCGGCCGCTTCGCCGGCGCCGGACGTCGTGGTCTACGTGTGCGGCGCCGTGCGCTCGCCCGGCGTGGTGCGTCTGCCCGCGGGGGCGCGCGTCACCGACGCGCTCGAGGTCGCCGGCGGCCCGACGGCCAAGGCCGAGCTGGCCGCCGTCAACCTGGCTGCGCCGATCACCGACGGCCAGCAGATCGTGGTGCCCGAGCGGGGCGCCGTGGGCGCCCTGGCGGCGGCGCCCGCGGACGGCTCCGCGA
The DNA here is from genome assembly GCA_963709635.1 of uncultured Thermoleophilia bacterium. Lineage (GTDB taxonomy): Bacteria > Actinomycetota > Thermoleophilia > UBA2241 > UBA2241 > CAIXSE01. The sequence continues at coordinate 8,115 of CAVPXA010000026.1, forward strand.
TCGCAGGCGGTGGGCTGGGCGCGAGCGCGAGCGCCGCCGCCGGCCCCGGAGCGATCGTCAACATCAACACCGCGTCGCTGGTGGAGCTCGACTCGCTCGACGGGGTGGGTCCGTCCACCGCGCAGAAGATCATCGACTACCGCACCGCCAACGGCGGGTTCACGACGATCGACGAGATCAAGGAAGTCCCGGGCATCGGAGACGCCAAGTTCGAGGCGATGCGAGATTCCATCGCGGTGTGAGGAGCGGGCGATGCACTGGCCGGCCCCTCCTCACGTCCTGCTCGGCGCGTACTGCGCCGGCCTGTGTCTGGTGCTGGCGTGGCGGCCGCCGCTCGCGGTGCTCCTCGCGGCCGCCGCTCTGGCGGCGGGCGTACTGGCCGTCGCGGCGCGCGCCGAGGCGGCGCCGCCGGCGGTGGCCGGACTGCGCGAGCGGCGCGTGGTCGCCGTGACCGCGGCGCTCGCGCTGCTGTTCCTGGTCACGGGCGCGGCGATCGGCGGCTCCCGGCTCGACGCAGCCGCGCGGTCCACGCTGGCGGCATACGTCGGGCATCACGAGCCCGTCACCGCCGTCCTCACCGACCTCCCGGCGGAGAAGGACGGCCAGGTCACGCTCGCGGTGCGCGTCACGAGCGTGGCCGGGGTCGCCGCACGGGAGCCCGCGCACCTGCGTCTGCGGCTCGAGGAGGGGCAGATGCTGGGCTACCGCCCGACCGGGCCACTCACGGAGGGGGCGCTGCTGCGGCTGCCCTCGGTGAGCGTCGAGCCGCTGCCGGAGCCGAAGCCCGGCACGTTCGACTACGGGCGGTACCTGCGTCGCCGCGGGGAGCACGTGCTGCTCGAGGCGGACTTCGCCGACCTGACCATCACCGGCCGTCGCGGCGGGCTGCAGGGGCTCGTCGACGGGCTGCGCCTGGCCTCGCGCTCCCACCTGCTCGCCGGCGTGCGCTCGCCCGTGGCGGAGGTGCTCCAGGGCATGGTCCTCGGCGACGACGAGGGCGTGCCGCAGGAGACCATCGACGCGTTCCGCGTCAGCGGACTGCTGCACATCATGGCCGTGTCCGGCGAGAACGTGGTCCTGCTGTGCTCCATGTGGTCCTTCGCCTTCGCGCTGCTCGGCATCCACCGGCTGCTGCGCACGGCGCTGCTGCTGCCGGTGGTCGCCACCTACGTGCTGCTCACCGGCGCGTCGCCGTCGATCGTGCGCGCCGGGGTGGCCGGGATACTGGGCCTGCTCGCCGTGCTCGCGTCCCGGCCGAGCGACGGGTGGCTGCTGTGGCTGGCGCCGGCCGCCTGGCTGCTCACGGCGAACCCCAACAACCTGTTCGACGTCAGCTTCCAGCTTTCGTTCGCGGCCGTGGCCGGGCTGCTGCTGCTCGCGCGGCCGCTCACCCGGGCGTTCTCCTTCCTTCCGGGGCCGCTGCCCGAGCAGGTCGGGGTGACCACCGCGGCGAGCATCTCGACGGCTCCGGTCTCCATGCTCACGTTCGGGTCCGCGTCGCTGGTCAGCGTGCCGGCCAATGCGGTCGGCGGGTTCGTGCTCGGGCCGATCATGTTCCTCGGCATGCTGTCGTTGCTCGGCGGGTTCGTGAGCGAGTGGCTGTCGGTGCCGCTGAACGTGGTGGCGGGGCTGTTCATCGGGTTTCTGCTGGCGGTGGCGCGGTTCTTCGCCGGGCTGCCCGGGGCGGTGTACACGTACCAGGGTCTGACGCTGCGGTTCCTGCTGGTCGCGGGCCTCGGCGCCGTGCTCGTGGGAGTGTGCGTGCTCGCGCTGCGGGCGGGCGGCGGTCTGGCCGGCTACGTCCGGGACCGCCGTCGCTGGCCGCCGCTCGCGGCCGCGACGGCGGCCGTGGTCGCGGCGGCGCTGCTCCTGGCGCCGGCGCCGGTACTGCCGCCCGACCGGCCGACGCTCACCCTTCTGGACGTCGGCGAGGGGGCGGCCAGCCTGTTGCAGGTGCCGGGCGGGCCGACGGTGCTCGTCGACGCGGGCCCCTCGCCGCTCGCCGTCACGCTGCGCCGTCACGCGGTGAGCCGCATCGACCTCCTCGTGCTCTCGCACGGGCACGACGACCACGTGGCGGGGCTCGCGGACGTCATCGGCGCGGTCCCGGTGAAGACGGCGCTGTTGCCGGACCCCGAAGACGGCTCGAGCAGCAGCGCCGCCGCGCTCGACGACCTCGAAGGCAGACTGCTCGCGGAGGGGACAGACGTGCGCCGCTGCACCGCGCCGCTGGACGTGACCGGCGACGCGTGGGCCGTGCACGTGCTGCCTGCCACGCCGGTCGGCGGCGTCGACCAGAACCAGCGGGAGAACGACGACGCGCTGGTCGTCGTCGCAGAGCTGGGCGGGCAGCGCGTGCTCCTCCCGGGCGACGCGGAGGGGCAGGCGCTGGAGGACCTGGGCCTGCCCCCGTGCCTCGTGGTAGCGGCGCCGCACCACGGCAGCGACGGGGGGTTCGACGCCCGTCTGCTCGCCGACCTCGCGCCGCGGCTGGCGGTGATCCCCGTCGGGGAGAACAGCTACGGGCACCCCGACCCGGACACGCTCGGGGTGCTCGCGGCCGCCGGCGTACCGGCGGTGCGCACCGACGAAAGGGGCGACGTGGCAGTGGTGCTCGGGGACCGCGGGCTGGAGGTGCGCGTCGGGCGGCGGTCGTGAGGGGTCAGAGTTCCTTGCGCCGGAACGACCAGGCGGCGAGGAGAAGGAAGACCACTGCGAGGATGAGCGTGACCGTGATGGGCTGCGCCAGCGGGACGTCTTCACCCTTGAGCAGCGCTGTGCTGGCCGTGAAGACGCCGGCCGGCGTCCAGTCGCGCAGCGCGGGGAAGCCGGTGAGCGCGAACAGCACCACGTACACGGCGATGCCGGCGCCGGCCGCCGCCGCCTGCCGGTCCAGGGCGGCGGACAGCCACACCATGAGGCACACGAACATCGCCGCCAGCGCCAGCCACACGGCGACCGACTGTACGAACGCCACAATGTGCGACGTGTCGAACAGCGTGATGGTGACGGCCACGCAGAGCGCCGCACCGAGTGCGGTGGCGGCCATCACCACGACCAGGTTGGCGATGGCCTTGGACCAGACGAACGACGTGCGCGAGAGCGGTTTGGTGAGCACGAGGATCGCCGTACCGCTGCGGCGCTCGCCGGCCACCGCGGCGGCCCCCGTGATGATCACTACCAGCAGAGCGAGCTGGAGGAGGTTGCCCATGAACTGCGCGTAGGCGTCGATCGCGGTCGGGTCGGGATACTTGATGACGACGCCGGGCTGCCGCTCCGCCGTCATCTTGAGGATGGCGGGCGTGACGGCGGCCATGATGGGCGTGGTGAGTCCCAGGAACACGAGCACGCCGGGCACCACCCAGAGTCGCCAGGTCTTGCGTGTCTCGAGGAACTCCTTGCGTGTGAAGGCGCCGAAGCCGCGGAGCTTGAGGGCGCTCACCGTCGTGCTCCCTGCACGAGGTCGACGAAGACGTCCTCGAGCGAGACCTCGTCGGCCTCGAACCGCCGGAGCGGCAGGCCGAGGCGGGCGACCAGCGCGGGCACTTCGCGGTAGGCGACCTCGAGGTCGGTGACTTCGACGACGAGCTCGCGACCGTCGCGACGGACCGCGCCCGCCCACGGCTGGTCCGCGAGCGCGGCCCCCAGGCCCTGCGGGTCGGACGTCTCGATGACCACGCGCTGTGAGCCTCCGTGCCGCGCGCGGAGCTCGTCGATACCGGCGTGCTCCACGATCCGGCCGCCGGCCAGCACGGCTACGGTGTCGCAGACGCGCTCGACGTCGGCGAGGATGTGTGTGGAGAAGAAGACGGTGGTGCGGCCGGAGAGCGCCGCGATCATCTCGAGCACCTCGCGGCGCCCGATCGGGTCTAGCGCGCTGGTCGGCTCGTCGAGCAGCAGCAGGCGCGGCGAGTTGATCAGCGCCTGCGCGACGCCGAGGCGCTGCTTCATGCCGCGCGAGTAGCCGCCGACCCTGGTGGTCACGCCGCCGAGACCGGCGAGATCCAGCAGCGTCTCGATGCGCTCGTCGCGCGCGGCGCCGCGGAGGCCGAACAGGCCCGCGGAGAGCTCCAGGTACTCGCGGGCCGTCATCCACTTGTAGAAGCCGGGCACGTCCGGCAGGAAGCCGATGAACGCGTGCACGGCGTCGGCGTCGCGGGTGGTGTCAAGGCCGAACACGCGCGCCGTGCCTTCGGTCGGGCGCGCCAGCCCGGCCAGGATGCGCAGCGTGGTGGTCTTGCCGGCGCCGTTGGGCCCGAGGAACCCGAACACGGAGCCCTCCGGCACGACCAGATCGACGCCGTCCAGGGCGCGCGCCTTCTTGAAGTCCTTGACGAGGCCGGCGATCTCGATGGCGGGGCCGGCAGGTGCCCGCGTCGCCGACTGCGTCCCTTCGGCCCACGGCGCACGCGCTGCTCCCGGCGCGCCCGCTCCGGCTGCCTCCGGCTGCGCGTACAGCGCCGTCGCCGCCGCGTCCGCCGCCGGCCGGTCTTCGGACTCGTCCTCGGGCCGCTGCTCCACCGCCGGGGCCGGCACGCGCCCCACGGCGAGGTAGATGATCGACCCGGGGATGGCGAACAGCACGATCAGCAGCGCCCAGAGCCACTTCCGGTCGCCGAGCACGGCGGGACGCCGGATGAGGTCGGCGAGACAGAAGACGACCAGCGCGACCTCGGCCACCCCGAGCACGATGAGCGCGACGAGTGCCCCGGTGGGGAGCGTCGTCTCTGCCAGAGGTAGCACGGCCATGGATCCCTTCACTCGTGGTCAGCCGCGAGTCATCCTAGTGCCGGCGCCGGCGGGCGTCGACCGGGCCGCGTGCTATCCTCTGGGCACGATGGCCGACCCCGCACCGCTGCGCCCCGCGTTCCTTATCCTGGGCACGGACCGCCCCAAGGTCCGGCGCGCCGTGGCGCGCCTGCGCCAGCGGGTGGTCGACGAGGCCGGCAGCGACCTCAACGTGGTCATCCTGGACGCGGAGCACGACAAGGTCGACGAGTTCCTCGACGCCGCCGCGAGCCCGGGGCTCACGTTCGGCACACGCCTGCTCCTGGTACTCAACGGCCACAAGTGGAACGCCAAGGCGCGCCAGCAGATCGTCGCCTATCTGCAGGACCCCATGCCGGACACGTGCGTGGCGCTCGAGGCGGAGACGCTCGCGAAGTCCGACGCCCTGTACAAGGCCGTCTCCAAGCTGGGCGGCATCCTGGAGTGGGACCTCCCCAAGAAGTACCAGATGTCCGGGTGGGTGACACAGCAGGCGAAGTCCCGCGGGCTGCGCATGAGCTCGCATGTCGCCAAGCACATGCTCGACCGTTGCGGCAACGACCCCGGTCACGCCGAGCGGCTGGACCGTGAGATAGAGAAGCTCGCCGCGTACTGTCGCGTCGGCGACGCGGCGGAGGCGGCGGGGGACGGCGTGCAGGCCACCGAGGCCGATGTGGACGCCGTCTGTACGCCGGACGACGACGCCGTGATCTTCGACCTCATGGACGCGGTGGGGCACCGCGACCGCGCCCACAGCTTCGCCCTGCTCGAGGCGCTGTACGCCTCCGGCAATCCGCGCAACGACGCCAACGGGGTGCTCTACAGTCTCAAGCGCCACATCGAGCAGCTCGACGCGGCTTCGCAGTTGCCGCACGCCGACGAGTCGACGGCGGCGAAGCAGCTCAAGGTGCACCCCTTCACCGCCAGGAAGCTGCTGCAGCAGCGCGAGCGCTTCGACCGGCGCCGCCTCGGCCGCGCCTACCGGGCGCTCGCCGAGGCCGAGGCCGGGCTGCGCGGCCGCGCGCCGATCACGCTCGAGTCCGTCGGCGGCGTCAACGACGCCGACCGGCTGGTGGTGGAGCTGGCGCTGGCGCGCATGCTGGCGTAGGGATGGCGAACGAGAACGACGAAGCGGGCGGGCCGCTCAGGGCGGCCCGCCCGCTTCGTCGATGTCTTCTCAGCCCCGCGTCAGGCGGAGAGGCGCGCCATGGTGTGGGCGACGCGACTCTTCTTGTGGGCGGCGTTGTTCTTGTGGAGGATGCCCTTGGCGGCAGCCTTGTCGATGCGCGAGGTGAGGAAGGTGGCCGTCTTGGTGGCCTCCTCGGTCTGGCCCTCGGCGACTTCGTCCTCGAGCTGCTTGAACAGCGTCTTGAGGGTCGACTTGGTGTGCCGGTTGCGCAGCCGCTGCTTGGCGGCCAGGCGGATACGCTTCTTCTGCTGCTTGATGTTGGCCACGTGGTCCCTTTTCTCAGGCTAGGTTCGTGACAATCCCGGATGCAGTGGGGCTGCGTTCGGACGTGGGATGCTATCACGGGCGCGCCGGGCCGGGCAAACGTACTCGGGACCCGCGGTGGCGCCGCCGAGTGGCGGGGTCTCAGGGGTGGCTGGGATTGTCGCCGGACCCAGCCCTTGCGATCTCGCCCTTGTCGAGCCAGCCTGAGCGCATGCTGCCGGCCTCGAAGTCGTTCTCAGGCCGGCGACCGAGGGCGGGGTCACTCGCCTTCAGCCTCAGCCGGGCCTGGCGGCGCCACGCTCCGCGCTCGTCCTCAGAGAAGACCGTGTAGAAGACGGTCGCCGGCGGCGATCCGAGAGAGTCGAGGGCGGCGAGATCGTCGTGAGAACCCGGGCGAGCCTGGTCGGAGACGAGCGTCTGTCCGCGGCCGACCACGGTGTCGTCGAACGGGCCGGCGGCGAAGCCCTTCGAGTGACCGCAGCACGCGCCAGCGCAGCGCCCGGCCGCCGCGGCACATCCCAGGTCAGGACGATCGCTCCGGCGTGCAGCCGGCTCTTGAGATGGACCAGTCGCGGCTTGCGGTCGCGTCCGAACACCACTCCTCCTCGTGGGGGCCGCGACCATCGTACCCTCGCTCGTCGCGAAAGCAGGCACGCGGTGGTACGGTGGCGGGGTCATGCCACTCCGCCGCATCATCCCGTGGAAGCCGGTCCTCGCAGCCGCCGCGCTCATCGCCGTGCTCGGCGCCGCTGCCTGCGGCTCGGGAGGGGCGGCCGCGTCCGCAGAGGCGGCCGGCGGGAGCGCCGCCGCCACGACAGCCATCGCCGCATCGCCGGAGCCGGTCACGTCGCCCAGCCCCGCGGCCTCATCCGAGCTTGCCGGCTGGTCGAACCGCCGGCTCGCGGCGCAGCTCGTCTTCTGCAGCGTCCCGGCGACCAACCCGCTCGCCGGCAAGAAGTTCGCGCGCATGGGCGTCGGCGGCATCGTGATCCTGGGAGCAGGGGCGCGCAGCGGCATCGGCGGCGACCTCGCCGCCGTCCTGCGCGCCGCTCCGAACGGCATCCGGCCCTTCATCGCCAGCGACGAGGAGGGCGGGCTGGTGCAGCGGCTGCGCGACGTGATCTACCCGCTGCCCTCGGCGCGTGTGCAGGGCAGCTGGAGCGCCTCGAAGACCAGGGCCGCCGCGCGAGGCGTACGGCAAGCGCATGCGCAAGCTGAACGTGGCGGTCGACTTCGCGCCTGTCGCGGACCTGGACATCCCGGGCAGGTTCATCAGCGGGCAGCAGAGAGCCTTCTCCAGGGACCCCGACGTGGTCGGCAGCCACGTCGTGGCGTGGATCAAGGGTCTCAGGTCGGCGCGCGTCCTCTCGACCGTCAAGCACTGGCCGGGGCACGGCTGGGCCGTCGGACACGCACACCGGCGCCGCGCGCGTGCCCTCGCTCTCGGTGCTCCGCCGCTACGACATGGTGCCGTTCGAGAAGGCGTTCGACGCCGGCGTGCCGCTCGTGATGGTCGGGCACCTGCGCTCCAAGGGCCTGACCGGCGAGGAGACGCCGGCGAGTCTCTCGCGCAACGCGCTCACGTACCTGCGCGGGCGCGCCGGCGAGAAGACCGTCATCATCACCGACTCGCTCTCCATGGCGGCCACGACCAAGGCGCTCGGCATCAAGCTGCCGGCCGCCGCCGTGCGGGCGCTCAAGGCCGGCGCCGACCAGGCGCTGTTCGCCACCGGGGACCCCAGGCCGGTCATCGACGCCGTGACGGCGGCGATCAAGTCCGGGCGCATCCCGCGCGCGGAGGCCGAGGCCAAGGTGCTGCGCGTGCTCGAGCTGAAGCGCAAGGCCGGGCTGGCGCCGGTGTACCAGCCGTAGGCCTGGCTGGGCGGGCCGGCGCATCCGGCCCGTTCCGGCCGTACGTTCGTAAGGGCGGCCGGGCCGGGAGGCGGGGCCGCCCTCTGCTAGACTCGCTGCCGCCCGGGCGGCTCTGCCCGGGCGAGTCGGGCCCGCGGCTCCGCGGCCGCTGTCCGGGCTCGCCGGGCAGGAGAACCGCCCCCCGGCGGTCGAATCAGAGGACTCATGAGCGACCACACGCGCAAGCTCGCCCTCGCGGCGGTCATCGTCGCCTCCGCCACGGCCATCTCCCGCCTCACCGGCCTGGGCCGCGAGGTCATCACCGCCGCCATCTACGGCGTCGACCCCTCGTACAACACCTTCGTCTCCGTCTCGGTGATCCCGCAGCTCGTGCAGCAACTCTTCGCCGACGCCGCCATCAGCGCCGCGTTCGTGCCGGTCTTCACCTCGCTGCTGACCAAGGGGAGAAGGAGCGCGCCTACCGGCTGGCCGGCAACCTGCTGGGGCTGATCGTCGTGGTGGTCGGCATCGCGGTCGTCGATCCTCGCGCTCGCCGCCGGCCCGCTCACCGGGTGGATGTACCCCGAGCTCACGGCGACGGCCGCCGGCGCCGACCTGGCCGCTGACCTGCTGCGCATCCTCGTGCCGACGATCCTGCTGCTCTCGGTGGCCGGCGCGATCAGCGGCGTCCTCTACTCCTTCGAGCGGTTCACCATGCCGGCCGTGGTCTCCATCGTCTGGAACCTGACCATCATCGCCGCCATCGCGCTGTTCCACGGCTCGCTCGGCGTGGACGCCATCGCCTGGGGCATGCTGGTCGGCACCGTGCTGGAGGTCGTGATGCTGGCCGCCGCGGCGCGCTATCACGGGCGCTGGCTCTGGCCGCGGTTCGGCCTCGGCGACCCGCTGCTGCGCCGCGTGCTGCTGCTCATGGTGCCGATCACCATCACGCTCGGGATCCTCAACTTCAACGCGCTCATCGGCACCTGGTTCGCGCAGTTCGTGAGCGACCGCGCCGCCGCCGAGATCGGGTACGCGTTCCGCCTGTACCAGCTCCGCAGGGGATCTTCGCCGTGACCATCGGCACGGTGCTGTTCCCTTCGCTCTCGCGGTTCGCGGCGCAGCACGATATCGGGCCGGTTCCGCGACACGGTCTCGCTCGGCGTGCGCCAGATGGTGTTCGTGAGCCTGCCGTTCGTGGCGTGGTTCGCCGTCATGCCGGCGGCGTTCGTGGAGCTGGTGTACCAGCGCGGCAACTTCGACGCGACGGCCACGGTGGAGGTCGCCGGGGCGCTGGCCTTCTTCTCCGTGGGGCTCGTGTTCGCCAACGCCAACATCATGCTCAACCGGTCGTTCCAGAGCCGGCAGAAGCCGTGGCTGCCGATGTACGTGGCGATCGGCAACCTCATCGTCAACTTCGTGCTGTGCTGGCTGCTCTACAAGCCTCTCGGGGTGCCGGGGATCACGCTCAGCATGGCGACCGTCTCCGCGGTCAACTTCTTCGCGCTGTTCTTCCTGCTGCGCCGCGACGTGGGGCGTATCGGCGGGCGGGGGATGGCGACGGCCGCGGGTGGCGCGCTGCTGTGTGCCGTGGCGCTCGCGCTGGTCTCCTACGGCGTGTGGTGGGCGCTGGAGGGGGTCGCGGAGCGCGGCTTCTGGGGCCTGCTGGCCGCGGTGGTCGCCGCCGTGGTGGCCGGCGGCGCCGTGTACCTGGGGCTCGCCAAGCTGCTGCGGCTCGAGGAGCTCAGCGTGGTGCGGCAGGTGCTCCGCCGCCGCGGTCGCCGCGGCGCGACTCGGTGAGGCTCGGCGTCACTCGCTGACGCCTCCGCACGGCGGGACCGTTCATCTCCGCAGCGGCTGGGGCCCGGGCAGGTATGTGCGTTGCGGACAAGCACCACCAAGCGTACGCCCAGAAGTCCCATGGCATGTTTGCACGTACGTTTGGAGGTGCTTGTCGAGATCGCACATACCCCCGGCTGGGCGTCGCGGCGTGCGTGGCTGGGCGGGATCTGATCCCGGTGCCGGCGGTCAGGCGGCCGGCCGGCTGACGCGCGCGGCCGCGCGGCCGGCGAGCGCCCAGCGGACGAGCAGGGCGCCGGCGAGCGCGGCGCAGATCACGGCGACGGTCCAGAAGTAGGCCGCCCAGGCCGGCGCCACGGTGGACGTCTCGCCGGGGCCGACGCCCATCTCGTAGTCGACCGGCGCGAGGAGGAGGTCGGCGGCGCGCGACGCGACGGCCGCCGCCAGCGCCGCCCACCCGAGCAGGCACACGACGAGCCAGAAGGGCTGCCCGCGGCGGCAGGTGGGCCGGGCGAGGGCGAAGGCCGCCGCGACGACGAGGCCGGCGCCGACGAGCGCGGCCAGGCCGATGAGCAACTGCAGCCCGGCGCCGCCGTCGAGGCGGGGAAGACCTGCGCCGGCCTGACGCGTGAAGCTGTCGATGGCGACGACCGCGCACCAGAGGACGAGCGCCGCGGCCGCGGCGAGACCGGCGATCCTGACGGCGATGCGCATGGCTCCTCCCGCTCGAGCAAGCAGGACACCCGGAGGTTACTCGTCGCGCGGCGACTGGTCCAGAGGTCCGCGCACGCCGTACCGCAGGTAGACGATGCCGGAGGCGAAGCGGCGTCTCGAGCAGGTCCAGCTGGAGCCGGACCGGCGGCGGCGGCCAGGGGAGCCTCCCCCGGCGCTAAGCCTGTACAATCAGCGGTCGTGACTTCGCTCGCCCACATCCGCAACTTCAGCATCATCGCGCACATCGACCACGGCAAGTCGACCCTGGCCGACCGCATCCTCGAATCCACGGGGACCGTCGCCGCGCGCGACATGAAGGAGCAGCTGCTCGACAAGATGGACCTCGAGCGCGAGCGAGGCATCACCATCAAGAGCCAGGCCGTCCGCATCGCCTACAAGGCGCACGACGGCCAGACCTACCAGCTCAACCTGATCGACACCCCCGGCCACGTGGACTTCACCTACGAGGTCTCGCGCAGCCTCGCCGCCTGCGAGGGCGCCGTGCTGCTGGTCGACTCCACACAGGGCGTGGAGGCGCAGACGGTGGCCAACGCCTACCTCGCCATCGACAACGACCTCGAGATCATCCCCGTGCTCAACAAGATCGACCTGCCGGCGAGCGACGTGGCCGAGGCCGAGATGGAGCTGCACGAGCTCACGGGGGCGACGCACGAGGAGATCCTCACCGTCTCGGCCAAGACCGGCGAGGGGGTGGAGGCCATCCTCGAGGCGATCGTGACCAGGACGCCGCCGCCCGAGGGCGACACGGCGGCGCCGGCGCGGGCGCTCATCTTCGACAGCGAGTACGACCAGTACCGCGGCGTGATCGCCTACGTGCGCGTCATCGACGGCGGCTTCGCCAAGCGCCAGCTCGTCCGCCTCATGGGTACCGACCAGGAGGCGGAGATCGAGGAGCTCGGCTTCTTCGGCCCCGAGATGAAGCCGACCGACCGGCTCGAGACCGGGGAGGTCGGCTACATCATCACCGGCGTCAAGGACGTCGCGCAGGTGCGCGTCGGGCGACACCATCACGGACAAGAAGCGCCCGGCCGGCGAAGCCCTGCCGGGCTACAAGGTCGTGCAGCCGATGGTGTTCACCGGCCTGTTCCCGACCGAGGGCGACAAGTTCGAGGAGCTGCGCGACGCGCTCGAGAAGCTCAAGCTGAACGACGCGGCGCTCAGCTACGAGCCCGAGAGCTCGGTCGCGCTCGGCTTCGGCTTCCGCTGCGGGTTCCTCGGCCTGCTGCACATGGACATCGTGCGCGAGCGCCTGGAGCGCGAGTACGGCCTCGAGCTCATCACCACGATGCCGAACGTCGAGTACCACGCGTACCTGACCGAGCGGGAAGATGACCGTGGTCCGCAACCCCGCCCAGATGCCCGAGGTGACGGTCATCGACCACGTCGAGGAGCCCTTCGTCTCCGCCAGCATCCTCGTGCCCACCGAGTTCGTCGGCACGATCATGGAGCTGTGCCAGGGCCGGCGCGCCGACTTCGTCGACATGAAGTACCTCTCGCCGGAGCGCGTGGAGATGCACTACAAGCTGCCGCTGGGCGAGATCGTGCTCGACTTCTTCGACCAGCTCAAGACGCGGACGCGCGGCTACGCCTCGCTCGACTACGAGTACTCCGGCTACCGGCAGAGCGACCTGGTCAAGCTCGACATCCTGCTCGCCGGCGAGCCGGTGGACGCACTCTCGCTGATCACGCCGCGCGAGCGGGCTCATCTGCGCGGCAAGGCGCTGGTCACCAAGCTGCGCCAGAAGATCCCGCGCCAGCTGTTCGAGGTGCCGGTGCAGGCGGCGATCGGCAACAAGGTCGTCGCGCGCGAGACCGTCAAGGCCGTGCGCAAGGACGTCACCGCCAAGTGCTACGGCGGCGACATCAGCCGCAAGCGCAAGCTGCTCGAGAAGCAGAAGGAAGGCAAGAAGCGCATGAAGCAGCTCGGCGTGGTCGAGGTGCCGCAGGAGGCCTTCCTGGCCGTGCTCGAGCTGGAGCCCGGCGACAAGGACCGCTGATGAGCGGGGGCGCGGGCGGGCAGCGCGAGCCTGCGGCGCCGGCCGCTGCCCGGCCCCGCTTCGAGCGGCCGGACGCGCGCTTCCGCGAGTCCGTGCTGGAGGCGATCCACGAGTACCACGCCGAGGGGCGACACGCGGAGCTCGACGCGACGCCGTTTGAGGACCCCGAGGAGTTCGCGCGCTACTGCGAGGCGCTGAACAGCGCGGCGGCCCGGCCGGGCGAACCCGACTTCTACTTCGCCCGGCTCAACGGCACCCCGCCGCCCGGCGAGTGGGTCGACGGCTACGTGCCGCAGACGGTGCTCTGGTGGGCGGCCGGCGACGAGTTCCTCGGCCGCCTCTCGATCCGCCACCGGCTGACGCCGCACCTGCTGTACCACGGCGGCAACATCGGCTTCGAGGTGCGGCCCTCCGCGCGCCGGCAGGGGCACGCGACGGCGATGCTGGCGGCGGCGCTGCCTCTGGCCGCCGAGCTCGGCATCGACCCGGCGCGCGTGGACTGCGAGGCCGACAACGTGCCGTCTCGCCGCGTCATCGAGGCGACCGGCGGCGTGCTCGACGAGGAGCGCGACGGCAGCTACTTCTTCTGGGTGCCGACACGGTGAGCGGGCGGCTGGCTGAGGGCCCGGCCGACCCCTCGCCGCGCGAGTCGGGCGCCACCACTCACAGCGTCGTGCCTCCCGTGCCCTTCGGCGGTCCCGTGCGCCACGTGTACGTCCACGTGCCGTTCTGCCGGGCGCGCTGCGACTACTGCGAGTTCGCCTCCGAGGCGCGTGGACGCGGAGGCCGGCGGGCGGGCCGGGGCGGAGGTGGCCCGCCGGCTCGACGAGTACGTGGACGGTGTGGCCGCCGAGTGGGAGCGGGAGCGGGCGGCGCACGACGTGCGCCGCCTCCGCACGCTCTACCTCGGCGGCGGAACTCCCAGCCTGCTGGGGCCGGACCGGCTCGAGCGGCTGCTCGAGCTCTTCCGGCCTCATCTCACCGCACACGCCGAGGTGACCGTCGAGACCAACCCCGAGGACGTCGACGGTCCCTATGCGGCGTGGGCCGCGACGGCGCGCCTCAGTCGCGCGCCGGGCGCGCCCCGCGGCGTGCGCGTCTCGCTCGGCGCGCAGAGCTTCTCGCCGGGCTGCGCGCCGTGCTCGGCCGGACGGCGCAGGCGGATCCGGCCGAGGTCTTCCGCCGTCTGCGCTCGCGCAGGCGTCGCCAATGCCGGCCTCGACCTGATCCACGGCATCCCCGGGCAGACGCCGGAGCTGCTGGGCGCGCGACATCGCCGCGGTGCTCGACCTGCGGCCCGACCACGTCTCGTGGTACGAGCTCGACGTGGTCGAGGGGACGGCGCTGGCGGCGCGGCTCGGCAGTGCGGAGGCCGCGCCCGGCTGCCGTCAGCCGGTCGCCGGCTCGGCCCACCCGGGCGCCGGCCTCGATCCGGACGCCATGCCGGCGGACCCGATGGACGACGTGCGCGCCGCCGGCTACCGGCGCATCGTACGCGAGCTCTCCCGCGCCGGCTACGACTGGTACGAGGTGAGCAACTTCGCCCTGCCGGGACGCAAGGCGCGCCACAACGTGGCGTACTGGCGCGCCCGGCCCTACCTCGGCCTCGGGCCGGGCGCCGTGAGCACGGTGGGCGCCCGGCGCTGGCGCAACGCGGCGGCAACGGCGGCGTGGGCCGCGGCCCTCGCTGCCGGCTCGGCGCCGCCGCGCACCGAGGAGGCGCTCGACCCGGAGACGGCCGCCCGCGAGCGCCTGATGCTCGCGGCCCGCTGCGGCGAGCGCGTGCCGTTCGCCGAGGTGGCCGCGGTCCTCGACCCGGACGCGGCCGGCGGCCTCGCGCGCGCTGGATTGGTTTCCCTGCACAGTGGTACAATCCGCGTGACGCGAAAGGGGAGGCACGTGGCCGACGAGGTCATCGTGCGCCTGTTTCGCTCTACGCGTTTAAGGGGGTAGGTTGCCGCTCACCAGCCGGCAGGAAGAGGTCCTCCGGACCGTCATCGAGGAGTACATCGCACTGGGCGCCCCGGTGGGGTCCCGGCACCTCCACGAGCGCTACCAGTTCGGCGTGGCCGCGAGCACCATCCGCAACGACCTCGCCGACCTCGAGGACATGGGCATGCTGGCGCACCCGCACACGTCCGCCGGGCGCGTGCCCACCGACGCCGGCTACCGGCACTACGTCGACGCCGTCGTCACGGAGCGTCGCGACGGCACGCCGGCCATCCTCCTGGAGCGTGACCGGGCCGCGAACGAGATCGACGACGCGCTGCGCGAGACCGCCGAGGCGCTGTCGCGCGTCACCGAGCTCCTCGCCGTCGTCTCGGCGCCGGCCGTCACGACCTCCACGCTGCGGCACATCGAGATCCTTGCGCTCCAGCCGCGGCTGGTCATGGTGGTCCTCATCACCACGTCCGGCCAGGTGACCAAGCGCATGTTCTCGTTCTTCGACCCCGTTGATGAGGGCCTCGCCGAGTTCGCACGCGTGTACCTCAACGAGCGGCTGGTCGGCGCACAGCTCGGCACGCGCCGCGTCGCCGCGACGTTCGACAGCGCGGACCTGCGGCCCAAGGAGCGTGCGTTCCTGGACGCGGTCCGCCCGGCGTTCGAGGCGCCGGGACCGGGTGACGTGGAGGGCCTGCACCTCGGTGGCGCGTCGCGGCTGCTCGACAACCTCTCTCGCTCCGGCGCCGGCCACCTCAATGAGGTGCTCGAGATGCTCGAGGAGCGGTACAACCTGCTCGAGCTGCTCGCCGGGGCGCTGCGCCAGGACGGCGTCTACCTGCGCATCGGCCACGAGATGCCGTCGCCGCCGCTGCAGGAGTGCTCCCTCGTCTCGACCACCTACGGCGTGGCCAACCGCAGCCTCGGCACGGTGAGCGTCATCGGGCCGACGCGTATGGACTACCAGCGCGTCATCTCGACGGTGCGGGCGACAGCCGACGGCCTGAGCGCGTATCTTGAAGACATCTGGTGACCACCTTCTGACTGGGGCTGACCGTTGAAGCGTGACTACTACGACGTGCTCGGTGTGCGCAAAGACGCGGACGCGGGCGAGATCAAGAAGGCGTTCCGCAAGCTCGCCCGGGAGTGCCACCCGGACGTGAACCAGCACGACCCGCAGGCCGAGGCGCAGTTCAAGGAGGCCGCCGAGGCCTACGAGGTCCTCAGCGACGCGGACTCGCGCGCCGCCTACGACCACTACGGGTTCGACGGCCTGCGCGGCCGGCAGATGACGGACTTCGAGCACGTCGGGTTCGGCGACCTCTTCAACATCTTCTTCGGCGGCGGCATGTTCGACAGCGTGCTGCGCGACGCCGGGGGCATGTGGGGCGCGGCGGGCGGCAGCGCGCCCGCGCCGCGCGGCGACGACATCGAGACGCGCCTCGACCTCGCCTTCTCCGAGGCGGTCTTCGGCGTCACGAAGGACCTGGAGGTCACCGCCGACGCGCCGTGCGAGACGTGCGAGGGCAGCGGCGCCAAGGCCGGTACCGGCCGCGAGCAGTGCCCGCAGTGCCACGGCAGCGGGCGCGTGCGCGAGGTCTCCAGCCTCGGCGGGTTCGGCCAGTTCATCCGCACCAGCACCTGCAACGTCTGTCGCGGCCAGGGCAGCATCGTCAAGGAGCCGTGTGAGACGTGCCTCGGCACCGGGCGCCAGCGCCAGACGCGCACCGTGCCGGTGGAGGTGCCGGCGGGCATCGCCGACGGCCAGCGCCTGCGGCTGGCCGGCGAGGGCGGCGCCGGCGCCCACGGCGGCCGCGCCGGCGACCTGTACGTGGCCATCCGCGTCGAGCCCGACGAGGGCTTCGTGCGCGACGGCGACGACCTCATCTACCGCCTCGACGTCACCATGGTCGAGGCCGCCCTGGGTACCACCGCCTATGTGCCGGCGCTTGACGGAGACATCGAGGTGCCGCTCAAGGCCGGCACGCAGCCGGGCGAGGTCAAGACGTTCCGCAGCCGCGGCGTGCCGGTGCTGCAGGGCTACGGCCGCGGCGACCTCAAGGTCGTGGTCAACGTGCTCATCCCGCGCAAGCTGGACGACGAGCAGCGCGAGCTGCTCGAGCAGTTCGCCGAGCTGAGCGGCGAGACCACCTACGAGGCCGACCAGAGCTTCCTCGACAAGATCCGCGCCGCGTTCCGCCAGTGAGCGTGTCGCGGCTGCACCGTCGCCTCGAGTCCGCGTCACGCCCATAGCTATGGACCGACCTCGCTACACGCGCTACTCGCTGCGGCTGACGGCCGCCACCGCGCCGTCGCCGGACGCCGGCGTCCTGGCCGCCGCCGCGAGCCCCGACGACGACTGGTCGGGCGCCGCCGCGTACCACCCCGGGCCGGACGCCCAGGCGCTCGAGTACACGGATGCCCTCGCCGTCGAGGCGATCCTCGCCCTGCA
Source organism: uncultured Thermoleophilia bacterium (assembly GCA_963709635.1). GTDB lineage: Bacteria > Actinomycetota > Thermoleophilia > UBA2241 > UBA2241 > CAIXSE01. Next base: position 25,111 of record CAVPXA010000026.1, read on the forward strand.
GCCCGCCGGCTGGCAGGAGGAGGACGGCGGGCGCAAGCTGGTGTTCTGGCTGGAGGACGGCGCCGAGGCGGACGCGGAGGTCGCCGAGGCGCTCAAGCGCATCGGCTCGCTCGGCCGCCTCGAGGTCAGGCGCGAGCCGCCCGGCTGGGAGATCGGCGTGGCAACGGTTCCACAAGCCGCACGTGATCGGGCGGCTCTACGTGCGCCCGCCCTGGTACCCGGCACGCGACGACCTGCTCGACATCGCCGTCGAGGCCGGGCTCGCCTTCGGCACCGGCGGGCACGCGAGCACGCGCCAGTGCCTCGAGCTCATCCAGACGCTCCCGCCGGGGTCGCTCCTGGACCTCGGCTCCGGCTCGGGCGTGGTCTCGTTCGCGGCGCTCCGGCTCGGGTTCGGCCCGGTGACCGGCATCGAGATCGACCCAGTCGCCGTGCACGCGGCCGCCGGCAACGCGGCCATGAACGGCCTCGACCCGACCTTCCTCGTCGGCGACGCCACCGACCCGGCGTACCCGCTGCCGTCCGCCGACGTCGTGGTGGCCAACATCGCGCTCCGCCCGATCCTGCGGCTGGCGGAGCGCTGGAGGGAAACCGCTGCGGTGTCGGCCGGCGGCGCCCGCCTGCCGGCGCCCCGCCTGCCGGCGCCCCGCCTGCCGCCTCCGACGTGTCCTCGCCGCCCTCAGAGCTCCTGCTCTCGGGCCTGCTCGTCGAACAGGCCGATAAGGTGCTCGCGGCCTACCCGCGCTTCGCCGAGACGGCGCGCGTGGACGACGGCACCTGGCTCACGCTCCACCTCTCGAGGCGGACGTGACGCGAGTCGACGAGGACCGCCGGCAGGACTGCGGACCGGCCGAGGACCGCGGACCGGCTGGTCGTGGCACACCGGCCCCGGGCTGCGAACCGGTCACGACCCGCGTAGCCGCCAGCTTCGTGGGCTGCAAGGTCAGTCAGGCCGACGGGGAGGAGGCCCTGGCGGGCCTCGCCGCCGCCGGCCTCGAGCCGGTGGTGGCGCGCGAGGACGCGGACGTCGTCGTCGTCCACACCTGTTGCGTCACAGCCGAGGCCGAGCGCAAGTCGCGCCGCCTCGTGCGGCGCGCGGCCTCGGCCGGCGCCCTCGTGGTGGTGGCGGGCTGCGCCGCCGCGCTGCGCCCCGGGCAGTTCGAGGGCGAGGGCGTCACGGTCGCGGCGCAGCCGGACTGGGCTGAGCTGGCGAGCCGGCTGGTCGCCGGCGCCGGCGCGCAGAGCGACGACCGGAGCGAGGGGGATGTCTCGCCGGAGGCCGGAGCCACATGCGGCACCGGAAGAGGCTCCGGAAGAGGCTCCGGAAGAGGCTCCGGAAGAGGCTCCGACCCCCAAATGACATCACCCCCCGCGGCCGCGGGCGCAGCGCGAGAGACGCCGCGGGCGACGCTGGGAGCGCGCACGCGGCTGGTGCTCAAGGTGCAGGACGGGTGCGCCGGCGCCTGCACGTACTGTGTGGTGCGGATCGTGCGCGGCGAGCCCAGAAGCACGTCGCTGCACGCGGCCCTCGAGGCGGCGCGAGCCGGGCTCGCGCGCGGCTGCGGGGAGGTCGTGCTGAGCGGCATCGACCTCGGCGCGTGGAGGGACGACGATGCGGCTCGGACGGGCACGTCGGCCCGGAGTGGCGCGCGGCTGCCCGAGCTGGTGGCGGCAGTGGCCCGGCTGGATGGGCTGCGGCGCGTGAGGCTCTCCTCGATCGAGCCGCGGCACGTCACGCCGGCACTGCTCGAGCAGCTCGCGCACCCTCGCGTGGCGCGCCACCTGCACGTGCCGCTGCAGTCGGCCGACGATGGGGTGCTGCGCGCGATGAGGCGGCCGTACACGTTCGAGAAGTACCTGCGGGCGGTCGAGGGCCTGCGCGACGTGCCCGGCGGGGCTATGCTCAGCACCGACGTGATCGTCGGGTACCCGACCGAGGACGAGGCGGCGTTCGCGCGCACACTGGAGGCGCTGGAGAGCGGCCTCTTCGGGCGCGCGCACGTCTTTGCGTACTCGCCGCGGCCGGGGACGGCGGCGGCGGAGCTGCCGCCCCTGCCGGCCGCGGTGATCAAGGAGCGCATGGGGCGCGCGCTGGCGGCCGCCGAGGCGGCCGCCCTGACCGCGCGCCGCGCCGCCCTCGGGCGCGCGGCAGAGGTGCTCGTGGAGGAGCGGCGCGACGGCCTCTGGAGGGGGTACAGTTCGGAGTACATCCGCTACGCGCTGCGCGGGCCCGCCCGGCGTGGCGAGCTGGTCACAGCGGTGGCCGGCGAGCTCGCCGGTGACGGGGTGAGTGGCGAGGTCGTGGCCGCGGGCGGGCGTCCGGGCGACACGGCCGGCGACGGCGGCAAGGAGTGAGGGGTTGAGCGAGATGGACGACTGCATCTTCTGCAGGATCGCCGCGGGGGAGGTCCCCGCGGAGCTGGTGAGCGAGGACGCACACTTCGTCGCGTTCCCCGACGCACGGCCGGTCGCGCCGGTGCATCTGCTCGTCATCCCGCGCGACCACATCGCGTCGCTGGATGAGGCCGAGGCCCTGGCGCCCGAGGCCTCGGCCCGCGCGCTCGAGTTCATCGCCGCCACGGCGCGCTCCGCCGGCGTGGCGGAGAGCGGTTACAGAGTCATCACGAACACGGGTCCCGACGCCGGCCAGGAGGTCCAGCACCTGCACTGGCACGTGATCGGCGGGACGCGACTGGGAGGCATGGCATGAGGGAGCTCGGCGCGATCGAACAGCGCATCAAGGACGACGGCATCGCGGCGCTCAAGGCGGGCGACAAGCGGCGCCGCGAGGCGCTCAGCGCCATCGTCGCGGCGCTCAAGAAGGAGCGCATCGACAGCCGCAAGGAGCCCACGGAGGCCGACGAGCTCACGGTGCTCAAGCGCGAGCGCAAGCGGCGGGCCGAGGCGCTCGAGGTGTACGAGCAGGCCGGTCGCACCGACCTGGCGGACCAGGAGAGGTACGAGGAGGAGCTCCTCAAGGGCTACATGCCGGAGGAGCTCACCGACGCCGAGATGGAGTCGCTGGTGGACGAAGGCATCGCAGCCACCAGCGCCGTCACGCCCAAGGACATGGGCAAGGTGATGGGCTGGCTCAAGCCCAAGGTCGCCGGCCGCGCCGACGGCAAGAAGCTGAGCGACCTGGTCCGCGGGCGGCTGGGAGGCTGAAGACGTGACTGCTCCCACGCGCACGGTCATCGACCTCGACGGCAACAGCCTGGCGCTCGAGGTCGCAGGCGAGCACGACGCCAACCTCAAGATCCTCGAGCAGCGGCTCGACTGCAAGCTCACGCTGCGCGGCAACGTGCTCATCCTCGAGGGCGAGGCGGGCGCCGTGGACAAGGCGCGCGCCGCCATCGAGGAGCTGCTCGAGGTCGTGCGCGGCGGCCGGCCGCTCAGCCCGGCGATCGTCGAGTCGCTCATGGACATCGCCGTCAACTCCTCGGGCAAGCCCTCGGAGGTCTACGGCGACGTGGTGTGGACGCACCGCGGTCGCCAGATCGGCCCGCGCACCGTCAACCAGAAGCTGTACGTGGACGCCATCCGCAACAACACCATCACGTTCGGCATCGGGCCGGCCGGCACCGGCAAGACCTACCTGGCCACGGCGATGGCCGTCAGTGCGTTCTTCGGCAAGCAGGTGGGGCGCATCATCCTCACGCGGCCGGCGGTGGAGGCGGGGGAGAGCCTCGGTTTCCTGCCCGGCACGGTGAGCGAGAAGGTCGACCCGTACTTCCGGCCGCTGTTCGACGCGCTCTACGACATGATGGACGGCGAGCGGCTGGCGGCCCTCATCGAGAAGGGCGAGATCGAGGTCGCGCCGCTCGCGTTCATGCGCGGGCGCACGCTCAACGACTCGTTCATCATCCTCGACGAGGCGCAGAACACGTCGCCCGAGCAGATGAAGATGTTCCTCACGCGGCTCGGGTTCGGCAGCAAGATGGTGGTCACCGGCGACGTCACCCAGATCGACCTGCCGCACAACCGGACCTCGGGGCTGGTCACGGTGGCCGAGGTCCTGGACGATGTCGACGACATCAGCATCGTGCACTTCGACGGGCACGACGTGGTGCGCCACAAGCTCGTGCAGCGCATCGTCAACGCCTACAAGACGCACGACGACCAGGTCGGCGCGGCGCGCGAGCAGCGCCGCGCCGAGGCCGAGAAGCGCCGCAAGGGGACGGAGACGTGAACGTGGTCGAGGTCGTCAACGGGACGCGCGCGGCCATCGACGAGGAGCTCGTCGCGCGGCTCGTGGCGCGCGTGCTCGAGGAGGAGGGCGTGCGCGGCGCGGAGGCCTCCGTCACGTTTGTCGGCGAGCGGCGCATGCGCCGGATCAACCGCGAGTACCGCGACAAGGACGAGGTCACAGACGTGCTGAGCTTCCCGCTCGAGGAGTGGGAGGAGGACGAGGAGATCGAAGTGCTCGCCCCGGTCTCGCTCGCACCCGATCTCGGCGACGTGGCCGAGGCGGTCGTCGCCGGTGAAGACGGGCCGCCGCTGATGCTCGGCGACGTCGTCGTGTGCACCAGGCGGGCGCTCCGGCAGGCGGCGGAGGACCAGCTCCCGCCGTCGCTCGAAGTCGCCGTCCTGCTGGCGCACGGCACCCTGCACCTGCTCGGGTACGACCACGAGACGGACGCCGGCCAGATGGCGCTCCGCCAGGCCGAGGTGCTCGAGCTCGTCGAGTGGGAGGGCATCGTTGTCGCGCCGTCGCGGTAGCATCCTCACCAGCTTCAACTTCGCCTTCGACGGCATCGTCCACGCGCTCCGCACGGAGCGCAACATGTGGATCCACTTCGGCATCGCCGCGCTGGTGCTCATCGCCGCGCTCTTCTTCGCGCTCACGCGGCTGGAGGTCATCGCGCTGCTGGTGGCGATCTCGTTCGTCGTCATCACGGAGATGTTCAACACGGCCATCGAGCACGTGGTCGACCTGGTGACCGACGAGGACGACCCGCGCGCCCGCGTCGCCAAGGACGTGGCGGCGGGCGCCGTGCTCGTCGCCGCCGTCAACGCCGTGGCGGTCGCCTACCTCGTCTTCTACGACAAGATCACCAGCGTGCCGTACACGATCCTCAGCCAGCTGCGAGGGTCGCCGATCGACGTCACCGTCATCGCGCTGGTCCTGGTGATCCTGGCGGCGATCGCCCTCAAGGCGCTGACGCACCGCGGCACGGCGTTCCACGGCGGCCTGCCGTCGGTGCACGCCGCCGTGGCCTTCGGCACCTGGGTGGCGATCACGTTCCTCGCCAGCGGCACGACCTTCGCGCTGCCGATCTCGGCGGTCACGCTGTTCCTCGCCTTGCTGGTCGCGCAGAGCCGCGTGCAGGCGAAGATCCACTCGCTGACGGAAGTGGCGGCGGGGGCGGCGCTCGGGATCGCCATCACCGCCCTCCTCTTCCGTATCTGGTACCCGATCTGAGCCGCAGGAGCCGACCATGAGCCGCTCTCCAGAACCCGCCGAGCGCCTCCTGTTCCAGGAGGCCGTGACCGTGGCTGACCACGCCTACGCGCCGTACTCCGGGTACGGGGTGGGCGCCGTGGCCGTCGGCCCGTCGGGCCGCAGTCACCACGGCGCCAACGTCGAGAACGCGGCCTCCCCGGCCGGCCTGTGCGCGGAGCGGGCCGCGCTCGCCGCGCTGGTCACGCACGGCGAGCGGGAGCTGCGCTCCGTCGCCGTGGCGGCCGGGGACGGCTCGGACTGCCTGCCCTGCGGGATGTGCCTGCAGGCGCTCTCCGAGTTCGGCGACCCGGACCTGGTCGTGCGCCGCGGCGGAGAAGTCGTCGTGCTGCGCCTGAGCGACCTGCTCGCGGCTCCGTTCTCGCTCTCGAGGGAGGGTCCGGATGCCTGAGCCGCGCCACCCACAGGGTCAGGGCCTCGGTACGGGCGCATCCGGCGTCGGGGAGGGTGCAGACGGCTTCCGCAGCGGCTTCGTCGCCGTGTTCGGCCGCCCCAACGTGGGCAAGTCGACGCTGGTCAACGCCCTCGTGGGGCGCAAGGTCAGCATCGTCAGCGACCATCCGCAGACCACGCGGCGTCGCATCACCGGCGTCGTCACCCTGCATGACTGCCAGGTCGTGCTGCTCGACCTGCCCGGGTTCCAGAAGCCGTTCGACTCGCTCACGCGGCGCATGCAGAACACGGTGGACGACGCCCTGGAGGAGGTCGACGCCGCGCTGGTGCTGCTGAACGCCACCGAGACGTTCGGGTCCGGCGACCGCTACATCGCGCAGGCGGTCGCCGCGGCCGGGCTGCCGTCCGTGGTCGTGCTGAACAAGATAGACCTCGTGGACGGGCCCCGGCTGGGCACGCGCCTCGAGGAGGCGCATGCCCTCTCCGGGGACGCCGAGGTCCTGCCCGTCTCGGCGCTGCGCGGGGACGGGCTCGCCGATGTGCTCTCACGTCTCTCGGCGGCGATGCCGCCGGGCCCTGTCTACTTCCCGGAGGGCCAGCAGAGCGACCAGCCGCTGGAGCTGCTCATCGCGGAACTCGTCCGCGAGCAGGCGCTCCGGCTGACCCGCGACGAAGTCCCTCACGCGATCGCCGCCGAGGTGACCGCGATCGAGGAGCGCACCGACAGGCCGCTGGTGGAGATCGAGGCGAGCGTCATCGTCGAGACCGAGTCGCAGAAGGCGATCGTGGTCGGCAAGGGCGGGCGTGTGATCAAGGCCATCGGCAGCGGCGCCAGGCACGAGATCGAGGCGATCCTCGGCGTGCACGTGTTCCTCGACCTGCGGGTCAAGGTGCGCAAGCGCTGGCGCCGGGACGACCGCTACGTCGAGCACCTGCTGTAGGGCGGCGAGGCCGGCTCCCGACTTGCTATACTCGCCGCCGCCGGTACGTGGAGCCGGGAGGGGAGGCGGGCCGTGCTGCCCGAGGAGATCGCCAAGACCATCGACCATACGCTGCTGCGCGCCGACGCCACCGCCGTCGACGTCGAGACGCTGTGCCGTGAGGCGGTCGCATACCACTTCGCCGCCGTCTGCATCTTCCCGCACTACGTGCCCATGGCCGCGTCGCTGCTCAAGGGCACCGACGTCAAGACGTGCACCGTCATCTCTTTCCCGTACGGCGCCGACACGCAGCGCGTCAAGGCGCTCGCCGCCGACGACGCCATCGCCCGCGGCGCCGACGAGGTGGACGTGGTCGTCAACATCTCCGCGTTCCTCTCCGGGGAGTTCGGGCTCGTGCGTGACGAGCTCACCGGGGTGGCGAACGCAGCGCGCGTGCGCGGCGGCAACCTGAGCCGCACCGTGATCGTCAAGGCGATCATCGAGACCTGCTATCTGGACGACAAGCTGAAGCTCCTGGCCTGCAAGATCTGCGAGCAGGCGGGAGTGGACTTCGTGAAGACGTCGACCGGCGTCGGCCCCCATGGGGCCACCGTCGCGGACGTCGAACTGCTCCGCGACAACCTCGACGCGCACATCGGCGTCAAGGCCTCGGGCGGCATCCGCACGGCGGCGGACCTCCAGCGCATGGTGGGCGCCGGCGCCGTCCGGGTCGGCACCAGCGCCGGCGCGACGATCATGAAGGAGAGCCTCGGCTGATGGACGCCTCCATGGACCACGAGGCTTTTCTCGGGCTCGTGCGCTACAACGCCGACGGCCTGGTGCCGTGCGTGGTCCAGGCCGCGGAGGGAGGCGAGGTGCTCATGGTCGCCTACGCGAACGAGGAGGCGCTGCGCGCCACGCTGACCTCCGGCGAGGCGACGTTCTGGAGCCGCAGCCGCAAGGAGCTCTGGCACAAGGGGGGCACCAGCGGCAACGTGCAGCGCGTGCTCTCGCTTCGCCTGGACTGCGACCACGACACCGCGCTGATGACGGTGGAGCCGGCGGGCCCCGCCTGCCACACCGGCGCCGTGAGCTGCTTCCGCGACGAGGCGAACGGCGGGGCGGCCACGCGGCCCGCCGCCGGAGCGTGAGCGCAGGCTCAGCGGGCGGCCGGCGCCGCGTCGGGCTCGCCGGCGTGCTCCTCGCCCTCGTCGTCGTCCTCGCCCTCGTCCTCCGCCTCAAGGGCATCGACTACGGCCTCCCGTACAGCTTCGTCAACGCCGACGAGAGCACGGTGGTGCCCAAGGCGTTCCATGCGGCGCAGGGTCACCTGAACCCGCAGTTCTTCTTCTACCCTTCGCTGTACTTCTACCTGGCCGGCGCGCTGTACGTGCTGGCCGCGCCGCTCTGGTGGCTCCTCGGCAACGGGAACCTGCTCGCGCAGACGTCGTTCGTCACGGATCCAACGCCGTACTTCCTGCTCGCGCGCCTGCTCTCTGCCGCCATGGGGACGGCCTCCGTGTATCTCGTGTACCGGCTGGGCCGCGACGGCTTCGGCCGCGCGGCCGGCCTGCTCGGGGCGCTGTTCCTGGCCGTCGCACCGCTGCACGTCGCCTACTCGCACATGGCGGTGACCGACGTGACGGCAGTCGCCATCTCTCTGCTGGCCCTGGTGCTGCTGCACGGCGCGGCGCGGCGGGGAGGACCGCCGGACGGACTGCGCGGGGAAGCCGCGTCCGCCGCGGGCGCGGAGCGCGCCGCCGCCCGCCTGCTCGTGTTCGGGGCCGTGACCGCGGGGCTCGCGACGTCCACCAAGTACAACCTGGGCGTGCTGCTGCTTCCCGCCACCGTGGCGGCCGTGTACGCGTGCCGCGCGGAGGTGGCGCGGCGCGCGGCCGCCGGCGGCCGCGCCGCGCTGCTCTGGCTCCGCGTCCTCGCGGTGCGGGTGTACGTCCCCATGGCGGTCGCCTTCGTCGTGGCGTCGCCGTTCGTCGTCCTCGACGCGCCCCACTTCCTGCGCGACTTCCGCCGCCAGAACCAGATCATGGACCGCGGCTGGCTGGGCTTCGAACACGTCGGCAACGGGTTCTGGTACAACATCACGCCCAATCTCACCGGGGCTATCGGCGTGGTGCTCGTGGTGCTCGGTGCCGCCGGGCTCGCCTGGGCGTTGTGGCGGCGCACGCGGCTCGACCTCCTGGTGGCGCCCTACATCCTCGTCTACTTCGTCTACAACGGCACCTGGAACGCGCTCATGGACCGCTACCTGCTGGTCGTCGTGCCCCTCCTCGTCCTGCTCGCCGCCCGCCTGGGCGTCGACCTCGTGACCGGGGTGACGCCGCGCGCCCGCCGCGTCGTCCTCCCGCTGGTCGCGGCGGTGCTCGCAGTGGCGGTCGTCTTGCCGCTCGCCGCGTCGCTCAGGTTCGACCGGGAGCTGAGCGGGCGGGACACGCGGGAGATCGCGCTGGCGTGGATCCAGCAGCGTATCCCGGCCGGCTCACTCATCGCCGTGGAGAACTACACCGCACCGCTGGTGCTGGAGGACCGGTTGCCTCACTACCGCGCGGCGGGCCTGGATCCCGTGACGTACCGCATCCTGAGGCTGAAGCTCCCCGCGCCCGGGACGCCCGACCGCAGGCGTGACCTGGCGTTCCTGCGCCGTCAGGGGGTGCAGTACGTGATGGTGAGCAGCACCGTGTACGACCGCGTGCGCGCGGCGCCGGAGGTGTACCCAACGGCCGTCGCCTTCTACGAGGCTCTCGAGCAGCGGGCGGAGCTGGTGGAGGAGTTCCGGCCCGGGCCCGGCGAGCGCGGGCCGGTGCTGCGCCTGTACCGGCTGTCGGCGCCGAGGGACTGACGCCCGCGCCGGACTGACGCCGGCGCCGCAACCACCGCTCCTACCGCCGCCTGTCGCGGTCGCTCAGCTCGCCCGGGGCCTCGAAGGCCGCCGCTTCGACCTCGCCCTCTGTGATCGGCTTGCGGCCGGGGCGGACGATGGCATACGCGACGAACCCCGGCGGGATCGGCAGCCAGAAGTTGATGATGCGGTAGACGAGGACGACGGCGACGGCCACCGCGGACGGCACGCCGAAGCTGACGTACAGCGCGATCAGGATGCCCTCGACGGCGCCCAGACCCCCAGGCGTGGGCGCCAGCGTCCCGATGGAGTAGGCCACGACGTAGCCGACGAGCAGGTGGCTCAGCCCGATGGTGTATCCGAACGCCGCGAACGTGCACCACAGGCAGAGCATGTCGAAGAACCAGAAGGCGCAGGCGAACAGCAGAGTGGTGCGGAAGGACCCCCGGTGCCTCACCATGCGCCGCATACCGGTGAGCAGGTTGTCGATCCACCCGTCGATGTGGTGCTCCTTGACGGCCTCGCGGCGCAGGACGCGATTCACAAGCCGCGCGATCTGGTGGGCGCGGAGGCGAAGCCGGGTGGGATGGTTGTAGAGGTACACGCCGTACAGGGTCAGCCACAGGATGAACACGATGAGCGCGATGCCGACCAGGTAGCCGAAGATCGAGTCGCTGCCGCGCGTGATGATCAGGTAGATGATCGCCAGCGCGAAGAACAACCACAGCACCACGTAGTTGAAGAACTGCTGCGCGGCGATGGCGACGAAGATGATGCCGTGCGGCACCCGGTGCTTCATCAGCGCGTTGTAGGTGACGACCCAGCCGCCCACGCCGCCGGCCGAGAGGATGTGGCTCACGGCGAGTCCGCTCAGCGTGATGGCCCACACCTCGCGCAGGCGCATGCGGATGTCGAGCACGCGCAGGATGTAGCGGAAGAGGTTGGCGTAGCCGGCGAGTGCGGCGACCTCGAGGGCGACGGCGACGCCCAGCAGGAAGTAGCTCGCGCGCGAGATGTACTGGAGCGTCGCCTGTGTGTCGACCAGCTTGGGCAGCAGGAGGTACAGCGCCAGTACGATGACGGCGAAGACGATGATGCGTATGAGGGTCTTCTTGATTGCGTGCCCCCGTGGGTCGGCGGGCCCGCCCGCACCGGCGAGCCCCTTGCGCGGCCACGACAGTACCACAGGGCGGGTGGAGACCGACTGAGGTCGCGAGCGCCAGGGGAGGGCACGCGACGCCCGGCGAACGCCTGCGCTCAGTGCTTCTTGCGGCCTCCGCGGCGCTGGCGAGAGGCAGGCGCGGTTGCGGCGTGGGTGTCGCCGAGCACCTCGCGCTCGATCTCGCCGCGCCGGACCCACGCGTAGGCCACGCAGGCCGGCACGCAGGTGAGAGGAATGAGGCAGAGGACGAACCAGCCCCAGCGCCCCGCCTTGAACGTGACGTAGAGCCCGTAGACGAACGTGGCCGCCCACCCGACCAGGAAGACGAGGCCGGCGACCGCGTACACCGCCTGGGGGATGAAGGTCACGTTGAGCGCGCGGGCGAAGACCTCGAGCAGCAGGATGATGAGCGTGACCGACGAGACGAGGAACAGGTTGGCGAGGCGGCGGAGCTCCAGGCGGGTCACGTCGTCGACGCGCGCGCCCGGCGCGTCCTTGTCGTACTTCGTCAAGCCGAAGAAGCTCATCTCACCGCCGTCCCCGATGCATCGCCCGGCGCCCGGCCGGGCATGTACCCGGGGACGTATTGACCGGCTAAGTCTCAGGGATGGACGAACGCATCTCAACCCCTCCGGGCGGCCATGCCGCCCTCTACGACGCAGTGATGTGGCCGTTCGAGCGCGCCGCCGTCGGCGGCTGGCGGCGGCGACTCGCCGCGCAGGCGCGCGGCCGCGTGCTCGAGATCGGGTCGGGGACGGGCGCGCAACTGCGCTGGTACGCGCCCGGCACCGAGGTCACGGCGCTCGAGCCCGACGCCGGCATGCGGGCACGCATGGAGCGGCGCGCAGCAGGGGTCGCCGCGCGGGTGCACGTGGTCGGCGGGCACGCGGAGGCGCTGCCGTTCGCGGATGCGAGCTTCGACACCGTGGTGAGCGCCTTCGCGCTGTGCACGGTCGGCGACCCGGCGGCGGCGCTCTCCGAGCTCCGCCGGGTCCTCACCCCGGGAGGCACGCTCCTCCTCCTCGAGCACGTCCACCTCGACTGGGAGCCGGGGCGGGGCATGCAGTCCGCCGCCGCACCGGCCTGGGCGTCCCTGGCCGGTGGGTGCCGCCTCGACCGCGACACGCTGCGCTCCGCGGTCGCGGCCGGCTTCCGGCTCGTCCACCGGGAGACGCACGTCGCCGGGTGGATCGTCGAGGCGGCGCTGCACAGCACGCATCCCTGACGCCGCTCCCGATGTCCAAGGGCCCTCAAGCGAGAGGAAGAGGCGTCGTACGGCCCCGGTGCTACCCCGCGCGCGGGTACGCCGCAGCGTGCCGCTCCTTGGCCGGAGAGGAACCCCCCGTGCCGCGTCGGTTTCGGCAACCCTCGACTATCGCTTGACCCATACCCTCTGGCGCAGATAGAGGGTTTGCTCAGGTAGTCGATGAACACCCCTCGCGCAACCCCTGAGCTCAGCCTGAGGCAGGAAATGAGGGTCGCCGAGACTGAGGGTCCCGAGGCCCCCTGCGCGAGCGTGAGCAGACCCTCGACTCAAGGTTGAAGAAGCACGCGCTCGCCGGCGTGGCGGCCGGCGCGGGGTTGCATGAGCTTCGTAGACCTGTTTGACTACCGACCCGAACGAACAACGAGGCGCCCCCGCCGCCCTTCATCCGTTCGCCCCTTCCGTTCTCACCTTCACTACTGCGGCGTTCGCATGCGGGCCACGGCGTACCCGGCGCCGGATGCCCCTTGGCACAGGCTGGAAGCCGCTGCCTCTGGGGAAACCCCGTCGAAAGGACGTTGTGAGTCGATGCAAGAGTTGGATCGCGATCGTCGTGGTCCTCATCGTCGCCACCGCCCTGGCCGCTGTCGCCCTCCCGGAGAAGGCTGACGCCGCTTCCCTCAAGAGCAAGCTGCGCCAAGCCAAGCTCGCGCTCGATCAGTCCAGGGACCGCCTGCAGTCCGCCGAGGCCGCTCTCGCGGCCGCCGTCGCCGTAGACACACCCCTGGCGACCACTACCACCGACCCTGCCGCCACCCCGGCGCCCACGCCGACCCCCACGGCCACGCCCGATCCCGGTCTGACCGTTGAGGAGCTCAAGGCCAAGGTCGCCAAGGCCCGCAAGGCCGTGCGCGTCTGGAAGCAGCGCGTGCGCAGGCTCGCCAGGCAGTACAGGATGCAGCGCAACATGATCCGGTGGGAGCGCCAGCACCAGTGGAGGAAGATCATCGAGGTCGCCGCGGCCAAGTACCACGTCAAGGCCGACGGCATGTACCGCATGATGATGCGCGAGTCCGGCGGGCAGCAGTACGCCGGCTCGGACGGCGCGTTCAAAGGCCTCTTCCAGTACTGGACGGGCACCTGGGCCGCCAGCTGGAACCCGTGGCGCCATGACAGCATCTACGACGGGAGCTCGCAGATCTTCGCGACCGCGTACGCGATCCACAAGGGCATGGGTCCGCAGATGTGGACCACCACGTTCGCCTCGCAGTACTGAGTCTGTGACGCCGCGGCGCCTCGCAGGCGCCGCGGCGATGACCGACCCCGCGGCGCCCCACGGGCGCCGCGGTGTGACGACGGCCGCCGGGAGCTCCTCACGAGCTCCCGGCGGCCGTTGCCGTCTGCGGCCCGGCCGCCGCGCCGCCGCCACCGCCGGGCGTGAACGCCGCGCCGTGGGCCGAATCAGGCTCCGGGCGCCCGCCCCGCCAGTCGCGCGCCGGCCTCGTAGAGCCCGAGGCCGACCATGAGGCCGACGGCGATGGCGACGATGATGAGCATCGCCGAGCGCGAGGCTCACGCGGGCCGTGAAACGCACGGCGAGCAGCCACGGCAGCGTCTTGAGCGGCGCCGAGAAGTGCAGCGCCACGCCGAGCGCGAAGATCAGCGTGCCCACTCACGGAGCCGCCCAGCCCAGGTCGCCGGCGGCCGCCAGCTCCGCTGCCGGTGGATAGTGCGTTCCCCGGCGGAGCGTGGCGCAACTCCGTGCGGCCCGTGGTCGCCGGTTCGCGCCGAGGTGCACGGGGGCGCCCGGATGCGTCAGAATGGGCACCGTGCCGGTGTGGCGGAACTGGTAGACGCGCTCGACTCAAAATCGGGTGCCCCGAAAGGGCGTGTGGGTTCGAGTCCCACCTCCGGCACCAATCTGACTGCTGTGGCGCGCATGCGCTCGCCCTGCCCGCTGCGCGGGCGCGCGCGAGGATGGCGTCTGGTAGGATTCCATTCCCGTATGCGACTGCGGGCTATGACGATCCCCTCGCCCTACGTCTTCGTCGGGCGAACATGCAGGAGAGGAGCGCTGCGCATGACGGTGCGGCTCTTGGGGCTCAACTGCAGCCCTCGCGACAACAGCAACAGCTCGATCATGCTCGACACCGCGTTCGAGAAGCTCGACGCCACGTATCCCGGCGAGTGCGAGCACAGCGTCGTCCATCTGCGCGACCTGCACGTCGAACCGTGCAAGGCCTGCAACGTGTGCGGCAAGAAGAAGGACGGCACCTTCATCCCGTGCGTGCGCGAGAAGGAGGACGACGTCCAGGGCGTGCTCGACGCCATGGTCGCCGCCGACGGCATCATCGTGGCCACGCCGGTGTACTTCGGGCTGCCGAGCGACCTGTTCAGCAAGTTCATCATGCGCACGCGCCCGCTGCGCCACCAGGACTTCAAGCTCGCCAACAAGCCGGTCGCCGTGCTCGCCACGGCGGGGCGCCGCTCCGGCGGGGCCGAGACGGCGATCCTGGCCACCTGGCTGCCGTTCGTGCGCAACGGCTGCCTGGTGGTCGGCAACGGCGACGGCAGTTGCCAGTTCGGCGCCTTGGGCTGGGCCGGCGGTCGCGGTCACATCCTCAGCGACGAGTGGGGGCTGGAGCAGGCGTTCCAGACCGCGCAGCGCGTGTTCACGCTGGCCGGCGTCCTCAAGGCCGGCGTCGAGGCCTCGGGCTACCAGAACTACATGCGCTTCTCGTACTCGCAGGGCACCCGTACCTGACGCTCCCGCCTTCGACCGGAAGGATCGCCAATGTCCGACGCCGACACCATCCTCGAGTTCATCCGCGAAGAGGCCGACCTCGAGGACGAGGAGGTCACCGCCGACACGTCGCTCTTCCGCGATCAACTGCTCGACTCCATGAACCTCACGGCGCTCATCGCGTTCCTCGAGGAGGAGTTCGCCATCAAGGTCAAGCCGATGGACATCGTCTACGAGAACCTCGACACCGTGAATCACATGCTGGCCTACGTCGCGCGCAAGAAGGCGGGCGATGCCTGAGGCGGGCAGCGAGACACGCCCCGCGGCAGCGGAGGGGCCGGCGGAGGGCACGGAGAGCCCGGAGCCGGCCGCGCCCCGCACCAACTGGTTCTACTACGGGCTGGGGCTGGGACTGCAGACGTTCCTGTGGTTCCTCCTCTTCATGGCCATCACCGTGGCCGTGCTGGTGGGCAACAAGCTCACCGAGTTCCGCTACGTCGGCTTCTGACCACGCGCACAAGGTACCCATGACCCCCGAGCCCCTGATGACCGATGCCGTCGCGCGCCTGCGCCGCTGGGCGGCCGAGCGCGCGGACGAGACGCTCCTGCGCACCCGCGGCCGCGTGTACACCTACGCGGACGTCGAGGCGCGGGCGACGCGGGTCGCGGCGGCCCTCATGGCCGCCGCCGGCCGCCGCGGCGCCCGCGTCGCTCTGGTGCTCGAAGAGTACGACCAGTTCTTCGTCTGCATGCTCGGCGCGTGGCTCGCCGGCCAGGTGGTCGTGCCGCTCAACGTGAGCCTGCCGCAGGCGGACATCGACTGGCTCGTCGGCAAGTCCGCGCCGGACGTGATCGTCGTCCCGGGCGACGAGGCCTGCCCGACCGCCGAGGGCGGTCCCGTGCGCCTCGTCGTGACGGCGGACGCGGACGGCCTGGTGGACGGCCTGCGCGCGGCCGGCGGCGAAGCCGCCCCGGCCGTCTCCGCGGACCAGCTCGAGGCCGTCACCGAGGACGAGCAGGCGATGATCATGTTCACGTCCGGCACCACGGGTCTGCCCAAGGGCGTGCAGCAGACGCTGCGTGCCGTCTCCAGCAATGCCGGGCACGTCTCCCTGACGCTGGGCCTCGACGCCGGCGACCGCGTGTTCATCAACACTCCGCCGTACTTCACCAGCGGCATCTGCCACTTCCTCACGCTGCTGGCGGCCGGAGGCGGCGTGGCCGGTCAGCTCGGCTTCTACTTCGGCACCGGCCTGCTCGACGAGATGGAGGCCGAGGGCTGCACCGGCTTCGGCGGCGCGCCGGCCCACCTCGTGCGCGTCGTGGAGCCGATGGAGGAGCCGCGCGAGCACTCCTTTCGCTTCTGGGTGAGCAGCGGCGACCACCTGCCGCTGCCGGTGATCGAGAAGTTCCGCACGGTGCTGCCGGGTGTGCGTCTGTTCAACATGTACGGCCTCACCGAGGTGAGCGGCCGGCTCTGCATCCTGCCGCCGGCCGAGCTCGACCTGAAGGTCGGCTCCGTCGGCCGGCCCATCGGCGACATGCGCGTCGTCGCCCGCCGCGGCGACCTCACGGAGGCCGCGCCCGGCGAGCAGGGCGAGCTGTACGTCGCCGGCTCGCTGCTCATGCTGGGCTACCTGGACGAGCCGCAGATCACGGCCGGGACGCTCACCGCGCACGGCCTCAAGACCGGCGACTTCGGCAAGGTCGACGAGAGCGGCGCCGTCTGGATCGCCGGCCGCAAGGACGACATCATCAAGCGTGGCGGCGAGAAGGTCAGCATCATCCACGTGCAGGAGGCGCTGCAGGCGCTCGGCCGCTTCGCCGACGTGGCCGTGGTGGCAGCGCCCGACGACATCCTCGGGCACGTGCCGGTCGCGTTCGTCGTGCCCAACGAGCCCGAGGGCTTCCGGGCCTCCCGGCTGCTGCGCGAGCTGCGCGGCGTGCTGCCGTCCACCTCCCTGCCCAGCCGCGTGATCGCCGTGGAGCAGATCCCGCGCACCGGATCAGGAAAGGCGATCAGGGCCGAGCTGCGCAAGATGCTCGCCGAGGAGCTCGGGTGAACCCCGGGGAGCCGGCGTGAGCAGCTTCCGGAGGGGCCTGCGCAACCGGAACCCACTGGTGCTCGTCGTGGCGCTGGCGCTCCTCGTGCCGGCGCTTCTCGGCATTCAGAGCTGGTTCACCAGCGGCTCCTGGACGGCCATCGCCGCGGAGCGCTGGGAGCGCAACTCGATCGACGACTACATGTTCGTCTCGTGGACGGTCGGCCACCTCAAGAAGAACCCGCCGGACAAGCCGCTGGCCGTGCTGCTCGGCGGGTCGAGCGGCCGCGAGGCCCTCGTCAGCGGCCCCTCGCTGGCCCGCCAGGTCGCCGAGGACGGCGGGCCCGACATCGTCGCCTACAACCTCAGCTCGCGCATGCAGCGGTACGCGCAGAGCTGGGCGATCGTCGACAACCTGCCTGACACGCCGACGACGGTGCTGGTCGGCGTGAACCTGGGCCGCTTCACGACCAGCCCCAAGAGCAACTACAACCAGGTCATCGGCCGCGAACTGCTGCTCAAGAGCGACTCTCTGCGCAGCTGGGTCGTGGACCAGTCCGGCGAGCACAAGTACTCGTACACGATCCTGCCGGGCATCTTCTCGGCTCTCACCTCCTACGTGCAGCAGAAGGAGAACGCCTGGCTGAACGGCAGGCAGGCCAAGCCGTACAAGGTGCATGCGTTCGACGGCCGCAAGGCCCTGCCGGAGGCGGAGAAGCAGGAGCTCGTGCAGAAGTGGCTCAAGGAGTACTACCCTGCGTTCAAGAAGGTCCACAGGTTCGACGCGGCGATGCTCGATGGTCTCATCGCCGAGGGGCAGCGGCGCGGTCTGGACGTGGTCATCGTCGAGCTGCCGTGGAACAGGGAGGTCATCGGCGGCGCGTTCGACGACGCGATCGCCGCCTACCAGGCGCCGACACGCGAGATCGCCGAGAAGCACGACGTGCCGTACCTGGACTTCAACGAGGCGCTCGGCCTCCCCAGCGAGTACTTCCTCGACCTCTCGCACCTGCGTCCCGAGGGGCGGGCGATCTGGCAGTCCGAGCTCGCCCGGCAGCTGGCCGGCCTCTACGACGACGGCACCCTGAGGACGAGCTGAGGCTCTGATGGGCTCGTTCTCGCGCGGGTTCCGCAACCGCAACCCGCTCGTGCTCGTGGTCGCGGCGCTGTGCCTGGTGCCGGCGCTGCTCGGGTTCCAGTGGCTGTTCACCAGCGGCGCCTGGACGGCTATCCCGCTCGACACCGCGCTGCGCAACCCGGAGGACTCGTTCACCTACATCTCGTGGACGGTGGGCAAGGCCCGGCAGGACGGACCGCGACATGCCGGGCCTCTACCTCCTCGGCGGCTCGAGCGCGCGCGAGAGCATCGTGAGCGGCGAGGCGCTCGCCGCCGAGATCCGCGAGGCCGGCGGCCCCGAGGTGGCCGCCTACGACCTCGGCTCGATCAACCAGAACTTCGCCGAGAGCCTCGCCGTGGTGCAGAGCGCCCCGGACACGCCGGCCTGGCTGCTCGTCGGCATCAACCTCGGCCGCTTCACCGCCACCAAGGACGTCAATGCGCAGCAGGCCGAGGGCCGCGAGTTCCTGCTCGAGAGCGAGGCCGTGCACGAGACTTCGTCTCGGCGAAGTGGGACCTCGAGGAGTACGCGTACACCATCCTCCCGGGCATCTGGGCGTACATCACCGACTGGACGCGCAAGCACGGCGCCAACCTGCTGGAGGGCGACCCGCCGAGCACCGAGTACAGGTTGCACCGGTACTCGGAGAAGACGCGGCGCTCGGACGGCCACAAGAAGCGGCTCGTGACGAAGTGGAACGCGAGCCGCAAGCCCGTGTTCGAGAAGAACCGCGTCGCCAACCTGCAGATGCTGGAGGCGCTGCTCGTGGAGGCCAAGGAGCGCGGCGTCAACGTGGTGCTGCTCGAACTGCCGCTCAACGAGGAGATCGTCGGGGACAGCTTCGCCAAGTGCCGGCGGCAGTACCAGATCCCCGTCGGCAAGCTGGCGGAGGAGTACGGCTACCCGTACATCGACCTCAACGAGAAGGTCGACATCCCCAGCCGTGACTTCCAGGATCTCTCGCATCTCATCGCGCCCGGGCGCGTCGTCTGGCAACATGCACTGGCAGAGGAGCTCGCCCGGCTCCTGAACGCTGCGGACTCTGGAGGGAGTGGCGGGTGAAGATCTACTTCACGCTGTACCTGATACCGGTGGTGGTCTTCTCGCTGCTGGTGTTCTGGCTGCTGCTGCGCAAGGACACGCACCGGCTGATCTTCATGCTCGTCGTCAGCGTGGCCGTGCTGGCCGCGCTGCACCCTATCTTCGCGGCCATCGCCCTGGGCCTCGTGCTGGTCACTCACCAGCTGGTGGAGGCCCAGCGCAAGAAGAAGCTGCGCGGCGCGCGCGTCGTGCTCATCGCCATCATCATCGCGCTGGTCACGCTGGCCATCGGCAAGTACGGCCAGCGCGGCGCCCTGGCCCTGTGGTGGGCCGAGGGCGACTGGGTCGTCACCCACCTGCTCATGCCGCTCGGCATCAGCTACTTCGTGTTCCGCATGCTCCAGTACGTGTTCGACTGCATGCGCGGCGTGATCCAGGAGAACAGCCTGCTGCGCCTGGCCGCGTTCATGATGTGGATCCCCGACGTTCCCGGCCGGCCCGCTCGAGACCTACCAGGGCTTCTACGAGAAGCGCACCATCGGGTTCGACCGCCAGGAGTTCTACTACGGCCTGCGCCGCATCGCCCTCGGCTACTTCAAGAAGGTCTTCGTCGTCGACTTCCTGTTCGCGATCTTCTTCGGCAAGATCGTCAGCACCGTCGGCAAGACGGCCTTCGGCCCGGACGACGTGAGCTGGTGGTGGCCGCTCGCCTACTGCATCATCGTGTTCGTCCGCGCGTACTTCGACCTCTCCGCGTACACCGACCTCGCCATCGGCTTCTCGCGCCTGTTCGGGTTCCGCATCATGGAGAACTTCCACTTCCCGTTCTGGCAGAAGAACCTCAGCGACTTCTGGCACAGCTGGCACATCTCGCTGAGCACCTGGTGCCGCAACAACGTGTACTTCCCGGTGTTCGGCCTCACGCGCAAGCCGTGGCTCGGCCTGTACGCGAGCATGCTGGTCATGGGCCTGTGGCACGCGGTGGACCTCAACTGGCTGGCCTGGGGCCTCTACCACGGCACCGGTCTGGTGATCCTGTCGCGCTGGGAGCGGTGGAAGAAGAAGCGCAGGAAGGCGCGCAAGAAGGCCGGCCTGCCGCCGGCGGCGAGCTACGAGAAGTACACCAGGTGGCTCGGCTACCCGGTGACGTTCCTCTACGTGGCGCTCGGCTACGGGTTCGTCGCCACGCCGAACTTCGAGCAGGCGCTCCGCGTGCTCTACAACGTCTTCCGCCTGCCGCTGGCGTGGCTGTTCGGCGTGCTGTTCTGAGCGCCGTCCGCCGATCGCCCGGCCGAGCGCCCGTGAACCGCCGGCCACGCTGCGGCGTTTACCTGTGAGACCATTGAACCGGCCGGCTGAGGAGAACAGTGAGCCTGCGTGACATCCAGGAGAGGACCGGCCGGCGCGCGTTCAGCCGCGGCTTCCACCAGCGGAGCCCGCTGGTGCTGGCCGCGGCCGCCCTCATCACGCTGCTCGCGCTCGTCGTCCTGCAGGGCACGCTGTTCGAGGGCGGCCTGACCGTCGTCGACGAGGGCCGCCTGCTGCGCATCACCCACGACGACTACGTGCACGTCTCCGTCAAGGTCCAGGAGCTGAAGAAGGACCCGCCGAAGATCCGCACCGTCTACCTCTTCGGCGGCTCCGGCACCATGGAGTGCTTCGTCAGTGAGGCGTCGCTGGCCGCGGCCATCGCCCGCGACGCCGGCCAGCCGGTCCGGGTGGTCAGCCTGGCCGCGCACCAGGAGAGCATGGGCATGACCCTCGCCCTCGTCGACAACCTGCCCGAGGGTCCGGCCACGCTCGCCATCGGCCTCGCGCCCATCCGCGTCACCGGCAAGCCCTCGCGCGACGCGACGCTCCTCAGTGGCCACGAGCTGCTCGTGCGCAGCCCGCGGCTCGAGGAGCTCGCGCCCAGGTACTTCGGCCACGCGGCGCCCACCACCGGCGCGATCCCCGGCATCTTCGACTACGTCGGCTCGTACTTGCGCGAGCGCGCCTCGAGCGAGGCGCCCTGGGGAACCCGGATCATCTACGAGACGCACTACTACCCGTGGGGCGCCAAGGGGCACACGCAGCTCGGCAAGCGCCGCAACGTGCTCTACGTGCTCGCCAAGGACGTGACCCTGTACCGCAAGTACGGCGACTACAACTTCGCCATGCTCGAGGAGGTCCTCAAGCTGGCCGGCGAGCGCGGGTTCGACGTGGTGTTCTACGACCAGCCGCTCAACGCGTCGGCGGCCGGCCCCACCTGGAGCGGCGTGGTGCCGGCTTACCGCAAGCGTGCGTCCGAGCTGGCCGAGCGCTACGGCGTGCCGTACGTGCACATCGAGCGCAACGTCGAGCTCACCGACCACGACTTCGCCGACCTCTTCCACCTGCTCGCGCCGGCGCGCCTCAAGTGGCAGCCCGAGATGGCGCGCCAGATCGCCGCGACCCTGCCGCCGCCCGACGAGCCGGTGGCGCAGGCCGTGCCCGTGGCCGTCACGCCGCGCTGACGCCTCATCCTTCCGGCAGCGCTCCAAGCAGCGGCGTGAGCCTCTCCAGCACCGCTGTCACCACCTCGTGAGGCGCCGCGCAGAGCAGCCGCACCCCGCCCGACCGGACGTCCACAGACGTGACGCGATCCGCAAGGACCACCCCCTGCACGGGGAACCCGGGAGGCAGCTCGACGCCAAAGGGCCGGACCTTGGTCTCCTGCTCGATGGGACACACTGAGACGAGCCCCGTCCTGGCGCTGTAGGCGGCCGGCGACAGTACCAGGGCCGGCCGCCTTTCGGAGGAGGCAGTCCCTGACGGATACCACGTCGCCTCGCCCGGGCGTCCACTTCGACCACAGCGTCACCGGCAAGCCGGCGAGCAGGAACTCGAGTGTGGGCGACTGAGGAAGCGGCTCGATCACGATGCTGCGATGGTCGAGTCGGAGGTCGACCGGTGAACGGTCGTGCAGTCCGATGCTCCTCGCGAGGCGCTGAGGGATCCTGATCGCCAGACTGTTGCCCCAGCGCTGGACCGTATACGGCATGGTGTCCTCGAAAAGCGTATCTGCAATGTGTCTACATGTGGTGCTCAGGCCTGCGGCAGCGGCCCATCTGTAGATACATCGTGTCTACAGAAACCGAGTGGCCTGCGGGCACCCTATGTCCGCGAAGGAGGTCGGGACAGGAGGACGATCGGCAGGCCCAGGTGACGATCTGGCACGGGATGACCTTCGAGGGGCTTCCGCTCCAGGCTGCGCTAGTATCGGCACATGGAGGGTGGAGACATCGAACGGGGAGCGGGCTCCCCGGATGCCTGGGTCACGGCACAGTCGCGCGACCCGGAGGCCGGTGTCACGCGGCGGCAGTTCCTGGTCGGCGGCGGCGTGCTCGTGGCGGCCGCCGCCGTGCTCGGCGCCGTGGGCTGGCGGTCGTGGACGGTGCGCGGCTACTGGTACCGCTTCACCGGCGCCTACGGGCCCTCCGGCACGCCGCCCCCTTCGTATCCGGTCGTGTACCGCAAGGGCACGTTCCCCTCACCCCGGCTGGCCGAGCCTGCCGAGTACGAGGTCGCCTACCCGCCGGACGTGGATCCGGAGAACACGGAACTGGTGACGGCCACCCCGGTGTTGATCTGCCTGCCCGGGAGGGCCCGGTCTGCAGAGGCGGTGCTGGAGGGAGGCATGCACTTCGGGGACTTCGTCGCCGACGCGGTGCAGCGGCGCGCCGTCACGCCGTTCATCACGGTCGCCGTGCGGGCCGGCGACACGTACTGGCACGAGCGGAGCAGCGGCGTCGACGCCATGGCCGTGCTGCTCGACGAGTTCATCCCGTTCTTGCGTGACGACCTGGGGCTCGGAGGCACGCTGGGCATCATGGGGTGGTCGATGGGCGGCTACGGGGCGCTGCGGGCTGCCGAATCGCGCCCGCAGGAGTTCCGCGCCGTGTGCGCGGTCAGCGCAGCCCTTTGGCGCTCCTACGATGAGGGAGTCGGCGATGCGTTCGACGACGCCGCGGACTACGCCGCGGACGACGTCTACGCGCACGCGGAGAGGTTGCGCGGACGTCGCGGTGAGGGTCGACTGCGGGGAGCAGGACCCCTTCTACGCCGCCGACAAGGCGTTCGCCGAGGCGCTGCCGCGGCCGCCGGCGGGCGGGTTCGAGCCCGGCGGCCACAACGACGCCTACTGGATGCGCGTGGCGCCGGCCGAGATCGACTGGATGGCGAGCGAGCTCGGCCGGACGGCTCCGTGAGGACCACCGGGCCGCTCCGGATGCGCGCGCCGGTGAGAGCCTAGGCGCGCGGCACGAAGCGCTGCGCGTCCCAGGCGCCCTCGGAGAGGCGCCTCGTCACCGCCGCCGCGAGCAGAGCGCCGGCCTCGGCGTCGTCCGGCTGCATGACCTCGAACGCCGAGTGCATGTTGCGCACCGGGAGGCTGAACGAGAGCGTCGCGGCGTTGCCGGCGGCCATGAGCTCCTCGGCGTCGGTGGAGGTGTTGCCGGGCATCGCCTTGACCTGCACCGGGATGCCCTCGTCCTTGGCCACCTGGATGGCGAGGTCGGTGAGGGCGAGGTTGCCGGCGGCGCCGCGGTGGATCACCGGGCCGGCGCCGAGCTTGACCTCGCCGCCGAGCTTCTTGGCGTCCATGCCCGGGTCGTCGCTGGCGAAGTCGACGTCGACGACCATGATCACGTCCGGCTGCCACTTGATCGCCATGGCCTTGGCGCCCATGAAGGTGGTCTCCTCGTGCACCGTGAGCAGCGCCGTGAGGTCGGCGGCCGCAGGGGCGGAGGCGTAGTGCTCGAGCGCGCGGAGGCAGACGTAGACGCCGGCGCGGTTGTCGAAGGCCGGCGAGGCGTAGCGGCCGCCGGCCAGCTGGAGGAAGTTCGGCGGGAACGTGATCGGATCGCCGATCTGGACCAGATCCAGCGCCTGCTCACGGGTGGAGCAGCCGATGTCGAGCCACTGGTCGCTGAGGTCCGGGGCCTTGGCGCGCTCGTCTTTGGTCATCTTGTGGGAGGGCTTGCGGCCGACCACGCCGTCCACGGGGCCCTTGGAGGTCTGGACGATGAGGTTGCGGCCGGGGAGGAGCTGCGGGTCCACGCCGCCGATCTTGTCGAACGAGACGAAGCCCTTCTCGTCGACGTAGGTGACGATGAGGCCGATCTGGTCCGCGTGGGCGGTGACGACGACGTGCGGCGCGCCCTGGCCCTTGACCGTGCCCCAGACGTTGCCCAGCGGGTCGCCCTCGGGCGCCGACAGCGCGGAGAGGCGCGCGCGCACGCGGTCGAGCACGGGAGCTTCGAACCCGGTGGGGGCGGGGGCGGCGCAGAGGTCGCGCAGCAGGTCGAGGTCGGTGGCCATGGAGTCCCTCCGGATGTTCGTGTGCTCGGGCGCCGGCGAGGCTTCGCCGGCCGGCCTCCGGCATCCTACCCGCTCGTGCCCCCGGCGGCACCCGCCCGGCCTCAGTCGGCGACCTCGACCCGGTTCTTGCCGTGGCTCTTGGCCAGGTACAGTGCGCGGTCGGCGGTCCGGACCAGGTGCTCGGCGTCGCCGTCGTGGTCGGGCATGCTGGCGATGCCGACGCTGATCGTGACGTGGACGCGCTCGTGCGGCGCGCGGCCGGGGAACTCCTCTGCCTCCACCGAGAGGCGCACGCGCTCGCCGGCCGTCAGGGCGCCGCCGACCGTCGCGAGGTCCGGTTCGGCGGTGCGCATCTGCTCGGTGAGCCGGCGCCCGACGCTCTCGGCGCCGCCGGGGTCGGTGTGCGGCAGGATCACGGCGAACTCCTCTCCGCCGTACCGCGCCGCGATGTCCACGCCGCCGCGCAGCTGGGTACGCATGATCTGCGCCACACGCCGCAGCACGCCATCACCGGCGGGATGGCCGTAGGTGTCGTTGTAGTGCTTGAAGTCGTCGAGGTCGAGCATGAGCAGCGACAGCGGGAGGCCGTACCGCCGTGCGCGGACGACCTCGTCGCGAAGCCGCTCGTAGAAGAAACGGTGGTTGTAGAGCCCGGTCAGCCCGTCGGTGATGGCCTGCCGCGCGAGCTCCGCGTACAGGCGGGTGTTGTCGAGCGCCGCGGCGGCCTGGTTGGCGAGGATCTGCACGAGCTCCACCTCGTCGGAGTCGAACGCGCGGTCGTCCGGGCTGGAGATGTCCATCCAGCCCTGGACCGCGGCCTTGGTGGCCAGCGGCAAGACGAGCCGGCGGCCGGGGGCCGCGGCCGCCTGCGCCGCCTGCTGCTCCGCCAGTGCTCGGTCGACGAGGGCGTCCGGCGGGGCGGTGGCGCCGTCGCGGGCACCGGCCGGGTCCAGACACAGGACCGCGACCTCCGTCGCGCGGTGTGGGAACAGCGTGCCGACTCGAGACTCGACAGCGCCCACGATCTCGCCGCCGTCGAGCGACGCGCTGAGCTGACGGCTGATCTCGAGGACCTTGACGAGACGCTCGTTGCGCCAGGTCTCCCGTCGGAACCACTTCGCGTTGCGGATGGCCGCCGCGGCCGGCTCGCCCAGAGCTCTGGCCAGCTCGATCTCGTCAGTATCGAATGAGCGCTCCGGACTCGACTCGGCGATCTCCATGAGCCCGACCGTCTCGTCGCCGAACCGCAGGGGGACCGTGAGCATGGACAGCTCGTCCCACTCCCGCATGCTCGCGAGTTGCGCGGGCGGCAGGCCCGGGTCCTTCACCGTGTAGAGCCGCATGCGGCCGCTCTGGAGGACCTCGCGGTCCCATGGGTAGTCGTCGAGTGCGTACACGGTACCGGGCGGATCGGGGTCGCGGTGTCCGGGGTCGGCGTGGAACTCGGAGCGCCAGAGGATCGAGTCGCCCTCCTGATCGTACTCGTAGATGTAGCAGGACGGGGCGCCGAGCGCCTGCGCCGCCTCCCCGGCGAGACGCTGCAGGACCTCCTCGAGGACCACTGTGGAGGAGAGGGCGCGGCTCGCGCTCAGCAGCGCGTTGAGGCGCCTGTTGGCGGCGAGCTGCTGCTGGGAGGTCCGCGCATTGCCGATGGCCAGCGCCGCCACGTCCGCGAGCGCCGTGACCAGGCGGACGTCCTCAGCGTCGAACTCGTGCCGATCGCGACGCTCGATGAGCTCGAGGAGGCCGAGGGTCTCGCCGCCGAGTTCGAGCCGCGCGTACAGCGCCGTCTGCTCTCCCCAACGCCGCATGCGCTCCCAGTCCGGAGACCCGGGCTCCTCCTCGTCCACCTGCACGACGGCGACACCGCCCTGCCTGAAGACGCGCTGCACGCCGGGGTGGTGGTTGATGTCGGAGTCGGCGCCGACGAAGGCGATGTCCTCTTCGGAGAGGCTCCGCGACCACGTCGCCTGCGTGAGCAGGCAGTCGCGCGCGGGCACGTACTCGTACACGCTGCACTCCCACACACCGAGCGTCATGGTGAGCTGCTCGCAGACGTGGAGGAGGGTGCGGGAGAGCATCGCGCCGGCGACGCTGGTACTCGAGCCGTGCACACTGGTGCCGCCCTGGCCGGGCTGGTTCGCCTTCTGGGCTGGGCCGGACTTGCCGGCGACCCTGTCGCTTGCGCCGTCCATCATCCCCCGTTGATGCGTCGGCGGTACCGCTGCTTCGTGCACTGACCTTATCGACGGCGCGCCGTCGGGGCAAGAGGGCATGAGGCCGGGCGCGACGGGGCCGGGTGGTGATATCGTCGCGCCATCGAGACGTCGGCCGGACAAGACCGGCGGCCCCCGCGCCGCCGCTCAGCCCAGCGTCAGCGCCAGTTGCGGCGCCGGCGCGGCGTCGCGCTCCTTGCCGTCGCCGTCCTCGCGATCCTCCTCATCTGGCGCGTCGCCGCCTGCGGCGGCTGCGGCTGCGGGGGCGGGGAGGAGAGCCCAAGGTGGCCGGCCCGGTGCCGGCGCCGCCGGTGCCGGCCGTTGCCGGCGACGGCGTCAAGGTCGGCACGTTCCTCGGCAACTTCGGGCGCCGGTACTACGGGCAGGGCCCGGCGCCCAAGCGTCTCGACGTCATCTGGAAGCTCCAGCTGGGCAGCGGTATGTCCTCGGGCAAGAAGGACTCCGACCCGCCGAGCAAGTGGTCCGGCAGCGGCTGGACCGGCCAGCCGAGCGTCGTCGTCGACGGCGGCAAGACCTACCTTCTCGCGAGCTCCTACGAGTACAAGCTGCGCAAGATCGACGCCGAGACCGGCAAGGTGGTCTGGGCGTACCAGTACGACGACATCATCAAGAGCAGTCCGGCGGTGTTCAAGAACCCGTCGCCGACGGGCCCCGACGACAAGTACATCGTCGTCGCCGGGTCGCGCCGCGGCTACCCGAAGAAGCTCGACGACCCGACCGTCGCTCCCGTCCGTGCCCTGACGTTCGGCAGCGGCAAGGAGCTCTGGCGCCTGCCGGTGCCGCAGACCAAGTCGTACAGCCGCGACGCCGACGGCAGCGGGTTCTTCTTCGACGGCACGTTCTACCAGGGGGTCGAGAGCGGGTGGTTCTACGCGCTCGACCCGCTCAAGACGACGGCGTGGGCCGAGGGCAAGAAGCCCGTCATCGAGCACCAGCAGCTGCTGATCGGCGACGAGCGCGCCGAGACGCACGGCAGCGACCTGGTGCTCGAGAGCTCGCCCTCGGCGGTCGGCAAGAACCTCTACATCGCGTCGGGCGCCGGCCACGTGTACGGCCTCCGGCGCTCGGACCTCAAGATCGTCTGGGACTACTACATCGGCTCGGACCTCGACGGCACGCCCATCCCCACCAAGAAGGGCCTGCTGCTCCAGAGCGTCGAGAAGCAGTACATCAAGGGTAAGGGCGGCATGCTGGCGCTCGACCCGACGAAGCCGCCGGACAAGGCGACCGTGTGGTTCTTCCCGACGGGCAACCGCGAGCTCGGCGACTGGAAGGGCGGCATCGTCGGGTCGGCGGCCGTCAACGACTCGTACAACAAGGACGGCCAGTACCCGGCGCTCTGCGCGTTCAGCGCCATCGACGGCTACCTCTACGTGGTGTCGCAGGACGTGATGAGCGACGCGACTGTGAAGGGCCCCAACCTCGGCAAGGGCCTCAAGACACCGGTGCAGGTGGCGAGGATCTGGAACGGCGGGGCGATCTCGACGCCGATCATCGTGGGGGAGTCGCTGGTCTCGGCGAGCTACGACCAGCGCGTCCACCTCTTCGACATCGTCTACACGCCGGCCGAGGAGGGCGAGCCCGGCGCGCTCCCGAGCGCGAGCCGCGACGGGGGGTTCTGGACGGTCACGCTCGAGGAGCGCGATCAGTTCTTCACCAGCGCCGCCTTCGAGTCGACGCCCGTGCTGTGGGACGGGCGCGTCTACGTGGGCTGCCGCGACGGCTTCCTGTACTGCCTCGGCGACAAGTAGGGCCGGGGGCGCCGCGGCGGCTGAGACAGCGGCCCGCTGGGGCGGCTGAGGCTGCGGCGCGATGGGGCGGCTGAGGCTGCCGCCGGAGCGGGCTCAGCCGGCGCCGAAGACGACGACTGTGTCCTTGCCCTGCCGCTTGGCCTCGTAGAGCGCCTGGTCCGCCTTCGAGACCAGGTCGGCGGCGTCGTCCGCGTGCACCGGCAGCGTGGCGACGCCGATGCTCACGGTGACGCCGCGCCAGCCGGAGACGACCAGCGGCGCGCGCGCCTCCGAGATCGCTACGCGGATGCGCTCGGCGGTCGTCACGGCGCCGTCGAGGGCGCCGCCCGGGAGCTCGGACTCTGTGGCCGGCAGGATGACGGCGAACTCCTCGCCGCCGTAGCGCGCGGCGCAGTCCGTGCCCTGCCGGAGCTGCGTCTGCAGGGCCTGGCCCACCACGCGCAGCAGCTCGTCGCCCACCGGGTGCCCGAAGCGGTCGTTGACGTCCTTGAAGTCGTCGAGGTCCAGCATCAGCAGGGAGAGCGGCTGGCCGTAGCGCCCTGCCCGCGCGACCTCGTCGCGCAGGCGCTCCCAGAAGTAGCGGTGGTTGTAGAGCCCGGTGAGGCCGTCAATGATCGCCTGCCGCTCGATGGTCTCCTTCTGCTCCTGCAGACGGTGGTACAGCTGGGCGTGGTGGATGGCGACGCCGGCCTGCTCGCCGAGCGCCACGCAGAGCGCGGTCTCCTGCTCGGTGAAGTGGCGCGGGTACACCGCCTCGCTCACCTCGAGCGATCCGACCACCTCGCCGCCGACTACCAGAGGGACCATGAGCGACGACATCTCGCCCCACTCGAGCAGTTGCCGGCGCATGACCGGGTCCAGCGTCGGGTCGTCGAGGCGCACCTCGACCGGACGGCGCGTCCGCACGACGGCGAGGTCCTGCGGCAGGTCCTCTATCGGGTACACCGTGCCGAGAGGTTCCTCGAAGTCGTGCGAGGGGTCGCGCTGGTAGTGGGCCAGCCAGACCATGGCGTCGGCCTCCGGGTCGTACTCGTAGATGTAGCTCGACCCGGCGTCCAGGGCCAGCGCCGCCTGCCGGCAGATGACCTCGAGGAGCTCGTCCAGGTCGAGCGTCGAGGTCATCGCGCGCGAGGCGCCGATCATGGCCGAGAGCTGCCGGTTGCGCTCTTCGGACGCGCGCGAGGCGCGCGCGTTGGCGAGCGCGATGGCCGCCAGCGAGGCCATCTGGCTGACCAGACGCACGTCACCCTCGGTGAAAGTCCGCTCGCGCTCCTTCTCGGTGAGCTCCAGCATGCCGAGTACCCGGTCGCCGTGCACGATCGGCGCCCAGATCGCGGCCCGCTCGCCCCAGAACTCCATGGACTCGAACCCCGCCGTGGCGGCGTCGATCTCGTCGTCGGGATACGAGCACAGCACCTGACGCTGCTCGATGACGCTTCTGAACCCGGGAGCGTCGGCGAGGCTGTGCGCCTCGCCGACCCAGTCGATGTCGTTCTCGTTGGGGACGCGCGACCAGAGGGCCTGGGCGCGCAGGAGGCCGCGTGAGGCGATGTACTCATAGATGCAGCACTCCGAGCACTCGAGCGCCTCGGCGATCTTCTCGGCGAGCTCCACGAGGGTGTCGCCGAGCAGGGCGTCCTCACCCGCCCCCCCGTGGTGCACCAGAGCGAATGAAGTGCCTGCCCTCTCGTTGTCGTCCATGATCCGCATCCTCTCGCCGGCAGAGGTATCGGTAGCACGACGTACGACCTGAATGGGACGTTCGTCGTCGGTCCCGGACCGGCGTCCCCTTCGCGACCTAGTATCTCACCATGAGCTTGCGCGTGGCAGCGGTGAGCCCGTCGACGGTGAGCTCGAACATGGGGAAGACCTCGCGGACCTTGCGGATGGTCACGCTGCCGTAGGCGCGGTCCCAGTCCGCCTCGGGGATGGTGTTGAGCCACACGGAATGGTCGAAGTGGCGGCGCAGGCGCCGGAGCCACTCGATGCCGGGCTCGTCGTTGCCGTAGCCCCACCAGATGATGCCGTCGCGGGCCATGAGCTCGCTGGGGGCCATGGCCGCGTCGCCGACGATGATGAGCTTGTAGTCGCTGGGCAGCTCCTGGAGCACGCGCCGCGTGGAGATCGCCTCCGACGACGTCATGCGCGTGCTCGTGTAGAGCCAGTCGTAGACGCAGTTGTGGAAGTAGTAGAAGCGCAGGTCCTTGAAGTGGCTGCTGCGGTTCACGGCGCTGAACAGCTGGCTGCAGAGGCGGATGTAGGGGTGCATGGAGCCGCCGACGTCCATGAGCAGCAGCACCTTGACGGAGTTCTTGCGGCTCTTGCGCCAGACGAGGCTGAGGCGGCCGGCGTTGCTCGCCGTCTCCTCGACGGTCTCGTCGAGATCCAGTTCATCCGGCAGGCCCTCGTTGCGCGAGCTCAGCTGGCGCAGGCGCCGCAGGGCGAGCTCGAACTGCCGCACGCCGACCTCCTGGTCGGTGCGGTAGCCGCGGTAGCGGCGCTCACCGGCCACCTTGACGGCGCTCCTGTTGCGGCTCTCGCCGCCCACGCGGATGCCGCCGGGGTGGTAGCCGGAGTGGCCGAACGGGCTGGTGCCGCCGGTGCCGACCCACTTGTTGCCGCCGTGGTGGGCCTCGGTCTGCTCCTTGAGGCGCTCCTCGAACATCCTCTGGAGCGCCTCGAGGTCGAGGTCCTCGAGCGCGGCGGCCAGCAGCCGCCGCTCCTCCTCGCTGAGCCCGGGCATGGTCAGCGGGTCCGCGAGCCAGTCCCAGACCTCGTCCTCGATCTCCACCGGCGTCTCGATGCCCTTGAACATGTGCGCGAACGCCTGGTCGTACTGGTCGAAGTACGCCTCGCTCTTGACCAGGATGCTGCGCGCCACCGCGTAGAACTCGTCCAGGCTGCTCGGCACCAGGCCCATGGCGAGCCCGCGCATGAGCGCGAGCCACTCCGTGACCGTGACCGGCACGCCGTAGAAGCGCAGCAGGAAGAAGAAGTCGGTGAACACGCCGCCCTCCCTCAGCGCCTGCGCTGGCCGATCTCGCGCAGCACGAGCACGGCGACCACGATGGCGATGACGATGACGAAGAAGAGCTCGATACCGCCGATGTTCGGCATGGGGACTCCTGGCCTCGAGGGGCCGCGGCCGGGCAGGCCTGCGGCTATCTGCGGCCGCGGCCGGACGCCAGCGCGCGCTGCGCGACGTCCACGTCGTGGTCCTTCTTGAGCAGCACGCCCATGAACGGCAGGCGCGCGGCGATCTCCTTGGGGTCGACCCCGCCGCGCTCGAGCGCCTGCACCCAGTCGATGAGCTCGCTGGTGCTCGGCTTCTTCTGCAGGCCGGGGAGGTCGCGCAGCCAGTAGAAGGACTGCATGGCGAGGTCGAGCAGCCGCTTGTCCAGGCCGGGCACGTGGACGCGCACGATGCGCTCCATCATCTCCTCGTCCGGGAACTCGATGTAGTGGAACACGCAGCGGCGCAGGAACGCGTCCGGCAGTTCCTTCTCGGCGTTGGACGTGATGAGGACGATCGGCCGGTGCACGGCCTTGACGTTCTCGTGCGTCTCGGGGATGTGGAACTCCATCTGGTCGAGCTCCCACAGGAGGTCGTTGGGGAACTCGAGGTCGGCCTTGTCGATCTCGTCGATGAGCAGCACGACACGCTCCTCGCTGGCGAAGGCCTCGCCCAGCTTGCCGGGCTTGATGTACTGGGCGATGTCGCTGACGTCGCTGTCGCCGAACTGGCCGTCGTAGAGGCGCTGCACCGTGTCGTAGACGTAGAGGCCGTCCTGCGCCTTGGTCGTCGACTTCACGTTCCAGATGAGCAGCGGCATCTCGAGGCCCTTGGCGATGCTCTGGGCGAGCATCGTCTTACCGGTGCCCGGCTCGCCCTTGATCAGCAGCGGGCGGCTGAGCTGCACCGCGACGTTGACGGTCTGCATGAGGTCGGGCGCGGCGATGTAGTCGCTGGTGCCCGTGTACGTGAAGGACTGGCTCATGGCGTGCGCTTTCGGTCGTTGACGTGAGCGGGGGGCGCGCCGAGGCGGCACCCTCGGGAGTGTATCAGACGCGCCGCCCGGCTCTGCGCACCGGCCCTCGTCTCCGCCGCCCGCCTCTGGCCGCCTCCGCGGCGGGCCAACGCCGTTCGGCACCCGCCACGCGGGTACAACCCAGACAAGCCGTCGATGTCAACCAGAGGGGGAGGACATGAGACCGCCGATCGCCGACCTTTCCGTGGAGAGCACGTTCGCGCACTGCGCGCTGCTCGAGCCGCTGAGCGAGGCCCAGATCGAGGCCCTGGCCGAGCACAGCCGGATGGTGGTCCTCAAGGAGGGCGAGCCGCTGTTCGATCAGGACACGGTCGCCCACAGCCTGTTCGTGGTGGCCAGTGGGCGGCTGGCGATCAGGCTCGCGACGCCGTCCGGCCGGACCATCGAGGTGGTGGAGGTCGGCCAGTACGGCATCTCGGGCTGGTCCTCGATAGTGGCGCCGCACGTCTACGTGGCCGAGGCGAAGGCACTGGAGGACTGCACCGTTGTCGCCATCTCCGCCGACGAGGTGGAGGCCATCCTGCTCCGCGAACCCGTGGCCGGCTACCAGGTGATGAAGAAGCTGGCCGGCCTCATCTCTGTGCGCCTGCGGGACATGAAGGAGGAGCTCGTCGAGGTGCTCGAGGGCTGACGCGGGTCCGGCGCCCGCCGACACACTCAGGTCGGGCGCCTCGCCGCATACCCAGGTCCGCCGTGGCCGCCGTCGGCGCGGTCGGAGCCGAACCTCCGGCGGCGTTCCGGCGGGCCCGGCGGCGTTTCAGCGGGCCCGCGCTCCGGCCGCCGCGGCTCTGGTCGCCCGCCTGGACCGCAGTCGGTGCAGGGGCACTCTGTTTGTGGTCGCGCCGGGGCAGCCGTTTGTGGTCGCGATGCCCCCTGTGGCGAAGCCGTTTGGCGGCCGGCGCCCGGCGCGACGGCTCAAGTCCGCAGATGTGGTCCACAGTGTGGACGGAGATGTGGCCTCACGAGAGACCCACCCAGCAGGGACTACCAACGGCTTCCCTCCGCCGCATCGGTCCGGGGGGTGAGGTGCCAGTCGGTCCGTGGCGTGAGGTTGCGAGCCGCGGGCGGTGTGGCGTGGAGGTAGACGGCGCCACGGAGGGAGGCGTGCGCGGCATCGGGTGCCGGGCAGGCGCCCGTCGCGGCGTCAGAGTGCCTTGACAGGGCCGCGTCGCGCGCCTAGCATGCTCACATTGTGACCTATATGTCCGCAATGCGAGCACCAGGGGCTTTCTCGCAGGTACGCCACCATTCTGTGCTGCACGCGCGCCTGTGCGCAACGCGACCGCTCGACCACCCAGACGTTCGGCCAACGCCTGTTACCTGAAGGAGAGGACCACATGGGAGAGGTAGTCCGACTGACGAACTCGTCGACCGGGGGGCCGGTCTTCGTCTACGTCGAGGACGGCAAGATCGTCCGCATCACGCCGATGGACCTCGACGACGCCGTGGACGCGGCCTCGTGGAAGATCGAGGCGCGCGGCAAGACCTTCCAGCCTCCGCGCAAGACGACGTACTCGGTCTACACCGCCGGCTTCAAGTCCATGATCTACTCCGACCGCCGGATCAAGACGCCGATGAAGCGCGTCGACTTCGACCCCAACGGGGAGCGCAACCCCCAGAACCGCGGCATCTCCGGATACGAGCCCATCTCGTGGGACGAGGCCACCGACATCGTGGTCAGCGAGATCAACCGCGTGAAGCGCGAGGCCGGCCCCGCGGCGATCCTCTCCAGCCCCAGCTCCCACCACATGTGGGGCAACGTGGGCTATCGCCACAGCACCTACTTCCGCTTCATGAACATGATGGGCTTCACCTACGCCGACCATAACCCCGACAGCTGGGAAGGCTGGCACTGGGGCGGCATGCACATGTGGGGCTTCAGCTGGCGCCTCGGCAACCCCGAGCAGTACGACCTGCTCGAGGACACGCTGGAGAACACCGAGATGATCGTCTTCTGGTCGTCTGACCCGGAGACCAACACCGGCATCTACGCAGCGCACGAGTCCACGCCGCGCCGCTACTGGATGAAGGACCTGGGCATCAAGATGGTCTTCATCGACCCGTTCTACAACCACACCGCCGGGCTCATCGGCGACAAGTGGTTCTCTCCCAAGATCGGCACCGACCACGCGCTCTCCTTCGCCATCGCCTACACCTGGCTGACCGAGGGCACCTACGACAAGGAGTACGTGGCCACGCACGCCCACGGCTTCGACGAGTGGGCCGAGTACGTGCTCGGCAAGACCGACGGCGTGCCCAAGACCTGCGAGTGGGCCGAGGCCGAGTCCGGCGTCCCCGCCTGCGAGATCCGCGCGCTCGCCCGCGAGTGGGGCAAGCGCAAGACCATGCTCGCCGCCGGCGGCCTGGGCGGCTGGGGCGGCGCCTGCCGCGCCTCGCACGGCATCGAGTGGGCGCGCGGCATGATCGCGCTCGCGACCATGCAGGGCATGGGCAAGCCGGGCAGCAACATCTACTCGACCACGCAGGGCACGCCCGTCGACTACGACTTCTACTTCCCCGGCTACGCCGAGGGCGGCATCTCCGGCGACTGCGAGAACTCCGCCGCGGGCTTCAAGTTCGCCTGGCGGATGTTCGACGGCAAGACCACGTTCCCGTCGCCGTCGAACATCAACACCTCCGCCGGCCAGCACATCCCGCGCCTCAAGGTGCCGGAGTGCATCATGGACGGCGAGTTCCAGTGGGCCGGCAAGGGCTTCGCCGGCGGCGACATCCAGCACCAGATGCACCAGTACCAGTATCCGGCCCCCGGCTATCCCAGGATCAAGATGCTGTGGAAGTACGGCGGGCCGTGGATCGGCACCATGACGGCGACCAACCGCTACGCCAAGATGTACGCGGACCCGAGCCTCGAGTGCGTCGTCAGCCAGTCCATCTGGTTCGAGGGCGAGGTGCAGTTCGCCGACATCATCCTGCCGGCCTGCACCAACTTCGAGCGCTGGGACATCAGCGAGTTCGCCAACTGCTCGGGCTACATCCCCGACACCTACGGCCAGTGCAACCACCGCGTGATCTCGCTGCAGGCCAAGTGCATCGAGCCCGTCGGCGAGTCCAAGTCGGACTACCAGATCTACGCGATGATCGCCGAGAAGCTCGGCATCGGCCCGATGTTCACCGAGGGCAAGGACGAGCTGGCCTGGGTGGAGCAGTACTACAACGCCACCGACATGCCCAAGCACATGACCTTCGCCGAGTTCAAGGAGAAGGGCTACTTCATCGTGCCGGACAACCCGGAGCGCAAGAAGACGCCGGCCCTGCGCTGGTTCGCCGAGGACCGCGAGAAGGACACACCCGACTGGGGCCCGCGCCTGAACAACCAGGTCGGCCGCAAGGGCCTGCAGACGAGCACCGGCAAGGTCGAGTTCATCGCCACGAGCCTCAAGAACTTCGAGGAGCAGGGCTTCGAGGACGAGTACCGGCCCTCCATGCACACCTACGTGCCGGCGTGGGAGGGCCCGCGCTGCGAGCTCGCCAAGAAGTACCCGCTCGGCATGCTGTCCCCGCATCCGCGCTTCTCGTTCCACACCATGGGTGACGGCAAGGACAGCTTCATGAACGACATCAAGGACCACCGCGTCCTGGTGGACGGTCACTCCTACTGGATCATCCGCATCAACCGCGTCGACGCGGCCGCTCGCGGCATCGAGAGCGGCGACCTGGTCCGCGCCTTCAACGACCGCGGCTCGGTGATCGTCTGCGCGCAGGTCGGCGAACGCACACAGCCCGGCACCGTGCACACCTACGAGTCGTGCGCCGAGTACGACCCCCTGGGCAAGCCCGGCCGGTCCGCCGACCGCGGCGGGTGCATGAACATCCTCTCGCCGGATCGCTACATGTCCAAGTACGCGTCGGGCATGGCTCCCAACACTGCCCAGATCGAAGTAGAGAAATGGGACGGCGGCATCTACGAGACCGACTGAAGCCGGTTCGACCGACCGGCTGGGCATGACTGAGAAGGAGTCTGCGACGTGAAGCAATGGTACAAAGTCATCGACGTGGCCAGGTGCCACGACTGCAACAACTGCTTTATGGCCGACAAGGACGAGTTCGTCGGCAACGACTGGCCGGGCTACACCTACGCGCAGCCCCGCCACGGCCACCGCTGGGTGGACATCCTGCGGCGTGAGCGCGGCCAGTACGCGCGCAACGACGTGGCCTACCTGCCGGTGCCGTGCCAGCAGTGCGAGAACCCGCCGTGCGTCCCGGCGTCGGAGGGTTCCTTCTACCAGCGCGAGGACGGCATCGTCCTGATCGACCTGGAGAAGGCCAAGGGCATCAGCAAGGATGTCATGGGTTCGTGCCCCTACGGCGCCATCTGGTGGAACGACGCTCTGGACATGCCGCAGAAGTGCATCTTCTGCGCCCACCTCATCGACGACGAGACGTGGACGCCGCACACCACGCGCTGCACGCACTCCTGCCCGACGGAGGCCATGGAGACGCTCCTCGTCGAGCCCGAGGAGATGCAGGCGATCATCGCCGCCGAGGGACTGCAGGAGTACCTGCCCGAGCACGGCACCAAGCCGCATACGCTGTACAAGAACCTCCACCGGTTCACGAAGAACTTCATCACCGCCGGCGTGCTGGTGGACGGCGACTGCTACGAGGGAGCCACGGTGACGCTGCAGGGCGCCGCCGCGGACCCGCAGACCACGAACTTCTTCGGGGAGTTCAAGTTCGACGGGCTCGACGACGGCGAGTACACGGTCGAGGTGGACGCCGGCGGCAAGAAGTACTCCGCCGCGGTCACCATCGCCGGCGAGTCCCGGAACATGGGCTTCATCGAACTGTAGACCGGCGGCCGGATCCCGGCACCTGTCATGAGGTTGGGGAGGGGAGGGCCTACGCGGGCTCTCCCCTTCTCGCTCCGAGAGTCACGGGCCGCCCGGCGGGCCACGGAAAGGCGAGTGCGCGCATGAAGCAGATCGTGGTGTTCAACGGCAGTCCGCGTATGGACGGCAACACCGTGACGGTGCTGGACCTGGTCGCCAAAGGCGCCCGCGACAGCGGGGCGGAGGTCAAGTACTACACGCTGTTCAAGATGAAGTTCATGGCCTGCCAGAGTTGCTTCGCCTGCCGCATGAAGGACGACTGCGTCATCAACGACGAGGTGCACGAGGCGCTGCAGAAGGTCAAGGCGGCCGACGCTGTGGTGATCGGCTCGCCGATCTTCATGATGCAGATGACCGGCCCCGTGAAGAACCTGTACGACCGGTTCTTCCCGCTGATGGACGTGGACGGCAAGCCGCGGTTCGGGACCAAGAAGCTGCTTACGGTGTGGTCGCAGAGCATGGAGGACGTGCACACCTACGACTCCTACTACGAGTACACCGCGGCGATGTACCCGTCGTTCGGCTTCGAGTGGGTGGACAACATCGTGTGCCCCA
This sequence comes from uncultured Thermoleophilia bacterium, assembly GCA_963709635.1. Taxonomy (GTDB): domain Bacteria; phylum Actinomycetota; class Thermoleophilia; order UBA2241; family UBA2241; genus CAIXSE01. Next base: position 62,834 of record CAVPXA010000026.1, read on the forward strand.
ACGCGAACGATCCGGAGAGCGCGGATCGCGACGCAGAGCTCAAGATCCGCGCCTACGAGGCGGGGGCCGCGCTCGCGCGCTGAGGCGCCCGGCGCCCGGAAGAGCGGGGCGGCGGAGGCGCAGCGCCCCCGCCGCCCCGCTCTCCCCGCTGCATCAGAGTCCCCAGCCGAAGAGCGCGGCGTCGTAGCCGCCGCTCGCGTTGGGCTGCATACCGCAGGCTGGTGGCCGCGCCCCTCCGGCGCGGCCGTGCCCAGTGATGGCACTAGTATCGCCAGAAGCAGGGGAGTCCAGCCCCGTTGGACGCGCTCGGGATGGTCTAGAGGAGGCCGAGCGCCCGAAGGCGGGCGAGGCTGATCAGCACGTTCTCGTCCGAATCGTGCTCCAGGATCACGGTGGCGCCGGCCTCGCGCGCGGCGGCCATCACGGCCGGGACGTCGACCACTCCTGCGCCCAGGCCGAGGTGCGGGTCGTCGTAGTCGCCTTCGCCGTGGTTGTCGTGCAGGTGCAGGTGGCGCAGCCGCGCGCGCGGGTCGTCGAGCCACTCGTCCAGGCAGCCGCTGATGCTCGCGTGGCCCACGTCGAGGATGAGGCCGAGATCGCGCAGGTCGAGGTCGCCGGGGTGCGTGAAGTGGCTCATCCCGGCGCCCGGCATGTTCTCCACCACGATGTCGATGCCGTACTCGTCCTGCCAGGCGACGAGTGTCTCGAACGAGCGGTCCAGCTGGGCGACCACGGCCGGGTCGCGGGGCTTGACCTCCGGATGCCAGTCGGGGTGGACCACGTACAGGACGGCGCCGATCTCAGCGCTCGCCTCCAGGTGCCTGCGGTGCTCGTCGAGCGCCTTGAGCCGTTCGGCGTCGTCGAGGTCCCAGATGCCCGTGTAGCCGAACGGCCCGTGCACGGAGTACCGGAGACCAGCGGCCTGCGCCGCCGCGAGGTTCCGCTTGCTGAGAAGCGTGTGCATGCCGAAGGAGCGGATCTCAGCGGCGGGGGCGAGCTCGGAGATGCGCTCGAGCGCCGCCGGAAGCAGGAGCTCCGAGTAGGCGCTCGTGGAGATGCCGATGTCGGGGGAACGCAGCACGGGGCTCAAGTATGCCAGAGCCGCGGGACGAGAGCCTCCGGCGTCGCTCGCGAAAGGCCGGCAGGTCATCGCCCGCGTGCGTGGACGCCCGAGAGACGGGAATGGCCAGAGCAAGGCAAACGACAAAGGGGCCTCCCATGGGAGGCGCCGCAGGTGACCGGGCTCCCTTGCCGGTTGCCTTCGTGGACAGGAGGGTAGAAGCGCCGCAGTACCGTTCTGACGGAAGCAGGCACACCATGATGGATGACGCTCCTGGGAAGCTCTACGGACGGCTCGCCGGGCTCGGGCTGGAGATCGACGGCTACCGGTTGGAGCGCCACGAACTGGACGTGTCGAGCGGGTTCCGTCGCGTCACCACCGAGGTCGTGCTGGTCGGCGGCGGGCTCGAGGGCCGCGGGGAGGACGTGACCTATGCGGCCGAGGACCACGACGACTACCCGGCGGAGCTGCCGCTGGCCGGGGAGTGGACGCTCGACGGATTCTCGGAGCAGTTGGGCGGCCTGGACCTGTTCCCCGGCAGGCCGCCCCAGCAGGAGTTCTTCCGGCAGTACCGGCGCTGGGCGTTGGAGAGCGCCGCGCTCGACCTCGCCCTGCGGCAGCGCAGGCTGAGCCTGGGCGAGGCGCTGGCGCGGCCCTACGAGCCCGTCCGCTTCGTGGTCAGCACGCGGCTCGACATCAAGCCCTGGCTGGCGGTCGACCCGGGCCTCGAGTTCAAGCTCGACCCGACCCCGGAGTGGGACGGGGCCCTGATGCGCGACATCGCCGCGACCGGCCGGGTGCGCGCACTCGACTTCAAGTCCTTCTACACGGGCTCGCCCGTTGACAATCCGCCCGACCCGGTGCAGTACCGGCTTGTCAGCGAGACCTTCCCGGGCACGGTCCTGGAGGACCCCGTCCTGGAGGGCCCGGCGCGCGAGGCATTGCGCGGGGAGGAGGCGCGCTTCAGCTTCGACGCGCCCATCCACTCCTGGGCGGATGTCGAAGCGATCACGGAGCAAGTCCGGGCCGTCTGCGGACCGGACTGCGACGCGTTCGTGCTGCGCAGCCTCAACGTGAAGCCTTCGCGGTTCGGCAGCCTGCGCGCGCTGCTCGACTGCGTGGAGCGCGCGCAGACCGCCGGCATGGTCCTCTACGGCGGCGGCCAGTTCGAGCTCGGCGTCGGCCGCGACCAGATCCAGGCGCTCGCCAGCCTGCTCTACGCGGACGGTCCGAACGACGTGGCCCCACGCGAGTACCACGGCGAGGCGCACGCGGACGTCCCGGCCAGCCCGCTCGTCCCTCTGGACGAGCAGGGGCCGGGCTTCGGGTTCTCCTTCCGGATCTGACGGCTCCTCGGAGCGTCGCTCCTGTGCCCGGCATCCGGGCCCTCGCCTGCTGCACTCTTGCCCGATGCGCGACTCTGAGTGATACTGCTTGGTAGTGCGTGTATCTCCTATGAAGTTCATGTCACCGGCGGAAAGAGGGATCCGATGGGTGAGAAGTCGTGGACCGGAGGGCGCGACGACGACCTGCCGCGCGTGGACGGGTCGTCGAGCGGCGGGTTCCTCGCCGGCTGAGGCGTGCTACGGTCGGGCGCATGATCGGACGTGAGCAGGAACTGGGCGCCGCGTGCGCCGTCCTGGGCGGCGGCATGCACCTGCTGCTGGAGGGCCCGGTGGGCTCCGGCAAGACGACGCTGGCCGCGGAGGCCTGCCGCCGGCTCGGCCGCGCGGCCATCCGCATCGACGGCGACGACCGCTTCTCCGAGAGCCGGCTGGCGGGCTGGTTCGACCCGCCGCTGGTGCTCCGGATGGGGTACGGGGAGGACGCGTTCGTCCCCGGCCCGCTGGTGCGCGCCATGCGCGAGGGGCGGGTCCTCTTCCTCAACGAGCTCAACCGGCTGCCTGAGGCAGCACAGAACCTGCTGCTGCCGGCCTTGGACGAGGGGCTCGTGGAGGTGCCGCACCTCGGGACGGTGAGCGCCGCGGAGGGCTTCCAGGTGGTCGCGACGCAGAACCCGGCTGAGTACGTCGCGACCGGTCATCTCTCGGAGGCGCTGCGCGACCGGTTCGAGCATCTGGTGGTGGGCTACCAGACGGCGGCGGAGGAAGAGGAGATCGTCGCCGCCGCGACGGGGTGCGCGGACGCCGCGCTGGTGCGCGCGGCCGTGCGCGTGACGCGCGGCACGCGGGTGCATCCGCGCGTGCGCCGCGGCGCGTCGGTGCGCGGCGCGATCGCCATGGTGGACCTGGCCGGCGCGCGGGACGACGGCTCCGGGCGCCGCAGCGCGTGGGACGATCGCGCGCCGCTCGCCGGCCGGCTGCGCGCGACGGCGGAGACCGCGCTGGCCACGCGCGTGGAGCTTCGCGACGGCGACGCCGTGCTCGGCGACGTGCTCGACGAGCTCGTCGACGTGGTCGTCGAGCGCGGGGAGGACCCGGAGGCGGCCGCCGCGGCGCTGTGGGGCGAGAGTGCGGACGGCCGGCGGACGCAGCAGGCGGGCGCGCGGGACGGCAGCGACCGGCGCGGTGCGGACGACCGCGACGCGGAGCGCCGGCCGGAGCCGGTGGTCTGTACGCTGGAGGACCGCCGCGCGCTGGCGGAGCAGCTGCGCGCGACGCCCGAGGACCTGGACGGCTGGCAGCTCGCCGGTGACCTGAGCGCGGGCGCGCTCAGCTACGCCGGCGAGCGCGCCTACCTGTGCGCGCAGCAACTGGCGGCGTCCGCCGTGCTGCAGCGCGCCGCCCGCCTCGTGGGTCCCGTCAAGGCCGCCACCAGGACCGTGCGCGAGCCGCTGCTGGAGCCTTGGGGCGGCGAGCTGGACGTGGAGGCCACGGTCGAGAACCTGCTCGGCAAGCCGCACCCGGAGCCCGGCGACCTCATCGTCCAGCGCCGGGTGGACCGGCGGCACCAGGTGGTCTTGATGCTCGACACCTCACTGAGCATGGCGGGGGAGAAGATGGCGCTCGGGGCGGTGGCCGCGGCGGTGCTCGCGCTCAAGCTGCGTACGGGCGACCTCGCCGTGGTGCTGTTCGCCGACGGCGCCCGGACGGTGATGCGCTTCGGCGAGCAGGTCGAGCCGGCCGAGCTGGTCCGCCGCATGCTCGCCGTGCCGTGCGGCGGCGGCACGGACATCGCGGCCGCGCTCCGGCTCGGCCACGCCGAGCTCCAGCGCGGCCGCGACCCCGGCCGCTGCGGGCTCCTGGTGAGCGACGGCGTGTACACGAGCGGCGCGGACCCGCTGCCGGCGGCCGCGCGTTTCGGTGCGCTGCACGTACTTCTCATGGAGGAGCGGCCGGCGGTGCGCCCGGGGAGCGGCGGAGGCGCGGCCGCCGCCAGGTCGGGAGGGCCGGCGCCGGTCACGAGCTGGATCTCGCCCCGTCTGGCGGTGGGCGAGGCCGTCGCCCGCGCCGCCGACGGCGGCCTCGTCCGCGTGGACGGCTTCGCCGCCCTGCCGCGGCGCATGCTCGAGGTCGCGGACCGGGTGCTGCACTGATGTCCCCTGCGAGGCGTTGGGGTGGAGCGGGCGTGCGGAGTGGGCGAGCGGATCGAGTAGAGGGGTGAAGGTCGGTGCGCGGAGACTGGGTCCGTATCGCGTCAAGCGTATGCGGCACCAGTCAGCGCGAGGGCAATACCCCGCCCGGCGGGGATGAGCGGACTTCGGAGGAGCGATGACCGAGCGGGATGAGCTGATCGAGCGCGGGCTGGCGGCCGGCGCGGGCGCCGCGACGCTGCTGCGGCCGGAACAGGTGGTCACCGCGGAGTGGGTGCGCTGGAAGTGCCTGTACGGGTGTCCGGAGGCGGGTCGCTGCGTGACCTGCCCGCCGCACTCGCCGGCGCCGGAGCAGACGCGGCGACTGCTCGAAGAGTACGAGACCATCCTGTTCCTGCGCTTCGACGTCCGGCCCGACGCCGCCGAGTGGACCCGGCCGGCGGCGTGGGTGCTTGAGCGCGTGCTGCGCCTGGAGCGCGAGCTGTTCCTGGGCGGCCGGCACAAGGCGTTCGCGATCGTCGGCGGCCGCTCGTGCGACCGTGAGAAGGTCTGCGGCTCGCCGGAGGCGTGCGCGAGCCGCGGCCGGCTGCGGCCAGGCCCGGCGGGCTGCGGCATCGACATCTTCTCCACGAGCGCTAGCGCCGGCTGGCCGCTGCAAGTGGTAGCGGCGGAGGGGGAGCCGTATCATCGCTACGCGCTCCTGCTCGTCGAGTGAGGGGGGCGGCTCGGCGAGAGCGCGCCGGGGCGAGCGACCGTGATGCCAGTTGACGAACCGTGACACCAGCGGACGAAGGTTGAGGACATGACTCCGATCGAGCAGATCCAGCAGCAGCACGGCATCATCGGCCGCGAGGGCGAGCTGGCCACCGCGCTCGCCGTGCTGGGCGCCGGTCGCCATCTGCTGCTCGAAGGCCCGGTGGGCGTGGGCAAGACGACCGTGGCGCTGGCCGTGTGCGGGCACCTCGGGCGCGACACCGTGCGCGTGGACGGCGACGACCGGTACTCGGAGAGCAAGCTGACCGGCTGGTTCGACCCGCCGCTGGTGCTCAAGCAGGGCTACGGGGAAGAGGCGTTCTTCGCCGGGCCGCTGGTCGAGGCGATGCGGGACGGCAAGGTGCTGTTCATCAACGAGCTCAACCGGATGCCGGAGAGCGTGCAGAACGTCCTGCTCCCGGCGCTGGACGAGCGGCTGCTGCAGCTGCCGCACATCGGGGAGATCCGGGCCGCAGGCGGGTTCCAGGTGGTGGCGACGCAGAATCCCGTGGAGTACGTCGCCACCGGCCACCTCTCCGAGGCGCTGCGTGACCGGTTCGAGCACCTCGCGCTGCTGTATCAGGGGGCGGAAGAGGAAGCGGCGATCGTGGTCGCCGAGACCGGCTCGGACGACGCCGCACTGGTGCAGACGGCCGTGCGGCTCACGCGGGCGACGCGGCTGCACCCGCGCTTTCGCAAAGGCTCGTCCGTGCGCGGCGCGATCGCGACCGTCGCCATCGCGGAGCGGCTCTGGGCCGACGACCGCGACGCCTGCGGTGCGGTGAGCCGCGAGGTGCTGCGTCGCGCGGCCGAGGCCGCGCTCACCACGCGCGTCGACCTGCGCGACGACATCGACGCGGACTTCGGGGCCGCGCTTGACGAGCTCCTGGAGCTCGTCGTCGATCGCGGCGAGGATCCCGACGTCGTCCTCGCGCCGCCGGCGCCCGCCCCAAAAGCCTGACCTCATCCGCCGGGGCTCCGCTCCGGCACGGAGGCCGCGTGGAGGTCCGCGGCCTGCCCACGTGCGCCCCGGAACTGCCCGCAGGCGACGCGCCGCTGGAGGCTCTGGCGCTGCGCTACAAGGTGGACCAGGAGGCGCTGGACGGCTGGACGATCGCCACCAATCTCACGCGCAGCGGCTGCCGCATCGTGGACCCCGGGCTGAGGTTCTACGCCGAGCGGCTGGCGGCGCGCGCGGTGCTGCAGAAGGCCGCGCGCCTGGTCGGCCCGCTGCAGGCGGCCACGCACACGGTGCGCGAACCGCTGCTCGAGCCGTGGGGTGGCGAGCTCGACGTGGAGGCGACGCTCGACAACCTGCTCGGCAAGCCGTACCCGGAGCAGGGCGACTGGATCGTGCGGCGGCGCGTCGACCGCCGCCACCAGGTGGTGCTCATGGTCGACACGTCGCTGAGCATGAGCGGCGAGAACATGGCCGTCGCCGCCGTGGCCGCGGCGGTCCTCGCGCTCAAGCTGCACCCCGAGGACCTCTCCGTGGTCGTCTTCGAGGACAAGGCGACGGCCGCGACGCACCTGGACGTGCCGGACCCGCCGGAGGAGGTTGTCCGGCGCATGCTCGACCAGCCGGTGCGCGGCTACACCAACATCGAGGCCGCGCTGGCGCTCGGCGCGGCCGAGCTGGAGCGCGGCCGCAACCCCCGCCGCAGCGGCCTGCTCATCACCGACGGCGTCGTCACCGCCGGCGGCGACCCGCGGCCGCTCGCCCACCGGTTCCCGCATCTCTTCGTCCTCCTCACCGAGGACTACAAGATGAACCCGGAGCTGTGCCGCGAGCTGGCCGACGCCGGCCGCGGCGACGTGTTCCCGGTGCGCGCCTTCCGCGATCTGCCGGCGCGCCTGCTCGAAGTGACCAACCGCATCCTGAGGTGACGCCACCGCCGCCTCGCGCGCTCGGCGTGCGGTAGACTGGCCCTCCGGGCGCGGGGGCGCCCGGCTGCGAAACGACCCCGAGGAGTGTGTACGTGGCCCTGTTCGGCCCGCCCAACGTCGCCAAGCTCGACGCCCAAGGCAAGATCGACGGCCTCGTCAAGGCCGCCAAGTACAAGGATCCTGAGGTCGCCGAGGCCGCGCGTGTGGCCCTGGAGAGCTACCTCGACAAGATCGTCCAGCGGCTCCAGACCAAGAACCTGGTGCAACTCAATACCACGCGCGAGGCTCTGGTGCTCATCGGGCCCCCGGCGCGCGACCGGCTCATCTTCATCCTCAGGGAGGGTCACCTGCACCGGCGGCAGGACGCCGCCTACGTGCTCGGGATCATGAAGGACCCCGCCGCCGTCGGGCCGCTCTGCATGGCGATGCACAACCCGGACCCGCTGCTGCGCATGATCGTCGTGGAGGCGCTGGGCAAGATCGGCGATCCCGCGGGGGTGGACACGCTGCGGCTGGCACTGGGCGACGTGGACCAGTCCGTGGCGGGTGCGGCGCGCAAGTCGCTCAAGAAGATGGGCGCGCTCCCCGGCCAGAAGTGACCGAGCGGCCGTCGCGAGGGTCGCGCGGCCGACAGGACTCGTGGTGGGTAGAAAGGTCCTCGAGATGACCGAGACCGGCGACGACACCACCAGGCTGAGCGGCGAGACGTTCTCGCGCGTCGTGCGCGCGGGGGCGCTCGCCGTGGTGCGCGAGCAGGAGTCGCTGAACCGCATCAATGTCTTCCCGGTGCGCGACGCGGACACGGGCGCCAACCTGGCGGCGACGCTCAGGGCGGCGGCGTCCAGGCTCGGGAGCGCCGCTCCCGACTCCGTGGGCGACGCCGCGCGCGTGGCCGCCGACGGCGCCCTCGACGGAGCCCGCGGCAACTCCGGGGCGATCTTCGCCCAGTTCCTCCACGGGCTTGCCTCCTCCATGGAGCGGCTCCGCAGCGCCAGCGGTTCGCAGTTCGCCGACGCGGCCCTGGCGGGCACGGAGTCGGCGTACTCGGCCCTGCAGGACCCGCGCGAGGGCACCATCCTGAGCGTGCTTCGCGCCTGGAGCCTCGAGCTGGGCACGCGCGCCCGGGAGCACGAGGACGACCTGCCCGAGCTGTTCCACCACGGGCTCACGGCCGCCAAGGTCGCGCTTGCGGCCACCCCTCGCCAGCTCGAGGTGCTCGCGCGCAGCAAGGTGGTCGACGCCGGCGGCCAGGGCTTCGTCTACTTCCTCGAGGGGCTCATGGACTCGCTGCGCGGCCACGAGCCGGCGTGGGAGGTCTCCGAGGCCCCCGCGCACGGACTGCCGCCGTTCTCTGAAGAGCACGACGAGATCGACGACCGGTTCCGCTTCTGCACCGAGGCGCTGGTCACGGCGCGCGACGGCGAGCCTCTCTCTCGCGAGCTGGTCATGGCCCGGGTGACGGGCCTCGGCGACTCGCTCGTGGTCGCCGGCGGCGGCGACCGGCTCCGCGTGCACCTGCACACCAACGAGCCGCAGATGTTCCTGGCGTCCGTGGCCGAGCTGGGAGTGATCGAGCGCAGCAAGGTGGACGACATGGTGCTGCAGCAACTCGCCGGGCGGGAGGCGTCCATCGCCATCGTCACCGACTCGACCACGGACCTGCCCGAGGACCTGGCGTTCGGGCTTGGTGTCGTGGCCGTGCCGCTCACCCTGTCGCTGGGGCAGACCGAGTTCCTGGACGGCGTGGACATCTCGGCCGACGGGTTCGTGCACCGCATCGTCAGCGGCAGCGACGTGCCGCGGTCGTCGCAGCCGGCGGTGGCGGACTTCGTCCAGACGTACCGACGGCTGCTCGAGTACCGCGAGGGAGTGGTGAGCGTGCACATCGCCGGCGCCATGTCGGGGACGGTGCAGTCCGCGCGCGCGGCGGCTCGCGAGGTGGACCCCGAGCGCGTGCGCGTGATCGACTCGTGCCTCGTCTCGATCGGAGCCGGGCTCCTGACGCAGGCCGTCGGCGAGGCCATCGCCGCCGGCGCGGACCTCGACGAGGTCGAGCAGGTGGCCGAGCGCGTCAAGCGCGAGATCAGGATCTTCGGCACGGTCGCCTCGCTGGACTTCGCCGTTCGCGGCGGGCGTGTGAGCCCCACCATGGCGAGGACGCTCAAGCGCCTGCACCTCGCGCCGATCATCGTCTTCGACGAGCACGGCAAGCCGGGCAAGGGAGGCGCGGCTCTGGGATTCGACCGCGCCCTCAACGCGCTCGTGAAGCGCGCCGTGCACTTCGTGGACGGCGCCCCCGCCCGCGCGATGGTCGTGCACAGCGGCGACCAGGCGGGCGCGGACTTCGTGGCCGCCCGCCTCAAGGAGCGCCTGCGTTGCGACGTTCCCGTCGTGCGCGCCGGCGCCGTGCTCACCACGCACGTCGGCCTCGGCTCCGTCACGGCCGCCGTGCGCCGCGTCACCGACTGAGCCGCACCGCCGGACCAGAAGGCGCCTCCACCGCATGCGATAGCATGAGGTCGAGCCGCGCCGTGCGGGGGCGCGGCCGTCGGACCGGGGAGGAGCAGCATGGGCAGGCCCCGTGCAGGGAGGCTCGCGTTCAGTGTCTCTCTCCTCGCGCTGCTCTGGCTGGGGGCTGTCATCGGCTCCGCGGCGCTGCCGGCTCTGGCGAGCGCCGACGACGCGGACCCGCCGCAGATCGCCTCGTTCTCCCTGACTCCCTCCACCGTCGACACCGGAGCGGCCGACCAGACGGTCACAGTGCGGATGCACCTCACCGACGACCAGGTCGGCGTGGGGCTCGTCAAGGTGTACCTCCGGCCGGCCGCCGGGCCGCAGACGGCCTGGGCCTACGTGAACCGCGTGTCCGGCAGCTCTCTCGAGGGCGACTACGAGGGGGCGCTGGTCCTGCCGGCAGGCAGCACGCCGGGCGTCTGGAGAGTCGCGTACCTGCGCGTCTACGACCAGATCGAGAATCGCGTCGAGCTCGACTGGCAGGATCTGGAGGCTCGCTTCGGCGTGGGGTGCGCGAGCATCACCAACACGGCGACATCGTCGGACTCCACTCCGCCGACGGTCACGGACTTCAGCGTCACTCCCCGCGAGGTCGACACCGACACCGGCGACCAGACCGTCACGGTGCGCGTGCGCCTGACCGACGACCAGGCCGGCGTAGACGAGCTGGTGCGCCATGCGGAGTGGTCCGGCGGCTTCTACCTGCAGGCGGCCGCCGGATCGCAGAGCCAGTGGGCGCTGCTGCACAGGGTGTCGGGGACCGACAAGGACGGCGCGTACGAGGGGAGCTGCACCCTGCGGAGAGGGAGCATGAACGGCCTCTGGCAGGTCCAGCTCAGCGTCATGGACCGGCTGGGGAACGCGACCTACCTGCTGCCTGGGGAGATCGAGGACCTGTTCGGGGCCGGCCGCGCCGGGCTCACCAACGCGGCCGCCTCGTCCGACACGACGCCCCCGCGGGTGACCTCCTTCAGTATCACGCCCGCCGAGGTCGACACGGAGGCGGGCGAGCAGACCGTTCTGGTGAGGATGCGCGTGACCGACGACCTCGCCGGCGTCAACGCCTCCGGGGACTACGCCGACCCGGTGCTGGCCACGCAGTTCGCCCTCGAGCCGCTCATCGGCACGCAGCGCGCGTACGGCATGCCCGAGCGTGTCTCCGGCACCGGCCTGGACGGCGTGTACGAGGCGCTCGTCACGTTGCCGAAGAGCAGCAAGGAGGGGGTCTGGCGCATCCGCCACCTGGCGCTCGTGGACAAGGTCGGCAACATGACGAACTGGTCGCCGGACGACCCGGCGACGCCGCTGCCGGGGCTGGACGGCCTGGTCCTCGTCAACACGGCCACCGCGCAGCAGGTGACGATCGAGCGCGACTGGACCATCGCGACCGCGCACACGGCGGTCACGTTCTCCGCCGGGACGGTGGTCAGCCGGGCGGATGACGGCCGCTTCGCGTTCTCCAAGATGTCGGCACAGGAGTTCACGCTGGACGATGAGGTCCCGCAGGCGGGCCTCGACGGCATCCCGCTGGCCACCCTGCGCTTCGGCATCCCCGGCCTCGGGCTCTCGTTCAGCCGGCCGGTCGCGGTCTCGCTGCTGGTCGGAGCGAAGTACGACGGCTACCGGCTCGCCATCCAGTCGCTCACCGAGGGCGCCGAGGTGTGGGCCAGAGAGAAGGCCGCGGACGTCGCGAACGGCCGCTGCCGATTCACGGTGGACCACGCCACGCGCTTTGCCGCCAGTCTCGCCCCGCCGATCTTCTCACGCCTCACGCCCAGCGGGGGGCGCCGGGGGGCGACTCTGACCATCACGGGCAAGGGCTTCGGCATGAAGCGCGGCGCGAGCCGGGTGCTCTTCGGCTCCGCGCCGTGCGGCAGGTACGTCTCGTGGAGCCCGACCCGCATCACGTGCAAGGTGCCGGCGAGGGCCCGGCCGGGCAGGCTCAAGGTCAGGCTGGTCACGCTCGCAGGTACGGTCGTGGCGGGGACGTTCAGGGTCAAGAGATAGGGCGTTTCCACTACGTTCCGAGGTTTTTCGTTCCCTCTCCGTGGGGTAGTGACTGACCGGGCCCGTCGTGGGCCCGACGTACGAGGAGGGTTCGATGGCAGTCCGCATTGGCGTGCCCCGCGAGACGGCGACGGGAGAGACGCGCGTGGCGCTGGTCCCCGCGGTGGCGGAGAAGTACGCCGCGCTGGGCGCCGAGGTCCTGGTGGAGCGCGGCGCAGGTCAGCTGAGTCACATCCGCGACGAGGAGTTCGCGGCGGCCACGCTGGTCGACGGCGCCGCCGAGGTCTTCGCCGCCGACGTCGTCCTGAAGGTCGATCCGCCGTCGCCGGAAGAGGTCGACACAGCTGCGCGAGGGCGCCGTCGTGCTCGGCCTGCTGCAGCCGTACAAGGCGGACGACAGCATCAAGGCGCTCCGCGACCACAAGATCACGAGCTTCGCGCTCGAGCTGCTGCCGCGGATCACGCGGGCGCAGTCCATGGACGCGCTGACGAGCCAGGCCTCGATCGCCGGCTACAAGGCCGTGCTGATGAGCGCCTGCATGGCCGGCCGGTACTACCCGATGCTGACGACGCCGGCCGGGACGCTCCGGCCGGCCAAGGTGCTGGTGCTGGGTGTCGGCGTGGCCGGGCTGCAGGCGATCGCCACCGCGCGGCGCCTCGGCGCCGTCGTGGAGGCCTACGACGTGCGCTCCGTCACCCGCGAGCAGGTGCAGTCGCTGGGCGGCCGGTTCATCGACACCGGCATCGACGCCGAGATCGAGGGCGGCTACGCACGTGAGCTCACCGACGAGGAGAAGGCGAAGGCCAAGGAGATCGTCGACGGCCACATCATCGAGGCCGACGCGGTGATCACGACCGCCGCCATCCCGGGGCGGCCGTCACCCAAGCTCATCACCGCCGACGTGGTCGACAGGATGAAGTCCGGCGCGGTGATCATCGACATGGCCGCCGAGGGCGGCGGCAACTGCGAGCTCACCCGGCCCGGCGAGCAGTACAACCACCCCAACGGCGTGTTCATCTACGGGCCGCTCAACATCCCCGGCATGCTGCCGGTGCACGCGAGCGACCAGTACGCGCGCAACCTCATGCACTTCCTGACGCCGTTCATCAAGGACGGCGAGCTTGAGCTGGACTGGGACGACGAGGTGCTGGCCGGCAGCGTGCTCACGCGCGACGGCGCGATCGTGAACCAGCAGGCGCGCGAGCGGATCGAGGGGCCGGATGCGCCGGCGCGGCGCCGGCCAGCCGGCGACCAGGCCGCGCACAAAGCAGAGGCCCAAGGCACGCCGGACGAGAACGTGCCGGCGAGCCGGCGTCCGAGGCGGGGCGAGCCGGAAGGGGGCGCGTCATGATCACCGGCTTCGCCGCCGTCTACATCTTCATCCTCGCGGCCTTCGTCGGCTACGAGGTCATCAGCCGCGTGCCCGTCATCCTGCACACGCCGCTGATGAGCGGCTCGAACTTCGTGCACGGCATCGTCGTCGTGGGCGCCATGGTGGCGCTCGGCTCGGCGACCACGACGCCCGAGCGCATCGTCGGGTTCTTCGCCGTGCTGCTCGGCGCCGCCAACGCGGTCGGCGGGTACGCCGTCACCGAGCGCATGCTCGACATGTTCAAGAGCTCCGGCGACCAGAAGAAGGGCGCCGCGGCCGCCGCCCAGACGAAGGGAGGCGGCGATGCGTGAGAACCTGATCCAGGTCGCGTACATCGCCGCCGCCGTCCTCTTCATCCTCGGCCTCAAGAGCATGAGCTCTCCGCGCACCGCGCGGCGCGGCATCGTCTGGGCCGGCGTCGGCATGCTGGTCGCTACCGCGATCACCTTCGCGACGCCGGAGATGGGCAACTTCGTCTGGATGACGCTGGCGCTCATCATCGGCGGCGCCATCGCCTACGTGGCGGCGCGGCGCGTCGCCATGACCGACATGCCGCAGATGGTGGCCATCTACAACGGCATGGGCGGCGGCGCGGCGGCGCTGATCGCCGCCGTCGAGTTCATGCGTCCGGAGACCATGCCGACGAGCTTCGCCGTGCTCGGCATCATCGGCGCCCTCATCGGCTCCGTCAGCTTCAGCGGCAGCATGATCGCCTTCGCCAAGCTGCAGGGGCTGATCAAGAAGTCGTTCCTGTTCCCCGGCCAGAACGTGTTCAACCTGCTGGTGCTGGCCGGCGCCGTCGCGCTCGCGGTCGTCGTCGCCCTGCAGCACACCGGCAACCTGGGCGGCAACGAGAGCCTCACCCTGATCGCCTTCTTCGCCCTCTCACTGCTCTACGGCGTGCTCATGACGCTGCCCATCGGCGGCGCCGACATGCCCGTCGTCATCAGCCTCTACAACGCCCTCACGGGCCTGGCCGTCGGCCTCGAGGGCTACGTGCTCGGCAACGGCGCGCTGATCATCGCCGGCATCGTGGTCGGCGCGGCCGGCACGCTGCTCACGCAGATGATGGCCAAGGCCATGAACCGCTCGATCGGCAACGTCCTCTTCGCGGGGTTCGGCGCCAAGGGCGGGGAGGAGCTCGCGGGCATCGAGGGCACCATGAAGGAGTCGAGTCCGGACGACGCGGCCGTGACGCTCGCCTTCGCCCAGAAGGTCATCATCGTGCCCGGCTACGGCATGGCGGTGGCGCAGGCGCAGCACAAGGTGTGGGAGCTCGCCAAGCTGCTCGGCGACCGCGGCATCCAGGTCAAGTTCGCCATCCACCCGGTCGCCGGCCGCATGCCCGGGCACATGAACGTGCTGCTCGCCGAGGCCGGCGTGCCCTACGACATGATCTACGACCTCGACGAGATCAACGGTGAGTTCCCGACCGCCGACGCCGCCATCGTCATCGGCGCCAACGACGTGGTGAACCCCGCCGCCCGCGAGAAGGGCAGCCCGATCTACGGCATGCCGATCCTGGACGTGGACAAGGCGCGTCAGGCGTTCGTCATCAAGCGCGGGCGCGGCGCCGGGTTCGCCGGCATCGAGAACGCGCTGTTCTACGAGGACAACACGCGCATGGTGTACGGCGACGCCCAGGACGTGGCCGGCAAGCTGATCGCCGGCGTCAAGAAGGTGTGATGGCGGCGGCGCCGGGCGTGCATTCGCCGGCCTGCAGCACCGGGTTCGCGCTCGTCGACGAAATCCTCGAGCGGTTCGCCGGCGCGCTCGGTCCGGACTACGCCGGGTACGCCGGTCACGTGGCGCGAGCGCTCGCGTTCTACGCGGGGCTCGCGCCCGGGCACGAGGCGCCGGAGAGCGTGCAGATCGCCGGCGCCTTCCACGACCTCGGCATCTGGACGGCGCGGACCTGGGACTACCTCGCGCCGTCCGTCCGCCTCGCCCGTGACCACCTCACGGCGGCCGGCCGGGAGGACCTCGCCGACGAGGTGGTCCGCATCATCCTGGAGCACCACAAGCTCCTGCCGTACCGCGGCGCGTTCCAGGACACCGTCGAGACCTTCCGGCGCGCCGACCTCGTGGATCTCAGCCTCGGCGCGCTCCGCTCCAGCCTGCCGTCCGCCTACGTCCGCGAGGTCCGGGCGGCGCACCCCAACGCGGGCTTCCACCGGCGCCTCACCGAGCTCGGCGTGCGCTGGGCGCTCGACCACCCGTTGCGGCCGCTGCCCATGGCGCACTGGTAGTGAGCGGCGTCGCGTCCCGGGGGACCGCGGGCGAACAGGGGAGGTTGCGCGGGGACGCGGGATAGGATGGCGGCGGAGCAGCGCAGGCGGCAAGGGAGGTC
>CAVPXA010000027.1:0-97831 GCA_963709635.1 uncultured Thermoleophilia bacterium
GACCTCGGCCTTCTCGGGCAGCGGCACGTTGTCGAACGCGTAGTCGCTGACGAACCGCTTGAGGCCGGCGATGGCCAGCGGCTCGTCCACCTCGCCGCGCGTACAGTCGGTCTCGCACTTGTGCGTGCAGATGCGCCCGCAGACGGCGGGGAACGGGTTGTGCTCGTTGATGACCGGGTACGCGGCAAAGCGCCCGTCGGCGAATCAGTGCGATGTAGCCCTGCGCGCTGTGCGCACGGCGCAGGCGCGGCAGGGGCCGTGCCCCTCGGTCACCCGTAGGCGTTGGGGATGGCCTGCGGGTAGAGCTTGTAGATGGCCTTGCGCTCGCCAGCCCCGCGTTGAAGGGGTCCGGGACCAGGACGGGGCGAACGGGCGTGCAATCGCCGCAACCCGTGCACATGTCGGGGTCGACATAGCGGGCTGGCGGTAGACTCGGCGCTGAAGCGGCCTGCCTCGCCCTCGACGCCGACAGTCGGCGCAGGTGACGATGTCGATGTTCAGGCGTCGCCGGCCTCGACCAGCTTGGGCGACAGGGTGCACATCGAACAGTCGTTGGTGGGGAAGGTCTTGTCTAGCTGAGCCATGCGACCACCGATGGCCGGGCCATTCTCGACCAGGTAGACCTTGTACCCCCCTTCGGCAAGGTCGAGCGAGCATTGGATGCCCGCGACGCCGCCTCCCACGACCAGCGCAGCACCGGTGGACTTGGGCGGTGAACCCGACATACGCACTCCTTTGCGACTACGCGGCGGTCCCGACTTCAAGTGGGGTGACCACAGACTCAACGGCCCACTTGGGTGGGCCAAGTATAGCTGTGCGATTGTGTGCGCGTCCACACGGGCATGACGCGCGCGCGAGGTTCCGTCAAGGGGCCGGGACGTTCGAACTTGCGCGATTGGGCCGGCCCGGCCGGGCGGGGCCTCATCGTCGGCGCCGCGGCGGGGTGGACTACCGCCGCGTCGATTCTCTCTCGGCGATGGAGAAGGGCACGATCTTGCGCGGCTCGTCGACGGGCTCGCCGCGGACGAGCCGGATGAGCATGCAGGCGGCGTCGCGACCCTGGCGCTCGACGTCGTACTCCAGGGTCGTCATGGTGGGCGCGCTCTTGACGGCGAGGCCGAAGTCGCCCGGGCCGGCGACCAGCAGTTCGCCCGGCACGTCGATGCCCCGCTCCGTCGCCGCGCGCACGGTCGCGAGGGCGGGCAGCTCGTAGAGGCCGTACACGCCGTCCGGGCGGCCGGGCCCGTCGAGCAGCCGCCGGCGGCCGCCGCCACGGCGTCGTCCTCGTCGTCGCGCACTCCTCGACGCGCGGCGTCATGCCGCGCTCCGCGCACCACGCGCGGTAGGTGCGCAGCCCGGTCTGCGTCCAGTAGTCCGTGGTCATCCAGGTGATGAGTGCGACCGACCGCGCGCCGCGGTCGACGAGGTGGTCGAGCATGGCTCGCGTCTCGGTCTCGACGTCGTCGTCGACCCAGTACCCGCCGTCCGGATCGTCGGGGGCGGCCGATAGTCACGTAGGGCAGCCCCTGGCCGTGCAGGAACCCGAGGTTGGGGTCGTCGGCGGCCGGATCCGAGATCACCGCGCCGTCCACGAGCAGCCGCTCCCAGTACAGGTGGCTGCCCTCGCTGGGGACGACGACGAGCGCATAGCCCTCCTCGTGCGCCACTTCGGTGACGCTGTGCATGAGCCGGAAGTAGTACTCGAGGTTGGCGTACGGCGAGTCGGTCGTCGCGTTGAGGGCGCACAGCGCGATGACGCCCGTGCCGCTCGCCTTGAGGCTGCGCGCTCCGGGATGCGGCCGGTAGCCGAGCTCCTGCACCGCGTCCTGCACCCGTTTGCGCGTAGCCTCCGACACCGGGCGCTGCCCGGCCAGGGCGTGCGAACGGTGATAAGGCTGACGCCCCAAGGCGCGCCACGTCCTTGATGTTCACGCGTTTGCGCCGGTCGTCCATGCTCATGAGATTCCCCTCCGGAACGAGGAGAGTGTCTCTCGACGTCACGCCCTCGTGCCTCGATCAGATGGTGAGCCCGCCAGTGACGGTGCGGATCGGGGATTCGCAGAACGATTTGCGTCGAAGCGCGTGCTGCGGTAGAGTGACGCGACGCGTAAGGGAGGCGGCGTGCAGGCGGATCTGGTGCTCACAGGCGGGAAGGTCTACACGGTGGACGCGCGACGGTCGCGCGACGAGGCCCTCGCCGTCAGGACGGTCGCATCGTGGCGCTCGGGAGCGCGGCCGAGGCCGCCGAGTGGGCCGGTCCGCGCACGCGGACCGTCGACCTCGGCGGCCGCCTCGTCCTGCCCGGCTTCGTCGACGCCCACATGCACCCCGTCTGCGTGGGGCGAGCTGTACGAGGTGCCGCTGGCCGGGTGCCGGTCGGTCGAGCAGTGTCTGGACCGGTCGCCCGCTTCGCGGCCGAGCACCCCGAGCTGCCCTTCATCCGCGGCAACGGCTGGATCCCTACCCGGGTCCCCATGGAGGGGATGACGGCCGAGGCGCTCGACCGCGCGGCGCCGGACCGGCCGGTGCTCTGAGCGACGACAACGTGCACGCGCAGTGGGTCAACAGCGAGATGCTGCGCCGCGCCGGGATCGGCCGTGAGGACCCGGACTGGCCCGGCGCCGTCATCGAGCGCCTGCCGGACGGCTCGCCGAAGGGCCTGCTGCACGAGGCGTTCCCCTGGGTGGACCGCGCGATGCCCGAGTACACCGTCGCGCAGCGCGTGCCGGCGTTCGCGCGCTTCCGCGCGAGATCGTCTCGCGGTACGGACTGACCCTCGTCCACGAGGCCGGCATGTCCCGGGACGACGTCGCCCTCGACGCCTACGAACGCTGGAGCGCGACGGCGAGCTCGGTATGCGGCTCCGGCTCGCCGTCGATGATCGCCCGGACCGCCCCGTGGCCGAGCAGGTCGATGAGGCGGCTGCCGGTGCGGCGCCGGTTCGACGGCCCGCTCGTGCGCGCGGCCACCGCCAAGTTCTTCGTGGACGGCGTGATCGAGACGCACACCGCGCTACCTCGCCGAGCCGTACAACGACCGCCCGGGCTTCCGCGGCGACCCGGTGTGGCCGCCGGAGCTCCTCGTCGAGGCATCCCGCGTCGCGGCCGAGGCGGGGTTCCAGTTGCACTACCACGTGATCGGGGACGCCGCGCTCTCGCTCGCCCTCGACTCCGTCGAGGCGGCGCGGGGAGGCCGCGACGTGGGCGCGCGGGACATCGTCACCCACCTCCAGCTCACCGACCCGCGCGACTACCGGCGCATGGCCGCCCTGGGCGTCGTAGCGGCCATGCAGCCCTACTGGTTCACCAGGGATCCCGACTACGACGCGGCGCTGCGCCGGCTCATCGGCGCCCGCGCCGACCGGCTGTACCCGATGCGCAGCCTGCTCGACGCGGGCGCCACGGTGGCGGCGGCGAGCGACTACCCGGTCTCGCCGCCGCCGGACCCGCTGCTCGCCATCCAGCGCGGCGTGCTGCGCCGCGATCCGCTCACGGGCATCGACGCCGAGCTCTGGCCGGAGGAGGCGGTGAGCGTGGAGGACATGGTCGAGGCGTTCACGATCGCCGGTGCGCGCGCCAACTTCCTCGAGCACGAGACCGGCTCGCTCGAACCGGGCAAGTCGGCCGACCTGGTGGTGCTGCGCGAGGACCTCTTCGCGCTGCCGCCGGAGCGCATCCATGAGGCCGCGGTGGAACTGACGCTGTTCCGCGGCCGTCCGGTGCACGCGTCCGGCGCCTTCGAGGGGCTGACCCTCGACTGAGCGCCGCCGCGAAGTTTGCCGAAGAATGGGTGGCTGACAGCGCGCTCGCCCGCGAGTAGCCTCGAGTGACGCAGGCCGGTCAGGGGACGACAAGGGGGGGCTGTGATGAGACGACGCACGTGGCGGTGGGGCAGGGCCATCGCGGTCGCGGTCGCGGGGGCGGCGCTGGCGGCCTCCCTGTCGGCTGTGTGGATGGCCTCTTCGGCGGAGGGGACCGAGTCCCCGGCCGCCGGCGCGACCTTGCGCATCGGCTGGACGGCCGACCCCGACAACCTGAGCCCGTTCACCGGGGTCGAGACGGCCACCTCCGAGGTGCTGTACCTCACCTACGACCGGCTCTTCGGGTTCGGACTCGAGGGCAAACCCATCCCGCAGCTCGCCGCCGAGCTGCCCACGCAGGAGAACGGCGGCATCTCGGCCGACGGCCTCACGTGGACGGTCCACCTCCGGCCGGGCGTCAAGTGGCAGGACGGTGAGCCGCTCACCGCCGAGCGACGTCGCCTTCACGTACAACCTCATCATCGACAACGAGCTCACGTCGTACCTGCAGGCGGTCAAGGACATCAAGCACGCCGAGGCGGTCGACGACACCACCGTGCGGTTCACCATGTCCGGCGCCCAAGGCGGACATGCTCTACGTGGTCGTGTACATCATCCCCGAGCACGTGTGGGGCAAGGTCAAGCCGTCCGACGCTCGAGCGCAGCTACACCAACGAGATGCCCATCGTCGGCAGCGGTCCCTTCCAGGTCACGTACTACAAGCGCGGCGACTACACCGATCTCCAGCGCAACCCGGGGTACTGGGGCAACGACGTGGAGGGCTGGGGCCGGCCCAAGGTGGACCGGATCATCTTCGAGGCGTACACCAACCCCGACACCATGACCCAGGACCTGCGGTCGGGCAACCTCGACGCGGCGCAGGGCGTGCCGGCGGCGCAGTTCGAGGGCTGCAGGAGGACGCCGGCCTCAAGGCCATCGCCTACAACTTCTTCAACTGGGACTACGTGGACTTCAACTGCTACGACGGCCCGGAGTCGGGGGGCAACCCGGTGCTGCGCGACCCCGCGTTCCGGGTGGCGCTCGACCACGCCATCGACCGCGAGCGCATCATCCAGCTCGTGTACAACGGTCGCGGCACGGCCGGCTACACGATGATCAACTCGGACACCTGGCGCGACCCGGACTTCCATTGGCAGCCGCCGGAGGGTGTGCTGCGGTCGTTCGACCCCGAGAAGGCCAAGCAGTTGCTGGACGCCGCCGGGTACAAGGACACCGACGGGGACGGCGTCCGTGAGGACAAGCAGGGCAAGCCCATCTCGCTGCGCCTGTGGGCGCTGGCCGAGTCCACCTCGACCCAGGGCGAGGGCAAGCTCCTCGCCGGCTGGTTCGAGGCCATCGGCCTCAAGATCAAGTTCGAGGTCGTGGACAACGGCGTCGCCAGCGACGCGATGTACGCCTGGAAGGGCGACTCCCCGGCGCCGGACTACGACATGATCCTCTGGTTCTGGGACGGCTACTACGACCCCGGCTCGACCCTGCAGTGCTTCACCACCAGCCAGATCGGGTGGTGGAACGAGGTCTACTGGTCCAACGCCGAGTACGACGCGCTCTGCGAGCAGCAGGGGCACGAGCTCGACCCGCAGGCGCGTGCCGAGCAGATCTGGAAGATGCAGGAGGTCATGTACGCGGAGAACCCGCAGAACGTGCTCACGTACTTCGACTACCTGCAGGCCGTCAACACGGAGAAGTGGGAGGGCTGGACGCCGTACTACGGCGAGGGTGGGCCCGTCTTCTACAACGGCATGGCCCAGAGCTACCTCAACGTGGGGCCCAAGGCCGGCGGCGGGGCGGACGACGCGGCCGGCGGCTCCAGCGCGGTGCTGATCGTGAGCGTGGTGGCCGGAGTCGTCATCGTCGCCGGTCTGGTCTGGCTGCTGGTGGCGCGCCGCCGCCGCGCGGACCGCGCCGAGGAGGTCTGACGCGCGCGCGTGAGCTCGGCTTGGGACGCGGTGGCCGCCGTCAGTCGAGGGCGGCCTGCGCGGCGGGCTCGGCGGTCTCCTCCTCGGGGCCGTTGCCCGGCAGGGTGAAGTAGAACGTGGCGCCGGCGTCCGGCTCGGCCTCGGCCCAGCAGCGGCCGCCGTGGCGGCGCACGAGGCGCTGGACCATGGCGAGGCCCACGCCGTCGCCCTCGAACTCCCCGGGCGGGTGCATGCGCTGGAACACACCGAAGAGGTGCTCGGCGTAGCGCATGTCGAAGCCGGCGCCGTCGTCGCGCACGAAGAAGGCGCGCCGCTCGTCCTGGTCCAGCGCGCCGACCTCCACGTGCGCGACTTCACTGTCAGCCGTGAACTTCCAGGCGTTCCCCAGCAGTTCGCGGAGGACGATGCGCGCCAGCATCGGGTCCACCTCGGCGCTCAAGCCCGGCGTGATCACCAGTTCCACCGCTCGCGCCGGGTGCTCCAGCGCGACCTCGCGCCCGACCTCCTCCGCGAGGGCGGTCAGGTCCACCGTCTGCGCGCACCAGCTCGCGCCGCGAGACGCGCGAAAGCCCGGTGAGGTCGTCCAGGAGGCGGGCCAGGGTCTGCGCCGCCGCGCGCACCCGCTGCAGCGAGGAGATCGCCTCATCGCTGAGGGCGCGCGCCCTCGTCCTCCATCACCGCGGCGCTGAACCCGTCGATGGTGCGCAGCGGGGCGCGCACGTCGTGCGCGATGGAGTAGGCGAGAGCCTCGAGCTCCCGGGTGGAGGCGTCCAGCTGCTCGGTGCGGCTTACGACGCGCTGCTCGAGCTCGGCGTTGAGGCGGCGAATCTCCTCCTCGGCGGCCTTGCGCTCCGTGATGTCCACGATGTTGCCGGTGACTCGGACGACCCTGCCGCCCTCCGTGATGGCTCGTGCCATGGTGCGCACCCAGAGCTGGCGACCGTCGGCGGTGCGGAACTGCAGATCGAGGTCGTACGGGACTCCGGACTCCACGACGCCGCGAAACGCGGCGGCGATCGCGGGCTGGTCCTCGGGCAGGTAGAAGCCGATGTTGTGGTCGACGTCGTTGACGTCGAAGCCCGGCTCGACCCCGTGGATGCGATAGACCTCGTCCGTCCAGCTGATCCGCTCGGTGGCGACGTCGTACTCCCACCCGCCGAGCTTGCTGATCTCCTGCGTCTCGCGCAGCAGCCGCTGCGCCTTCGCGGTCTCGGCCTCGGCCGCTCGTCGTTCGGTGATGTCGCGTGCCACGGAGAGCACGGTCGTGACGCCCTCGATGTCGAGCTTGCGGACGCTCACCTCGACGGGCAGCCGGCGACCCTGCCTGGTGAGGTGCTCCGTCTCGAAGACTGCACGTCCGCCTTCGCGGAGCGTCGCCATGATCGCCGGCAGCCGCTCGGCCTGCTCGGGGACGTCGATGGCTCCGACGTCCATCGCCAGCAGCTCCTCGCGGGAGTAGCCCAGCAGCTCGCAGGCGCGAGCGTTGACGTCGACGAAGCGGCCGGGGCTCTCGGCCCGAAGTTCGTGCACGTACACGGCGTCGTTCATGTTCTGGAGCAGCAGCCGCAGGCGCTCCCCGCTCTCGCGCAACGCGAGCTCTGCCGTCCGGCGCTCGGTCACGTCGGCCACCATGGCGATGAAGGCGAGCGGCCGGCCGTCCTCGCCGGCCACCGGCCGCACCACCACGTCGCCCCAGGCGACGCCCCCGTCCTTGCGCACGTAGCGCTTCTGACGGGCGTACTCGTCGATCTCGCCGGCGGCAAGGCGCTTGACCTCCACGACGTCCGCGGCGACGTCGTCGGGGTGCGTGATATCCGGAAAACCGCGCTCGAGCAGCTCGTCCATGGAGTAGCCGGCCATCTGTGCGAACCGCGCGTTGACGCGCCGAAAGCGGAAGTCGAGTCCGACGAGGGCTGCGCCGATGGGCGCCTGGTCGAAGGTGAGGCGGAAGAGGCGCTCGCTCTCGGCGAGCGCGGCTTCAACCTCGCGCAGGGCGGTCATGTCCTTCACGAGGGCGAAGGCCGAGATCATGGCGCCGGCGGCATCCCGGAGCACCGAGGGCGTGACCAGGACGGGGAAGCGCTCGCCGTTCTTGCGCATGAAGGTGAGCGGGAAGGTCTCGGTCCGGCCCTCCAGCGTCTTCTGGAAGGCCGCCTGGATGGCTGCGCCCTCTTCGGGTGGCCAGTACGGGTGCGGCGGTCCGGCGCCGACCAGCTCCTCGCGGCTGAAGCCGGTCATCTCGCACAGCGCAGGGTTCACGTCGAGGTGCACGCCGTCGGGGGTGAGCAGCGAGAAGCCGTCGAACATGTGCTCGACCAACTCGCCGCAGAACGACGTGCCGCCCCCGGCCATCTCGAGCTCGGCGATGCGCCGGCGTGCCTCCTGGAGCTCTGCGGTGAGCGCCGCCTCGGCGGCCGAGCAGTCTGGCATGTCTCCCCCCAGGAAGACCCGTCGCGCGTGCTCGCGGCGGCCCCATCGCGTTCTGCATACCCAGTTCGAGCGTCCGCGCAATCGGCTGCCCGCGTTGTGATCGTCTCGTGCGCGGCTCGTCGGCCGGCCGCGTCCTCTCCGCGAGCGTCAGTCGCCGGCAGTCGCCGCCGGCAGCGTGAAGAAGAAGGCGGCGCCCCTTTCGACCTCCGCCTCGGCCCACACGCGGCCGCCGTGCCTCGAGACGAGCCGCTGCACGGTGGCCAGGCCGATGCCGTCGCCCGGGAACTCCTCGGAGGTGTGGAAGCGCTGGAAGGCGCCGAAGAGGTGCTCCGCTTGCTTCGGGTCGAAGCCGGAGCCGTCGTCGCGCACGAAGAAGGCGCGCTCCCCGCCGCCGTCGGTGGCGCCGACCTCGATGTGCGCCGTCTCGCGCTTCGAAGTGAACTTCCAGGCGTTGCTCAGCAGGTTGACGAGGATCACCTCGAGCAGCGCGGCATCCGCCTCGACCACGAGGTCCGGCTGCACGACTTCCTCCACTTGGCGTTCCGGAGCGGCGCGGTGGAGGTCGGCGAGCACCGCCGCCGCCACCGCGCTGAGGTCCACCCGCTCGGAGCGCAGGTCCACCCGCGCGGTCCGGGACAGCGGCTACGGCAGTCTGATAACCTACTGTTCGAGAAGTCAATCAAGTGATTAACCACGCGTCAACCGAAGGGGAGTCGATAGCATGGGCGTGCAGGAACAGTACCGCGACTACGTGATGACCGGGTTCGTGAAGCGCGTCGAGCCGGTGGTCGCCGACCACGGTGACGGGGCGTATCTCTACGACGCCGACGGCACCGAGTACATCGACTGCTTCGCCGGCATCAGCGTCACCAACGCCGGCCACCACAACCAGCAGATCCTGGACGCCGCCATCGCCCAGGCCAACAAGCTCGTGCACGCCTGCTCCTACGTGTACCACGTCGAGTCGGTCGGCGCGCTCGCCGAGAAGCTCGCCGAGATCACGCCCGGCGACCTGCAGAAGACCTTCTTCGGCAACGGCGGCGCCGAGGCCATCGAGGGCGCGTTCCGCCTCGCCAAGCGCTACAGCGGCAAGACGCGAGTTCCTCGCCATCGAGTCGAGCTTCCACGGCCGCTCCTTCGCGACCCTCTCGGTGACCGGCAACTCGGGCCGCAAGAAGGGTGGCGGCCCGTACATGCCGGGCGTCGCCTTCACGCCCACGCCGTACTGCTACCGCTGCTTCGCCGAGACCACGCCGGACAAGTGCGACATGCTCTGCGCGCGCCGCGTCGGCCGAGGTCGCCCGCCTGCACCTCTCCGGCGACGTCTGCGCCTTCATCGCCGAGCCGGTGATGGGCGAGGGCGGCATCATCGTGCCGCCGGACGACTACTTCAAGCGCGTCAAGGAGATCCTCGACGAGGAGGGCATCCTCTTCATCGCCGACGAGGTCCAGAGCGGCTTCGGGCGCACCGGCAAGCTGTTCGCCATCGACCACTACGGCGTCGTGCCCGACATCATGACGCATGGCCAAGGGCATCGCCGACGGCTGGCCGCTCTCCGCGTTCATCGCCCGTGCGGAGATCGCCGACGCCTTCCAGATCGGCGACCACCTCAGCACCTTCGGCGGCAACCCGGTCAGCTGCGCCGCGGCGCTCGCCAACATCGACTTCCTCCTGGACGGGGTCGTCGACGACGCGGCGCGCAAGGGCGAGGCGCTCATGGCGAGGTTCCGGGAGCTGAAGAAGACGCAGCCGCTCATCGGCGACGTGCGCGGCAAGGGCCTCATGGTCGGCGTCGAGCTGATCGCCGACCCGGCGACCAAGGCCTACGGCACCGCCGCCGGCCGGCTTCGTGCGCCAGTACTGCCTGGACCACGGCGTGCTCATCGGCGTCGGCGGCAACTTCGGCAGCGTGCTGCGCATCCAGCCGCCGCTCGTCATCGACGACGCCCAGCTCGACACGGTGTTCGCGACCGTGGCCGACGGGATCGAGGCGGCCGCGAAGCAGTGAACGAGTGAGCCGGGCCGCGAGGCCCGGCGTCCGCGGCGGCCCGCAGGGGGCGTCGCCGACTCGGCGTGAGGGGCGGGAGGCCGCAGGCGCCTCCCGCCCCTCACGCGCGGCGTACGCCGTGGCGGCCGGGAGCGCGGCCGTCTCGCGGCAGGGGTAGACCGCACGCACGGCGAACCAAGTCGGGACGACCACGAGAGGGGTTACGCATGAGCTCGACGCAGGAGCAGCCGCAGGTGCAGGTGCAGCGCGACACGCGGTCCCGGCGGCTCCGGTACACGAAGTTCATCGCGCCGGCCGTGATCGCGATCCTGATCATCATCCTCATCCTCCAGAACACCAAGGAGGATTGGCGCATCCACTTCTTCTTCTGGTGGTTCTCGCTGCCGGCGGGCTGATGCTCGTCCTGCTGCTCGTGGTCGGGTTCCTCATCGGCTTGCCGTGAGCGCGCTGCTGCGCGCCGCGCAGGCGGCAGCTCGCGCAAGGCCGCGGCTACTGAGCCGCGCCGCGTCGGCGAGCGGCGGCCGGCGCGCCGCGCCGCAGGCTGCGGCGGGCGGCGCGCCGTAGCCGCCGCCGCCCGGGGTCTCGACCACCAGCACGTCGCCCGGCGCCATGCGCGTCTGCGCCACGCCGGGCAGTTCCTCGACGCGTGCCGTCCGCGCGCTCGACGGCGTTGCGGCCGCAGGCGCCGGGGAGGCCGCCGGCGAGCCCGTAGGGCGGCACCCGGCGGCTGCTCGAGACGATCGCCGCCGTGAGCGGCTCCAGGAACCGCAGCCGGCGGACCGCGCCGTCGCCGCCGCGGTGCGCGCCCTCGCCGCCGCTGCCCGTCCGCACGCGGAACTCCTCGACGCGCACGGGGTACCGCCACTCCAGCACCTCCGGGTCGGTGAGCCGCGAGTTGGTCATGTGCGTGTGCACGGCGCTGCAGCCGTCCCAGCCGGGGCCGGCTCCGGCGCCGCCGCAGATCGTCTCGTAGTACTGGTAGCGCTCGTCGCCGAAGGTGAGGTTGTTCATCGTCCCCTGGCTCGCGGCGGCCGCGCCGAGCGCGCCGAGCAGCGCGGCCGTCACCGCCTGCGACGTCTCCACGTTGCCGGCCGCGACCGCGGCCGGCGGGACCGGCGAGAGCATGCTCCCCGGCGGGATCACGATGTCGATGGGCTCGAGGCAGCCCGCGTTCAGCGGGATGTCGGCGTCGACCAGCGTGCGGAACACGTAGAGCACGGCGGCGGTCGTGACCGCCGCCGGCGCGTTGAAGTTGTCGGCGCGCTGCGGCGACGTGCCGGTGAAGTCGACGACCGCCCGCCGGGCCGCCGCGGTCGATGGTGACGGCCACGTCGATCGCGCTGCCGTCGTCGAGCTCCTGGCGGAAGGTGCGCGGGGGCGTCCCGCCGCGCCGCGAGCCGGTCGAGCACGCGGCGCACGGCCTCCGCGGCGTTGTCCTGCACGTGGCGCATGTAGGCGGTGACCACCGGCAGGCCGAACTCGGCGGCCATGCGCTCGAGCTCGGCCGCTCCGCGGGCGTTGGCGGCCACCTGAGCGCGCAGGTCGGCGAGGTTCTGCTGCAGGTCGCGCACAGGGTGCGGCGGCCGAGGTGAGCAGCTCCGCCACCTCGGCCTCGCGCAGCCGGCCGTCGTCGACGAGGTGGAAGTCCTCGATCGAGCACACCCTCCTCGTCGATGGTCCGGCTGCCCGGCGGCATCGAGCCGGGCGTGACGCCGCCGACGTCGGCGTGGTGGGCGCGCGAGGCGACGAAGAACAGGGGCCCGTCCGGCCTCGACTCCGTCGGCCTGCCGCGGCTCGGCGCCCGCTCCTTCGCGGCCCCGCCGCACCGAGGAACACCGGCGTCACGACGGTCAGGTCGGGGAGGTGGGTCCCTCCCGCGTAGGGCGAGTTGAGCAGCCAGGCGTCGCCGGGGCGGAGCTCGTCGCGGTGACGCTCCAGCACGGCCTGCACGGACGCGCCCATCGACCCGAGGTGCACGGGGAGGTGGGGCGCGTTGGCGACCAGCCCGGCGTCCGCGTCGAACAGCGCGCAGCTGAAGTCCAGCCTCTCCTTGATGTTCACCGAGACGGCGGTGTTGGCCAGCGTGGCGCCCATCTGCTCGGCGATGGACATGAACAGGCTGTTGAAGACCTCGAGCAGCAGCGGGGAGACGAGCCCGGGGTCGGCGGAGGGGCGGGCGGGCGGCGCGGTCCTGCGCAGCAGCAGCTCGCCGCCGGCCGCACCTCGGCCCGCCAGCCGGGCTCGACCACGGTCGTGCTGGTCGGCTCGCAGATGACGGCCGGCCCCTCGACGACCGAGCCGCCGGCGAGGTCCTCGCGCACGTAGACCCCCACTTCGTTTCGCCGGTCTCCCGTGAAGACGTCGGCGACCTCGCGCGGCGCGACGGTGTCGTGCTTGAGCTGGGCGTCCACCGCACCCGCTCCCGGTGTATCCGCATCCGGCGCGGGCACCCCCGGCGTCTGCTCTCAGCCCCGGCGCCGATCGCTTCGGCGGCGACGGCCTCGAGCGTGAGTTCCCGCCCCGGCATCAGGAACCCGTACCGTGCCTCGTGCAGCGAGAGGAAGGCGCGCTCCATCTCTTCCGGCGCGCCCCAGGGCACCGGCAGCGCGACGTCGGTGCCCCGGTACTTGACGTGGCCGCGGCGCTCGCAGCGCACCGCGGCGCCGGCGAGTCCCTGCCGTGCGAGCTCTTCGAGGGCCGCCGCCTCCACGCCGGCCAGGGCGGCGGCCGCCGCCGGCGACCCCGCTTCGTCCAGCGGCGCCTCCACGGTCCGCTCGCGCAGCGAGCGCACGTCCGCGAGGCCCATGCCGTAGGCGCTGAGCACGCCGGCCAGCGGGTGGAGCAGGATGCCCGTCATGCCCAGCGCGTCGGCGACCAGGCAGGCGTGCTGGCCGGCCGCGCCGCCGAAGCAGCACAGCACGTGGCCGGTGACGTCGTGCCCGCGCTGCGTGGAGATGCGCTTGATCGCGCGGGCCATGGCCTCGCAGGCCACGCGGATGAAGTCGTCGGCGAGTTGCTCGGGAGTCGGTGGCTCGACGCCGGCGGCGCGCATGCTCGCGGCCACGGCCGCGAGCGCCCGGCGCGCCGCCTGCTCGTCGAGCGCCCCGGCGCCGTCCGTACCGAACACCTGCGGGAAGAACTGCGGCCGCAGTTTGCCGGCGATCAGATTGCAGTCGGTCACGGTGAGCGGCCCGCCCTTGCCGTAGCACGCCGGCCCGGGGTCGGCGCCGGCGCTCCTCGGCCCGACCCGGTACCTCCCGTCCTCGAACGCGCAGATCGAGCCTCCGCCGGCCGCCACCGTGTGCACGCGCAGCATCGGCGATCTCAGCCGCACGCCGCCCACCACGCTCTCGTAGCTCCGCTCCAGCTCACCGGCGAAGTGGCTCACGTCGGTCGACGTGCCGCCCATGTCGAACCCGATGACCTTGTCGAAACCCGCGCGCTCGCTCACCGCCACCGCCCCGACCACGCCTCCCGCCGGGCCGGAGAGGACGGCGTCCTTGCCGCGGAACAACGCCGCGTCGGTCAGTCCGCCGTGCGACTGCATGAACCGCAGCCGCACGTCGCCCAGCTGCGCCGCCACGCCGTCGACGTAGTGCCGCAGGATGGGGGAGAGGTAGGCGTCGACCACCGTGGTCTCGCCGCGGCCCACCAGCTTCATCAGCGGGCTCGTCTCGTGTGAGACGGAGACCTGGGAGAAGCCGGCGGCGCGCGCCAGCCCCGCCACGCGCCGCTCGTGCTCAGGGTGGGCGTAGCCGTGGACGAAGGCGATGGCGCAGGCGTCCAGGCCGGCGCGGCGGGCCTCCTCCAGCCCGCGCCGAGCCCCCTCCTCGTCGAGCGGGCGGACGACCCGCCCGTCCGCGCCCACGCGCTCGTCCACCTCGAGCACGCGCGCGTAGGCGGGCGCCGGCAGGCGGATGTCGAGCGCGAAAATGTCCGGGCGGTCCTGGTACCCGATGCGCAGCGCGTCGCCGAACCCGCGCGTGGTCACGTACAGAGTGGGCGTGCCCTCGCGCTCCAGGAGCGCGTTGGTCGCCACCGTGGTGCCCATGCGGACCTCGGCGACGCGCTCCTTCGGGATCGGCGCGCCGGGCGCGAGGCAGAGCAGACGCCGCACTCCTTCTACGGCGGCGTCCTCGTACCGCGCCGGGTCCTCCGAGAGCAGCTTGCACGTGCGCAGGGAGCCGTCCGGCGCCTGCGCCACCACGTCGGTGAACGTGCCGCCGCGGTCGATCCAGAAGCGCCAGCCGGCGTCCGCTGCCTCCTCCCGCGCGGCCTCCGCCTCCCGCGCGGCTCCCGCCTCCAGCCTGGCCCGCGCCGCATCCCGTCCTGCGACTTCGTCGTGCATCATCGGGCGAGGCTACCACGCGCGGGCTGGGGCTCCTGCCGTCCGGGGCCGTCGCGTGAACTCCGCCGCTCGCGAGGGTATCCACCGGGAATGGCCATCCGCATCAGGCGCCTGGCGCCAGGAGACGAAGCGCTGCTCGAGCAGATCGCCCGCGAGGCGGACGACTTCGACCTGGAGCGCGCCTCCGGGCCGGAGGTGCCTCTCCCTCCGGCCGAGGCCGAGGCCTACCTCCGCGACCCGGCCACCGTCCACTGGGTCGCGGAGGACGGCGGCCTCGTGGTCGGCGAGCTGCTCTGTCACGTCCTCCGCCTGCCGTCCGGGAGCGGACGGGAACTGCTCCTGTACTCCATCGGCGTGCGCGCCGCCCACCGCCGGCACGGGGTGGGTGCGGCGCTGGTGGGGGAGATGCTGCGCTGGGCCGCGGCCCACGGTGTCGCGGCTGTTTGGGTGCTGGCCGACAACCCGGGCGCGGAAGCGTTCTACGTGGCGTGCGGCTTCGCGCGCACCGACGAAGGCGACGATGCCGTGTACTACGAGCGCCGCGTCGCTCCCGAGGCCGCGGGGGAGTAGGGCGCCGCCGCCGGCCGCCGCCCCTCTCCGGTCTCAGCGCGCCGTGACCAGGTGCTCGTCCTCGAAGAGGATGTGCTCGCCGAGCTCGCTCAGCGAGAGGTTGAGGAAGATCCGGTGGCCGTCGAAGTCGAGCACGCGCATGTCGTCGCGCGTCTGCAACTGCTCCGCGATGTCGCGGAACGTGTAGCCGTACAGGTCCCGCAGGTGGTCGATCGGGACCTCCCACGCCAGGAACTTGGCCAGCCCCTTGGCGCGCAGCTTGGCGATGAGCGCCGGGTCGTCGATGGTGGGGTACGAGCTCAGGATCAGCAGCGGTCCCGAGCCGCTGAGCACGAGGATGCCTTTCATGCCGATCACCCCCTCTCGAGGCTCGCGTCTCGAGTCTCACGCTCAGAGGATTCCCCCGCCGGGCGGTCGTCAGTGGTGTTGCGGCGCCTTCGCGGGGAGGTGGGGTAGTGATGCCGCTGCCTCGGTTTCCGGGGACCCGGCGGGTCCCCACTTTCCGAGCGGCGCAGACGCGCACCGGCTGCCGCCCTCGGTATACTCTCGCCTCATGAGCGCACCGACCCCCGCAGAGCGGCTGAGGCAGGCGGCCGACGTCCTGGACGACTTCTACGGCCGCCCGATGCTCTCCCCGCGGTACCCCGCGGTCGACGAGCTCGTCTTCACCGTGCTCAGCCAGAACACCGCCGACGTCAACACCGAGCGCACGTTCGCGTCGCTCAAGGCCCGGTTCCCGGACTGGGTGGCGGCGCGCGACGCCTCCGCCGAGGAGATCGAGGAGGCCATCGCCCTCGGCGGCCTCGCGCACACCAAGGCGCCTCGTATCAAGAAGATCCTCGAGGCGCTCAGCGAGCGCTCGGGCGCGCCCGACCTCAGCGAGCTCGACGGGATGACCGACCAGGAGGCGGTGGACTATCTGGTCTCGCTGCCCGGGGTCGGGCCCAAGACGGCCGCGTGCGTGCTGCTCTTCGCGCTCGGGCGGCCGGTGATGCCCGTGGACACGCACGTCCACCGGCTCGCCCGGCGCCTCGGCATCATCGGCGACAAGGTGACGGCCGACCAGGCGCACCCGCTGCTCACCGAGCTGGCTGGGGCGGACGACCCGGCGCAGGTCTACGCCGTGCACGTGGACTTCGTGCGGCACGGCCGCCGCATCTGCCACGCCCGGCGGCCGGCCTGTTGGGAGTGCCCGCTCGCGCCGATGTGCCCGTCGGCCGGCATCGCCTGAGGCCGCCCGCCGGCCCTCCCGCCGCCAGGCTCGGCCGTCGCCTGCATCCGCTGGGTTTGGGGTCCTGCTCCCGCCCTGCCTCGCCGGCTGAGCGTCGGCGGCGGCCGATGACGGCGGGGCGGGGGGTATGTGTCCTCGGGGTGTGAGCCTTCGATGGCGCCTCGGATGTGCCATCGAAGGCGCCTCGGATGTGCCGTCGAAGGCGCCTCGGATGTGCCATCGAAGGCGCCGACCCCCGAACGACCACACCCCCTGCCGGCGAATCCTGGCTCCGGCGGTGAGTCCGGGCCGCTGGCGGACTTCGGTCGCCGCCCGGGCGGGTCTCGGCGGCCGCAGCGTCAGCGGAAGCCGGGCTCAGCCTCAGTGGCCGGCGGAGGAGGCGGCGGCGTCGGCGGCGTCGGCCGCCGCCCTGGCGCACACGTTGCCCGGGTCCTCGGCGGTGCCGAGCCAGCGGTCGAGCACGTGCGTCTTCCACACCAGCAGGCAGAGCTGGCTCCAGCCGAACGCCAGCGCCAGGAGCACGAAGTACTGCCACCACGGCAGCGCGGTGATCTCGAAGAGGGTCCGCGCCAGCGGCACCGAGAGCACGACGATCATGCACAGGAACAGGAAGGCCACCACGCCGACCATGCGCTTGTCGTTGCGCACCACCGCCGCGCCGCCCGCCCACCACTTGCTCGGCGGCACGATGAGCAGGATGAGGAAGATGGCGGCGAAGCAGGCGAAGATCGTGAGCGCCGTCATCGCCTGCGGGTGACCGGTGGCGATGAGCTCCTGCTCGGTCGCACCGGCCTCACTGACGACCAGGCGCACGGGCTGCCTGCTCCAGATCACGTAGATGGCCGTGCCGATGGCGGTCATGAAGACGACCGTCGGCAGCACGAACCGTGCCAGCAGCTTGAAGAGCCCGACCTTGGGCGTGGGCCCTGGCTGCGCCCAGAGCGCGAAGGCGATGGCCGGCACGGTGGCGCCGAAGAACGAGAGCAGCGCCGATTGCCGGGGTGCGAACGGGAATCCGCCGATGAACGTGACGATGAGGATCATGGCTGCCTTGAAGAAGATGCGGACCATGAAGATGCGCAGGATGTCGTTCATGCCGTTGATGATCCGCTGCCCCTCCGAGAAGGCGAACGGCAGCGGCGCGAACGTGTCCTTCATGAGGATGAGGTCGCCGACGCTCCGGGCGGCCTGGCTGCCGCCCTGCATGGCCACGGCGACGTTGGCCTGCTTGAGCGCGATGACGTCGTTGACGCCGTCGCCGATCATCGCGACGTAGCGCCCGCGGGCGCGCAGGGCCTCGATGAGGTCCTGCTTCTGCTCGGGCGTGACGCGGCCGAAGATGGCGGCTTCGTCGGCCCTGGCGGCGAACTCGTCCGGCGGGAGCTCGGCGAGCTCGGCTCCCGAGACGGCGACGAGCTCGCGCGGGAGCGGTGCCGTGACGTCGTCCGTGGGCGCGGAGGGGACCTGCGCGCTCGCGGCGTCGTCGCCCGGCGCGGCGCTGCCGGCCGCGGAGCCGTCGCCGGCCGGCGCGGTCGTCTGCGCCGCGCCGCTCACCATGTCGCAGTAGGAGTCCACGCCCTCGCGCCGTTGCAGCGACTGCATCCCGGCCTGCTTGGCGAGGGCGACCACCGTCTTGGGGTTGTCGCCGGAGATGACCTTGACCTCGATGCCGGCGTCGGAGAAGCCCTTGAGCGTCTCGTGGACGCCCTCGCGGAGCTCGTCGCTGAAGCAGATGAGCGCGAGGGCGCGGAGGCCCTCGGGCAGCGCGGGCGGGGCGTCGGGGTCGGGCGCGAACGCGGCCGCGTCGTCCCGCCCGGCGAACAGCACGACGCGCAGGCCGCGCGCCGCCCAGGCGTCCGCCTGCGCGCGCCACGCCTCCTCCGCGCCGGCGCCCAGCGCCGGCGCCAGCACCTCCGGCGCGCCGAGCACGTAGGTGCCCGTGGCAGGGCCGTCCGCGAAGGCGAGGCCGCTCCACTTGCGCTCCGAGCTGAAGAAGGCCTCGTGCGCGGCCGTGACGCGCT
Source organism: uncultured Thermoleophilia bacterium (assembly GCA_963709635.1). GTDB lineage: Bacteria > Actinomycetota > Thermoleophilia > UBA2241 > UBA2241 > CAIXSE01. Next base: position 18,349 of record CAVPXA010000027.1, read on the forward strand.
CCGCCGGAAGCGCGGTGCGGAGCGCCTCTATGGTCCGGTTCGCGTCGGTCGTGCTGGCGGAGAAGGCGCCGAGCAGTCTGCCCGCTCGCTCTCCGCGTCGCCCGCCGCCCAGCCCCACCCCCAGTTCCTCGAACGTCACCACGCCCGACGTGAGCGTGCCCGTCTTGTCCGTGCAGAGGACGTCCACGTTGCTCAGGCTCTCGATGGCGTTGAACTGCTGCACCAGCACGTCCTTGCCGAGCAGGCGCACCGCCCCGAGCGCGTACGTGAGCGCGATGCTGAGCACGAGCCCGTTGGGGATGAGCGCCAGGATCACCGTCGACATGCGCACGCTCTCGACGAACGGCACGTCGACCAGGACGTTGCGCACCCAGACCAGCGTTTCGAACACGATGACGACGATGAGCAGGATGCGCACGATCTGCACCACCTGCCGCTGCAGCGGCGTCAGCTCGCGCTTGAACACCTTGGCTTTGGCGGTGAGCTTGTTGGCGAAGCTGTCGAGCCCCACCGCCCGCGCCTCGTAGTAGCCGCCGCCGGTCATGCAGAAGCTGCCCGACATGAGCTCGTCGCCGGGGTGTTTGGTGACCAGGTCGGACTCGCCGGTGAGCAGGCTCTCGTCCACCTCCATTCGGCCGTCGCCGACCATGGGGCCGTCCACGACCACCTGGTCGCCCGGCTCGAGCCTGAGGACGTCGCCGAGCACCACCAGTGACGGGTCGAGCTCCACGAGCTGCCCGTCGCGCAGTACGTCGGCCTTGGGGCGCAGGAGGATCGCCATCTTGTCCATGACGCGCTTGGCGCGGACCTCCTGGAACAGGCTGATCACGGTGTTGGCGGCGATGACGAACACCACCGCGAACGCGTCCAGAGGCTTGCCCAGGATCAGGAGCAGGATGCCGAGGAAGTAGAAGAGGTTGTTGATGAAGTTGAAGACGTTGTCGCGGACGATGCGCCCGTAGGTGCGCCCGGCCTTGATCTCGACGTCGTTGCCCTGGCCCGCGGCGCGCCGCCGGTCGGCCTCAGCTGTGCTGAGGCCGATCAGGGGCGGCGCGTCTGTCTCCAGCGTGCTCATCAGAGGGGACCGTACCAGAACGCGGCCCGGCGCGCGGCTCCCGGCGCCGCGCGTGCTCTCACTGCGGAAGGCCTCAGACGCGAAGACGCCCGCCCTCCCTGGAATGGGGAGGGCGGGCGTCCGCGTGCGCCGTCGGGCCTGCTGGGGGGGCGTGTGCGCCGCGGGAGCGGCTCTCGCCGCCGCGGCGGTCACTCCGCGGGCATCATCCAGCCGGAGAACCCGCGGTGGTGGCCCGGGTTCATGTCGGCGCCGAGCTCGCCGTTCTGGGCCATCATCGCGTGGTGCTGGCCGAACTCCATGCCGGCTCCGTCCGCAGCATTGGCGGCAAGCGCGCCGGTCGGGACGAGCAGCAGTCCGGCGGCGGCGATGATCGTGATCGCAAGGGTCTTCACGGGACCTCCTGGGCCGTGTCTCGGTCGCGAGGCACCCATCGGCGCCTCGTGAGCGACGATAGGGGACCGATGTGGAGGCGATGTGAAGACGGCGTCAGCCGCTCGCTCCTGCTGAGAGCGGCAGGCTGACGCGGAAGGCCGACCCCACACCGGGCGCGCTCTCCACCGTCACCTCGCCGCTGTGCGCCTGCACCAGCTCCTTGACGATGGAGAGGCCGATGCCGGCGCCCCCGGTGGCTCGTGAGCGCGACTTCTCGCCGCGCCAGAACCTCGTGAACACGCGCGGTACGTCCTCCGGCGCGATGCCGATGCCCGTGTCGCTCACCTCGAGGACGGCGCGGCCGGCGTCGGCGCCCGCCGTCAGCGTCACCGTCCCGCCGGCGTCGGTGTAGCGCAGCGCGTTCGAGAGCAGGTTCACGACGATCTGTTCGAGCCGCCTGGGATCGCCGTCCACCACGGCGGGCTGCACGCTGGTGGTCAGCCCGATGCCCTTGTCCGCGAACGCCTCCGCGAACGCCGCCGCCTGCCCCGCGGCTACGGCGGCGAGGTCCACCCGCTCCGTCTCCAGCAGCAGGCCCGGCCGCTCGGCCTCCGCGAGCGCGGAGAGGTCGTCGAGGAGCCGGGTCAGGCGCAGCGCCTCGTCGTGCATCGCGGAGAGGTTGGCCGCCTCGTCCTCCAGCACGCCGTCCTGGGCGGCCTCCACGCGGGCGAGGACGCCCATCACCGGCGTGCGCAGCTCGTGCGCGAGGTCCTGCACGCTCTCCTTGCGCAGGGCCTCCTCCTGCTGCAGCGTCTCGGCGAGGCGGTTGAGCGCCTCGGCGACGGCGCGCATCTCGTCGTCGCCGCGCTCGGCGATGCGCGTCTCGAGCTCGCCGGCGCTCATGGCCTCGGCGCCGGCGCGGATGCTCCGCAGCGGCCGCGAGAGCGTCACCGCGAGGTACAGGCCGATGATCACGGCGACCGCGGCCGAGAGCAGTCCGGCCACCAGGTGCATGCTCAGCAATTCCTCACGCAGCTGGATCTCCTCGGCCGTGAACAGACGGCCGTCGTCGCGGCTCACGGTCACGGTACCGATCTCGCGGCCACCCGCCTTGACCGGCGCACTGGCGGCCGCGTCCTCCTGCGCCGGGGCGGAGGGCGGGTGGTACAGGACGCGCTCCCCCCGGGCGTCGTACAGGTCGACGGAGAGGAACTCGAGCTGCGCGAGGTGGTGCAGCGTCTCGACGGCCTGCTGGTCCCACGCGCCGTCGCTGGAAACCACAGCGGCGACGTCGCCGAAGTGCACCGCCGAGTTGTGCAGGCGCGCCCTGGCCGAGTCCTCGAGGTGCGACGTCAGGCTCACGCTCGAGTAGACGGTCGTGATGGCCGTGCCGAGCAGCGCCACGGCGACCAGCGCGAGCACCAGACGGCCGCGGAGGCCCCAGTGACGGCGGCCTCCGCTCACAGCCTGGCCAGCCGGTAGCCCACCCCGGTCACCGTCTCGACGTAGCGTGGCCGCGACGGGTCGGGCTCGATCTTCTTGCGCAGGTTCTTGACGTGCACGTCGATGGTGCGCTCGTCGCCGTCGTAGTCGTAGCCCTGCACGCGGTTGACGAGCTCGAAGCGCGAGTAGGCGCGGCCCGGGTAGCTCGCGAGCGCGAGCAGGAGCTTGTACTCGTTGGGCGTCAGGTCCACCGGCCGCCCGTCGCGCAGCACGGCGTGCCTGACGGTGTCGATCTCGAGGCGCCCCTCGTCGAACCGGAGGACCTCCACGAGGGGCGTCTCGACGCCGCCGGTGCGGCGCAGCACCGCGTGCACCCGCGCGACCAGCTCGCGCGGGCTGAACGGCTTGACCAGGTAGTCGTCGGCCCCGGCGACGAGCCCGCCGATGCGCTCCTCCTCGCCCGCCTTGGCCGTCAGCATGACGATCGGCACGTCCGACCGGCCGCGCACCTCCTCGCAGATCTCCTCGCCGCTGATGTCGGGGAGCATGAGGTCGAGCACGATCAGGTCCGGGCTCATCTTCTCGGCCAGCGCCAGGCCGTCCCGTCCGTTCGCCGCCGAGAACACGGTGAAGCCGTCCTTCTCCAGGTACGCCGTGACCACTTCGCGGACCGACTCCTCGTCGTCGATCACCACGATGCGCTGCCTATCGCTCACGTCTCGCCTCTACACATCTTCTTCACGACGACTCCTTACTCTGCGCGTTACACGAGACAGCATGCCCGCTCCGGTCGGGCTTCGCACAGGAGGTAGACCTTTGTCAGGCAAGCAGCAGAAGACGGCGCGGGAGCAGAAGCGCGCCCAGTTCGAGCAGCCCAGGAAGGGTGTGAGCCTGCACCTCCTGCTCGCCGGCGTCGCCCTTGTGGCGGTGGTCGCCGTCGCGGCGGTCGTGCTGATGGACCGCGGCGGCGCCGAGACCGCCACCGCCGTCGCTCCGGTCGCCGCCGGCGGCGCGGACGTGACCATCCCGGTGGCCGACCTCGCCGACGGGCAGGCGAAGTACTTCAGCTACGACGCCGGCGGCGTCGAGGTGAAGTACTTCGTGCTCAAGAGCTCCGACGGCGAGTACCGCGCGGCCTTCGACGCCTGCGACGTCTGCTACCCCAACAAGAAGGGCTACAGCCAGAAGGACGGCGTGATGGTCTGCAACAACTGCGGCCAGCAGTTCGACTCCACGCAGATCAACGAGAAGCGCGGGGGCTGCAACCCGTCGCCGATCGAGCGCAGCGTCGACGGTCAGACCCTGGTGCTCAAGACCGCGGACCTGCAGGCCGGCGTCAAGTACTTCCAGTGAGCCCGGCCAGGCCCTGACCCGCACCGACCGCAACACCTCAGCCCGCATCGTGAGACTGCACACCGTCGCCCTGGCCAACCTGCGCCGGCGCTCGTCGCGCGCCGCGTTCCTGGTCGCCGGCCTCCTCGTGGGCATCGCCACCGTGGTGACGCTGCTCACCATGAGCCGCGCGCTCACGGTGCAGGCGCAGAACCAGCTCGAGACGTACGGCGCCAACATCGTGGTGGCGCCGCGCACCGACGACCTCTCGCTGAGCTACGGCGGGGTGGCCCTCGGCGGCGTGCGGCTGCAGGCGCGAGACCTGCGCGAGGCGGACCTCTCGCGCATCGAGACCATCCCGAACAGCAAGAACGTCGCCATCGTGGCGCCCGAGCTGCTCGGCGCGGTGGAGGTGCAGGGCCGCCAGACGCTGCTCCTCGGGGTGCGGCCCCGGGACGAGTTCGAGCTCAAGAAGTGGTGGAAGTTGGAAGGGCGACCGCCGGCGGCCGGTGACGAGCTCGTCGCCGGCTCCACGGCCGCCCGTCGTCTCGGCCTGCGCGCGGGCGACACCGTCGCCCTCGACGGCCGCGACTTCCGGGTCACAGGCGTCCTGCGCCCGACCGGCTCCCAGGACGACGAGCTGCTCGTCGTCGAGCTGGGTGCGGCCCAGACCCTGCTCGGCAAGCCCGGCAAGGTCACGCTCGTCCAGGTGGCGGCGCTCTGCAGCGACTGCCCGGTGGAGGAGATCGCCGTGCAGCTCGGGGACGTGCTCCCCGGCACCACGGTGACGGCCATGCAGCAGGTCACGAAGAACCGCATGCGCGCCCTCGACGTCTTCCGCACGTTCAGCTACGCGATCGCGGCGATCATCATCGCCATCGAGGCGCTCGTCGTCTTCGTCACCATGATGAGCTCGGTCAACGCGCGGACACGTGAGATCGGCATCTTCCGCGCGCTCGGGTTCCGGCGCTCACACGTCACCTTCCTGGTGCTCATGGAGGCCGCGCTCGCGAGCGTTGTGGCCGGCGTGCTCGGCTACCTCGCCGGTATGGGCGCCGCCTACCTGCTCCTGCCGTTCTTCGCAGAGGGCCTGAACGTGACGGTGTCCTGGGCGCCGCCGCTCGCGGCGGGGGCGGTGCTGCTCGCCGTCCTCATCGGCTCTCTGGGATCGCTGTACCCCGCCCTGCACGCCAGCCGTCTGGACCCGACCGTTGCCCTGCGCGCGATCTGATGCGGAGATCGCCATGACGCTGCGTTCCATCGCCTTCGCGAACCTGATGCGCCGCAAGGCCCGTGCGGCATTCCTCATCGCGGGCCTCCTGATCGGCGTCGCTACGGTCGTCGCGCTGCTGACGCTGGCGTGGTCCATGAGCGGCGAGGCCGAAGCCGACCTCGAGAGCTACGGCGCCAACGTCGTCATCACTCCGAAGGCCGAGGACGTCGCGCTCACCTACGGCGGCATCGACGTCGGTGGTGTCAGCGTCGGGGACCAGGGGCTGGACGAGGCCGACCTCGGGCGCGTGCGTGCGATCCCGGCCGCCGGCAGTATCGCCGTCGTGGCGCCGGAGCTCGTGGGCGCGGTGCGGGTCAAAGGCCGCCGTGCCCTGATCATGGGCGTCGACCCCAAAGCGCAGTTCGAGCTCAAGCGCTGGTGGTCGATCGGCGCCGGCCGGCCGCCGCAGAACGGCGACGAGCTGATCGCCGGCGCCAGGGCGGCCGAGGTGCTGGGTCTGGAGATGGGCGACTACGTGCGCATCCGGGGCGAGCGCTTCACCGTCACGGGCGTCCTGCGGCCGACGGGAGGGCAGGACGACGAGCTGCTCGTCGCCGAGCTCGGCGCCGTGCAGCGGCTGCTGGACCGACCGGGAGAGCTCACGCTCATCGAGGTCGCGGTCGCCTACTCGGGCGCACCCGTCGACAAGGTCGTGCGGCAGCTCTCGGCGGCCCTTCCGCAGGCCGAGGTCTCCACGGTGCGCGAGGCGGTGGCGAGCCGGCTGCACGCAGTGGACCAGTTCAGGGGCTTCAGCCTGGTGATCGTCGGCATCATCGTCGGCATCGAGGTGCTCGTCGTCTTTCTCACGATGATGGGCTCCGTGAGCGAGCGCACCACCGAGATCGGCGTGTTCCGGGCCATCGGGTTCCGGCGCGGGCACATCACGCGGCTCGTGCTGCTCGAGGCGGTCGTGGCCGGTCTCGCGGCGGGCGTGCTCGGGTACGCCGCCGGCATGGCGGTGAGCTACGTGATGCTCCCGGTGCTGGCAGACGACGCGCCGGTCGCCTGGCTGCCGTTGCTCGGCGTGGCCGCCGTCGCGGCAGCCGCGCTCGTAGGTGGCCTCGCCGCCCTGTACCCGGCGCTCCGCGCCGGCAAGATGGACCCTACCGAGGCTCTCCGTGCGCTCTGACGCGCGGGCCTCTCGAGGAGTGAGCATGGCCGTAGTGATGCGACAGACCGACGAGCCGGCCGGCGTGCCGGCGCCGGACGCGCCCGAGCTGCACGAGCAGCCGGCGGAGGCGCGGGCCGACGAGCCCGCCGCGCGGTTCATCGAGGCGCGCGGCCTGGAGAAGACGTTCGCGGGCGACGGCGCTCCGGTGCGCGCGCTGCGCGGCCTCGACCTCGAGGTGCCCGAGGGGACCTTTCTCGGCGTGATGGGGCAGTCGGGCTCGGGCAAGAGCACGTTCCTCTCCATCCTCGGCGGGCTCAGCCACCCGAGCGCGGGCACCATCTCCGTGGACGGTATCGACCTGTACGCGCTCGGCGGCGAGAAGCTCGCCGACTTCCGCCGCGAGTACCTCGGCTTCGTCTTCCAGAGCTTCAACCTGGTGCCGTACCTGACGGCGCTGGAGAACGTCACCCTTCCGCTGGCGGTCAAGAAGATGCCGTCCGCCGAGAAGCGGCGCCGCGCCCTGGAGGTGCTGGAGCGCGTCGGGCTCGCCGACCGCGGCGGCCACCTGCCGGGCAAGCTCTCGGGCGGCGAGCAGGAGCGCGTGGCCATCGCGCGCGCGCTCGTCAACGAGCCGCCGCTCATCCTCGCCGACGAGCCGACCGGCGCGCTCGACACGGAGACGACGGCCGAGATCATGGACCTCTTCGCCGAGCTGCACGCCGAGGGCAACACGATCGTGATGGTCACGCACAACGCCGAGATCCGCCGGTACTTCGACCGCACGATCGTGCTCCGCGACGGCCGCCTGGACGGCGACGGGGCGGCCGATGGGCTAGACTGAGCACGATGCTGGGCCGCACGTACACGAGGGAGTCAGTCCGCGGCCGGCGCTCGCGCGCCGGCCTCCGCGCGGTCCTGCTCGCCCTCGCGGCCGCCGCGCTGCTCACCGCCGCGCCGGCCACGGCCTCGGCCGCCGTGGACGACTGGCGTCACGAGTGGGAGGTGCTGCGTCTGGCCACCTACCTGCAGGATCAGATCCCCGTGTCGCCGCGACCGATGGTGTACAACCTCGGCGACTCCATCGCCCGGGAGTCCATCGTCAGCGACTCCACCTGGACCACCCAGCTCTCCAACCGGGCCGGCAGGGCCGGCAAAGCCGCTCCGCGGGCCTTCACGCTCGCCGGCCACAACCAGACCTTCGGCATGGACGAGCAGCTCGTGGCCGGCATCCCGGTGACCCCTGCCGGGCAGCCCGCGGGCATCGTGCTCATCGGCGTCGGCATCAGCCGCTTCATCGGGCCGCCGCTCAAGGCGACGCCCATCGACCTGGATCCGGCGTCGCCCGGCGACGAGCCGGCGCTCAGCCCCTGGGAGCGGCACGTGTACGACGGCCGCAAGCCGCTCTCGCTCGCGCGCAAGAGGGAACTGGTCCCGCGCTGGATGGATCTGCGCTGGGCCGCCTTCCGGGCCAACCGCGACAAGAACTTCGCCGCCATCACGCGCATCATCAAACTGTGCAAGGCCAGGGGGCTCCGCCCGGTGCTGCTCGACCAGCCGCTCGACATGAAGCTGGTCGGCTCCGGCCTCGACAAGCCGCGTCTCTCCATCCGCAGCGGCTGCGACACGCTCGTCAAGCGGTACGGAGCCAGCCACGGCCTCAGGTACCTGCACTTCACCAGGTCGGTCGGCATCCCCACCAAGTACTACTGGGACATGCACCACCTGTTCGCCCCCGGCGCGAGACTCTGGCAGTCGCGCCTCTCGGACGAGCTGGTCAAGCTCCTGCCGCAGGCCCGGACGCTGTAGGTCCCGCGCGGCGACGGCGCCGCGCGTCGCCCCGCGCGCTGCGGGGAACAAGCCGCCCATGACCGCCCAGCGCATCATCCGCACGTACTACGGCATCGCCGCGACGACCACGCTCGCGCAGGCGCTGATCTGGGGCGTCAACACCCTGTTCCTGCTGTCGGTGGGCTTCGACATCTTCGAGGTGATGCTGATCAACGCCGCCTACACGGTTGCGCAGGTGGTGTTCGAGGTGCCGACCGGGGTCGTCGCGGACACGGTCGGCCGCCGCGTCTCGTACCTGCTCGCGGTCGCCACGATCCTCGTCTCGACCCTGCTGTACGTCGGCTTCGGCCTCGCGGGCTACGGCCTGTGGCCCTTCGCCGCTGCCTCCGCGCTGCTCGGCGTCGGCTACACCTTCTACACCGGCGCCGTGGACGCGTGGATGGTCGACGCGCTGCACTCCGTGGGGTACGAGGGCAAGCTGGAGCCGATCTTCGCCCGCTACGGCATCACGTTCGGCATCTTCATGCTCGTCGGGACCACGCTCGGCGGCGTGCTGGGGCAGGTGGACCTGTGGATACCGTATGTGACGCGGGCCGTCGTGCTGGTGCCCGCGTTCCTGCTCGGGCTCCTCGTGATGCGCGACCTCGGGTTCAAGGGTCGCGCGCTCAGCTTCGCCAGCTTCGGCACGGAGACGCGCCGAATCGCCCGAGAAGGCATCAAGTACGGCCTCAGCGACAGGGCCGTGCGCTTCATCATGTTCGCCTCTCTCGTGCAGGGCGTCTTCTTCATGTACGGCTTCTACTCCTGGCAGAAGTACTTCCTCGACCTCCTCGGCCAGGACCTTGTGTGGGTGACCGGTGTGATCGCCGCACTGGTGGGCCTCACGCAGATCGTCGGCAACCTGCTGGTCGGAAGGGTCATCGCGCGCTGGCCCGACCGCGGGCTCATCCTCATGGTCTGTGCGGGGGTGACCACGGTCACGGTGATCGGCGCGGCGCTCATCCAGAGCTTCTGGGTCGCGGTGCCGTTGTACCTGGTCTCGACGGTGGCATTCGGCATCTCGCTGCCGGTCAAGCAGGGCTGGCTGAACGCGCGCATCCCGTCGCAGCAGCGTGCGACCATCATCTCGCTGGACGCCCTCTTCGGCGACGGCGGGTCGACGGTGGGGCAGGTCGGCCTCGGCTGGATGTCCCAGAGGCTCTCGATCCCGCTGGCGTGGCTCGTCGGCGGCGTGATCCAGGGGCTCGGCGTGCCGCTGCTCGGCGCGGCGCGCAAGGCGGAGAAAGCCCACCCGGCCGAGTCGCTCGCGTGGGCGGAGCGGCCGGCCGTGGAGCCCGGTCTGGAGGTGGAGTCGGCCGGCTGCTTCGGACCGGAACCGGCCGCCCAGTGCGTCCCCGGCGACGCGCCGGCCGCCGAGGGCGGCGGCGAGCGCGTCGCGTGACCCACGCACCCGGTTCGGTCACGCCGAGTGGCGGCAGGTCGGGTCGCCCTCGTCGACTCCGGCGACTCCCCGATCAGCGCGCTGGAGTCACGTGAGCCAGAAGACGAGCCCGGCCAGCGCTGAGGCCGCGTTCATCACGGCGCTCACCAGGAGCAGCCGGCGCGAGCCCCCGCCGAGCGCCCACACGAGCAGACGCCATTCGACGATCACCACGAGGATCTCGGCGGGCACGATGAAGGCGAGCGCGCTCGCGGGTGTCGCCGGCCAGTCGACCACCTGGGCGAGGAGCAGGCCGGCGTAGTTCAGTAACGGATTGGTGATCAGGCTGGCGCAGGCCACGGCGACGAGCGACCGCCGGTCGCGCAGGCCCATCGCCGCGGCGACCGCGATCTCCACCGCCAGCGTGAGCGCCAGCGGCGCCAGAAGAGACCAGACGAGGTTCAGGCGCCGGCCTCGCCGTCAGGTCGCCCGCACGCGCCCTCGTCGTGCGGTCCGGCCGGCGTCGCCCGTGCGGCCGTGAGCCGGCGGAGGCCGATCACTGCTCCGGCGGCGACGGCGACCACGGCCACGCCGGCGCCGGCCCGGACGGCCAGATCTCCCGTCCCGCCTGACCCGGACGCCGCCGTCGCGGCCGTCGTCTGCGACGAGTCCCGGGACGGCGACGGGGTAGGCGACGGGGAGGGCTCCGGGCCGATGACCATGTCCGCGTACGCGGCGCCGGTGAACGCGAAGAGGCAGGCGAGAGCGACGACGATGGAGGTCGCCGCCACGGAGCGCGCCGTCACGGAGCGGCCGGTGCTCATCGGCGGCGCAGGTGCGCGAGCAGTGCGACGGCGATGGCGACGGCCGCCGCGACCACCAGGAACGCGAGCAGGATGGTGCGCGCGGGATGGCTGTCGGCCGGGGCGGCGGAATTGGCCACCACGGTCGGGAGCAGCAGAGCGAACGTCCTCACGGCTCCTCCCTTGGAGACTTGGCTTGGTGTTCCTCGTCGATCCACCGCCCGCGTCGTGACCGGCTCACTCCGCGCAGCACGACGACGCTGACGAGTACGATCGCGACCACCGCCAGCGTGATCACCACCAGGGTGCCGGTTCCCGACTCCGTGACCGTGTCGGGCGGCGGCGGCTCGGAGTCCGCCAGCGCCGCGCAGGTCCAGATCGCGTACACGCACGACGACGCGGTGGCGGTCCCGAGCGCCCGCCGGAGCAGGTGAGTCATGGAGTCGCTCCTTCCTGGTGGATGGTCACGGTCCGTCCTCGCGTATGCCCCGCGAGGCGAGCGCTGCGCCGCCCGACGTGTCGCCGCCGGACTCATCGGCCGGCCGGCCCCGCTCTGCGAGTTCAGTCCGCCGCCCCACGCGAAAGGCGATGCGGCGCAGGATGAGGATGCTGACGCTGAGGACGCCGATCGTGACGAGCCCGGCGATCACGAGGGCGATCAGCGCGGTGGCGCCCGGGATCGGCGGCCCGCCGATGTCCGCGACCGCCGCGGGCGCGGCGACGAGGGCGGCCAGGCTGGTCAGGAGGATCGCGATCGTCTCGAGTGCGAGAGTCCGGCTCACGACCCGCCACCCTCCGCGGCCGGTTCGAGCGGCACGCCGTCCTGCCTCGAGCGACTGAGCCGGCCGCCGAGCGCGAACCAGAGTACCGCGGCTGCCGGCAGGATGAGCGCCGCGAGCACCCAGGAAACCGAGGCCACCGGCAGCCCGGTGAGCGACGGCACGGAGCCGCAGAAGAGCGCCAGGCATGTGAGTCCGAAGGCGAAGCCCTCGCTGCCGCTGGGCAGCACGGCGGCGACGGCGGCGAGCGTGACCGGCATCGTCATGTTGAAGAGCAGGACGCCGGCGATGCCGGCCGCCGGCGACCACGCCCCGAGCGCCAGCAGCGGCAGCGAGGCGACCAGGGCCGTCACGGCGACGCGTCGCCAGCCGTAGCGGTCGGCCAGGAGCCCCCCCGCCGCCTTGCCGGTCACCACGGCCGCGGTGAGGATGCCCAGCAGCACAAGGTCGCTCTTCCACGGCAGGACCAGCGTGAGCCCGACGAACGAGCGCACGCCCACAACCACCAGCAGCAGGGCCACGACCGCCATGCCCGCGCCGGCGAGCGCGGAGGCGGGGCTGTGACGCCGTGACTCCGCCGAGGCTCCGAGCAGGGGAGCGGGGAAGAGCGCGAGGGCGGCCGCCAGGGCGACGAGCGCGGCGACGAACGGCCAGGCGGGTGCGCCGGCTTTGCCGGCGAGGATCCCGATGGCCAGCCCGGCGGCGCCGGGGGCGACGAAGACCCCCACCGGGGCCGCCCGGCCGGGAGCCGCGCGGAGGCTGACGACGCCGCCGCCGACGTGGAAGACGGCGTTGCCCAGGCCTGCGACGATCACGGCGGCCCAGATCGCACCGGGCGCCAGCGCCACCGGCAGCGCGGCCGCGGTCAGGAGCGCGCCTGCGGCCGCGCCGCCGCGCCCGAGCCGCATCCTGTCCAGCGCGAGGCCGATCAGGGGCTGGACCGCGAAGGCGAGCAGGTTGTAGGCGAAGAAGGCCGACCAGGCAGCCGAGGCGCTGAGCCGGCCGTCGCCGTAGGCCGTCCAGAGCAGGACGGCGCAGGCGGCATCGACGACCGCGTGCGTGACCGCGTACGTGCCCAGCACACCCCAGGCTGACTTGCACTCCACGCGGCTCCTTCCCTCCAGAAGAGCTGCCACGGGTGAGTCTAAGGGACGAGGGGCGCCCCTGCCAGGTTCAGGCCTCGCGTGGGCGCAGGCGGAGCCGGCCGGCTGCCGCCGGCCCTGGGACGACACGCGGACGCAGTGCGGACGGGCTCAGGACGACGCCGGCGCGGGCGGCGCCTGAGCGGCCGGCGAGGCCTGGGCCTCCGGCGGCGCGTTCGGCTCCGCCTCCGCCGCCTCTTCCTTCTTCTTCCGCCCGCCGGGCAGGAAGCAGCTCATGACGAACCCGAAGAGCCCGAGCACGCCGATGGCGATCAGCGCGTTCTGCAGGCCCTTGTTGCGCGCCTCCTGGTTGAACTGGACGAACTTCTCGAGCAGCGGCGCCGGCTCGTTCTTGCTCTTGAGGTAGGCGGTCACCTGCGCGTTGCTCACCGTCTGGGCGTCCTTGCGCAGGTCGTGGACGACCTGCGCCTTCTCGCTCTGCGGGATGCCGTTGAACTGCTGCACCGCGCCGCTGAAGGTCGCGATGAGCGTGCTCATCAGCACGGCGCCGGCCACTGCGGTGCCGAACGCCCCGCCGAGGTTGCTCATGGCACGCGAGAGGCCGGAGATCTCGCTCTGCTCCTTCGCCGGCACCGCCCCCTGGGTGATGTTCATCAAGGGGGCGTTGATCAGCCCGATGCCGATGCCGGAGACGATCATGCCGGGCAGGAACGCCCACTGCTCGGCGGTCGCCTTCAACTCCATCGCCACCAGCAGGATGCCGGCGACGAGCACCAGCATGCCGATCTGCACGATGAGTTTGGGGGCGACGATCTGCGTGAGCTTACTGACCCGCGTGGCCACGATGATGATCATGATGGTCATCGGCAGGATCAGCAGGCCGCTGTGGAAGGCCGTGTAGCCGAGCGCCATCTGCATGAACACCGGGCCGACGAAGAGGAACCCGGCCTGCATGAACATGAAGGCGATGATCGCGAGCAGCCCGAACAGCACTGCGCGGTTCTTCAGCATGGTGATGTTGAGCAGCGCGTCCTTGCCGGCGCGCAGCATGTGCCGCTCCCAGAGGGCGAAGAGGAGCAGCACGACGACGCCGGCGACGACGAAGGGGATGACCGGCGAGATGCCGCCCTCGGGGATGAGCGTCTTGCCCCAGCCGAGCATCGGCACGCGCGCGGCCGTCCAGCCGTACTTGCTCGCCTGCAGCACGCCGAGCACGACGAGCGCCAGCCCGAGCGCGGAGAGGAAGGCGCCGAGGTAGTCGAGCCGCGCCTTGGGCCGCGCCTGCTTGGGCACCTTGATACGCGTCGAGAGCGCCAGCGTGGCGAGCACGACGCAGACCTCCATCAGGAACGAGACGCGCCAGGTGAGATACGTGGTGAGGAACCCGCAGACGAGCGGCCCCAGCGCCGCGCCCATCGCGGCCATCGCGCCGACGGCGGCGAAGGCCGCGACGCGCGGCTTGCCGGCCGGGTAGATCGTGCCGACGATGGCGAAGATCGCCGGGATCATCAGCGCCGAGCCCAGGCCCTCGAGCAGCGACCAGCCGAGGATCATCATCGGCAGGCCCATGCTGAAGGCGGTGATGAGGGCTCCGACGCCGTACATGGAGATGCCGAGCGTGAACGTGGTGCGGCGGCCCCACACGTCGCCGAGCTTGCCGCCGATGAGCATGAACGAGGCCATGACGAGCGAGTACAGGACGAGCGCCGACTGGACTCCGGAGACGGTCGTACCGAGATCGCGGACCACCGACGTCACTGCCACGTTCATCGCCGTGGTGTCGTAGGCGTTGATGAACTGCGCCATGCACAGCGCGATGAGGATGAGCTTGAGCGGGAGCGCGGTCGCTCCGGCCGCCGGTTTGCTCGCGGCCGCGGCCGCACCCGTCGTCGACGCCATGTATGGTCCCTCCGTCCCCGTGCGGGCAGGACTCCGTCCGCCCGCGTGCCTGGCCCCTCGTCTGCCTGCCGGACCCTTCTGCACTCTGTACAGGAATCGGCCGCGCTAACCCCGTTCTTTACCCCCAATGAGTATGAGAAAGGTCGTAGGGGGTCCACGGGTCATTCGTCGCTCCGTCTGAGTGTCGCCGACCTCACTACGTGGAACGGTCCCAGTTACACCCCAGGAAGAGGTCGGACATGAGCACCTACGACATCGCGATCATCGGCGGAGGGCCGGCGGGGCTGGCGACAGCCATGTACGCCGGCCTGCGCGGCCTCGGCGCCGTCGTCTACGAGGCCGAGGCCTTCGGCGGCCAGCTGGTCAACCTGTATCCCACCAAGCCGGTGAGCAACTTCCCGGCGCAGCCCGCGCTCCCGTCGCGGGAGCTGGCGCTGCGCCTGGCCGAGCAGGCCGAGCAGTTCGGCGCCGAGCTCCGCGAGTGGCGCGCCGTGGAGGACGTGACGCCGCGGGACGGCGGCGGCTTCAGGATCCGCGGCTCGCTGCGCCGCGACGACGCCAGGACCCTGGTCCTGGCGCTGGGTCTCGGCCGCTTCACACCGCGGCGCCTCGGCGTCGAGGACGAGGAGCGGTGGGCCGGCAAGGGCCTTGCGTACCGGCTGCCGCCGCTCGAGGAGGTGCGCGCGAAGCGCGCCGTCGTGGTCGGCGGCGGCGACACGGCGCTGGACACGGCGCTCTCGCTGCGCGAGGTCGCCGAGGTGACGGTGGTGCGCCGGCGCGACGAGTTCCGCGCCTTCGCGCACACGCAGGACCGCTTCGCCGAGGCCGGCATCGACGTGGTGAGCAACGGGGAGGTGATCGAGCTGAAGGGGAGGGAACGCCTCGAGAGCATCGTCGTCAGGCGGCCCGACGAGGCGGTCACGGAGCTGCCCGCCGACCTGGTGCTGGTCAGTATCGGCCAGGTCCCGGACCTCTCGGGCATCGAGCACTGGGGTCTCGGCCTGACGGCCGCAAGATCGACGTGGACTCCGACATGAACGACCAGCCTGCCCGGCGTGTTCGCGGTCGGCGACTTCGCCACGTACCCGGGCAAGGTGCGGATGATCGCCACGGCGGTGGCGGAGGGCAGCGACGGCGGCCGCCTCGGCCCAGCGCTACCTCTCCGCGGCCTGATCCGCGGCGGCGGGAGCGCCGTCGCCTCGGCCCGCCGCGTCTGCCGCCGCGTGCGCGCCGGCGAGCGCCTCGCGGCGACGCCGGTGCTCGGCGATCAGCGCGTGCGCAAGCGTAACCTCGAGCACGCCCACGAGGCCCGCCGACGATGATGGTGGACCCGACGTCGATCGGCACCCGCACCCACACGTGCTCGATCCAGCCGAAGCGCTCGAACCAGGAGGAGAGCTCCTCGTCGAGCGTGGTCGGGATGAGCACCGTGACGATGACGAGCAGCGCGTGCCTGCGCGTCAGCTGCGCCGAGCGCCTCAGCGCCTTCCTCACGCCCAGGTCCTCGATCACGATCACCGGCCCGACGATCGCGAACAGCACCATGCAGACGAACCCCGGGATGAGGAACAGGAGCAGACCGGCGACCACGAGCGCGGCGGAGAGGAAGCTGGCGGCGACGAGCCTGCCGGTGGGGAGCCCGCGCAGGACGTCGCCGATCGGCAGGTCCTCCTCACCCTTCTGGTCGACGGCGACGATGCGGTCGACGATACCGGCGAAGAACACGAGGCTGAGCATCGTGCCGGCGATGCTCAGCGCGGTGCCCGACGTCCAGAAGAACGTACTGAGCAGGTCGGACTGCTCCGCGTAGGCGGTCGCGAGGCCGGTCGCCAGCGTGACGACCAGGTCGATCGGGGCGAAGACGACCACGGCAGCGAGCACGATGCGCCAGAACGAGCGCCGGTAGGTGCCGAGCGCGGTCGCGACCACGCTGACGATGCGCGGCTGCGCCGTCCCGTGCGCCACGAGTCTCGCCTCGGCGGTCAGTCCAGGGTCCACGTTGCCGAGACCGGCACGGAGTCGGCGGCCGGCTTGCACACGAACCGCACGGGCGGGGACGCCCCCACCGAGAAGGCCAGCGTGGTCGTGAGGCTCTCGCCGGGCGGGAGGGTAGCGCCGAGCAGGCCGTCGTCCTCGAGCTTGGCGCCCGCCAGTTCGTCGTTCTCCATGATGAGGATGAACGAGTCGGCGACCTCGAACGGCAGCGGTACGGCCGCGCTCCCTGCCGCGCCCTCGGGGGTCACCGTGAGCTCGAGGGTGACCAGTCGCTGCCCGGGGTCGGCCGAGACGCCGTCGAGCTCCTGCCCCGGGTCCTTGAAGTCCTTGACGGTGACGCGGACGACGGCGCCCTCCGGCGTCTCGAAGCGCACCGTGTCACCCAGGGCGACGAGCGGCGGCTCGGTCGAGACGGGCTTGGGCTTGGGGGTGGCCTTCGCGCTGGCGGCCGCCGTGGCGCCGCCGCCGGAGCCGGCCGACGCCGGCTGGTCCGCCTCGTCCGCGCCGCCGCAGCCGCGCAAGAGCAGCACGACGATCACGATGACGATGGCCACGGACGCGACGAGCACGGCCAGGCGCATCTGGCCCTTGCGCCGGCGCTGGCGTCTGCGTGCCTCTCGCCTGTCCACGATGCTCCTCGTCCGGTTGCGGCGATTCTACAGCGTGTCGCGCGACGTCCGGGCCGGCAACGCGAAAGGGGCGGGCCCGAGGGCCCGCCCCTTTCCTGGTCGTCCGGCTGGTAGCCGCCTCGATCGTACCGCGGCAGCTATGGCCGGGTCACGCCTAGCGCAGCAGGCAGCCGTTGGCCTGCAGGTACTCCTGCCACTCGGCCTCGCTGGGCTCGCCGCACTTGCGCAGGAGCTTCTCCCACTCGTTGTCCACCCAGGCCTCGAGGTTGAGGAGCGACTCCTCGTTGCCGGGCTTGAAGAGGTGGGCGAACCGGCCCTGACGCTTGAGCCACGGGATCAGCGGCTTCTTGTGGTGCGGCCGGTAGGTCAGCCGGTACTCGCCGTCCACGACCTCGAAGAGCGGCCAGTAGCAGGTCTCCACGGCCTCGCGGGCGAGGTCGATGGTCTCCGCACCGTCCGCACGCCAGCCGCGGGGGCAGGGCGCCAGCACGTTGATGAACGTGGCGCCCGGCGTGTCCAGGGCCTTGGCCGACTTGCGCACCAGGTCGCGCGGGTCGTGCGGCGAGGCCTGGGCCACGTAGCCGAGCTCGTGGGCGATCATGATGTCGGTGAGGTTCTTGCGGTTCTGGATCTTGCCCGACTGCGCCTTGCCCACCGGGCTGGTGGTGGTCCAGGCGCCCTGCGGCGTCGCGCCGGAGCGCTGGAACCCGGTGTTCATGTAGGCGCCGTTGTCGTAGCAGACGTACAGCATCTGGTGGCCGCGCTCCATGGCGCCGGAGAGCGACTGCAGGCCGATGTCGTAGGTGCCGCCGTCGCCGCCGAAGGCGATGAACTTGGTGTCCTCCTCGACGAGGCCCTTCTTCTTGAGGGCCCGGTACGCGGTCTCGACGCCGGAGAGCGTCGCGGCCGAGTTCTCGAAGGCGGTGTGGATGTAGCTGCCCTTCCACGAGGTGTAGGGGTAGATGGTGGTGCTCACCTCGAGGCAGCCGGTCGCCGCGGACACGACGATCGGGTCTTCCGTGCCCATCAGGATCTGGCGCACGGCGATCGGGGCGCCGCAGCCGGCGCACATGCGGTGACCGCCGGCCAGCTCGCTGCCCTTGGCGACGAGCTCGCGCCACTTGGTGCGCGCTTCCTCGAAGTGGTTGGTGTCCTTGATCGCGTCCACCGGGCACACGTCCACGCACTCGTGGCACATGATGCAGCGGCTCTCGTCGACCCTGAACGAGGCCAGCTCGCGCTCGTTGAAGGTGAGCGAGCCGGTGGGGCACGACGTGACGCAGCGGCCGCAGCTGATGCAGTCGGCGAGCTGCAGCGCGTCGCTGTAGGGGGTGTCGACGTTGATCGTGAAGCCCCGGCCGGTGAAGTCGTAGCAGGCCGGGCCGGCGACGTCGCGACACACACGCACGCACTTGCCGCAGGCGATGCAGCGGCTCATGTCGCGGCGGATGAAGGGGTGCTCGTACTGGGACTCGACCTCGCGCACCAGGTTGCCCCTGGCGACCAGCTCGTTGTCGGTGACCTCGTACTCCACACCGAGCGTCTGCAGGTCGCAGGCGCCGTTGCTCGGGCACTCGCACTGCAGGCAGCGGCTCGCCTCCGCGCGCGCGGCGGCGAGGCTGTAGCCCTTCTCGACCTCGAGGTCGGTGGCGGTGAGGCGCTTCTGCTTGCCGACCTTGGGCATGGTGGCGCGAGGGGCGGCTTCGGCGCTCGCGCCCATCTTGAGCCACACCGGGGTGCGCTCGGCGAGACGTGCGCCGAGCTCGCCGAGCTGTTCCTCGTCCTTGAGCTGGTCGAGGTACGGGAGAGCGGCGTACACGGCGAGGCGCTCCTCGATCTCCTCGAGGTCCTCGCCGCGCAGCCACGCGTCGACGGCGAGCGCCGTGCGCTTGCCGCCGGCCACCGCGTGGATGACCGACTGCGAGCCGGTGACGGCGTCGCCGGCGGCGAACACGCCTTCTTCGGGGGTGCGGCCGGTGTAGTAGTTGCCGATGAGCCGCGAGTCGGCCAGCGGCAGGTAGTCGGCGCTGTCGCCGAGCCGCGGCGCGAAGCCGGTGGCCATGACGACGGTGGTCGCGGCGACGTCGAAGCGCGAGCCGCGGAGCTCCTTGCGGCGGCCCTTCTCGCGCACGACCTTGACGCACTCGACGCCCTGGGCCTTGCCGCCCTTGCCCTTGACCTTCTTGGCGAGCGCGCCGTACTCGACCTTGACGCCCTCGTCGAGCGCCGCCGCGAGCTCGCGGGCGCCGGCCGGGATGTCGTCGGCCTCGTGCTGGGCGATGACGACGACCTCTTTGGCGCCCTTGCGGCGCGCCGTGCGGGCGAGGTCGAACGCCGTGATGCCGTCGCCGATCACGGCGACCTTCTGCGTGAACTTGACGGCGCGGCCCTCGCGCACCCGCTTGAGCAGTTCCATGCCGTTGATGGCGGCGTCGTCGCCGGGGAGGACGTGCTTGGGCTCCTCCCAGGTGCCGACGCTGATGATGACCGCGTCGAAGCCGGCGTCGAACAGGCCGTCCGGGTCGACCTCGTAGCCGAGCTCGGACTCGCCGACGAAGCGCACGCCGGCGTCCCACAGCGGCGAGAGCTCCTTCTCGACGACCTTACCGGGCAGCCGGAACTCGGGGATGCTGTAGCGCAGCGTCCCGCCGGGCTCCTCGTTGGCGTCGTACATGGTGACCTCGTGGCCGCCCTGCGTGAGGAACCACGCGGCGGCGAGGCCGGCCGGGCCGGCGCCGATGACGGCGACCCGCCGGCCGGTCGGCACGCCCGGCACCAGCAGCGTCTCGCTGTGGTCGGCGGCCGCCCGGTGCAGGGCGCAGATGGCGATGGGCTCGTCCACGTCGCCGCGGCGGCACACCGGCTCGCAGTAGCGCGGGCACACGCGCCCGAGGATGCCGGGGAACGGCAGCTCGTCGCGCACGATGCTGGCGGCGCCGGCGGCGTCGCCGTTGGCGAGCGCCGCCATGTACGCCGGGATGTCGATGTGCGTGGGGCACGCGTGCGAGCACGGAGCCTCGCAGTACGCGTTGTGGTCGGAGAGGTACATCTTGAGGTAGCTCTCGCGACGCGCACGCACGCGCTTGGTGTCGGTCTTGACGACCTGGCCGTCCTTGACCCACGTGGTGCAGGCCGCCTGGAGCTTGTCGAGGCCTTCGACCTCGACCAGACACAGGCGGCAGGCGCCCCACGCGGCCATGCCCTCCTGGTGGCAGAGCGCGGGGATGTCGATCCCCTCGCGCCGCGCCACGTCGAGCACGGTCTCGCCCTCGCGGGCGCTCAGCTGGCGGCCGTCGACGGTGAGCTGGACGGCAGCCTTGGTACGCGGGCTCACTGCTGCCTCCCTTCGACCAG
This sequence comes from uncultured Thermoleophilia bacterium, assembly GCA_963709635.1. GTDB lineage: Bacteria > Actinomycetota > Thermoleophilia > UBA2241 > UBA2241 > CAIXSE01. The sequence continues at coordinate 38,725 of CAVPXA010000027.1, forward strand.
CGCCGGTCGCGCGTCCACCACGGGGATGGCGTCGTACTTGCAGACCTGACGGCAGGTGTCGCACTTGGTACAGAGCTTCTGGTCGATCACGTGCACCTGCTTCTTCTCGCCGGTGATCGCGTCGACCGGGCACGCCGGCGCACAGGCCATGGCAGCCGGTGCAGGCGTCGGGGTCGATGGCGTACTTGATGAGCGGCCGGCAGACCTTGGCCGGGCAGCGCTTCTCGACCACGTGCGCCATGACCTCGTCGCGGAAGTACCGCAGCGTGGTCAGCACGGGGTTCGGCGCGCTGCCGCCGAGCTGGCACAGCGAGCCCTCGATGATGTCGTCGCTGAGCTGCTCGAGCAGCTCGACGTCGGCCTCCGTGCCCTCGCCGGCGCAGATGCGCTCGAGGATCTCGAGCACGCGCTGCGTGCCGACGCGGCAGGGCACGCACTTGCCGCAGCTCTCCTGGGCGGTGAACTCGAAGAAGAACTTGGCGAAGTCGACCATGCAGGTGGCGTCGTCGACGACGACCATGCCGCCGGAGCCCATCATCGAGCCGTACTTGGTGAGGTTCTCGAAGTCGATCGGCGTGTCGAGCAGGTCGGCCGGCAGGCAGCCGCCGCTGGGGCCGCCGAGCTGCACGGCCTTGAACTCGCGGCCGTCCTGCATGCCGCCGCCGACGTCGAAGATGACCTCGCGCAGCGTGGCGCCCATGGGCACCTCGACGAGGCCGGAGTTCCGCGACTTGCCGGTGAGCGAGAAGATCTTGGTGCCCTTGGAGGTCGCGGTGCCCATGGCGGCGAACGCGTCGGCGCCGTTGCTGACGATCCACGGCACGTTGGCGAAGGTCTCGACGTTGTTGAGGTCGGTCGGCTGCTGCCAGAGGCCGTGGGCGACCGTGCGGATGTGCTTGCCGCGCGGCATGCCGCGGTGCCCCTCGATGGAGGCCGTGAGCGCCGTCGACTCGCCGCAGACGAACGCGCCGGCGCCCTGGTTGATCTTGAGGTCGAAGCTCCAGCCGGTGCCGAGGATGTCGTCGCCGAGCAGGCCGCGCTCGCGCGCCTGCTCCAGAGCGTGACGCAGGCGCGAGACGGCCAGCGGGTACTCGTGGCGGACGTAGACGTAGCCCTCGTCGGCGCCGATGGCGAACGCGCCGATGAGCATGCCCTCGACGAGCGAGTGCGGGTTGTCCTCGAGGATCGCCCGGTCCATGAACGCGCCGGGGTCGCCCTCGTCGCCGTTGGCGATGATGTAGTGCTTCTCGCCCGGGTTGGCGCGGCAGTAGCGCCACTTGGTGCCGGTGGGGAACCCGGCGCCGCCGCGGCCGCGCAGGCCCGAGCTCTCGACCTCGTCGATGACGGCCTCGGGGTCGTCGGCCGCGAGCACCGCGGCCAGCGCCGCGTAGCCGCCGCGCGAGAGGTAGTCGTCGATGGACGTGGGGTCGATGGTGCCGTTCACGGCGCGCACGACGCGCGTCTGACCGGCGTAGAACGGCACGTCCTTCTCGAGCGCGATCGCCTCGCCGGTGGCCGGGTCGCGGTACAGCAGGCGCTCGACGACGTCGTCGCCGACCACGCTGGTCTCGACGATCTCGGCCATGTCCTTGGCCTTGAGGCGCGGGTAGAAGACGCCCTTGGGGTGGACGACGGCGATGGGGCCCTCCTGGCAGAGGCCGTGGCAGCCCGTGAGGACGACCTGGACCTTGTCGGAGAGGCCGCGCTTGGCGAGCTCCTTGGTGAGCGCGTCGCTCACGGCCGCGCGCCCGGTGGCGTTGCAGGTGGAGCCGGCGCAGACGCGGATCTTGACCGTGTCGTCGCCGCCGGTGGCGAGCTCAGGCCGGAAGGCGGCCTTGAGCGCCTTGGTGATGCGGGTCTTGCGGGCACGCTCCGAGGTGCTGCGCGTCGCCATGTCAGGCCTCCTTCTTGCGGAGCTGACGGACGAGCTTGCGCGCCGACTGCGGCGTCACGCGCGCATGCGTGACCTCGTCGCCGATGCGGACGGCCGGGGCGAGCGCGCAGGCGCCGATGCAGTTGACGGTCTCGAGCGTGAACAGCAGGTCGGGCGTGGTGCTGCCGACGGGGATGTCCAGCTCCTGCGCGAACGCCTCCGCGACGAGCGGGGCGCCGGCGACGTGGCAGGCGGTGCCCATGCAGACGTGGATGACGTGCTTGCCCACCGGCGTGAGCCGGAACTGGGCGTAGAAGCTGGCGACGCCGAAGACGCGCGAGAACGGCAGGTGCGTCTCCTCGGCGATGTTCTCGAGGGCGACGCGCGGCAGGTAGCCGTAGGCGTCCTGCGTCGTGTGCAGGGCCTCGACGAGGCCGGTGCCGGCGCGCAGGCCGGCGATGACGGGGTCGAAGAGCTTCATGTCGATCTCCGGCACGAAGCCCGCCGGCTGCTCGCCCATGACGCAGGCGGCGCCGGCGCCGCAGCTCTCACCCGGCAGGGTGAGCAGGGCGGCGGCGCGCTCCGCCTCGACGTCGAACGGGAGCTCGTCGAACTCGGGGCAGTAGTCGATCTCGATGCAGTCCACGGGGCAGGTGCGCTCGCACAGCGTGCAGGCGTAGCACTTGTAGGCTCCGGCCTTGTCCTTGACGAGGTCGAAGAGCCCCACGCCGCGCGTCTTGTCCACGAGCTCGCGGCGCTCGAAGTCGATGCCCTTGAGGACTTCGTAGAGGGCCGAGCCGCGGGGCTCGGTGGTCGTGCCGTTCCTTCTCGGCATCCGTGTCACCTCAGTCCTTACGCAGGTTCAGATAGCGGCGCTCGGTGGTAGCCCGCTTCTTGCTCTTGGCGACCTTCTCGAGCTCGGCGAACGCCTGCTCGATGTTGTCGGGGAAGATGTCGCGTCCGCCGAGGCCGTAGATGAACGGCAGCACCTGCGGGCGCGGGTCGCAGTCGTAGAGGGCGCTCCGGACCTCGAGGAAGACCGGGCCGCCCTGGGCGCCGAACGAGTCGGCGCGGTCCATGACGCCCACGACCTTGACGTGCTGGAGCGCCTCGGCGTACGCCGCGTGCGGGAACGGCCGGAACGCGCGCACGCGCACCATGCCGGCCTTGACGCCGCGGGCGCGCAGCTTGTCGACGGTCATCCGCGTCGTGCCGGCGGTGGAGCCGACGACGACGATGGCGATCTCGGCGTCCTCGAGCTGGTACGCGTCGAGCAGGCCGTACTGGCGGCCGCTGATCTCGGCGTACTCGTCGGCGACGTCCTGGATCACCTTCATCGAGCGGTCCATGGCGCGGTTCTGGGCGACCTTGTGCTCGAAGTACCAGCCGTGCAGGCCGTCGAACGGGCCGACGGTGACGGGGTTCTTGGCGTCGAGCATGGGGTTGGTGGGGCGGTAGGGCCCGATGAACTTCTGGACCTGGTCCTTGGTGAGCATCTGCAGCGGGCCGATGGCGCCGCTGATCACGTAGCCGTCGTACATGTGCATCACGGGCAGGCGCACGTCCAGGTGCTCGGCGATGCGGATGGCCTGGATGCAGTTGTCGTAGGCCTCCTGGTGGTTCTCGCCGTACAGCTGGACCCAGCCGGTGTCGCGGCCGCCCATGGTGTCGCTGTGGTCGCAGTGGATGTTGATGGGGCCGCTGAGCGCGCGGTTCACGGTGGTCATGACGACCGGGAGCCGGTAGCTCGCGGCGACGAAGAGGACCTCCCACATGAGGGCGAAGCCCTGGGAGGAGGTCGCGGTCATCGTCCGCGCGCCGCCGGCGGCGGAGCCGATCACGGCGCTCATGGCGCTGTGCTCGCTCTCGACGGTGACGAACTCGGTGCCGACCTTGCCGTCGGCGACCATCTGCGCGTAGAGCTGGACGACCTCGGTCTGCGGGGTGATGGGGTAGGCGCAGACGACGTCGGGGTCGATCTGGCCCATCGCCTCGGCGACGGCCTCGTTACCGGTGACCGCCAGGATCTCGGATTGGGTGATGGCCATGTTCAATCCTTCTTGTCGATCAGCATGACGATGGCCTTGGTCGGGCACTCCTTGGCGCAGATGCCGCAGCCCTTGCAGTGCTCGAGGTCGATGCCGACGGCCTTGTTGTCCTCGACGAGGATGGAGGCGTCGGGGCAGTAGAAGTAGCACAGCATGCAGCCGTCGCACTTCTCCACGTCGATCTCGGGGACGAGCGAGCGCCAGCCGCCGGTCTCGTTGTAGACGGAGTTGCCGGCCTCGATGATCGTGGCGCCGAGCTCGTGCCGCTCAGGACCCCACTGGTCGACGTCGCTGATGTCCCAGGTGGGCTTCTTCTTGGCCGGCGCCTTGCGCGCGGCGGGCTTCTTGAGCGGCGCCGGCTTCTTGGCGCCTGCCTTCTTGTCCACGGTCATTCGCCCTGGACCTCCTCGTAGCTGCGCGTGATGGCGGCGATGTTGCCCTCGACGACCTTGGGCGGGAACTTCTTGCCGAAGTCCTCACGCAGGAACGTGACGACGTCGTCGATGTCGAACAGCCCGGTGATGCGCGTGAGCGCGCCGACCATGGGCGTGTTGGGGATGGGACGCTTGATGGTCTCGACCGCGATGCGGGTCGCGGCGATGGTGTAGAGGCGGCCGTCGCTCGAGGCCGGAGTCCTTGCGGAGCTGGGCCGGCGAGCGCTCGCTGTTGACGAGCACGATGACGTCGTCGGGCGCGCCCTTGGTGACGTCGACGATCTTCAGCAGCGACGAGTCGAGCACGATCACGATCTGCGGGTGCTCGATGCCCGCGTACACCTGGATCGGCGCGTCGCTGACGCGCGTGAACGCGACGATCGGCGCGCCGGAGCGCTCCGGGCCGTACTCGGGGAACGCCTGGAAGTACTTGCCCTCGCCCAGGGCCAGCTCCGCGACCATCTTGGCCGCGGTGACGGCTCCCTGCCCGCCGCGGCCGTGCCAGCGGATCTCGGTGAGGGCCGGTGTGGCCTCCGCCTTCTTCTTGCCGGTCTTCGTCGCCATGCTCACTCCTCTCCGTGCCGCACGTCCCGACGCCCCGCGAGGGCGCGGCCCAGTGTCAGCTCGTCAGCGTATTCGAGGTCGCCGCCCACCGGCAGGCCGCTGGCGAGGCGCGTGACGCGCACGCGCTCCGGCAGCAGGTCGGCGACGTACATCGCCGTCGCCTCGCCCGTCATGGTCGGGTTGGTAGCCACGATCACTTCGTTCACGTCGTCGTCCACGCGCGCGAGGAGCTCCGTGAGGTGCAGGTCCTCGGGGTCGACCCCGTCGATGGGGCTGAGCGCTCCGCCGAGGACGTGGTAGTAGCCGCGGAACTCGCGCGTGCGCTCGATGGTCACCACGTCGAACGGCTGCTCGACCACGCAGAGCACCGCGGGGTCGCGCCGCGGGTCGGCGCAGATGGTGCACAGCTCGCCCTCGGCCAGGTTGAAGCACCGCGTGCAGAAGCCGATCTTCTCCTTCACCTCGGTGATCGCCGCGGCCAGCGGCAGCACCTCGTTCGGCTGCAGCCTGAGGAGGTGGAAGGTGAGGCGCTGGGCGGTGCGGGGGCCGATGCCGGGGAGCTTGGAGAACTCAGTGATCAGACGCTCGACCGGGCCTGCATACATTCGCATCTACTCCCGCAGGGAATGACTCGCTATGCAACTCAGTTGCATGATTTGGGCGCCGCTGCCGGCGCCCACGAAGCAGCTTGGTAGTGTACTCGCTTGAGGCTGCGGCGGCAACGCGACGGCCGTCGCTTCTCGCTTCGACTGCCGGGGTGACGGCTGGTTCGCCGCCTCCGCCGCCGCAACGGCCGGTGAGGCGCGCCGCGGACGGCGCCGCGGGAGACGCATATCAGGACTGAGGTAGTCCGATATACACATTCTAAACGCGCTACCGTCAACGCCCTGCGCACCGGAGACCGGCGATGCCGCGGCGGCGCGGCGGCGACCGGCGGCGGCCGGCCTCAGAAGAGGCCGGGGATGTTGGGCAGGTCGATGCCGCCGGTGGCGCCGCCGAGCTTGGTGCTGGCGAGGTCCTGGGCGGCGCGGAGCGCCTCGTTGGTGGCCGCGACGACGAGGTCCTGGAGCATCTCCACGTCCTCGGGGTCCACGGCGTCGGGGTTGATGCGCACTTCCTTGACCTCGAGCGAGCCGGTGACGACCACGGTCACGACGCCGCCGCCGGCGCTCGCCTCGACGGTCTCGACGGCGAGCTCTTCCTGAGCCTGCGCCATCTTGCGCTGCATCTCCTGGACCTGCTTCATCATCTTGTTGTACTGCGGATTGGCCATGGTGGGTCTCCTCAGGGCTCGTCGGGCAGCAGCTCGGCGTCGAGCTTGGCCTGCGCGGCACGGATCTGGTCGGTGAAGTCTGGCAGGGCCGCCTGGGGCTGCGGCGCGGCGGCCGATGGCGCTCGCGGGGTGCGGGCGCCGCCGCGCGGCGGCGACGTCGAACCGCGCCGTGACGCGGCGTCCGAGGACGCCCTCCACGGCGGCGGCGAGGACCTGTGCGTTGTCGCCCTCCAGCGGCGCGGCTCGCCGCGAACTCGGAGGACAGAGAGACGGTGAGCACGTCGCCCTCGAGGGCGGTGGGCCGGGCGTCGCGCAGGAGCCCGTAGAGCGGCACGCGCGCCGCCTGCACGCTCTGCAGGATCAGCTCCCAGGCGCGCTTGACGCGCTCCACGGTGAAGTCCTGCACGGCGGCCGGCTCGGGCTGTGCGCGCACGCCGGGGCTGCCGCGGGCGCCGGCGGCTCCGGTGCGGGCGCGCCGGCTCCGGGGCGGCCGCCGGCGGGTGCCGGCTCCGGCGACGGCGCCGGGGACTCGGCCGCGGGCGGTGTCTGCGCGCCGGCCTCGCCGGCCGGGACGGCCGGTGCGCCGGCGGGGGCCGGCACGCGCCGGCCTGCTCTCCGGTGCGGCCGCGGCCGTCGCGGCGGGCTTCGCCGGCTTCTGCTCGGCCGGTGGGCCGGCCGGGGACGGCTTCGCCGGCGCCGCTCCGGTCCCCGGCCGCTGCGCGGCCTCGAGGCGCCGCAGGCGCTCCTCGAGGGCGGCCGCCGAGTGGTCCAGCTCCGGCCGCGTGACCTTGACGAGCGCGAGCTCGAGCTGCAGCCGCGCGTCGAGCCCGTCACGGATCTCGCGCTGCGCCTCGCCGAGCTGCTCGATGAAGAAGACGACCTCTCGCGGCGAGACCTGACCGGAGCGCTGCAGCTGCTCGCGGAAGAGCTCGTCGTCGAGCTCGACGGTCTGTCCGAGCGTGCGCAGCGTGGCCTCGTCGCTCGCCGCCTCCTCCAGGTGCTGCAGCAGGAAGAGCTGGCGCAGGTGGCGCAGCAGGTCGCGGATGAACTGCGAGTAGTCGGTGCCCTCGTTGGCCAGGCGCTGCACGAACTGCAGCGCCTCGGCGGTGTGGCGCTCGATGACGATGTCGGTGATCTCGAAGAGGAGGTCGCTGCTGGTGACGCCGAGCGCCTCGAGCACGTCCTCGGGCGTGATGGTGCCCTCGGCGTACGTGACGAGCTTGTCCAGCGTGCCGATCGCGTCGCGGAACCCGCCCTGCGAGTGGCGCGCGATGATGTGCAGCGCCTCGGCCTGGATGTCGATGGGCGGCCCGCCCCTGTCTGCGTCCGGGCGGGCGTTCTCGCGCTCCACGATGCCGGCCAGCAGGCGCACGATGTCGGTGACCTGCGGGCGGTGGAAGTCGAACCGCTGGCAGCGCGAGACGATGGTCTCGGGGATCTTGTGCGCCTCGGTGGTGGCGAGCACGAACACCACGTTGTCCGGCGGCTCCTCCAGCGTCTTGAGCAGCGCGTTGAAGGCCTCACGCGTGAGCATGTGGACCTCGTCGACGATGTAGACCTTGAAGCGGCCGTCGACCGGCGCGAAGGCGATCTTGTCGCGCAGGTCGCGCACGTCGTCGATGCTGCGGTTGGAGGCGGCGTCCATCTCGATGACGTCCAGGGACGTGCCGTCGGCGATGGCGACGCAGTGGCGGCAGACGCCGCAGGGGGTCGCCGTGGGGCGGCCGCTCAGCTCGTCGGCGCCGATGCAGTTGAGCGCCTTGGCGAGGATGCGCGCGGTGCTGGTCTTGCCGGTGCCGCGCGGCCCGGCGAAGATGTAGGCGTGGGCGACCTGGTCGGTCTCCACGGCGTTGCGCAGCGTGCGCGCCACGTGGTCCTGGCCGACCAGCTCGGAGAACGTCTGCGGCCGGTATTCCCTGTAGAGAGAGCGTTTCATGGGATGGCTAGTGTACCCCGGCGGCCGGTCAGGAGATGGCGGCGAAGTCGATGAACCCGCGCTCGGGGTCGGCGCTCACCAGACGCACGCGCACGGCGTCGCCCACGTCGAGCTCGCCCTCGCCCTCGACGACCGGCCCTCGACCGGCGGGTCGATGAGGCGTACCCACGTGCCCTTGGGGCTCGCGCCGGTGATGAAGCCGTCGAACTCGTCGCCGACGGCGCTCCACGAGGAAGCAGGCGGCGGCCGACTTGCGCACGCGCCGCTCGACCTTCTGCGCCTGGTCTTCCTGGCGCGTGCAGTGGTCGGCGAGCTCGCCAGGCGGTCGGCGCTGTACGGGCTCGCGGCCGCCGGCGCAGCGCCGCCTTGACCAGGCGCTGGGTGATCAGGTCCGGGTAGCGGCGGTTGGGCGCCGTGGAGTGCGCGTAGTGCATCACGGCGAGGCCGAAGTGGCCGTCGATGGGCTCGCCCGGGCCTGGTCGCCTCGTACACCCCGCTGCCGAGCAGCTTGATGATCGCCAGGGAGAGGTCGGGGAAGCGCTCGGGGTCGGCCTCGCTCTGCTCGAGCAGGAAGGCGTTGAGCGACGGTGCGTCCGGCTCCTCGGGGAGGACGAAGCCGTGGGCGTCGGCCAGCTCGACGATGCGCGGCCAGCGCTCGGGCTCGTGCACCACGCGGCGCAGCACGGGGTAGCCCGTGCCGGCGAGGTGGCGCGCCACCACGCCGTTGGCGGCGATCATGAAGTCCTCGATGAGCTCCTTGGCGCGGTCGCGGGGGTCGACGACGAGCCCGCTGACGATGTCTCCGTCGAAGACCGCGTCCACCTCGAGGGTCTGGAGCTGCAGCGCGCCCTGCTCGTGGCGGCGCGCCCGCAGGCGCTGCGCCACCGTGTGCTGCAGCCGCACGTTCTCCGCGAGGCCGGGGACGGCGGCCAGGGCAGGCGGCATTGGGCCGAGCTTCTCGAGCCACGCCCCGACCGAGGGGTAGGCGAGCTGGGCGTGGTTGTGCACCAGGGCGCGGCGGACGTCCTCGGCCACCACCGCGCCTTCGTCGTCCACCGTCATGCCGACGACGACCGCCGGGCGGTCCTCCCCGGGGTTGAGGGAGGTGAGGTCCGTGCTCAGCCGCTCCGGCAGCATGGGAAAGATGCGGGCCGGCGTGTAGACGGAGGTCGTGTTCACGCCGGCGTGCGCGTCGATCGCCGAGCCCGGTTCCACGGTGGCGCTGACGTCGGCGATCGCCACCAGGATCCTCGTGCCGCCGTCCACCTCGCCCTCGGCCACGGTGAGCTGGTCGAGGTCGCGGGAGTCGTCGTTGTCGATGGAGCACCAGAGGAGGGTGCGGAGGTCGTCGATGCTCGCTCCGTCCGGCGGCCGGCCTTCGAGCGCGCCGGCCTCTGCCATCGCCTTCGCCGGGAACTCGGGCTCCAGCCCGTACTCGGTCATCGCCTCTCGGGCCACGCGCACGAGCAGGGCACGCTGGTCCTCCGGGAGCTCGCTCTCGGGCTGGTGTTTGCTCACGGGCGCTCCTCCTTCTCGGGGCCGCAGGTGGCGCACTCGTCCTCCGGCGTGACGGATCTCGCGATCGCCGGCACGGGCTCGGCCTCGTCCTGCGGCCGCAGGCGCTTGCGGAGCACGGCCATCGCCTCGGCCGGCGTGTCGACGAAGTGCAGCAGCTTGAGGTCGTCGGCGCTCACGGTGCCGTGGCGCACCAGGGCGTCGAAGTCGACGATCTCGTTCCAGTACCGCGTGCCGTAGAGCAGCGTGGCGACCGGCGGGTCGATCTTGCCGGTCTGCGAGAGGGTGAGGAACTCGAACAGCTCGTCCAGGGTGCCGTAGCCCCCCGGGAACACGATGATCGCTCGCGCGACGTAGGCGAACCACAGCTTGCGCATGAAGAAGTAGCGGAACTCGAACGAGAGCCCGGGGGTGATGAACGGGTTCGGGCGCTGCTCGTGGGGCAGGCCGATGTTGAGGCCGATGGAGCGGCCGCCCGCCTCCTGCGCGCCGCGGTTGGCGGCCTCCATGATGCCGGGGCCGCCGCCGGTGCACACGAGGTAGCGGTGAGCCGGGCTCGTGAGCCCGTCCGACCACTCCGTGACCTGCCGGGCGAGCTCGCGGGCCCCGGCGTAGTACTCGGCCAGGGCCCCGTCCTCGGCGATCCGGGCCGAGCCGAAGAAGACGACGGTGTCGTGGATGCGGCGGCGGCGGAACACGCCGAGCGGCCGCAGGTACTCGGCGAGGATGCGCAGCGGCCGGCCCTCGTCGCTCTCGATGAAGCCGGCATCGTGGTAGGCGAGCGGGTCGCGGTCCGCGGGCTCGCCGTCGGGAGACGCCGCCGGGGGCGCCGGGTGCGGCGCGTCGGGTGGGCGGTTCATGCTGCGGCGCTCCCTCCCCGGTCGTCAAGAGATGAGAAAACGGCCGCGCACCCGCCGTCGAAGCACGTCCTCCGAGCGTCCTTGTCGTGCGCAAGCTCGGGCCAGGCGACCCCACGGCACATGGAATGGCCTGCTTACCGCTGCTTCCTCCCGGACCTGACGGGGTTCGCAGGGTTCCATTGCGTAGGACCCGACCTTCAACGCCGCGACACGACTGACAGCCTCGCGGAACGGCCCCTCGGGCGGGGATTCAGCCCCGCTGTAGCGGATTGCGGGTACAGGGCACCGCTGGCTCCCCGCCTAGCGCGACCGCCGTTAAGGCTACCCGCGCTCCCCGGGGGAAGCAAACGTCGATGGCGCCGGGGCAGTCTGAGCCGTGACCGGCGCCGGCCGTGTGGACTGCCCGGCCGCCTGTGCGAGCCCGGCGAGGGCGGCCGCGTGGTCGACGGCCGCGACCACCGCCTCCGGCGCCGAGAACTGCGGCATGTGGCCGGCGCCGGGCACGCGCACGAGCTCCGAGCGCGGCACCAGCGCGTGCAGCCGCCCGGAGACGGCCGGCGGCACCATGCGGTCCTCGGCGCCGACGACGATCACGAGCGGCACCAGCAGCCCGGGGTACCGGGGGCGCAGCGCGGCCAGTCCCTCCTCGGCGACCTCACGGTCCGCGCCGTCGCCCAGCAGCGCCGCCGGCTGCAGCGCGAGTCGCGGCGCGATCTCGAGGTACGCCGCGGGGGCCTGGGTGGGGGAGAAGGCCCGCTCCACGGCGCCGCGCACGAGCGGCCGCCCGAGGCGGGAGCGCCCCAGGGCGCCGGCCCCGCGCAGCAATGCCGGGTAGCGCATCAGCTTGACCACCCAGGGAGGCGGCCCGCCGAGCGGAAGGGCGTAGGCGCCGAGCGTGACCACCGCGGCCACTTCGTCCGGGGCGTCCAGCGCCCAGGCCAGAGCGACCGCGGCGCCGAGCGAGTGGCCGACGAGCACCGGCCGCACGAGCCCGAGCTGTGCGGCGGCGGCGCGCAGCACCGCCGCCTGGGCCTCGGGCCGGTTCTTGCCGCCTGCCGGCCGGTCGCTGAACCCGGAGCCCGGCCGGTCGATCGCCACGGTCTCGTAGCGCTCGGCCAGCCGCGGCCCGACCGAGAGCGTGAAGTCGTAGGTGGACCCCTTGGCGCCGTGGACGTAGACGAGCGGCGGCCCCTCGCCCGCACGCACGTAGTGCACGCGCACGCCGCCGGCGACGACGAACGCACCCGGCGGCGTCAGGTCGCCGCGGCGCTTGGTGGACCCACCCCTCATGCAGGCAGTCTTCGCCGGGTCGCCCGTGTTGCAAACCCCGGACCCCCGGCTACAGTGAGGTCGTGGGCAGACGTCGTCACCTCTTCGCGGCGCTCATCGTGGCGCTCGTCGTGCTCCTGACCGTCGTCGCGGTGACGCCGTGGGACGCTCCGGAGCCGGCGTCCGAAGCGGCGCCGGCCGGCCAGTTCTCGTCGGCGCGCGCCATGGACGTCCTGCGCGCCATCGCCGCGGAGCCGCGCGCCATCGGCTCCCCCCAGTCCGCGGCCGTGCGCGACCTCATCTTCCAAAGGCTCCAGGACCTCGCGCTCATGCCGCACATCCAGTCCAACGAGGTCGTGTCCGACCGCAACCAGCACGTCGCCGGCCTCGTGCACAACGTGGTCGGCCGCCTCGCCGGCCGCGACCCCTCCCGTGCGGTGCTCCTGGTGGCCCACTACGACACCGTGGCCACGGCGCCGGGCGCGGCGGACGACGGCAGCGGCGTCGCCGCGCTCCTCGAGACCGCGCGCGCCCTGCGCTCGGGGCCGCCGCCGAGCAACGACATCATCTTCCTGTTCACGGACGGGGAGGAGATCGGCCTCCTGGGCTCCCAGTCCTTCATCGAGCGGGAGCCCTGGGCCTACGCCGCCGGCGTGGTGCTCAACTTCGACAGCGCCGGCTCATCGTCCCCGGCGCTCATGTACGAGACGAGCCCGCAGAACGGCAGCCTCATCGAGGCCTACCTGGCCTCCGGCCGGCCCTACGGGTCGTCACTCATGTACGAGGTGTCGCGCCGCCAGCCCGTGGTGAGCGACTTCCGCCCGTTCGTCGCGCGCGGCATCCCGGGGATGACGTTCGGCATGCTGGACGGGCCGGCCTACGACCACACCGCCTACGACTCACTGGCGTCGTTCGACGAGGCCGGCCTGCAGCACACGGGCGAGACGGCGCTCGCGCTGGCTCGCAGCCTCGGGGACGCCGACCTGTGGTCGCTCCGCGCTCCCGACGTCGTGTACTTCGACCTCACCGGGAGCGTCGCCGTCTCGTACCCGGTCTCGTGGGTCGTCCCCCTGATGGCCGGCGCGCTGGTGCTGTTCGTCGCGGTCGTCGCGCTGGCGGCCCGGCGCCGGCTTCTCACCCTGCGCGGCGTCGCCTGGGCGACGCTCGGGACCGGCGCCACGCTGGGCGCCTCGCTGCTCGTGGTCGCCGCCGGGTGGACGATGTACCGCACGGCCTACGAGGAGCGCGTCTGGACCGGCACCGGCGTCGTCATCAGCGACTGGTACCGGCTGGGGCTGGTGCTGCTGGCGGCGGCCGTCGTGCTGGGTATCTACGCCGGCCTGCTCCGGCGTCTGCGCGCCTGGGACCTCGCCGTCGCCGCGCTGGCGTGGTGGGCCGCAGGGTCCGTGGTCGTCGCGCTCGCGTTCCCCGGCGCCAGTTACCTGCTCACGTGGTCGCTCGTGGGCGGCTCGCTGGGTCTGGCCGGAGCCGCCCTCGTCGACCGGCCGGCGGACGGGCGCCCGGCGGCGGCGCTCATCGCCCTCGCCGGCGCCGTGCCCGGTCTCCTGCTCCTCAGCTCGGCGGTGTACCTGCTGCTGATGTCCGCCGGCCTCAAGCAGAGCGTCACCGTCGTGGCCGTGTGGCTGCTCGCCGGCCTGCTGATGCTGCCGCTGGCCACCGTCCTGCGCGCGTTCCGGTGGTGGCTGCCGGCCGCGCTCGCCGTCGCGGGCGTCGTGGTGCTCTTCACGGTGGGCTCCACGGTGGCGTTCGACAGCGAGCACCCCAAGTTCACCAGCATCTCGTACCGGCAGGGCCCCGACGGCAAGACCACCTGGGAGAGCGTGGAGCGGGTGGACGACTACACGCGGGGCTTTCTCGGTGAGTCCCCGAGCGGGCAGCTGGTGCCGGAGTACTACCCGCGCTTCGGTCCACAGGCCATCTCCAACGCCCCGGCGCCGGCGTTCGGGCTGCGCGGGCCGGCCGTCAAGGTGCTCTCGGACGTCACGGAGGGCGACCGGCGCACCGTCGTCGTGCGCCTGCGGTCGAGGCGCGACGCGGCGGTGCTGAGCCTGCTGGTGCACACCGTCGTGGGCAGCCTGAGCGCGAGCGTGAACGGGATGGAACTGGCCGGGCGGGACACGACCCTGCTGGACGCGAGCAACGTGCGCTGGTCGTTCGACTTCTACGCGCCGCCGCCGGAGGGCGTGGTGGTCACGCTCGACTTCGCCGCGGGGCCCGGCGTGCGGCTGCGCGCGGTGGACTTCACGTACGGCCTGCCGGCCGGCGCCGCCGGGTCCTACCCGGCCCGGCCGGCCGGCATGCTGCCCGGGCGCCTCGGCGACGGCACGCTCACCGAGGCGCTCGTGCGCCTGCCGGCCGCGGCTCCCTGAGCGCCCGCGCCGCCGAGCACCGGTCTCCGGCCGGCGCGCCGCTCGCCGGCGAGGTAGTCCTCTGCCGGCAGGCACTCCCAAACGTACGTCCAAAGACCCCATGGTACTTCCGGACGTACGTTCGGTGGTGCCAGTCCGCAACGCACACCACTCCGGGCAAGCGCCGCCCGTGGAGAGCGCCGCCCGCGGAGAAGGCCGCACGGGGCAGAGCCGGAGCAGGCTAGAGCCGCAGCACCAGCTGTCGCACGTCGGGCTCGTCGCCGGAACGCACGTCGAACCCGAGGTCCTCGGCGAAGCGAGTCATGCCCGGGTTGGCCGCCAGCACGTGGCCGCGGATCTCGCGTACGTGGCGGTCGCGGGCCGCCTGGATGAGCGCGTCCATGAGCTTGCTGCCGATGCCCTTGCGCTGGTAGGCGTCGCGGACGACGATCGCGAACTCACCCTCTTCCACGTTCGCGGTCTCGATCGTGAGCCGCGCGACGCCGAGCATCATCTTCTTCTTCTTGCCCTTGGGCTCGCGGATCGCGGCCAGGGCGATCTCCCGGTCGTAGTCGATGTGGCAGTAGCGCACCAGCATCGACTTGGTGACCTCGCTGATGGGCCCGAAGAAGCGGTACTCGGCGGTGGCGGGGGAGAGGGACTCGATCATGTCGCTCCACAGCGGCTCGTCTTCCGGCTTGATGGCGCGGATCACGACGTCCTCGCCGTCCAGCGGCACCTCCCAGCGGTACTTGCTGGGATACATCGAGATCATGAGATGGGCGCCCGGCAGCGAGATCTTGCGCACGTCCTTGGGCTCGATGACGATGCGCGCGTCGAGGGCGCACACACCGTCGGTGCGCACCTGCAGCGGGTTGATGTCCATCTCGAGGATCTCGGGGAAGTCGACCAGCAGGTAGCTCATCTTCACCAGCGCCTGCTCCAGCGCCACCATGTCGACCGGAGCCTTGCCGCGGTAGCCGCGCAGCAGCTGGCTGACCTTGGTGCTCTGGATCATCGACTGCGCCAGCGCCTGGTTGACCGGCGGGAAGTCGACGGCGACGTCGCGGTAGAGCTCGACGCCGGTGCCGCCCATGCCGAACATCATCGCGGGGCCGAAGGTGGGGTCCTTCTTGGAGCCGAGGATGACTTCGTAGCCGCCGCGGCTCATGGCCTGCACGGCCACTCCGATGATCGTCGCATCCGGTTTGGCCTCGTGCACGCGCTCGGTGATCTTGACGAACTGGTTGGCGGCCTCAGGGGCGGAGCGCACGTTGAGCGCGATGCCGCCGACGTCGCTCTTGTGCGTGATGTCGTGGCTCAGGATCTTGATGGCCACGGGGAAGCCGATCTCCTCGGCCGCCGTGGCGCATTCCTCCGCCGTCCTGGCGACCATCGTCTTGACGGCGCTGATCTGGTACGCCTCGAGCACGTCCTTGGCCTCGGGCTCGCTGAGGATGCTTCGCCCGTCGCGGGCCACGTTCAAGAAGATCTTCTTGACCGCGTCCCTGTTCGGCTCGAACTCGGGGAGGATGTCCGCCGGCGTCTCGTAGAGGTTCGCGAGATTACGCGTGTACTGGTACATGTACATGTAGGCGCCCACCGCGTCCTCGGGTGTGCCGAACGTGGGCACGTGAGCCTGGCGCAGGATGCCCAGCGCCTCGGCGACCTTGATCTCGCCCATGAACGAGGTGAGCAGCGGCTTGAGCTGGTGGCTTCGCGCGACATCGATGAGGGCGTTCGCCGTGCCCGTGGGGTCGCTCATCGCCTGCGGCGTGAGGATCGCGAGCACGCCGTCGCAGTTGGGGTCGTCCATCAGCGCCTGCGCCGCCGTGGCGTAGCGCACCGCGTCGGCGTCTCCGGCGACGTCGACCGGGTTGCCGCGCGCGGCGAAGCCTGGCAGCGCGGCCTTCAGCTTCACGTCGGTCTCCGGCGCGAGCTCCGCGAGCTCGCCGCCGAGGTGCAGCAGCCGGTCGCTGGCCATGACGCCCGGGCCGCCGGCGTTGGTGACGATGCCGAGGTGCGGCCCGCGAGGGCTGCTCACGCGGCTCAGCGCCTCGCTGGCGTCGAACAGGTCCTCGATCTGGTCGACGCGCACAACGCCGGCGCGGCGGAAGACGGCGCTGTAGAGCGTGTCGTCGCCGGCGATGGCGCCGGTGTGGCTGGCGGCCGCGAGCGCGCTGCGCGCCGTGCGGCCGCTCTTCACCACGATGATCGGCTTGCTCTTGGCGAAGTGCCGCGCCGCGCTCATGAACTTGCGCGCGTCGGTGATGGACTCGATGTAGAGGATGATGCTGCTGGTGTGGGAGTCGGCGCCGAAGTAGTCGATGAGGTCGCCGAAGTCGACGTCGCTCATGGACCCGACGCTGACGAACGCGCTGAAGCCGATGTTGTTGGCGGCGGCCCAGTCGAGGATGGCGGTGCCGAGGGCGCCGCTCTGGCTGAAGAACGCCACGCGGCCCGCGGGCGGGATCACGTGGGCGAACGTGGCGTTGAGGTTCATCGCCGGCCGGATGTAGCCGAGGCAGTTGGGGCCGACGATGCGCACGCCGTAGCTCTCGGCGATGGACTTGACCTCGTCCTCGAGCCGCTTGCCCTCTTTGCCGATCTCCTTGAAGCCGGAGCTGACGATGACGGCGCCGGCCACGCCGGCCTCGCCGCACTCGCGCATGGTCTGCGGCACGTTCTTGGCCGGCACGGCGATGATGGCGAGGTCGATCTTGCGTGGCACCTGGCTGATGCTCGCGTAGGCCTGGATGCCCTGCACCGACTGCGCGGAGACGTTGACCGGGTAGACGATCCCCTGGTACTCGGCGCCGATCAGGTTGCGCAGGAGGATGTAGCCGACCGACCCCTTCTTGTTGCTTGCGCCGATGACGGCGATGCTCTTGGGGTCGAACAGCTTGTCGAGATTGCGTGTACTCATCTTTCCTTGTCCCGTCTTTCGTGGTTGCTCTGGTCCCGCCGACTAGCATGCGTCCACGACGGACCGCCTTCCGGCGACCCGAGGGGTGATCCTGAGCGCGACTGCCGAGCCTCGGCGGGGAGTTGCTCCGCGTGTTGGTTGTCCGGCTCAGGACTCCACCCTCAACTCTAAACTGTACCGCCGCCGGGTTCACCCCGTGCTGATGGAGCGTTTGGCCCCGGTTCGTGCGTCGGCGGGCGGTTTCCGAGCCTCCGACGAGGGTAAGACCCCGCCGACGGCACTCCGGCACGGGAGGCGGCATGACGGACCCCATCTACGCACAGCGGTACCGCACGAAGAAACGCCGGCCGCCAGGCCGCGCGGCCGCGGCGTACTCCGGTCAGGACGCGCAGGGGCGGCCGGTGGTCGTCACCGTCGTCCGGCCGCTCGACCCCGACCTCTTTCTGCGCACGATGGGCCTTGTGGCTACCGTGCGCCACCTCAATCTTGTACCGGTGGTGGACGCCGGGCGCGAGGGCGCCGACTGCTTCGTGGTGCAGGAGGACCCCGGCGGCCCGGACGCCGCGGAGCTGGCCGCCGGCGGGCGGCCGCCGGTGCCGAATGCCGCCCTCATGGCGGCTGCGGCTGCCGCCGGCCTCGCCGCGCTCCACGAGCGCGGCGTCGTCCACGGCGGCGTCGACCCGGCCTCCTTCATCCGCGCCGCCGACGGCTCGGTCAAGCTCGCCGGCGCGGGTCTCGCCGGGGCGTACCCGCCGCCCGACCTGCGTCCCGGCACCGCGCCGGACGTGGCGCGCTACCTGAGCCCGGAGGAGGTGACCGGGCGGGCGCCGACGCCCGCCTCGGACGTGTACCGGCTGGGTCTCGTGACCTACCTGCTCCTGACGGGACAGCACGCGTTCGACGGCGCCGACGGCAGCATCGTCGCCCAGGAGCAGCTGGACGGCGTGGTGCGCCCGCCGCAGCTCCTCAACCCCGAGGTGCCGCCGGCGCTCGCGCAGATCGTGACGCGCGCTCTGGACAAGGATCCCGGCGCGCGCGGCACCGCCGCCCAGTTCCAGGGCGACATCGAGCGCGTGCTGCGCTCGGCGCAGGTGCAGCAGGCGGCCGAGCCTCCGCGTCGCAGCCGCGCCTGGCTCTGGGTCCTGCTGGTCGTGGTCGCCGCTCTCATAGCTCTCGGAGCCGCGTGGGCGCTCGGAGCCTTCGACGGTGGCGGTGGCGGCGACGTCAAGGTCCCGGACGTGACCGGCATGACGCAGAAGCAGGCGACCGCGACGCTGGAGAGCGCAGGGCTCACGCGCGGCAAAGTGACGCGCGTCCAGAGCACGGAGCCCGAGGGCACCGTCGTGAGCCAGTCGCCGGCCGCCGGCAACGAGGTCGCCGAAGAGGCGGCCGTGGACCTCGAGGTCGCCGGCGCGCCCGAGCCGACGGCGACGCCGGTCGCCGTGCCGGACGTGACCGGCAGCTCACAGGCGGAGGCGGCGGCGACGCTGTCCGACGCCGGATTCAAGGTCGTCGTCACCCAGGCGGCCAGCGACTCAGTGCCGGCCGGGAGCGTGGTCTCGCAGGCGCCCCAGGCCGGGGTGATCGCCACGCAGGGCAGTACCGTGAGCATCGTGGTCTCCACGGGTCCGCCGACGCCGACGGCCACGCCGACACCGACATCGTCCGCCAGTCCGTGACCTTGCCTCGGTGGGGTGGGTGATGTGCGTTCCAGGTCGATAGGACTATGACTGCCGGCATGTCGGCAGTCGGCGGCCCGTAACGCGGGATGAACGACGAGAGGGGGCGCTCCGGCAAGGCCGGAGCACCCCCTTTCGTGCAGAGGGGCGGGCGGCCCGCAGGCCGCCCGCCCCTCTTCGAGCGGTCGTCTCTGAGACGCGAGACTACTGCTTGTTGGCCTTGAGGTCGTCCACGACGGCCGGGTCGGCCAGCGTCGACGTGTCGCCCAGCGAGTCGAACTCGCCCTCGGCGATCTTGCGCAGGATGCGGCGCATGATCTTGCCCGAGCGGGTCTTCGGCAGGCCGGTGGCCGCGAACTGCATCTTGTCGGGCGTGGCGATGGGACCCACGACCTTGCGCACGTGGACGACCAGCGCCTTCTTGAGGTCGTCGTTCGGCTCCACACCGTCGTTGAGCACGACGTAGGCGTAGATGCCCGTGCCCTTGATGGGGTGCGGGTACCCGACCACGGCGGCCTCGGCGACCTGGGGAGCGCTCACGAGCGCGCCCTCGACGTCGGAGGTGCCGATGCGGTGACCGGAGACGTTGAGCACGTCGTCGATGCGGCCCTTGAGCCAGTGGTCGCCGTCGGCGTCGATGGCGCAGCCGTCACCGGTGGTGAAGTAGCCCTTGAACATCGAGAAGTAGACGTCCTTGAAGCGCTTGCCCTCGTCGTCGCCCCACGTGCCGCGGATCATGCCCGGCCAGGGGGCGGTGATGACGAGGTGCCCGTCCTCGCCGACGCCGGCGGGCTCGCCCTTGTCGGTGAGCACGGCGGTCTGCACGCCGAAGAAGGGACGACCGGCGGAGCCCGGCTTGAGCGTCATGGCGCCGGCCAGCGGGGCGATCATGTGCCCGCCGGTCTCGGTCTGCCACCACGTGTCGCTCAGCGGGATGCGGCCCTTGCCGACCTTCTCGTAGTACCACATCCAGCTGTTGGGATCGATGGGCTCGCCCACGGATGCCATGAAGCGCAGGCTCTCCATGGGGTGCTTCATCGGCCACTCGTCGCCCTGGCCGATGAGGCTGCGGATGACGGTCGGCGCGGTGTAGATCGTGGTGGCCTTGTGCTTCTCGACGACCTGCCAGTAGCGGTCCGGCTCCGGATAGGTCGGCAGACCCTCGTAGAGCAGGCTGGTGGCGCCGAGGGCGAGAGGGCCGTACACGATGTAGCTGTGGCCCGTGATCCAGCCGATGTCGGCGGTGCAGAAGTGCACGTCGTCGTCGTGCAGGTTGAAGACGTACTTGCTCGTGTCGTGCGCGTAGAGCAGGTAACCACCGGTGGTGTGGATGACGCCCTTGGGCGTGCCCGTGGAGCCGGAGGTGTAGAGGATGAAGAGAGGGTGCTCGGCGTCGACCGGCACGCACTCGCACTCGGTCGTGATGTCCGCGGCGGCCATCTCGTCGTGGTACCAGAGGTCGCGGCCTTCGGTCATCGGTACGTCGCCGTCGACACGCTTGATGACGATGACCTTCTCGACCGTCGTCTCGCCCTGGATGGCGACGTCGGCGTTGGTCTTGGAGGGGGTGGACTTGGCGCCGCGATGGCCCTTGTCCGCGCAGATGAGGATCTTGGCGCCGCTGTTGTCGATGCGGGCCTTGAGGGCCTCGGCGCTGAAGCCGCCGAACACCATCATGTGGATGGCGCCGATGCGCGCGCAGGCGAGCATGACGATCGGCAGCTCGGCGATCATCGGCAGGTAGAGGGCGACGCGGTCACCCTTCTTGACGCCGTACTTCTTGAGGACGTTGGCGAACTTGCTGACCTCGTCCTTGAGCTGGGCGTACATGTACGAGTACGTGTCGCCGGGGTCGCCCTCGAAGAGGATGGCGACCTTGTCGCCCTTGCCGGCCTCGACGTGGCGGTCGACGCAGTTGTAGGCCGCGTTGAGCTCGCCGCCCTCGAACCACTTGACGTAGGGCTTGGGGTCGAAGCTCCAGTCGAGGACGGTGTCCCATTCCTTGGTCCACACGAGTGCATCCTTCGCACGCTCGGCCCAGTACCCCTCAGGGTCTTCGACCGACCGCTTGTAGGCGGCCTCGTACTCGTCCATCGACTTGAAGTACGCATTCTTCTGGAACTCGGGCGACGGTGGGAAAAGCTTAGGCTCGTCAGCCACCCTGTTCACCTCCCATGGACCTTCACTAGTCCGATAGCTGGATGGGTCTTCTCGCGCGGCGCCCAGGGGGGGACCCGCGCGAGGGGCTCGTCCACGACCGGCGGGCATACCAGGACTTCCGCGCGGCGGGACCTGCCAGCGAGATGCTCACAGTCGTCGCTCCCTCGTGGTGCCCTCTGGTCCTGGACCGTGTGGGCCGTGCGGCGTCAATGCGCGTCTCGCTCCTTGGGCTAGGCCAATGGGCAACGCTACTGATGCGAGGGGGGAAAAGCAAGCCTCGCGGGGCCGGTTCATCGGGATGGATGAACAGGCATCCGCGGGGTGGCACTTCGGGCGCACCTCGTCCGGCATGCGGTTGACGTGTCCGCTTTCCGGACGCCGTTGCGTCGCGGCGTCGGGCACTGTCGGGGAGGTCGTGTGGGATGCGCGGTGCGGGTGGTGCGGGATGCGGGAGGCGGGTGGTGGGCGATGTTGGATTTGAACCAACGACCTCCCGCGTGTGAGGCGGGCGCTCTCCCACTGAGCTAATCGCCCACGGGTCCTGGCGGGGCCGGGCGGCCCGTAGGGGTGCAGAGGATACCACAGGCCGTGGGTGGGGGAAAACGAACCCATGGACGTGCTGGAACGCATCAGCCGCGGCTACAGGGCCATCGGCCCCGGCGCGCCGCGCGACGTGCTGGCGATGTTCCACCAGGACCAGCCCGACCCGCCGGAGTGGGTCGTGGACGACAGCCTGCGCGTGGTGCCCACGCGCGACGTCGTGGCCATGGACCTGTTCGCCGGCGCGCTGCCCTCGCACTGGGAGATCATCGGCGTCGACCTGAGGCACTGGGATTACTACGCCGGCAAGGCCCGGCTCGTGGTGACGGGCCGGTTCCGCACTCGGCCGCGGGGGACCTGGGAGGTCATCAAGCTCCCCTTCATCCACATCTGGAGTTGGGCGAGGACGACCAGGTTCGCGGCGTGTTCGATTATCTCGCCGGCATCGAGGTCAGGCGCCGCGAGGACGTGCGGCCGCGGCGCGGATGGCGCTTCCGGCGCCGCGCCGGGGAGTCGGACTGAGCCGCCTCCCGGGTCGTCTGCGTAGCTGCGCGGCGTGCCTGTCTCAGGAGCGAGTCACCCGCCGTCAGGCGCCGGTCTGCTCGGCGACGCGCCGGCTCAGTGCTTCGGCCATCAGCTCGAAGCCCTGCTGCGAGGCACGCATCACCTTCCCCAGGACCGGGACGAGGATGCCGCTCACCTCCTCGTGAGTGGTGAAGCGCGACCTGCCGTCGTCCAGTGGCTCCACCATCAGCGAGTGTCGCCCGTCGAACAGGCCCGGAATCCAGAGCTTGCCCTTCCAGCAGATGAGGCGCCCCGGGTCGAGGTCCAGCACGCGCGGCCGGAAGGTGACGGCCCGTACGTCCGGAGCCGTGATGGTCAGTTCGAGCCTCCCGCCGACGCGCTGCTCGCCCGCTGCGCGCACGATGAACGGGTTCCACTCCGGGTAGCGGGCGAAGTCGGTGACGACGCGCCAGACCTTCTCCGCGGGCGCGTCGATGTCGGTGGATGCGTGCAGGGTCTGCATGAGGCCTCCTGTGGATGCTCGCAGCCGAGCCTACCCGCACGGATGGCCGTCAGAACGCGAGCTTGTCGCCGCGCCGGCATGTAGCCGGGGCGCGGCGGGTCAGAGCACGAGGGCGTCGCCGTGCGCGCGGAGTCCGCGGCGGCGCGCCTTGCAGTCCGGCAGCACGTCCTGCACCCGCCGCCAGAACTCCGGGCCGTGGTTGGGCTCGTGCAGGTGCGCCAGCTCGTGCACGACGACGTAGTCGATCAGCTCCGGCGGGAGCGTGACGAGGTGCCAGTGGAAGCTCACCGTGAGCTTGCCGTGGTCGCACACGCCCCAGCGCCGCTTGCCGAGGTCGCGGACGACCACGGCCGCCGGGGCGGCGCCGACGAGCGGGACGAATCGGGCGACCGCGGCCTCGACGTACTCGGTCGCCCGCGCCTGGTACCAGGCGAGCACCGCCGCGCGCGCCGCGCCGTCCAGCGCGCGGTCCACCTCGAGCGTGCCCTCGCCGAGGGCGACCGGCTGCGCCGGCGCGTCGGCGAGCGTGAGCCGGAGGTCCCGGCCGAGGTACGGGAAGAGCTCGCCGGCCACCGCCTCGCGCGGCTCCGGCGGCGGCCCCATGGCCGCGAACTCCGCGAGCTTGCGCCGCACCCACGGCAGCTTCTCGCGCACGACGGCCTCCAGCCGGCGCTCGGACGCGCGCGCGGGCGCGGCGACCACGAGCTCGCCGTCCCGCCGCACGGTGATGCCGATCGTGCGCCTCCGCGTGCTCCGGCGCACGGCGAAGCGCAGGTCGTCGACGATGAGGGTGTCGATGGGCGCGCGCGGGCTCACCCGGGCATGGTAGCGCACACGCGGGCGGGCGTGCGCCGCGCGGCCGGGACGCGGCCCCGCCGGCTCCGTACGCGGCGAAGGCGGCCCCCCGGAGGGGACCGCCTTCGCCGCGGCACTAGGCTGTTCCGCGCGGCTAGGCCTTACGGACGTTGCTCGCCTGCATCTTGCCGTTCTGGCCTTCGGTGACGTCGAAGGTGACCTTGTCGCCCTCGTCGAGGGTACGGAAGCCGTCGGCCTGGATCTCACGGAAGTGGACGAACAAGTCGTCGCCATCTTCACGGGAGATGAAGCCGTACCCCTTGGCCGCGTTGAACCACTTGACGGTGCCTTCTGCCATTTGACGCATCCTTTTCCGCCCCCGAAGGGCTTAACGAAGCGACGCGACCGAGTGCCTGGATCCGCTGTCCACGCCGGCGGGAGGAACTGGGTCACGCCGCCAACAACCAGGGCCCCGTTGGCCCGGCGTCATACTACCGCACCTTGTCAAGAAACGCCCGCATCCCGCGTAGACGGAACGGGTGACATTGGGCTCGAGGGGAGTAGACGATGTGCCGCCGGCCCTCGTTCGTCCGCAGGGCTCATTCCTCCACGGTGAGGGGTGCGTAGGTGCCCGACCCGAGGAACCACTCGTCGTCGACCTTCACCACGTAGCCCACCTTGGACTCGATCACGTCCTCGTCCTGGGGGTTGGGCCACTTGTAGACGAGCCAGCCGCTGCCGCTTTCGGCGAGGGCGGTGAGCCGCTGGATCACAGGCAGACCGTCGGGATCCTGCATGTCCATGAGGTTCTGTCCGACCAGGGCAGCGTCCCCACCGTGCGCGATCACGTTGCCGTCGAAGTCGTAGGCGTAGATGTAGAGCTCGCCGTCGTGGAACTCGCCGCCCGGCGCCGTGAAGGCGGCGAGCGCCGCGTCCTTGCCGTTCGCGCCGGCGTGGGCCTCCGCCTTCTCCACGAACTCCTGGACCTCGGCCGTGCTGGCGATGCCGGCGGCGGCGTCGGGCGTGGAGGCCGGGCCGGCGTAGCGGCCGGCGCACACCACGTACTGCTCGCCGTCACTGCCGGTCGCCAGCCTGAAGGACGTGGACTTGACGAAGAGGCCCTTCTGGTCCGGCTCGGTGTAGAGGTAGGTCACCGAGCCGCTGCCGTCCTCCAACGCCACGGCGACGATGTCGTCGCGGAATGGCTTGCCGGCGGCGTCGGTCCTGCCGTGCATGTTCTCGCCGCGCACCGCGTCGTCGGGCGTCGCGACGAGCGTCACGCCGGTGTCGTAGACGAACGCGTACAGGTCGGGGTCCGACGGATCCACGTAGGGGGCCTCGCCGGCGTCGATGGCGGCGAACGCAGCCGGGGCGTCCTTCTCGACGGCGGCGGCCGTCAGGTCGATGAGCGCGGCGACCTGCTCCTCCGTGATCGTCCCCGCGCTCGCGTCGGCCGCGGGCACGGGCGAGGCCGACTCCGCGGCCGTCCCCGTGGATCCGCACCCGGTCACGAGCAGCGCGATCGCGATCGCGGCTCCCGCGACCGCGAGCAGCCGCGTGCGAGGTCTGGTGGCGGCTCTCATCTGGCACCTCCTGGGTGACCCCTCGGCTCGGCCGGAGGCGCCCCCGCCTCTCCGGGGACGGCGGACTCCGCCGTCCGGATACGTCCTACCCGGACTGCGTGGAGGAGACGCACGCCAGGGGCCGACCGGGAGGGGTGGCCCGCCGTCGGTCAGCCTGTGGCGGGAAGTACGCCGGCGGCGGTGAGGGCGCGGAGCGCCTCCGCCGCCGCCTCGTCGTCCGTCGCTCCGGTCAGCTCGATGTCGGCGCCGAGGTCGCCGCCGGCCTCCATGTCGACGACGCACACCTCGTGAGGGGCGGCCAGCCGGCGCAGCCGGTCGAGGTCGAAGCGGTCCACGTCGCCGAGCGAGGCGACGAAGATGATGCCGGCGTCGGTCATCGACCAGGCGATCTCGCCGAGCCGGGCGAGATGGTCCTCGCGGGCCAGGATGTCCTTCTCGTCGCCGAGGTCGGTCGCTCCCAGGCAGAAGGAGTGCAGGCCGCGACCGAACATCCGGCGCTCCACCTTCGCGGCGAGTGCGTGCGCAGCCTCGCTCGACTGCGAGGCGAAGAGCACCGCCTTGCCGGCGTGGCCGTAGCGCGCGGCGCGCTCGTCCTCGCTCACCTCGCCGCGCAGGAACTTGCGGCCGGTGACGTCGCCGCGGCCCTCGTCCTCGAGCGCCTCGAGGGCGATGCCGCAACCGGCCGTGTCCCAGCCGTGGACGACGACGAAGCGGGAGGTGGTCTCGAGCACGTCCGCGGGGTCGAACGCGACGGGGCGCACGGTGCGGAAGATGACCTCGGCGACGTCGTGCCGCTCCACCTGGCCCGCCCCCGTGACGGACTCGAGCTCCTGCTCGTCGAGGACGCTGATGACTTCTTCGAGCTCCGCCGCGACACGGGCGGCGCCCATGCGCAGCACGTAGCGCCGCCCGCGGATCAGCGGCGCCGTGTTCATCCAGAAGATGTTGGCGCGGATGCGCGTCGCGATGAGCGGCTCGGGCTCGTCGGCGCGGACCAGCAGCTCGCCCGGCTTGGCGTACACCTGCGTGTCGAGCGTGAGACCCGTGGCCTGGCCGGAAGAGGCCTCGTCCGGCCGCGGGCCGGAGAGCGCCTCGATGGTCTTGACCGTCGAGTGCTTGCGCGACGGCAGGAAGACGACCTCGTCGCCGGGACGGATGCGCCCGGTCTCTATGGTGCCGACGAAGATGCGCCGGTCGTCGAGCGCCTCCGTGAACTTGTACACGTCCTGCAGCGGCATGCGGAACGGCCGGTCGAGGTCGTCGTCGAGCTGCTTGAAGTCCTCCACCTGGCCCAGCACCGTCGGCCCGTCGTACCAGGGGGCCGCCGCCGCGCGCGTGACGATGTTGTCGCCGTCGCGCGCGCTGATCGGGATGAAGCTCGTGGGGTGCACGCCGAGCCGGCCGAGGAAGTCGGAATACTCGGCGACGATCGCCTCGAACTTGGCCTGGTCCCAGTCCAGCAGGTCCATCTTGTTGACCAGCACGCTGATCTGACGGATGCCGAGCATGGAGAGGATGTAGCCGTGGCGCTTGGAGTTCTCGCGCACGCCCTCGTGCGCGTCGATGACCAGCAGCGCCGCCTGGGCGCGCGAGGCGCCGGTGATCATGTTCTTGAGGAACTCCACGTGGCCCGGGGCGTCGTGGATGATGTAGTGCCGCTGCGGGGTGTTGAAGAAGCAGCGCGCCGTGTCGATGGTGATGCCCTGCGCCTGCTCGTTCTTCAGGGCGTCGAGCAGGAACGCGTACTCGAAGGGGCGCGCGTTCACCTTGCACATGTTCTTGACCTGCTCGAGCTTGCCGTCCGGCAGCGAGCCGGTGTCGGCCATCAGGCGCCCGATGACGGTGCTCTTGCCGTGGTCGACGTGGCCGACGGCCACGATGTCCATGCGCTCGAGGTCGAACGGGGAGATCTCCGGCGGCATCACATGTACCCCCCGCGGCGCAGCGACTCCAGGCCGCCGCCGTCGTCCTTGTCCTGGGCGCGGCCGCTGCGCTCCGCGATGTTGCTGAACTTGCCGGTGCGCAGCTCCTCGATGATCTCGGCGACGTTGGTCGCCGTGGACTGCACCGGCGTCGTGCACGGATAGCAGCCGAGAGAGCGGCAGCGCGTGCCGGTGCCGTCGTCGAAGTAGAGCGACGTGACGGGGATGCTCTCGCGTTCGATGTACTCCCAGACGTTGAGCTCGGTCCAGTCGAGCAGCGGGTGCACGCGCACGTGCGTGCCGGGCTCGAAGTCGGTCTTGAAGTAGCGCCAGAGCTCCGGCGGCTGGTCGTCGACGTTCCAGTCGTTCTCGACGTCGCGCGGAGAGAAGTAGCGCTCCTTGGAGCGCGAGCCCTCTTCGTCGGCGCGCACGCCGACGATCACGCCGGTGTACGGGGAGAGGTCCTGGTCTTCCACCAGCCTGCCCAGGGTGTGGTCCATGCGCAGGCGCGGCCATTCGCCGTCGAGCGTGTGTTTGAGCGCCATCGTCTTGAGGTTGCGGCAGCACTGGATGCGGTCGCAGTTGCCGTCGGGGAAGGTGGCCTTCTCCTCGAGCGCCTTGCGGTTCTGGCCGACCACGAGGTTGAGGTGCCACTCGAGCGCCAGGCGATCGCGGTACTCGATCATCTCCGGCATCTTGTAGGCGGTGTCGATGTGGACCAGCGGGATCGGCACGTGGCCGAAGAACGCCTTGCGGGCCAGGTGCAGCAGGACGGTGCTGTCCTTGCCGATGGACCAGAGCATGCACACGTTGCCCAGCGAGCGATAGGCCTCGCGGAGGATGTGGACGCTCTTGGCCTCGAGGGTGTCGAGCTGGTTCACGAAGCGCCTCCGTCGTCGTCCTCGGCCGGTGCGGCCGCAGCGGCGGCCGGTGCGGCCGCGTGGCTCTGGTGCAGGCCGCACTCACGGCGCTCGGGGGTCTCCCACCACCAGCGTCCGGCGCGCCAGTCCTCGCCGTCGGCGACCGCGCGGGTGCACGGGGCGCAACCGATGCTGGGGAAGCCCTGGTCGTGGAGCGGGTTGTAGGGGATGTCGTGCGCGCGGACGTAGTCCCACACGCGCGCCTCGTCCCACTCGGCGAGGGGATTGAGCTTCAACAGGCCGGCGTTGCCGTCCCACTCCGCCGGCTCCACCTTCTCGCGCGTGACGCCCTGGCCGCTGCGCAGGCCGCAGATCCAGGCGTCCAGCCCCACCTGCGCGCGCCGCAGCGGCCTGATCTTGCGCAGGTCGCAGCACTGGTGGCGCAGGAACTCGCTCTCGCGGAAGAGGTTGATGCCGTTGTCCGCGACCATCTTCTCGATCTCGGCGGCGTCCGGGCAGTACACGCGCATGCGGAAGCCGTAGCGCTTGTTGGTCCTGTCGATGAGGTCGTAGGTCTCGGGGAAGAGGCGCCCTGTGTCGAGCGTGAAGATGGGGATGTCGAGGCCGGCGTCGGCGATCATGTGCGTCAGCGCCTGGTCCTCGACGCCGAGGGACGAGGCGAGGGCGACGCGGCCCGGATAGCGGGTCGCCGCCTCGGCGAGGATCTCCTCGGCGCTCAGGCCCCGGAGTCGGGTCAGGATGTCGGCTACCGGCTCGTCGATCGTCATGCGGTCTCACCTCGCGGGTCGGCGCCTGCACAAAATGCAATCGGCTGAATGTAGAAATAACGTTTGTGCATGATAGGCGGGAATCCCGTGGGGCGCAAGCCGGGACGCCGGTGACGGCGAGACCGCGCCGGACCGTCCGGCCCGGCCGGGCGTCGCCGGCGTCAGCGGGTGGCGGACACGCGGGGCGAGAGGAGGACGCCCTCCGTCTCGAGCAGCCGCAACTTGCGCCAGAGGCCGCCGCCGTAGCCGCCGAGCCCGCCGTCCGCGGCGATCACCCGGTGGCACGGGATGACGATGGCGAGGCGGTTGGCGCCGTTGGCGGCGCCGACGGCGCGCGCCGCTCCCGGCGTGCCGATGTCGCGGGCGAGCTCGGCGTAGGTGCGCGTCTCGCCGTAGGGGATGCGCCGCAGCGCGTCCCAGACGCGTTGCTGAAAGGGGCTGCCCGGGTACTCGAGCGGGAGGTCGAAGACGCGCCTCCGCCCGGCGAAGTACTCGTCGAGCTGCGCCCGCAGGGTGGCGAACAGCGGGCTGTCGCCTGGGGCGAGCGGACGGCCGAAGCGCCGGCGCAGCGTGTCGAGCTGCGTCTCCATCATGCGCCGGTCGGGGTACTCGAGCATGACGAGCGCCTGGTCGGTGGCGCCGGCGACGAGAGGTCCCACCGGCGTCTCGAGCCAGGTGAGCCGGACGAGCGACCCGCCCGGCGCCGCCGCCGCTTCGCCGGGCGGCGCCCCCGCCAGCTTGCCGAAGGCCGTCCTGAAGCCCGAGTGCGACCCCCAGCCGTGGTCGAAGACCACGTCGTCGATCCGGTCGCCGGAGCGCAGGGCCACGAACGCGTCGCCCAGGCGGCGCGCCCGGCAGTACGCCTGGAAGGTCATGCCGTGCGTCCTCTGGAACCAGCGGCGCACGGCGGCGGGGTCCAGGCCCTCGGCGCGCAGGTCCGCCTCGGCGATGCGCGCCGCCGGTTCCGCCTCGACGCGCGCGATCAGTCGCGCCGCCCACTCCGGCGCGTCGGCCTCCGGGTCGAGCGGCCGGCACCGCCTGCACGGGCGAAAGCCGGCCACGAGCGCCTCACGCGTCGTCGCGTAGAACTCGACGTGTTCCGGCTTCGGGTCCCGTGCGGGGCACGACGGGCGGCAGAAGACGCCGGTGGTCGTCACCGCCGCGTAGAACAATCCGTCGTAGCTTCGGTCGCGCTCGCGCAGCGCGGTCAGCATCTCCCGGCGCGGGAGAAGGAGGTCGGTGCGGGCCGGCAGGCGGGTCCTCTGTGAGGTCGTATCCATGACTCAGAGGGTAGTCCTGCCGGCGATCGCGCCGCCACCGAAATCCGAGCGGCGAATCCGGCCGTCCATAGGTGATGCATGCCGGACACCGCGTCTTGACACCTTTGAAGGTATCAGGCACCAGCCTGCGGCAGGAGACATCCCGGGCGCGGGCAGGTGTGTACTTCGCGACGTAAGTCGTCTGTGCGCATACACATCGGGCGGGATGCCGGAGGGGTCTCCCGCTCGAGGTGGCGAACTGGCTGGACGGGCCGGCGCAGCCCAGGCGCTACTCCGCCGGCCCGGCCTCGGCCGCGAGCACGACGCGCGTGGCGGTGATCTCCGGGCCGGCCATGCGTGGACAGCGTCGCCGGCCCGTTCTTGCCGTAGACCTCGAACGAGAGGCCCTCGTTCTCCGTGAAACTGCTCTGCGAACTCGTCGCCGTTGGCGATGACGGCCACGACCTCGCCGGCGTCACCCTCGGCCTCGGTGCCGCCGATGACGGCCCAGAAGCCGCCCTCGAGGTCGCGGTATTCCACGGCGCCGATGGCGACCACGATGCCGTCCTCGAGGTCGTAGAGACCCGGCGCCATCTTCGTTCCGTCGCCGGGTCGCGGCGGATCGGAGCCGCCGGATGACGCGGGAGGAGAGGCGGCCGGGGTCGGGGACGCGGCGTCGCCCGCGCTGCCGCACGCCGCGAGGACGGCGGCCATCGCCGCGACGACGACCAGGATCAGCACCAACAGGACGTACCTTCGCATGGGGCGCCTCCTCCTCGGGTTCTCAGCCCTGGAGACGCGCGGCGCCTCCCCGCGGATCGCTCACGGCTTGTAGCCCATGATCGTGGCGTCGATGAAGCCGTCGGCCTGCGGTCTCTCGACCATCGCCGTCACATACAGCCGCTTGGAGCCGGCGAGCGCCATCATCGTGGCCCGGCTCTCGCTCGGATCGGCCCATCCGAACACTCCCCTCCAGATGAGGCGTCCCGTGGGGCCGCGCTTCTCGACCAGCGTGGCGGCGCCCGAGTTGGAGGGCTCCACGAGGCCGCTCACGTACAGGTTGCCGGAGGCGCCCGCGACCAGGTTCGAGTACGCGCAGTCGCCGTCCGCGTTGTACGGCGACGGCGACGACTTGGACCAGACCTTGCGACCCTTCGGGGTGACCTTCACGAGAAGGGTCCTGACAGCCTTGGTATCGTCGAGCGGCGCCGTGCGGCCGCACAGCAAGAGGGCGCCGGCGCTGTCGAAGCACATGTCGTCCGCCGACGAATCGGCCTCGAAGGCGGTGTAGCGCCGCACCCATACCCGCCGGCCGGAGGCGGAGTACCGCACGAGGACGGCGTCGAGGGCGTTCGTCGTCCCGTTCTGCGCCGAGCCGCAGACGTAGACCGCTCTTCCGTCGGCCCTCGTGACGATGTCCTGGACGCTGTCGTCGTTGTGGGCGCCGTCCCAGCGCTTCGTCCACAGGGGCTTGCCGGTGGGAGAGAGCTTGCGCGTCACCCAGTCGGCGTCGCCCGCTGTCCCTGCCACGAATCCGGCCACGTACGTGTTGCGCGCCGCGTCGATCGCGATGAGCGGATTGCCGGCACTCAGTTGAGGGCCGCTGTAGACGTCCTGCCACTTCACGTTGCCGGTGGTCGCGGCCAGCTTGACGGTGAAGATGCCGATGCCCGGGCCGGGGACCTCGACCATCCCCGTCGCGTAGGCGTTGCCGGCGCGGTCGAGCACGACGTCGGCGGCCGAGGCGTAGCCGGCGACCTGCAGGTCCTGCCACCAGAGCACGCTGCCGTCGGCGCCGGAGAACTTGACGACCGCGAACCCGCCGCTGCTCCAGGTGCTGTAGCCGGCAACGATGGCGTCGCCGCGGCGGTCGACGGCGAGGGCGTAGCCGCGGGAGCTGGCGCCCATGCCGACCCAGGTCTTGACGCCGGGGATCGCCGGGGTCTGCCAGACGCGCGTGCCGGCGGCGTTGAACTTGGCGACGGTCATCCTGGAGCCGGGGCCCTGTGTCAGCCCGCTGACGCCGGCGACGAACATGGTGCTCCCCGGCCCGCGGGCGATGTCCTGCCAGGCGTCGATGTCGAGGGTGGGGCCGTAGTAGTCGAGCCACACCGGGTTGCGCTCGGCGGCGGCGGCCGGCTGCGTCGCCGCCGCAAGCGTCCACGCCAGCATCACGAGGAGAACGGCGGCGCTCACCGCCGCGACGATCCGTCGGTCACGTGGCCTGCATGCGACCGGGTGCTGCACGCGCGATGTCGGCATGGCTCCCCCTCGGGCGGCGTGGGCGGTGTGGCGCAATCATACGCCCAGGGGTGCAGGCGCTACTCCGTGACGGTCACGCTCGCCTCGGGGTCGAGCGGGTTGGTGCGCACCGCCAGCGAGAAGAGGAACGGGTACTGCGTCTGCAGGTGGCGCTGGTAGTCGAGCCACTGGAGGGCGAGCTGGGTGTACGCGCGCTTGACGTCCACCACGAGGTGCGCCCTGTCGGGCGCCGGCAGGTGGTCGAAGTCCCCGCGCGCGTGCAACTCCTCGGCGAGGTGCGTGACCGCCCACAGGAGGTCGGTGAACGCCTGGTGCTCGAGCAGAGCCTGGTTGCCGAGGAGGCCGATCACGTAGGACTTCTCCTGGTCGAGACGCTCGCGCAGCGCCACGAGGTCGCAGGTGCTGAGCTCGATGACCGGCTTGTGGGCGCGGAACGCCTGCTTGGCGCGCTCGTAGTCCCTGGCCTTCCACGCCATGCGCGGAAGAAGGTCCTCGCGCACGGCGTCGAGGTCGGCGTCCAGCCGTGCGATGCACCCCAGCACGTCGGTGCCGCACTGGGTGAAGAACGCGCCGATGATCATGTTGAGCTTGTCGATCATGGTCTCGCGCTGCCGGCGCTGCATCAGGCCGTCGATCAGCATGGAGACCAGCAGCACCTGGATGAAGAGGAAGGCGATGTCGTCGACGAGGTAGCGCAGCATCTCGTCGTGGAACGACTCCGAGGGGAAGAGGATCCAGCGCAGGGCGTACACCACGGCGGCGGCCACGATGAGGGTGGCGGCGATCTCGATTTGCCAGCGGCGCAGGCGCATCGCTTCTCCGGTGTCGGCTGGTACCAGGGCGCGGGGTGGGAGAGAGGATACCCGAGTCTGGGGCCGCGAGGGCAGCGGGGTCGCCGGAGAGGACCGCGGGGTCGTCCGACGGTCGTCGCATATACTCCTCTCGGTGGAGGCGTCTCTCAGCAAGAAGCTCGGCATCCTGCGCTTCGCGGCCGTGGTGACGGTGCTGGTGTTCCACGCGTACCCGCCCGGCTGGCACGGGGGGTTCGCACAGGAGTTCATCTCACTCGGGCTGACCCGCTGGGCGCTGCCGTTCCTCGGGCTGATCTCGGGGTTCCTGTTCTTCCGGACATTCAGCCCACGCTCGCCGGGTACGCCGCCAAGCTGCGCACCCGGGTCCGCACGATCCTGGTGCCGTTCCTCATCTGGAGTGCGGTCGCGCTGCTCGTGGCGTGGGCGTCGGGGTCCCCCGTGTTCCACGGTCCCGTCACGTCGCCGGCGGATGCCCTGTACCTGTGGCTCGTGAAGCCGGCGGCCGCGCCGCTATGGTTCCTGCAGGCGCTCATGGTGTGCATCGTGCTCTCGCCGCTCGTGTACCTGGCCGTGCGTGCGCTGCGCTGGTGGGTGCTCGTGCTGGCCGTCGCCTGGTGGGTCACCGGCCTCCAGCCCGACGCGCTCGACCCGTGGGTGAGTCCGGTGGCGTTCCCGCCGTTCATCGCCGGCGCCGCCATCGCGATGCTGAAGCCGCGGTTGGGCTGGGCGCGCCGGCCGGCTCCGGCCTGGGCGCTCGCCGCGGTGGCCGGCGCCTGGCTCGCCGCGGCGGCGCTGTTCGCGGCGTTCGGCCCGGACGTCGGCCGGCTGACGCGCGCGGCGATGCTGCCGGCCGTGGTGCTGGGCGTCCTTACCGTGTGGCTGGGGTACGAGGCGCTGCGGCGACCTCTGCGCCGCGCCCCGAAGGCTGGTCGCGGCGGCCGTCTACGTCGCGCCGCTCTCCTTCTTCGTGTACGTGACGCAGCAGCCGCAGCTGCGCGCCGTGATGCTCGTGCTGGACCAGTACTTCACGGGGCTGCCGGAGGTCGTCGACTACCTGCTGGCGCCCCTGGCCACTCTGGCGTGCTCCCTGCTGGTGGCTCTGGCGTGGCGCCGGCTCTCGCCGCGCACGTTCAGGGTGGTCTCGGGCGGGCGCGCGGGCGGACGGCCGGGCGCCCGCGCGGGCCGGCGCGCTCGTGCCGCGGGCCGGCCGGAGCAGGCCGGCACTCCGGCCGCCGGTGCAGCGGCCACGTTCGAGCCTGCCTCCGCGGGCCGGAACGCCGTCTCCTGACGCCGTCTGGGCGGCCTCGGCGCTCGCCGTCCGCCACCCCGAGGCGCGTCCGTACGCGCGCGTGCAGCAGGTCGTTTCCTCCGATGGGATCGCCTTGTACTTCACCAGGCGTTCTCGCCGGATGTCCCCTTGTGGGACGCTCCAGTCGGCGCGGCTGATCGGGCGACGCCTCCTGCAGCTACGTGCCTGCTGCACACAATGAGTATTCCCGGCGGCGCCGGTCATGATGCCGTTATGCGCCGCCGAAGCCGTACCGCTCCGCGACCCAGGCGCTCCGGTTCTGGACGCCGGGCTCGTCCGTGCTCACGTGCTCGCGGCGCCAGCGGACCTGCCGCTCGGTCATCTCGGTGTCGAAGCTGCGCACGCCTCGGGTTGTACCACCCACCGCGGACGGCACTAGGATGTACGGGACCGGCGACGGGCCGGCGGCACCACTCATCCGGCCCGTGCGCGGACGGCGCGCTCCTGACCGCGCCCGATCCTGGAGGACCGGCATGACGATGTTCGACTCCACGTGCCCACCACCCCCGACCCCGACGCATTACCGCGTCTCGCGGATCGGCCGGCTGCGGGCCGCCGCGACCGCCACGAGCACTGTGGCCGCCGGTGTCCCTCGCCTGGCGCTCCACGCCGCCGCCCGCGGCGTCGCCCTGTTCTTCGGGCTCTTCGCCCTGCTGAACCTCGTCGGGGAACTGCGTACCCCCGGCTTCGACCAGAACATCTGGTGGCTCGACCTGCGGCCGCTCCCCGCGAGCGCGTCGGCGGCCGTGCTGGGGCTCGCCGGCATCCTCCTGCTCTGGTGGGTCGTCCGGCCGGCCGCGCAGGGCTGGCGGCGCGTGCTCACCGCCGCGGTGCTGGCGGCGCTGGCCGTCGTCGCCGTCCGGAACGGCCTCGCCTTCTACGACGTCTGGCACGCCGGGCTGATCGACCCGTGGCTCGGCCTGCCCTTCTCGTTCGTCCTGGCCGCCGTCCTGCTGCTGCTCTCCTGGGCGGCCGCCTCGCGCGCCCCGTCGCCCCGCGACCGCCGCTGGACGCCGCTCTGCACGGCGTTGACGGCGACCGCGGCCCTCCTGCTCTGCGGCGTGCTCTTCCCGCTCGGCCAGCAGGCGTTCTTCGGCAAGACCACCTACGTGCGGCCGGCCAAGGTGGCGGTCGTGTTCGGCGCCCAGGTGCACGCCAACGGCGTCGCCAGCATGACGCTGGCCGACCGCGTGGCGACCGGCGTCGACCTGTACGAGCGCGGGCTGGCCGACCGCCTGCTGATGTCCGGCGCCCAGGGCTCCAACGAGCCGGTCAACGAGACCGAGGTGATGCGCGACCTGGCGATCGAGGCGGGCGTCCCGGCCTCGGCCGTCGCCGTGGACCCGGACGGCTTCAACACCGACGCGACCGTCCGCGACACGGTCCCGATGCTGCGCGCCGGCGAGGCCGGCGCGGTGGCCGTGGTGAGCGACTTCTACCACCTGCCGCGCATCAAGCTCGCGTACCAGCGCGCGGGCGTGGACGTCATCACCGTGCCCTCGCACGCGCGGCGCATCCCGCAGACCACCGGCCTGGTCGTGCGCGAGATCCCCGCCTTCTGGGTGTACTACCTGCGCGCGATCCTGTAACGCCGGGCGCGGGCCGCGAGGGCCCGCGCCCGGCGCCGTGCGAATCGGTTGTTTCTAAGCGGCCTTCCGGCTCGTCTCACTGCGGAAGTCCCGCGTCTCGAGGATCTCGGTGAGCGTGTAGCCGGCATCCGAGATCAGGGTTCCGCCGACGCCGCTCCACACCTCCTGGAGTCGCGAGGCGAAGGTCTCGGCCTCGCTGAGGCCATCGAACTCGAGATGCCCGATCACACGCTTCTCGTCGTCGACGGGCCGCTCGATGGTGAACCGGCGTATCCCGGACGCCTCTCGACCCAAGGGGTCGCTGTCGAAGATCTTCTTCCACTCGCCGTAGTCGGCGACGGTGTGCCAGTAGTTGAGGACGTACATGATGACGTCTCCCTTTCATCCGGTCTTGTGAGCATGTCTCTCTTGTGCCCGCTGCCGGGAGGCGTAAGCGGTGAGGGTTGCGCCGCGCGCGAAACGTGACCCTGGACGGAGTCGTCATCCTTGGCGTCGGCGTCCGGAAGCGCCAAGCTGGGCACGGTACCGGCGTGGCGCGGTTCGTCCGATTCGGGTACGATGTGGGTAAAGTTCGAAGTATGTACACAACTGCCCCGGAGACGCCGCCATGCCTGATGACTTGGCCGAACGCATCGCCAACAACGACTTCGGAGACGCCGACACGGTGACCACGCGCGAGCTCAGGGACAAGCTCTCGGAGATCGTCGGCCGCTGCGCCTACGGCGGAGACCGCTTCGTGGTCAAGCGCCACGGCAAGCCGGTCGCGGCTGTCGTTCCGCTCGAGGACATGTACGTCGCCCAGTACGTCGAGGACCAGCTGGATTCCGCCGAGTACCTGCGTGCTCTCGGGACGGGCGAGCTGGAGAAGACGCGGCCCTGGAGCGAGATCAAGGCCGCGCTCGGTCTGTGACGGACGCGCTTGGCCTACGTCGTCGACTTCAGCGACACGGCCGAGCGCGAGCTCAAGCGCCTCACATTGCCCGCGCGCGTCGGGGTCGCGCGGGTGGTCGAGCGGCTGGCTGTGAACCCGCGCCGGCCGGGGGTGCGCAAGGTGGTCGGCTCGGACCACCTGTACCGGGCCAAGGCCGGCGACTACCGCATCATCTTCGCGATCCACGAGCGACGCGTGCTCGTGACGGTCGTCCGCGTCGCTCATCGGACGCGCGTCTACCGGCACATGGACAACCTGCCGCCGGGGTGGGATTGACCGCGTTCAGGTCGCCCCTAGAGAGGTCGACGACGCGGGGACCGCTGGGAGAAGACCTGCAAATGGCGGAGAGGGGGGGATTCGAACCCCCGAACCCGGTTAGCCGGATTAACGGTTTTCGAGACCGCCGCATTCAACCGCTCTGCCACCTCTCCGCGAGGCGACGGCCGTCCTCAAGGGCAGGAGGCCGCGGGCGAGTAGTGTAGCACGCGCCCGCGGCCCGGCTCACGCGGGGGCGAGCTCGCGACGCGCGCCCACGGGCTTCGGCGGTTTGCGCGCCCGCGGGCTTGCTCGGCTGAGCGGGTCACGCGCCGAGCCCGGCTGACGGGGTGTCCGATCGGAGACTGGTCTCGTATCCCGTGAAACGTATACGGGACCAGTCTCTGCGCTACGTCTCCACAGCCCGGCTCACGTGGCCGGTCACTGCGCCAGGCGGTCCTCCACCCAGGCGCGGACCTCCTCCGGCGAGAAGCCGAAGGCGTCCTTGATGTCCTTCATCGGCAGGCCCAGGGCGTCCTCAGGCACGCCCCACTCGGCGGCGAAGTCGGCGAGCGGGATGCCCGTCATGGCGGCGATGTCGGCGAACGACATCCAGCCCTTGATCGGCGAGTCGCTGCCGCCACCTCCGCCGCCCTCGCTATGGCCGGCGCCGCGTGCCTCGGCCCGGCTCTCCATGCGCCAGTCGAACGAGCCGGTGAGCGTAGTGGCGCCGACGATGGCGACCATGAGCGCGACCACGACGCCGACGGCCGCCAGCGCGGGGACGCGCGAGCCGCCGGCGGCGGTGACCTTGAGCGCGCCGGGCACCGGGCAGGCGTTGACGCACTCGTTGCACGAGATGCACTCGGAGCTCGTGACCACGTCGGCGGTCGCGACCTCGATGTTCATCATGCAGGCCTTGTCGCAGCGACCGCAGTCGATGCAGGTCCCGGCGTCGCGCTTGATGTTCAGGAAGCTCACCCTCGACAGGAGCCCGAGCAGGGCCCCGACGGGGCAGAGGTACTTGCAGAAGAAGCGCTCGTAGACGAGCGACCCGGCGAGTGAGACGACGAGGATGACGAACCCGACGAGGTAGGTGGTGAGCAGGTCGCCGGCGGTGAGGTGCGCCCACGCCACCCACGGGTCGTAGGGGCGCATGACGAGCTCGGCCGCCTGCCACGTCCACAGCAGGAAGAAGGCGAACACGCCGTACTTGAGGAAGCGCGCGACGCGGTCGACGACCGGCGGGATGGTGAGGCGGTGAGCGCCGAAGAGCCTGCGGCCGGCGGCGCCGAAGATGCCCTGGAGCGTCCCGAGCGGGCAGAGCATGCCGCAGAACGAGCGGCGGAACGCGACGGCCATGACGAGCATGCCGATCAGGAGGATCACCGCGCTCGCGGCGCTGTGCCGCAGGAACCCGTTGCCGGAGAGCAGCGAGTACAGGGTCTCGAGGCCGCCGAAGGGGCAGAGGAAGTCGACGCCGGCCCAGCGCCCGGCGCCGCGCGACTGCTGGTGGGCGAGCACGATCGCCGTCATCCCCACGAGGACCACGCCCAGCACGACCCAGCGCACCCAGCGCGCGCGCGTGCGGGCGCGGCGGTCCGCCTGTCTGTCCGGCGTCCTGGGCAGCTGGTCGTCACCGGTGGACTGAGCGTCCGTCATCCGATCCCCCTCGTGAGTGCTGGTCGTCGCCCCGGCCGCGGCGCGGGCGCCGCGGCTGTGCTCGCAGACAGTCTAAACGGGACTTGTGAAGAGCTTTTGAAGCGGTTCTGCCGAGGTTGTGAAGAGGTGCGGGGCGGGGCGCGAGCGGGCGCCGGGAACAGGAGTGAGAAGGTGGCGGAGAGGGAGGGATTCGAACCCTCGAGGCAGGTTGACCCCGCCCACGCGATTTCCAGTCGCGCTCCTTAAGCCAACTCGGACACCTCTCCGCGAGGCGTCACCGGGCGAGCCCGGCGAGCGGACGAACAGTATACGACAAGTTGCCCGGGACGGGTTCCGGTCAGCCCTTGCGGTCGGGGTGCAGGATGCCCTTGGGGACCAGCAGCAGCACGGCGATCACAGCCAGGACCGAGAAGACCGCCACGATCTTGAGCGAGCCGCCGATGCCGTGGGCGAGGGCGGCGAGCACGGCGTCGTGGACCCTCTCCTGGACGTCCGGGGCCAGGGTCTCGTAGATCTGCCTGGCCTTCTCCGAGCTGGCGAACGCGTCGTTGACCTGCTGCTGCTGGTCGGCGGTCAGGTGCGCCGCGTCGGCGTCGCTGCGCAGCTGGGAGAGCTGCAGGCCGCGGTAGATGCCGCCCATCAGGGCGACGCCGAGGGCGCCGCCGACCATGCTGCACATCTTGAAGGCGCCCGACGCCGCCCCCGACTCCGCGGGCGGCGCCAGCCCCACCGCGGTGTCGCTCAGCGGCGTGGAGAACAGCCCGATCCCGATCCCCTGGATGAAGATCGCCATGGCGTACCACCAGTACGGCGTGTCCACTGCGAGGAACCCGGCGAGGAACGTCCCGACACCCATGATCAGCGTGCCGGTGGCGAGCGGGAAGCGCGGCCCCCGGCGTAGCTCCAGCCGCGCGCCGATGGGGATGAACACCAGCATGCTCACCGTGGACGGCAGCAGGTACAGGCCGGCGGTGAAGGCGTCGTAGCCGCGCACCTGCTCGAGGTACAGGGCGAGCACGTACATCGTGCCGGCGAGCGTGATGTTGTAGACGAGGTTGTCGATGAGCGCGCCGTCGAACGAGCCGCGGCGGAAGAGCGCGAGGTCGAGGAGCGGCTCGCGCACGCGGCGCTCGATGAGCACGAAGGCCGCGAGCAGCACGACGGCGAGGGCGAACGAGGCGAGGATGACGGGAGACGTCCAGCCGCGAGCCGGGGCCTCGTTGAGCCCGTACAGCAGGGCGACGAGGCCGGCGGCCACGAGGCCGACGCCGGCGTAGTCGAGGCGGTGGCTGGCGCCCTCGTCGCGGGACTCGGGCGTCGTGCGCGTGACGAGCACGAAGGCGAGCGCGCAGGCCGGCAGGTTGATCCAGAAGATGGCCGGCCAGCCGAGGAACTCGATGAGGCCGCCGGAGATGGCCGGCGCGGCGGCCTGGCCGACCGCCGTGGTGGCCATCCAGGCGCTGAACGCCGTCACCTGGTCTTTGCCGCTGAACTCGATAGGGATGATCGCCAGCGTGGCGGGGAGGATGGCGGCCGCGCCGACGCCCATCAGGGCGCGGCCGGCGATCAGCATGCCGGTGGTCGTCGCGAGCGCGGCCAGCACGGAGGCCGCGGCGAAGACGACGAGGCCGATGCCGAGCACGCGCCGCCGGCCGAAGATGTCGCCGAGGCGGCCCGCGGCGATGACCAGCGCGCCGCAGACGAGCGTGAAGATGGTGTTGACCCACTGGAGCGCCGTGACGGAGCCGCCGAGGTCGTCGGAGATGGCGGTGGTGGCGACGGGGATGTTGGCGGCGGCGAACCAGACGATGGCCGCCGAGAGGCACAGGGCGACGAGCGACCACCAGCGCTTCGCGCCGGCGGGAGAGGCGGTGGGCTTCGCGGCGGACGTGAGGGCGGGGCGTCCGCCGGAGAGGGGACGGCGAGGCGACGGAGAGGCGGCCTTGGCCGCCCGGTCGCCCGTCGCCTCGCCGTCCGGGTTCACTTCTGCTCGGCCATCCCCGCGATGAACAGGGCCTCGGCGAGCACGCAGCGCTCGAGTTCGGCGAGGTCGACGCTCTCGTTGGGCGCGTGGATCTTGCACATGGGCTCCTCGGCGCCCCAGAGGATCATCTCCGCGCCGGGGATCGCGCCGAGGAAGGCGGCGACTAGCGGGATCGAGCCGCCCTCGCCGTAGTGCACGACGTCCTTGCCGTAGGCGGCGGCCATGGCCGTGCCCGCCGCCGCGTAGGCCGGCCCGTCGGTCTTGGCGAGGAAGCCCTCCCCGGTGGTCCCGGGGGTCACCTTGACCCTGACGTTCCAGGGGGCGACGGCCTCGAGGTGGGCCTTGACGGCCTGCAGAGCGTCGTCGGGCTCCTTGCCCGGTGCGAGGCGTACGCTGATGCGCGCCCGGGCCTTGGGGATCAGCGCGTTGGCGGCGCCGTCCACCTGCGGGGCGTCGATGCCGATCACGTTGATCGACGGCTTGCCGTACAGGCGGTCGGCGATGGCGCCGGTGCCGACGAGGTCGACGCCGTCGAGCACGCCGGCGTCGGTGCGGAACGCGGCCTCGTCGTAGGGGGCGCCGTCGTACTCCATCGTCCCGAGGCCCTTGACGGCCACGTCGCCCTTGTCGTCGTGCAGCGTCGCCACCATGCGGCACAGGGCGATCAGGGAGTCGGGCGCCGGGCCGCCGAACATGCCGCTGTGCACAGCGCCCTGCAGGGTCTCGACCTCGACGTCGCAAGCGGCCATGCCGCGGAGCGACGTCGTGAGCGTGGGCACGCCGAGGGCGTAGTTGCCGACGTCGCTGATCACGATCACGTCGGCCTTGAGCAGCTCGGCGTTGGCGGCGACGAACTCCTCGATGCCGCCGTCGCCGGCCTCCTCCTGGCCCTCGATGAGCACCTTGACGCCCACGGGGCAGTCGTCGCCGAGGGCCAGGAGCGCGCCGGCGTGCATCACGACGCCGCTCTTGTCGTCGGCGGCGCCGCGGCCGTAGAGCCGGCCGTCGCGCTCGGTGGGCTCGAACGGCTTGCTCGCCCACGCGTCCTCCGGCCCGGCCGGCTGCACGTCGTAGTGCGCGTACAGCAGGACGGTCGGCGCGCCATCCCGGGCCGTGCGCTCGCCGAACACCGCCTGCGGCGCGCGCGGCACGTCCATCATGCGTACGTTCGGCAGGCCTGCCTCCGTGAGCAGCCGCGCCACCGCCGCGCCCGTCTGCTCGACCGGCGCGGTGGGGAAGTCCGGGAACGCGACCGAGGGCAGGCGCACGAGCGCCTTCAGCTCTTCCGTCAGCCGCGGCATCAGGCTCTTGACGATCGCTTGCAGGTCAGCCGCCATCAGGTTCTCCTCGTCGTCATTGCGATTCATCGGTGTCGAGGCCGGCCACGTACTCGTCGAACGCCGCCAGCTTGTCGGGGCGGTAGACCATGACGAAGATCCTCGCCGCCTCGATGTAGTCACCCTGAAGGCGGAACGGGCGGTTGGCGGCTCCCGCCGTCCCGTGCCACCAGCCGTACTCGGCCTGCTCCAGGTCCGCCTCCGGGTTGCCGGCGAACGGGCCGCCGTCGACGCCGTACAGCCGCATCGCTTCCTCGACGGTCGGCGCCGGCAGTCCTGCCTCCTTCAGCGCGTGCCACGAACTCGGTCGCCGCGACCTTCGCCGCCTCGCTCTGCTTCTCCTGGCGGTACAGCGCCACGCCGATGACCATGAGCCCGACGATGATGACGACCAGCCCGATGTAGATCCACTTGTGCGACTTCTCCTCCATCGTGGTCACCTCCTCATCCCTCGTCGTCGGCAGGCGCCGGCACGGCGTTCTTCCAAGCCGGCTTGCGCAGCCACAGGAACAGGAACGGGATCAGCAGGCCGAGGACGAGCAGCCCGCCGCCGATGATGAGCACGTAGAGGGCGGTGCTGCCGCTGCCGAACTGCGACGACGGCACGAAGCCGATGAGGAAGGCGGCGACGGAGCTCACCAGACCGACGACCGCCAGCACGGGCAGGATCGGCGCCCGGTAGCCGCGCGGGTGGTCGGGCTGCGACTTCCGCAGGCGCATCGCCGAGATGAACATCAGGAAGTACATGATCAGGTACACCTGCGTCGTGATCACCGAGAAGATCCAGTAGACGCTGGAGACGTTGGGGATGAGCGCGAAGAGCAGGGCGATGATGGTGACGATGATGCCCTGCGCGAAGAGGATGTTGACCTGGATGCCGGCCGGGTTGACCTTCTGGAAGAACGGCGGCAGGTACCCCTCCTTGCGCCCGATGAGCAGCAGGCCCTTGGAGGGGCCGGCCAGCCACGCCATCATGCCGCCCAGCGAAGCGGTGATCAGCATGATGCCGAGGATCGGCGTGAGCCACGAGACGTGGAAGTGGTCGAAGAAGGCGGTGAACGCCTGCATCACGCCGCCGGTGAGCGTGAGCTGGCTCGACGGCACGACCCAGCTGATCGCGAGCGCCGGCAGCACGAAGATGGCGATGACGATAGGCATGGCGACGAACATCGCCTTGGGGTACTCCTTGCTCGGGTCCTTCATGCTCTTCACGTGGACGGCGTTGACCTCCATGCCGGCGTAGCTGAGGAAGTTGTTGACGATGAGCACGAGGCCGGCGAGGCCGGCGATCTGTGGGATGAGCGCGGAGGCCTCGATGGGCGCCGCGCTCGAGTTGCCCTGGAAGAGGTAGATGACGCCGAGGATCACGAGCGCGGCGCCCGGGATCGCCGTGCCGAGCAGCATGGAGCTGCTCGAGAGCTTGGCGACCAGGCCGACGCCGCGCATGCTGATCAGCGTCGAGACCCAGTAGACGATGACGATCACCGCGGCCGTGTAGACGCCGTTGTTGGCCAGCGGCGCGTAGATGACGTAGGCGAGCGTGCTGGCCACGTAGGCGAGCAGGCTCGGGTAGTAGGTGAGCGTCATCGCGAACTGGGTCCAGATGGCGATGAACCCGGCCTTGGGGCCGATGCCCTGCGAGACCCAGTTGTAGACGCCGCCGTCCCAGCCGGAGGCCAGCTCGGCGGCGACCAGCGACGTGGGCAGCAGGAACACCACGGCCGGCAGCAGGTAGAGGAAGATGCAGGCGAGGCCGTAGACGGCCATGCTCGGCGTGTTGCGGATGCTCGCCACCGCCGAGACCGTCATGAAGCACATCGTCAGCCACGTGATGGTCCTGGCCGACGGCATCGCCCTGGCCTTCGCGGGTGGCGCGACGGCCTTCGCCGTCGCCTCAGTACTGGCCATGGGCCCCCTCCGTTGTCTCGTGCCCCTGCCGGCCGGCGCCGGCCACGTCATCCCTATTCCGTTCGGCCCGCAGCTTCCCCTGCTCCCGCGCCTCATCTTCAGGCTCGGCCCGCTTCCGTGCCGTCGCCGCTCTTCGCATACGTCCCCGCTCTTCTCCCACGTCACCCCGTTGCCCGCCGGCTGGGCCGCCGGTATGGGGTTCGCCGGCCGGTCGTGTGGCCGTTGGTCGGCCGCGGACGTGGCCGCGCGGCCGCGCCTCCCGCGTCAGGGACGCGAGATCAGCGACTGGATGCCCAGCGTGATGGT
This sequence comes from uncultured Thermoleophilia bacterium, assembly GCA_963709635.1. GTDB lineage: Bacteria > Actinomycetota > Thermoleophilia > UBA2241 > UBA2241 > CAIXSE01. The sequence goes on from CAVPXA010000027.1 coordinate 82,760, forward strand.
GCCCGCCGCCAGAAGGACGGCGAGGTTGACGCCGAGCACGGCGAGCGCACCGGCCGCGCCGTGCCACTCTCCCAGACCGGCGGCGACGCCGACGTAGGCCGCCGCCGGGATCGTCGTCACGGAGATGGCGACGCCGACGGCGAAGCTCGCGCGCGTCTCGAAGCTCAGCATGCCGGCGACGCCGGCGGCGGCCGCAACGACGATGGTGGTCACCGAGACGTTGGCGAGGCTGAAGACGACGCCCGACGAGATGTCGGCGCCCACGTCGACCACTCCCGTCGCGCGCAGCGCGAGCGTGACCAGCCACGCTGTGAGGACGGCGGTCGCGAGGCCGGGCAGCAGGGTGCCTACGGCCCGGCCGAACAGCCAGCCCCGCCGCGCTACGATGCCGACGGAGGCGGCCGTGAGCGGCAGCAGGTCGGGGCTCACGGCCATGGCGCCGACGATGAGCACGGCGCTGCGGTCTATCACGCCGAAGGCGGCGATCACGCCGGCGACGGCCATGTAGGCGAGGTAGCTCGGGCGCAGGCCGATGTTGTCCACGGCCTCGTCGGTGACCTCGCTCCACACGAGCGTGTCGGTCTGCGACTCGAGCTCGATGGAGTAGCCCTCCTGCGTCATGGGGCGGACCACCTGCACGCGCGCGATGGAGAGGTCGCCCGCGCCCACCCCGAGCGCGGTGAGCTCCTCGATCACGGCATCGGCGACCTCGTCGTCGAGCTCGGCCGTGATGAGGGAGACGTCGGTGTCCATCGTGGTGCCGGAGAGCACGATGTGGCGCGCGCCCTCGTGGGCGTTCAGCGCGCGCGTCACCTCGTCGAACTGGTCGGGGCTCACGTACACGCGGAGGTTGAACACGGCGTCCTACCTCCGCGCCCGGAAGAACTGGCGGAGCAGTTCGACCGCCTCGTCCGCGAGGACGCCGGAGGTGACGTCCAGACAGTGGTTGAGGCGGTCGTCCTGGCACACGTTGTAGAGCGTGCCGGCGGCGCCCGCCTTCTCGTCGGGGGCGCCGTAGACCAGCCGCGGGATGCGCGCCTGCACGATGGCGCCGGCGCACATGGGACACGGCTCCAGGGTCACGTAGAGCGTGGTGTCCAGGAGTCGCCAGCTGCGCATGTGCGCCGCCGCCTGCTCGATGGCGAGCATCTCGCAGTGCGCGAGCGGGCTCTGCCGGAGCTCGCGCTCGTTTCCGGCGGCCCCGATGACCTCGCTCCCGAGGACGAGCACGGCGCCGATGGGCACGTCGCCGTGCTCTGTCGCCCGCTCGGCCTGGCGCAGGGCGAGCCGCATGTAGTACTCGTCGTGGGAGAATCCGGTCGCAGTCATCGCGGCAATCATGCCCGAAAGCGGGGTGTGTGAGAACCGCTCGACGACACTCGATCTCCGCGCTCGCAGGGCGTTCCGGCCTGCCTCCCGGGTCGTCTTCGCGGCATCGAGAGGGCATACTGTGGGTACAGTTGCTCAGGCACGACACAAGTACGACTCAGGCGTGAGGTGACTCGCTTCAATGGACTGGACTCTCTACATCATCTGCTTCGGAGTGCCGCTCATCCTCGGGCTTGCCGTGCAGGGCTGGCTCCGCAGCACATTCGCCAAGAACAGTCGCGTGCCCGTCGGCAGCGGCATGACCGGCGCCGACGTCGCGCGCCGAATCCTGGACAGCAACGGTCTGCAGGGCGTCCCCGTGCAGCCGTCCAAGGCCGGACCGCTCAGCGACCACTACGACCCCCGGTCGCGCGGGGTGTTCCTCTCGGAGGCGGTGTACTCCGGCAGGTCGGTGGCGGCGACCGCCGTCGCCGCCCATGAGGTAGGGCACGCCATCCAGCACGCCAGGTCCTACGTGCCCATGACGGTCCGCTCCGCCATCTGGCCCATCGCTTCGTTCGGGTCGCAGGCGTGGTTCTTCATCCTGTTCGCCGGGATGATCTTCGGAGCGTTCGGGCTCATCCAGCTGGCGCTGGTCGTGTTCGCCGCGGTCATCGTGTTCCAGCTCGTCACGCTGCCGGTGGAGTTCAACGCGTCGCGGCGGGCCATGGCCCAGATCCGCGAGCTCGGGCTGGTGAGCGACACCGAGGCCGTGGGCGCGCGGCAGACGCTCACGGCGGCCGCGATGACCTACGTGGCCGGCGCGCTGGCGTCGATCGCCCAGCTCATGTACTTCCTGGCGATCTTCGGGCGCAACTGAGTCGGGCAGCACGGCGCCGGCCGGGCGAAGCCGTCCGGCTCCGCCGTGTCGTCACAGCGCGGCCGTGCCGTCAGGGCTCGGCTACGTAGCCTGGCGTGAACTGGGCGACGACCACCGGCCGCCGTCCGACACACACGAGCGTGACCTTCTTGAGCGGCACCCTGTCGTCGCCGGCGTAACTCAGCGTGCCGGTGACGCCGGGGAAGTGCCGCGTCGCCTGCAGTGCGTCGCGGACCTCGGACGGCTTGACGGAGTCCGCGCGGCGGATGGCCGAGGCCACCAGGCCGACGGCGTCGTAGCCGAGGCCGGCGAACGCGTTCTGGGGCGGCCGGCCGTAGGCCGCCTGGTAGAACGCGTCGAATCGGCGGACGGCGCGGCTCGCCGAGCTCATGCCGACGCCGGCGTGCGTGGTGTAGTACACCTTGCCGCCGGTCTTCTCGGCGCTCTTGATGAGCCCCTCGGAGTCGAAGCTGTCTCCGCCCATGATGGGCTGGCGGTAGCCGGCGGCGCGCAGCTTGCGCACCAGGCGCGCCGCGTCCTCCGGAGCGGCTGCCAGGAACAGCACGTCGGCCTCCGCGGCGAGCGGGGTCCCGGAGCCCTTGGCCGCCGCGCCGGACGCTGCGGCCGCCGCGCCGGACCCACTGCCGCCCGCGCCGCCCTCCTCGGACTCACTGCCTTCCGCCGACCCGCTCCCGGACCCCGAGTCGCCGCTCGAGGCCTCGGCGCTCGAGCCGTCCTCGTCGCCGGTGCTCGACTCGCCCTCAGAGGACGAGGCATCCTCGTCCGGGCCGGCCGCGCCGTCGGCGAGGCGCTGTACGGCGTCTCCCGCTTTCTCGTAGTCGGCGGTGACGAGCACGCTCCCGCCCTGCGCGCGGAACGAGCGCTGGAAGTACTTGGCCAGCAGGCGCGTGTAGTCGAGCCCGCGGTCGTAGAGGACGGCGGTCGTCCGCGCTCCCAGTTGCTCCGACGCGTACTGCGCGCTGGCGGCGGCCTGCGTGTTGTCGCCGAAGCAGGCCAGGAAGAGCCAGTTGGGCACGTCGGCGGGGAGGAGCGGCGAGGTGGCGCCGCTGGTGACGAACGGCACGCCGGCGCGCGCCGCGATGGGTGCGGCGGCCAGCACTTGATCGGTGTCGGAGAGGCCGATGATGGCCGAGCAGCCGGAGGCGACGAGGCTCGCCGCCGCCCTGCGCACGTCCTCCTCGTTGGTCTGGCCGTCGCGCTCCAGGAGCTCGACGCGCCGGCCGAGCAGCCCGCCGTGTGCGTTGATGCGGTCCACCGCAAGACGGGCGCCGTCGAGCGACGGGGCGTCCAGCGCTGCCTGGCCGCCGGTGAGGTTGTAGATGGCGCCGATGCGCACAGGAGGAGGCGTCTGACGGGCGACCGTGACCGAGTCGCTGCAGGCGACCGTGATCACGACGAGCGGCAGGACGAGCGCCGCTGTTGCGGCCGCGCGCACGACCGCCGAGGTCCTTCCGCGTGTCCTCTCGGTCCTCATGGGTCTCACCCATGGTAGAGCAGGCGCGCGGGGGCTTCATCCCGGCGCACCGGGCGGAGACTCGATCCCGGCCCAGCAGCCCGTCGCACCTGCCGTCCGCCAGCCCACGTCGCGTGCCGTCCCCGCGGCCTGCTACCCTTGAACAGCATCTGCGGAGGAGGGTCCATGCGTGCGCGACTGCTCATCGTCATCGTGATCGCCTGCGTGGCGCTGCTGCTGCTGCCGGCGGCTGCTCTCGCCTGGAGCAACGGCGACGACTGGGGCAACGGCTACGGCACGCACGACTGGGTCCTGCAGGAGGCCAACAGGCTCGCGGCCAAGCAGGGCGCGGGGTGGGTGAGGCTCAAGACCGCACTGCCCCATACCGACGACCCGGACACCGAGTCCCACGACTTCTGGTACCACGTGTACGACGTTTGGGGCGCAGACCACTACGGCGACGCCCCCAAGAAGGTCATGGAGTACTACGGCAAGGCGCTCGCCGCGCGCAAGGCCGGCAGGTCGGCGGCGGCGGCCAGGTACGCCGGCATCATGGCGCACTACTACGCCGACATCTGCTGCCCGCTGCACACCGACCAGTGCACGGCCGAGGACAAGATGCACTCCAGGTACGAGGACCGCGTGGAGACGCTCACCGACACGGCCGGGGAGAACCGCGGCTGGGTCTCCTACGACGGCTACCGGGCCACCCGCGACGTGGTCGCGTTCAGCAAGAGCACCGCGGCCGCCAGTCACCAGCACTACCCGGCGCTGGTCAAGCACTTCAACAGCGCCGGCATGGACTCCACGGTGATGAGCATCACCCGGAAGCGCCTCAACCGCGCCGCCAACGGGCTGGCAGACCTGCTCGTCTCCATCAAGAAGAGCGTCCGGGGCAAGTAGCCCAGGCCTGCGCCTCCGCGCGCGTCAGGGAGTGTACGTCTCCACGGGCAGCCCGGCGTCCATCCAAGCCGTGATGCCGCCGTCCACGTTGTACACCTGCGTGAAGCCGAGGCCCACCAGGATGTCTGAGCCGGTTTGGCTGCGATTGCCGCTGCGGCAGATCACGTAGACCGGCTGGTCGGCCTTCAATTCGGAGGCGGCCTGTGACTCCAGGTCGCCGAGCGGGACGAGCACCGCGCCCTCGGGCACACCCGTCTCGGCCCACTCGTCCGGCTCGCGCACGTCCACGATCTGGGCGTCTGCGCTCGAGCCCAGCGCGTCGTAGGCCGTCTGGACGTCCACGGTCTCCCACGCGGCGCCCGTCGCGGCGCCCGTCTCGTCCTCCGACGCGGTCTCCTGGCTCGAGCAGCCGGTGACGACGACCGCCAGCACCAGGATCAGGATGGCCAGACCCAGGGGAACGTACCGTGCTCGCATGATGCGGATCTCCTCTTGTGGACTGCGGATGTGCATCCGGCACTGTACCCGCAACGCCGGAATGTGGAGCTCACCGCTCGGCGCTCGTCATGCCACCGAGTCATACGGCGCCGCCTCCGCGAAGGGCGCCGGAGTCAGCTGTAGCGCCAGGGGCGGGTGACGAGCATGTATACGCCCCAAACGATCAGCCCGATGATGGCGATCCAGATGAAGAACCGGAGATTGCTGAGCACGATCCCTGCGATCAGCGCCGCAAGCAGGAGCCCTCCGATGATCATCAATAGGATCATGATTCCGCGCATGGCACACCTCCGTGTGACTCTACTTGGGCAGGGTCCTGAACACAGTGACTGTACCCGACGGTGACGGAGACGGTGCGTAGACCGAACGAGGGAGGAGGGGAGAAGATGGTGCGCACGGCAGGACTCGAACCTGCGGCCTTCGGTTCCGTAGACCGACGCTCTAATCCAACTGAGCTACGTGCGCACGCGGAGGCAGAGTATACCCCATAGTCGCGGCGCGGGAAAACGTGGATGCTGGCGGCGGGCGGAGCGCGGCGGAGCGGCCGCGCGCCTCAGGCGGGCGCGAGCGGGAGGCGAGCGACAAGCTCGTCATCCTCGCGCTCGCCGGTCTCGACGAAGCCGAGAGAGGCGTAGAGGCCGCGGGCGGCCGCGTTGTCCGCGGCGTAGCTGAGGGCCGCCGTGGGGCATCCCTGCTCGCGGCGCAGCCGCTCGAGCAGGGCCAGCACGGCGGCCCGCCCGTACCCGCGCCGCTGGTGCTCGCGGCCGATCACCAGGCCGCCGATCCAGCCGCTGCGGTCGTCGGAGTCGACGGCCCACATCACGAAGCCGACGATCTCGCCGTCGGCGGCGACGGCCAGCGGGCTCCACACGCCGCCGTAGTGGCAGAGGCAGAGGTAGCGGGAGACGGGGGCGACGAACGTCTGCTGTTCCGCGGCGACCTCGAGGTCGGCCACGTCGCGCCAGTTCTCGGCGGTCACGTCGACGAGCTGCACTGCGGCGGTCATGAGGCTCCAGAGGGGTCGCAGGGTCGGGTCGGCGGGGTCCGCTGGAGTGGAGAGGCTGGCGGAGAAGCCGGGATTCGAACCCGGGAAGGAGGTTAAAGCCCCTTAACCGCTTAGCAGGCGGTTGCCTTCAGCCACTCGGCCACTTCTCCGCGCGGGAAGGACACTATACCGCACCCGCTCCGGGCTCGAAAGCGGCGGGATCATGATGGCCGCCTACCGCGTTAGCATCCGTTGAGCAGAGGGGGTCATCCGTGGACATCGCCGGCATCGATCGAGCCGTCGTCGCCGAGGTGGAGCGCGAGACCAGCGAGCTGCTCAGCGCGCTCATCCAGATCGACACGAGCAACCCGCCCGGCGACGAGACCAGGGTAGCCGAGTTCATGGCCGCGTGGTTCGCCGAGCGCGGCGTCACCGGCGGCCAGATCGTCGGCGAGCCGGAGCACCGGCGGAGCTTCGTGCTCCGGCTCGAGAGCGGCCGGCCGGGTCCAAGCCTCCTGCTCCTGGCGCACGAGGACGTGGTGCCGGCCAGCGCGCCGGACTGGCAGGTGCCCCCGTTCTCCGGCCTCATCAAGGACGGCTACGTGTGGGGCCGGGGCGCCGTCGACATCAAGAACCTGGTGGCCGCTCACGCCGTGGCCGCGGCCCGCATCGCCGCGGCCGGCGGCCCGCCCGCCGGCACGCTCGTCTACGCCTGCACCGCCGACGAGGAGGAGGGCTCGGTCGGCGGCGCCCGCTGGCTCTGCGCCAACCGCCCCGACCTCATCAAGACCGACTACGTCATCAACGAGGGCGGCGGCCACTTCCTGGAGCGTGCCGGCCGCCGCGTCTACCTCATCGAGAGCGGCGAGAAGGGCACGGCGCAGTTCAAGCTCATCGTCAAGGGCGAGGCCGGCCACGCCTCCGTGCCGCTGCGCAGCGGCAACGCCGTGGTCGCGGCGGCGCGCGTCATCGACGCCCTCGCCACCCACGAGCTCCCGCTGGTCATCGACGGGTCGTCGGAGGAGCTCGTGCGCCTGCTCGTGGACTCGCCCGCGCTGCGCGAGCGCCTGCGCGACCCCACGACGGCGCGCAAGGCGCTCCACGACCTCGCGCGCCGCGACGTCCAGCTCGCCGACATGATCGAGCCGCTCTACGGGTTCGCGTTCTCTCCCACGATCGTCAAGAGCAACAGCGTCGCCGTGAACGTGTTCCCGACGCGGGTGGAGCTGAGTGTGGACTGCCGCATGCTCGCGGGGCACGACGAGCAGGAGGTGCTCACCGAGGTGCGCACCGCGCTCGACGGGGTGGAGGCCGACTGGGACCTCGAGTGGGTCGGCCCCGTCACCCGCGGCAACTCGTCGCCGTACCCGTCGCCACTGGCGGGCGCGATCAAGTCGACGCTGCAGCGGTTCGTCCCCGAGGCGCAGCTGGCCAACAGCCACTCCGTCGGCTTCACCGACTCAAACTGGTTCCGCGCCGCGTTCCCCGACGTGGTCGCCTACAACTTCGCGCCGCATCTCGTGGAAGGGTATGAGGACGTCTCGCCCCGCTACCACAACGTCGACGAGCGCATCCTCGTCCGCGACCTCGCCTTCCAGGCGCTGTTCGCGGAGTCGGTCGCGCGGGAGGTGCTCACGCCGTGAAGCCCTGGGTGCTGCTGCTCATCGCCGCCGGCCTGGACGTCGTGGTCGCCGGCGCGCTGTTCGCCGTGGGCCTCACGCTCTTCGGCGCCTTCATGGGCGTCGTGGCGATCCTGGGGTTCGGGCTCGCCTTCTGGCTGCGGGGCCGCACGCCCTGACGGCCCTGACGGCGGCCCCGCGCCCGTGGCGCGCGGCCGCCGGGCCGTCCGCGCGGCCTCTCAGGCGACCGGCCAGTCGATCTCGGTCTGCAGCTGCTCCGACGGCACCGAGTCGGGGTCGTTGAGGTAGACCTCGCGCACCGCGCCGGCCGGCGCGCGGCCGTTGTCGGTCATCCACTTCTGCAGCGCCACGTAGGCCTTGCCGACCTCGTTGTACGGGCCGACGTGGACGGTGGAGGCGCAGAGTCCGCCGGGCACCTCCTCAAGGGATACCCGCTCGCCGCCCTGGGCGCCCGGCACGACGGGCATGCACACCGCCACCTCGAACTCACCCTCGCAAGCCTCGGGGTAGAGGACGAACGGTGGGCCCGCCCACTGGGCGCCGGTCTCGCCGGCGTGCTCGACGAGCACGCCGAACGCGCCGCCGATGCCGTCGCCGATGGTCTCCATGGTCACCGACGCGCGGTGCACCAGGGCGAGCACGGGCGCGAGCTCCCGTTCTCCGATCACGTACTCCATGGGTCCCCTCCTTGCAGCGGTGGACAGGTCGATCTGCGGCTTCCTTGGTGCATTCTGGCACTCGGGGGCGACGCGGCAAAGGACCGCGGCGCGCCGAAGGCCGGTCGCCGCCGGCCGGTCGCGGGAGGCTCATTCCCCGGCCGGCCGACCCAAGGGTATGTGCATCGCGCACGAGCACTACCAACGGCACCACCAAACGTACCATGGTGTGTTCAGACGTACGTTTGGTGGTGCTCCACCGCTGACCACATCTCCTTGACCGGGCGCTGCGTTGTCGCGGCTCCCCGCGCCGGCGGACCAGGTAGCCGGTCCTGCGGCGGCCCTCACGCCGGACCGCGGCAGCCGAACGGCTCGCGGCAGCCCTCAGGCCGGCCGTACCGGGTGCCGCAGCACGGTCTTGAGCCGCTCCGGCGCGGTGCGGCGGGGGTCGCCCAGGTAGATCTCGTGGTGGCGACCCCGCAGCTCGTAGCCCTCCGCGGCGGCGAACGCGTGCAGCCTCTCGATGGTCGGCGCCTCCTCCGCATACGGGCCGACGTGCATGATCTGCGCCGCCAGGCCCTCTTCGAGGCGCTCGAGGCGCAGCAGCGGCGCGGTGGGCAGTTCCCTCTTCCGCGCCGCAGCCTCCCGCGCCGCCGCGACCTCCACCGGAGTGACCGCGTCCGGCAGCGCGATCATCATCGTCCAGTTCCAGGCGTCGCGGTCGCGCTGCAGGTCGGCCATGGTGGGAGCCTCTTCGTCCGCCCACCACAGCCCCTCGAGCGGCGCGACCTTGAAGTCTCGCTCCGGGTCCGTCTTCTTGAGCGTGAACTTGAGCGTGTACGCCACCGAGTACAGCGCCTCGAGCGCCTGGTGGTAGGGCTCCGCCGTCTCGGGGTCGCCGCGCCCGTCCACCATCAGGAACGCCAGATCCGGCACCTCCACGATCGCCGGGTGCTTCGCCGACGGCTGGTACAGCGGCTTGTGCAGCTTGACGAGGTCCAGCGGGGGCATCACTCCTCCTCGGGTCGCGGCCGGTCGATTCGTCGATGGTCAGGGAGCCAGGGCGAGCACCACGGCGACGCTCACGGCCATGATCACGACCTGGATCCCGATGCCCCACACCGGTCCGGACCTGCCGTGCGGGAACCGGTCCCAGTGGCTGGGGAAGTACTTGCGGCCCTTCTCTCCGCGCGCGACCCAGATGAGCACGTCCCAGTCCGGGGCGCCCGAGAGCAGACCCATGAAGGCGATCCACCACGGGTAGCCGAGCGCGAGCCAGGCGAGCCAGAACGCGGCGAACGAAGCGATGAAGTCGCACCAGCCGTAGCCGACGGGGTGGCGCGAGACCGTGTAGTCCCAGTGCGGGATGAGGTCCATGAGCACGTGGGCCGCGACGACGATGATGACGAGCAGCCACCACGGCCCGCCCAGGGCGGCGGCGATGCCGAGGCCGGCGAGGACGTGTGTCGTGACCCACATGTGTTGAGACTATGCCACGCTCCGGCGCTTGCGCCAGAGGATCGGCGGGCATAGACCGCGGAGCATGGGGTACTATGGGCACAGCGAACGGGAGGAGGGACCCTTTTTGAAGAAGATCATCTTCATCATGCTGCTCATCCTCGTCGGCGTCGGTGCGTTCTTCGCCTGGAAGATGCTCAAGGGCGATGGCGGCTGCTGCGGCTGGGGCGGCGACAACACCGACCCATGGAGCAGCTACACGCCGCCGGCGGAAGAGACCCCCGCGGCGTGACCTGAGATCGGACGGACGGCGCCGGGAGGCGGTGCGTTGCACCGCCGCCTCCCGGCGTCGTCCCGCGTACGGAGCGCGGGCGAGCGGAGGGTGCGGGCGGGCGGAGAGGGGCGCGCCCGCTGCTACGCCGCGCGCCGGCGCGCCTCCTCTACGCTCGGATGCAGCGCGAACACCGTGTCGAGCCCGGTTACGGCCAGGATCCTGCGCAACTGGGGCCGCGTGACGACCACGTCCAGCGGGTGCCTCATCCCGCGTTGCAGCACGACCAACACGGCGAGCGCGGTCGAGTCGATGAAGGTGACGTCGGAGAGGTCGACCACGAGCCGCACGGGCTTCCGGCCTCGGGCCGCCGTGAGCACTTCCTGGAACTCGGCACTCGTGTGGAGGTCGAGATCCCCCGTCGCCCTCACCAGCACGCCGCCCTCGTCGAGGACCTCCTCGTGACAGCAGAACGGCACCTGCTCGTCCCATTGGGCTGCATCATCGTCGGTCGTCATGGCGCCCTCCGGGGTCGCTGGACGTCGATGGTCGCCCCGGCTCGGCGCACGGCGAGTCGCGGGGGCTCCCCGAGTATGGCAGAGCACATCGATCAGCGACTGCCTGGTCGCCGTTGGTCCTGCGGCTGGTGCGCGGCGGCCCGTACATCCAGCGGCTACACCGGCACGGAGTTCACGCCGGCCGCCATGGGCTGCGATCACAACGCGAGCGAGCCCGACACGTAGCAGCGTGAGCGAAGACGGCGTCCGCTCACACGGGGATGAAGGATCCCGTCAGTAAACGTCCGCCACGCCGGGTATCTTGGTGATGATCTCTCAAACGAGACGGGGTACTACGACATGGCGAAGTATGTTGATGGATTCGTGCTTGTGATCCCTGATGACAAGGGCGAAGAGTACAAGAAGATGGCAGAGGGCGGTCGTGATTCCTGGATGAAACACGGAGCGCTGGCGTATTTTGAATGCCGAGGCGACGACCTGACCCCCCAGGAGATGGGCAGCGAGAAGAGCCGCGCATTTCCTGAGATGGCCGGAGCGCGGGGCGATCAGACCGTGTGGTTCTCCTTCATCGTCTTCGAATCCAAAGAGCATCGCGATGAGGTGAATGCCAGGGTGATGAAGGAGATGGGGGAGAAGGCGGAAGAGTATAAGGATATGGTCGTGCCCTTCGACATGAGGCAACTGGCCTATGGAGGCTTCCAGGTCGAAGTCGAGGGATAGACACCGAGAACGAAGGTCCCGCTCGGCCTGTCGTGGTGGCTGAGGGTCAGGAGCTCGCGGGCGCGGTCCGGGACCACGTGCACATCGGCCCCAAGGGCTGAGACCAGACGCCCGGCGGCTCCCGGCGGCACCCGTTCGCAGGGCGTTTGATGACCACCGTCGGCGTTCGTGGCCCCTGGTCCTGGTGCACAATGGCCCACGAATCGAGGCGGGAAGGTGGGGGACAGGGGCCGCGTCGGTCGCTTCTCCGCGGTAGGAGTGGCGGAGGGGGTGGGATTCGAACCCACGAACGAGTCGCCCCGTTGGCGGTTTTCAAGACCGCTGCCTTCGACCTCTCGGCCACCCCTCCGTCAGAGGTGAGTGTACAACGCGCGTGGCGGCCGCCACGCTGGCCGCTGGGACCGGGGTCTGCGATACTGCTGCGCATGAACACGCTTCTCATCGGCTGCTCGGACGGCCGCATCGCGCGGCGCCTCGAGGCGCTCCTGGTCGAGCTCGGCGCCCCGGAGGCCAACCGCATGCTGGTGCCCGGCGGGCCGCTGCCGCTCACGCGGCCGGGGACCGAGCGCCGGGTCGCGCTCTCCTGCGTGCGTGAGATCGTGGAGGCGCACGACGTGCGCACCATCATCCTCGCGGCGCACCAGGAGTGCGCCGCCTACGAGCGCGCCCTCGGCGGCCTGGGGTTCGACCAGCAGGAACTGCTGGAGCGCGACCTGCGCAAGGTCAAGAGGCTGCTGGAGACCGAGTTCTCCGGAGTCGACGTGCGCTGCTTCGTGATCCCGTGGCGGGAGGACGGCGAGGGAGCGGCGTTCGCGCCGGCCCACGCGGTCGACTGACCCCTCTCGGGCGGGCGCCGCGGTAGGCGCGGCGCCCACGAGCACTCCCGCGCCTGCTCAGGCGCCGATGACGTCCTTGCCCATCATGGGCCGCAGGACGTCCGGCACGCACGATGCTGCCGTCGGCCTGCTGGTAGTTCTCCATGATGGCGATGAGCGTTCGGCCCACGGCCACGCCGGTTCCGTTGAGCGTGTGCACGAAGCGCGGCCCCTTCTCCGTCCGGAAGCGGGTGTTGAGCCGCCGCGCCTGGTAGTCGGTGCAGTTGCTGCAGCTGGTGAGCTCCCGGTAGCGCTGCTGGCCCGGGAGCCACGCCTCGCAGTCGAACTTCTGCGCCGCCGGAGCGCCGAGGTCGCCGGCGGCGATGTTCACGACCTGGTACGGGATGCCGAGGCCCTGCAGGATCGCCTCCTCGGCCGAGAGGATCACCAGGTGCTCGGCCGCGCTCTGCTCGGGCGAGCAGAAGCTGAACATCTCGACCTTGTCGAACTGGTGCACGCGCAGGATGCCGCGCGTGTCGCGCCCGGCGGCGCCGGCCTCGCGCCGGAAGCAGGTCGAATAGCCTGCGTAGCGGATCGGGAATGACGCCTCGTCGAGGAACTCCTCCATGTGCATGGCCGCGAGCGGCACCTCACTGGTGCCGACCAGGCAGTCGCCGTCCACTGTCTCGTACACCTGGGCGCGGTCGGTGGGGAAGAAGCCCGTGCCGTACATGGCCTCCTCGCGTACGAGCACGGGAGGGATCACCGGGCGGAACCCTTTGCTCTGGATGACGGAGAGCGCGTAGTTGACGAGGGCGAACTGCAGCATGACGAGGTCGCCCTTGAGGTAGACGAAGCGCGAGCCGCTCACCTTGGCCGCGCGCTCCATGTCGATGAGGTCGAGGGCGAGGCCCAGGTCGAGATGGTCCTTGGGCTCGAAGTCGAACTGCCGGGGCTCGCCGACGGTGCGGACGACGACGGAGTCGTCCTCGCCGCCGTCGGGCACGTCCGGCAGCGGGATGTTGGGCAGCTCCAGGAGCATGACCTTGAGGCGCTCCTCCGTCTCCGCGAGCGCCGCCTCGTGCTCCTTGATCTGGTCGCCGAGCGTGCGCATGGCGGCGATCGCCTGGTCGGCGTCGCCGCCGGCCTTCTTGACCGTGGCGATCTCGTCGCTCGCCCGCTTGCGCTCGGCGCGCCGCGTCTCGACCTCCGTGAGGAGCTGCCGGCGGCGCTCCTCCACGGCGAGGAACTCGTCCAGCGACGACGTGGAGTCGCCCCGCCGTTCCAGGGCCCTGCGGACCGTGTCCGGGTCGGTGCGCACCATCTTCACGTCGAGCATCGTTCCACTCTCCTCGCGGTCGTCGCGGGTCTCTGCCGGGCCGCGAGGCGTGCGCCGCGCGGCTCGTCAATGCTATCGCACCGAACGCGGAGACCCGTGCGCCCGTCCCTCTCACGCACGGGCGCGCGGTCGACCGTCCGCGAGGGCCCGTGCTACCCTGCGGTACCGAGCAGGCTCGCACACCAACGCGTCACGGAGGGAGCAGGTACATGCGCGAGTTCGTCACAGGTCGTGCCAACCGAGGGGTCTGGACGCTCGCCCTCCTCACCGTCGCGCTCGTCGCGCTGGCGTTCGCCGTACCCGCGTTCGCCTCGTCGTCTCCGTCCGCGTCGCCGTCCGCGAGCGAGGCCGCCGCGCCCGCTTCGCCGGCGGCGGCCCCGGCCGCGACCGCCGAGTCCGAGACCCCGGCGGTCGCGTCGTCACCCGTCGCTCCCACGCTCACGGCGGCGCTCTCCAAGGCGTCCGTGGTCTTCGGCGAGCAGGTCACCGTGAGCGGTACGCTGGACCCGGCCGCCGCCGACCAGGAGATCACGGTCAAGATCGGCGCCACCCCCGCCGGTACGGCCACGACCGACGCGTCGGGCGCTTACTCGCTCACCTTCACTCCGCACCGCAGTGGCGACGTCGTCGCGAGCCTCACCTCCGACCCGTCGGTCGCCAGCGCTGCGCAGGCGCTGGCCGTCAAGCCCAAGGCGACGGTGACCCACGGCGCGCTCGTGCCGTTCCTCACGTCCACGTTCGTGGTCAAGATCACGCCGGCCGCCTACGACGGCCTCGTCGTCGTCAAGGTCTCCCATCGCGGCGCGGTCGTGGGCACGTACAAGGCCCGCGCCAAGAACGGCAAGGCCACGCTGCGCTTCCCGCTGCGCGGCGTGGACGCCTTCACGCTGAGCGTCGTGCTGCCGGCCGCGGCCGGCCTGGACGGCCGCTCGCTGCAGGCCAAGGTCGCGGTGCGCGCCAAGACGCTGTCGGCGGGTTCCACAGGCCCCTACGTCAAGGGCATGCTCACGGCGCTCCAGCGCCTGCGCTTCCGCGTCCCCAACGTCGGCTCCACCTTCACCTCCCAGGTCAAGGACTCCGTCATGGCGTTCCAGAAGGCCTACCGGCTCTCGCGCAGCTACGTGTTCAACACCGCGTGCTGGCGCAAGATCGACGGCGCCAAGCTCATCAAGGCCCGGCACGCGAGCCCGTCCACCCACATCGAGGTCGACAAGGGCCGGCAGATCCTGATGATCGTCAAGGGCGGCAAGCCCTGGGGCATCATCTGCGTCTCGACCGGCGCCACCGGCAACACGCCGGAGGGCACCTTCCGCATCCAGCAGAAGCACCCCTACACCAGCTCCGGCTTCGGCGGCACGCTGGTGCGCACCATGGGGTTCCAGGGCGACTTCGCCATGCACGGGTGGGTGGACGTGCCGCCGTACCCGGCGAGTCACGGCTGCGTGCGTCAGCCCATCTGGGCCTGCTACTGGACCTACGACAACTCGTGGGTCGGCGAGACGGTGTACATCTACCACTGAGAAGAGCCGCGGCCGGCCGGGCGGAGCGCCTTCGGCTCCGCCCGGCCGTCGTGCGTACCGGCTCGTTGGCGCCGGCGGCCTACGATC
>CAVPXA010000028.1:0-187315 GCA_963709635.1 uncultured Thermoleophilia bacterium
CCAGATCGAGGCGCGCAGTCTGTCGAAGCTCAAGTTCGCGCGCGAGGCGCAGCGTCTGCGCGAGTACCTCGAGTAGGAGCCGGCAGCGGGGAACCGGCGCGGCCCACCGGTCCGCCGGCGCGCCCTACTCCTCCGGCCGCGCGCCGGCCGCCCTGATCGCCTCGCCGTCGTACACCGGCACGACCTCTACTGGTCGCAGGCGAACGAGTACGGCAGCACGTCGTCCAGCCCCAGCCGCTTCAGGCGGTGGCGCTGCGCGGCCTTGTCGATGTAGCCCAGCACGTCGCCCTCGGCCAGCCGCCAGAGGTCCATCGCAGCGTGCGCCGAGTCGCACTCGGTCCGGAACAGGCCCGTCTCCAGCAGCCTCCCGGTGAGCGCCCCGGCGAACAGGGTGTCCTCGAGGCAGAACTTGTTCTTCCAGCCCGAGCACAGGAGACCACGTCCTTGCGACGGTCCGCGAGCCAGTCGGTCAGCGCCGTGATGTTGATGAAGGCCCCGATCGCGATGGCGCTCGCGCCGCCCGCGATGTGCAGCGCCCGCGTGCCGTTGGTCGTGCAGTAGACGGCGTCCTGCCGCCGATCGCTTCTCTGGTGAAGCTGAACGCTGAGTTGCCGAAGTCCGCCCAGTCGAGCTGCACGCCGTCCGTCTCGGAGGCGACCAGGTACCCCTCGGGTTTGAGCCGTCGCGCCTCCTCGTGCGTCGCGACGGGGACGATCGCCTCCACCCCGTTCGCCACCGCGGTGCAGATGGTGGTCGTGGCGCGCAGGACGTCGACCAGCACGACGACGAAGTCACCCGTCGTCAGGATGTCCTCGAACAGCTTCGGAGAGAAGCAGACCTCTACCGACCTCGCGTCCTGCACGGGCGCCATTCCTTCCTCCTCGGGGGGCATGGGCCGAAGGCCGTGTCAGCTGCAACCTGTACTTGCAGTCAGCGCACGATCGCTGAGCCACGGACGATAGCAGACGGGCCACCCGGGCGCGCTGTTCTCGCGTAGCATGAGCGGACCATGGGAAGTCACATCCGCTACATCGTGCTCACCGACGTCCACCTGGGCGCCGGCAACAGCATCCTCACCCAGGTGCAGCCAGGCCGGACGGTGGCCGACACGCACCGCCCGAGCCCGGCGCTGCTCTCCCTGGCCGACTGCCTGCGGTCGCTGGTCTCGGGCTGCAACGGCTCCGGCCGGCCGCCGAGCCTCATCGCGGCCGGCGACCTCATCGACCTGGCGCTCTCCCCGCGGAGCGTGCTCTGCCGGTCTTCGGCCTGTTCGCCGAGGCGCTCATGTCGGGTGACGACCCCGTGGTGGACGACGAGGTGATCCTCCTCCCCGGCAACCACGACCACCTGACGTGGGACTACGCGCGGCAGCGGTGGCTCGAGGACCGGCTGGTCGCCGCCGGCGGTCGTCTCGATGGCAGCCCCAGCCACCGCATCGGCCCCATGCTGCTCGACCGGGAGCCTGCCATCATCTCGGTCCCGCTCACCGCGCTGCTGCGCGCGTCTGCCCGGCGCCCCGCCGCGCGCGTGCGCGTGCTCTACCCCGACCTCTGCCTTCCGTCGGCCGACGGGCGGCGGCTCGTGTGGTCACGCACGGCCACTACATCGACCCGGTGTGCACCAGCATGTCCGAGTTCGCGCGCATGTTCGCGCCGCACGCCAAGCTCCCCGCGGACGCCGAGACGCTGGAGCGCGAAACTGGCGGATCGATCCTTCTTCTCCTCGATGACGCGCTCCGGCAGACCGGGAGAGCTGGTCGAGCTGATCTACGAGGCGCTGCAGGACGAGCAGGCGTTCAAACGTATCCTCGACGCCGTGGCGCGCAACGTGACCATCGACCAGGGCCGCCTCAAGGGCGGCGCCGAGCGCTGGACGATCAGGCACGTGGCCGGCGGGCTCGCCGGCAAGCTGGCGGCCGCGCGCGAGCGCGGCGACCAGAGCGGGGTCCTGAGCCCAGGCGCCCGCAAGGCGCTCGGCACCTACATCGGCGCCCTGCTGCAGCGGGTCCAGACGGACCTGGGCGAGCTGCCGGACGACGCCTCCCTGATCCTCGGCCACACGCACAAGCCGTTCGCCGAGTGGTGGGCCGACGACGCCTGGCCCGCCGGCGGCATCGGCGTGGTCAACACCGGCGGCTGGGTGGTCGACCACCGGGACCCGCGGCCGCTCGAGGGCGGCGCCGTGGCGCTGGTGGACGACGACCTGAACGTGGCCCTGGTGCGCCTGTACCAGCAGGTCGACGACCCCTCGGCATGGAGCATCGCCGTCGAGACGGCGAACGACCTCGCCGAGGCGTTCGCCGATCGCCTGCGCGGGCAGATCGACACGGGCGCGCCTCCCTGGAGCACGTTCGCGGCCAGCGCGGCCGGGCTCGTCCTCGAGCGCCGGCGGGAGCTCGAGACGGCCCTCGCGGAGGAATTGCGGGACCTCGACACCTGAGCGGACCCGTTCGAAGCGCTCGGCGAATGCCAAGGATGGTGGGCCCAGCAGGACTCGAACCTGCGACCGGCCGATTATGAGTCGGCTGCTCTAACCAACTGAGCTATAGGCCCACGCGGCGCGGGAGGCGCGGCCGCCGATGAAGGCGGAGCCCCCGCGGCGGCGGCCCAATGATACGCTCTTCGCGACGGAGCGGGCACGAGCGATCCGGGAGGCGGCGAGCATGGCCGAGCAGGGACCCTCGCGACGAGCATGCTCGCGGATCGCGAGTGGTGCGCCTCCCAGATCATCCGCGTCACCGCCATCGTCACCCTCACCGTCGCTGGCCGATCGTCGGCATCCTCCAGTTCCTCTTCCAGATCCGCACGATCCTGCTGTGGGTGCTCATCGGCGTCGATCCTCGCGATCGCGCTCCAGCCCGCCGTCGGCTGGCTGGTGCGTCACCGCTGGAACCGCATCCTGGCTCGCTGCTGGTGTCGTTCGCGACGGTCGTGGTGCTCGTCGGCGGTCATCGTCGCGTCGCCTGGCCGGTGGTCCCGCAGGCCGACGACTTCATCCGCGCGCTGCCGGGCATCGTCGACGCGCTCTTCGGGCCCGGCGGCGCGCTCGACTGCTCGAGACAAGTTCCACGTCCTCGAGCGCCTCGTCGCGATCACGCCGGGGCAGGTGCCGACGCTGCTCGGCAACCAGGACACGATCGTCGGCGCCGTCACGCAGGCGGCGTCCATCGTCGCCGCGACCATCACCATCCTGACCATCATGGTGATGATGCTGATCGAGGGCCCGCGCGCCTGGCAGGCGATCCTCGACGCGCATGGTCGACGAGGAGCGCAGCTGGGGCGAGCGCATCGGCGAGAACTTCCTGCGCGCGGCCGGCGGCTACGTGCGCGGCAACCTCGCGATCAGCGTCGTCGCCGGCATCGCCTCGTACATCGTCCTCAAGATCATGGGCGTGCCCTACGCGGAGACGCTCGCCGTGCTCGTCGCCGTCCTCGACATCATCCCGCTCGTCGGCGCGACCATCGGCGCGGTGATCGTCTGCATCGTCGGGTTCGCCACCGGCGGCGTCGTCGACGGCATCGTCCTGGTCGTCTACTTCGTCTGTACCAGCAGTTCGAGAACAACGTCCTGCAGAACGTCGTGTACAGCAAGACGGTGGCGCTGAGCCCGCTGATCGTGTTCATCGCCGCGCTCATAGGCGCCGCGCTCGGCGGCATCGTGGGCGTGCTGCTGGCGATCCCGCTCGCCTCGGCCGGCTGGGTGCTGGCCCGCGACCTCATCGCGCTGCGCAAGGAGCACTCCGCGCGGCGCGGCGGACGCAAGCCGCTCGCGGCCGAGCCGCCGCCCCGTCGGCGAGCCGGCGAATGGTGGGCCGGCCGCCGGCGAAGACGACTCGGCGAGCGGCGCCGAGCCGGCGCGCCGCACCTCGACCAGCGTCGAGAGCAGGCGCGCGCCGCGGCTGGGGAGCGTCGGCTCGGGGCTGGTGAGCACGTTGGCCGACCCGGCGACGTCACAGCCGTCCTCGTCGAAGCTCGGCTCGATGCCGGCGAGCAGCGAGACGACCCCCGGCATGACGTCGTCGGTCACGCGGCAGGCACAGCGCAGCCGGCCGCGCTCGTTCTCCACCAGCACCTCGTCGCCGTCGGCGACCCCTCGGGCAGCGGCGTCGGCGGGGTTGATCCACAGGGTCCGGTCGTCGCGCTCGCGCACCCACGGCAGCGCGGCGAACTGCGTGTGCACGCGCAGCCGCGACTTGGGTGAGATGAAGTAGAGCGGCGACTCCGGCGCGGGCCCGAGCACCCGCGCCTCCGGGACCTCGGAGAGCCCCGCCGCCGCGCAGGCCGCCCCGGCCAGCTCCACGCGCCCCGAGGGCGTCGCCAGCGGGGCGCCCTCCGGGTCGGCGGCGAACTCGGCGAGCCCCACGCGCTCGCGGTCGGCGCCCCAGTGGATGCCGGTGCGCCGGAACTCCTCGGGATCCCCCACGTCCGAGCCCTCCAGGAAGTGGTCCAGCCACGCCGCCGCGTCCCGGCCCTGCGTGAACGCCGTGCCGCACCCGCTCGCCTCGGCGAGGTCGGCGAAGATGTCGTAGTCGTCCCTGGCCAGCCCGGGAGCGGCGGCCACGCGGTGCGAGTACAGCAGGTAGTCGGCCGAGGTGAACACGATGTCGCTGCGCTCCAGCCAGTGGGTGGCCGGGAGGACGACGTCGCAGTAGCGGGCCGTCGTCGTCAGGAAGAGGTCGTGGCAGACGGAGAACTCGAGCGCGAGCATGGCGCGGATGTTCAGGGCGACGTCCGCGCCCTGGACCACGTAGTTGCCGCCGGTGTCGTAGGCCGCCTTGACGTCCACGGGGTGGCCGCCGGCGCGGCCGTGCAGCACGGCGCCGGCCCAGTCGTTGCAGGGGATGCCGGCGGCCGCGGGGTTGGGCGGACCGGGATGCTGCCCACGCGAGGCTTGGGGAGGCCGCCCCAGGTGCGGCCGCCGCTCGACCCGCCCGGGCGGCCGAGGTCGCCGGTCACGGTCTGCAGGGCGATCGCGAGGCGCACGGCCTCCTCGCCGCCCAGCGTGCGCTGGAAGGAGAGCCCGGGGACGAGCGCGACCGGCCGGTGGCGCGCCCACGCGCGCGCCAGCGCGCGGATGCGCGCCGCCGGCACGCCGCAGACGCCGGCGGCCCACTCCGGGGTCGCAGGACCTCCGCGCCGCGCCGTCCTGCCCCAGCACCCTGCGCCGCAGCGCCTCCCAGCCGTTCGCGTGGGCCGCCACGAACCCCTCGTCGACGGCGCCGCCGGTGATGAGCTCGTGCAGCAGCGCCAGCATCAGGGCGCTGTCGGTGCCGGGGAGCACCGGCAGCCACTCCGTGCCGAGCAGCCTCGCCGTGGTGGTGCGACGCGGGTCGACGACCACGACCGGCACGCCACGCTCGCTTCGCCTCGCGCACGCGCGCGCGCCACTCCCACCCCATGATGCAGTCCACCAGGTTGGCGCCCCAGAGCACGATCATCGCCGAGTGGCCCAGCGTCGCCGGGTCGACGCCGGCGTACTGCGTGCCGAGCACGACCGGCTGGGTGAAGCTGGAGGCCGCCGAGCTGTACGTGGACGTCTGCTCCACGTGCCCGCCGCTGAGGTTGAGGTAGCGGGCGGTGAGGTCGTCGGTGTCGTGCAGCGCGCCGCGACACGAGCCCGACCCGCCGAGCGCCAGGATCGAGGCGTCGCCGTGCCGCTCGCGCACACGCGCGAGACCCTCGGCGACGAGCCCGAGCGCTTCGTCCCAGCCGGCCTCGCGGAAGCGGCCCGAGCCCCGCGGGCCGGTGCGCACCAGCGGCTGGGTCAGGCGGTCCTCGGCCTGCTGCTGCCGCCAGGCCTGGAGCCCGCGCACGCAGCCCCGAGATACGGGCCACCCGCCGGGTTGTTGGCGATCCGCACGACACGGCCGCCGCGGACGGTCGCGAGCAGCGGGCAGCCGCCGCCGCAATCCCGGTTACAGGCGACCGGTACGGTCGTCGCCGCGCTCGCCGTCATCGTCCGTCTCCTCCGCCGTCGCATCCTCATCGGCGCCGCGTCGCCTCCCGCGTCGCCGTCCTCGGCAGAGGATACCGGACGAAGAGAGCCGGGGTCGTCCCGGACGGCCTCGGCCGCGCCGAAGGCTGTCCAACGTTTGTTCTCGCCGTGTTCTTCCTATATACGAACAGTAGGCAACACGCGCTCGCCGCTCGTTGGGCGTGGCGTGTCCACCAGGATCCGGAACGAGAGGGCGCAGCGCCGTGGCCATGAGAACAGCTGACGAGGTAGCGTCGTGTCGAAGAATTGTCACAAGGGCTTCGCGAGTCCGGCCTTCGCCTCACCCATCAGCGACTCGAGATCGTGAGCGTGATAGCCGCGGACAAGAGCTCACCCCGATGTAGAGACCGTGTATGAGACCGTGCGCGAAACGCGTGCCTGACGATCTCACTGGACACGGTGTACCGCACCTCGCGACGCTCACCGAGCGCGGGCTGATCGCGCGGGTCCAGTTCCATGCCCGGGCCGGCGCGCTACGACGCGAACCCGGCCCGGCACCACCACTTCGTGTGCACGCGCTGCGGGCTCGTGCGGGACATCGAGGACGGCGACCTCGACGCCATCCAGGCCGGCGCGGAGGTGACCCGCATCGGACGTCCCGAAGTCGCGTGACCGTGCAGTTCCGCGGCGTGTGCGACGACCTGCCGGAGCGAACGAGCCACGCAAGCCAGACCCAACGAGAACCATCGCCTGAGACACCGGCGGCGAGCACCGCTGCCAGCGGAGGAGAGAGCGACATGTCCGGAACCGAGACACGAAGCCGGTCAACTCGGCCTCAGGGAGGAGGGTCGAAGGGTGGTGGCCGGACCAGCTCGACCTGACGGTGCTGCACCGCGACTCGCCGGCGGCCGACCCCATGGGCGCCGGACTTCGACTACGCCGCGGAGTTCGCGACCCTCGACCTGGAGGCCGTGACGGCGCGACCTCCAGGCCCTGATGACGACCTCGCAGGAGTGGTGGCCGGCCGACTACGGCCACTACGGGCCGCTGTTCATCCGCATGGCCTGGCACAGCGCCGGCACCTACCGGATCAGCGACGGCCGCGGCGGCGGCGGGCTCGGGCGCCGCAGCGCTTCGCCCCGCTCAACAGCTGGCCCGACAACGTCAACCTCGACAAGGCCCGCCGGCTGCTGTGGCCGGTCAAGCAGAAGTACGGCCGCAAGATCTCCTGGGCCGACCTGATGATCCTCGCCGGCAACTGTCGCGCTCGAGTCGATGGGCTTCAAGACCTTCGGCTTCGGCGGCGGCCGCGAGGACGTCTGGGAGCCGGACAGACATCGACTGGGGCGCCGAGAGCAAGTGGCTCGGCGACGAGCGCTACAGCGGCGACCGCGAGCTCGACGAACCCGCTGGCCGCCGTGCAGATGGGCCTCATCTACGTGAACCCCGAGGGCCCCAACGGCAAGCCGGACCCGCTCGCCGCGGCCAAGGACATCCGCGAGACGTTCGCGCCGCATGGCGATGAACGACGAGGAGACCGTCGCGCTGATCGCCGGCGGCCACACGCTTCGGCAAGACCCACGGCGCCGGCGACGCCGCGCTACGTCGGCCCCGAGCCCGAAGCCGCTCCGCTGCGAGCAGATGGGCCTCGGCTGGAAGAGCAGCTACGGCACCGGCATCGGCGACGACACCATCGCCAGCGGGCTCGAGGGCGCCTGGACCCCCACCCCGGTGACCTGGGACAACAGCTACTTCGAGACGCTGTTCGGCTACGAGTGGGACCTGACGAAGAGCCCGGCCGGCGCGCTAGCAGTGGGTTCCGACGGACCCGAGCCGCGGCGGACGCCGTGCCGGATCGCGCACGACCCGGCGAAGCGGCACTCGCCGGTGATGCTCACCACGGACCTCGCCCTGCGCATGGACCCGATCTACGAGCCGATCTCGCGGCGCTTCCTCGAGAACCCGGAGGAGCTCGCCGACGCGTTCGCGAAGGCCTGGTTCAAGCTGACCCACCGCGACATGGGGCCGATCACCCGCTACCTCGGCCCGCTGGTGCCGGCCGAGCCGCAGATCTGGCAGGACCCGGTGCCGCCGGTCGACCACCCGCTGGTCGACGAGGCGCAGGACGTCGCGGCCCTCAAGGCGAAGATCCTGGCCTCGGGCCTCTCGGTCGCCGCAGCTGGTCTCGACCGCGTGGGCCTCGGCGTCGACCTTCCGCGGCACCGACAAGCGCGGCGGCGCCAACGGCGCCCGGATCCGGCTGGAGCCGCAGAAGGACTGGGCGGTCAACGAGCCGGCCGAAGCTGGCCAAGGTGCTGCGCGACGCTGGAGACGATCCAGCAGGAGTTCAACGACGCGGCCGCCGGCGGCAAGCGGATCTCGCTCGCCGACCTGATCGTGCTCGGCGGCTGCGCCGGCCGTCGAGAAGGCCGCGAAGGACGCCGGCGTCGACGTCGAGGTGCCGTTCACCCCGGGGCGCACCGACGCGACGCAGGAGCAGACCGACGTCGAGTCGTTCGCCGTGCTCGAGCCGACCGCCGACGGGTTCCGCAACTACCTCGGCGACGGCCGGCTGAAGCCCGCCGAGCACCTGCTGGTCGACAAGGCGAACCTGCTCACGCTCACCGCGCCCGAGATGACGGTGCTCGTGGGCGGCCTGCGCGTGCTCGGCGCGAACCACGGCGGGTCGGAGCTCGGCGTGCTCACCGCTCGGCCGGGGACGCTGACCAACGACTTCTTCGTCAACCTGCGTCGACATGGGCACGGTCTGGGAGCCGGTCGGACGAGGCCGAGGAGACGTTCGAGGGCCGCGACCGGGCGACCGGCGAGGCCCGGTGGACGGCGAGCCGCGTCGACCTCGTCTTCGGCTCGAACTCCCAGCTGCGGGCGATCGCCGAGGTCTACGCGAGCGACGACGCGCAGGAGAAGTTCGTGCGCGACTTCGTCGCCGCCTGGGACAAGGTCATGAAGCTCGACCGGTTCGACATCGCCTGACCGCATGACCCAGGCACGACTCGGACCCGTGCCCGGCGCGCACAGGCCTGTCGGCCAGCCGGAGACGCGAGCGTGAGCAGCGCGGGCCGGTCCTTCGGCCGCCGCGCCGGAGCAGCTGTGGTGCGCGCGGCCGCCCGATCTCCCACAGAGGTGCAGCCGGCAGGTGGCCTCCGCCCGCCGGGCGGCGCGTCACACGGTCTTGAGGCGCTCGACGAGCGCCGGCACCACCTCGTAGAGGTCGCCGACCAGGCCGTAGTCGGCCATCGCGAAGATCGGCGCCTCCTTGTCCTTGTTCACGGCGGCGATCAGCTTGGCGCCGGCCACGCCGACGGTGTGCTGGATCTGGCCGGAGATCCCGACGCTGAGATACAGGTCGGGAGCGGTCTTGGCGCCGGAGAGGCCGATGATGCGGTCCTCGCCGAGCCACTCGAAGTCGGCGAGGCTCTTGGTGCAGCCCACGACGGCGCCCAGGGCGCCCGCGAGCTCGTCGCCCAGGGCGAGGTCCTCGCGGGCGTTGAAGCCGCGGCCGACGCCGACGATGAGCGGCGCGGCGTCGAGATTGACGTGGTCGCCCTCCTTGGCGCGCTGGTCGACGACCTTCACCCTCGACTCGACGTTGAGGGTCGGCGTCTCCACCTTGCCCGCGCCGGGCGTGGCGCCCTCGGCGCTGAAGGT
The DNA here is from genome assembly GCA_963709635.1 of uncultured Thermoleophilia bacterium. Lineage (GTDB taxonomy): Bacteria > Actinomycetota > Thermoleophilia > UBA2241 > UBA2241 > CAIXSE01. The sequence goes on from CAVPXA010000028.1 coordinate 9,604, forward strand.
CTTGGGCATGACGGCGAACACCTTGACCGGCGTCGTGACCTTCTCGCGCGCCACGGTGGCGCCGCCGAAGGCGTAGCGCGCGGCGACGCAGGTCGCCGTCCTCGGCGACGAGCGCGTTGACGTCGGTGACGCAGCCGGCGCCGAGCTTCTGCGCCAGCCGCGGCGCCGTCTCCTTGCCGCGCCGCGTGGAGCCGACGAGCACGACGGTCGCGCCGGCGACGTCGGCGACCTGCGCCAGGCCGGCGGCCACTGCGTCGGCCGGCCAGCCCTCGAACGCCGCGTCCTCGCTCACGTACACGGTGTCGGCGCCGGCGGCGGCGAGCTCTGCCGCCGCGGCTCCGGCGCCCGGCCCCAGAGCCACGGCGCTCACGCCGAGGCCGAGGGCCGCACCCAGGTCCTTCGCGCCCGCGACCAGCTCGCGGGCGGTGTCGACTCTCTCGCTGTAGACGAGCAACTCGGCCATCGTTACCTCCCCAGGACGCCTTCGCGGATCAGGGCGTCGACGAAGGCCTCCGCCTGCTCGGCCGCCGTTCCCTCGAACACGATGTGCTTGCGGTCCTGCTCCTCCGCCAGATTGCTGACGATCTCGCGCGCCGGCGCCGGAGCCTCGATGCCGAGGTCCGCGAGCGACCAGACCTGCTGCGGCTTGCTCTTGGCCTTCATGATCTGCATGAGGCCGGGGATGCGGGGCTCGTTGACCTCGCTCACCACGGTGACCACGGCGGGCAGCGGCGCCTCGACGGTCTCGATCATGTCGTCCATGCTGCGCTCGCAGCGCACGACGCCGTCGGCCGCGTCGACCTTGCGCGCGTAGCCGATCTGCGGCACCCCGAGCAGCTCGGCGACGCGCGCGCCGACCTGGCCGGTGTAGTTGTCGCTCGAGCCCTCGCCGAACAGCAGCAGGTCGCAGGCGGGGAGCTTCTTGACGGCGGCGGCGAGCGCTGCCGCGACCGCCGCCTGGTCCGGCTCGGCCAGCGCCGGGTCGTCGATCACGACCGACTCGTCGGCGCCCATGGCCAGCGCGACCTTGATGTCCTCGGCGGCCTTGCGGTTGCCCTCGGCGAGGCAGAGCGCCGTCGACCTTGGCGGCCGCGCCCGACTCGCGCAGCGCCACGGCCGCCTCCAGCGCGTTCTTCTCGAGGTCGCCGATCTTGTACGGCACGGCCTCGGTCTGCGCCACGCGGTCCTTGATGCGGACCATCTGGAGGTCCGGGTTGGTCTTCACACACACGACGATGTCCACGCCGTCACCTCCTTCAGCTCATGCGGTACTGGACCCCGGAGGGCCCGTTGGGATACTGCCAGGAGAGGGCGCGGTGGTCGCAGCAGATCATGCAGGTGCCGCACTCCAGGCACCCCTCCCAGTTGACGGTCATGCGGCCCTGGTCGTCCTTCTCGTAGAGGTCGGCCGGGCACACGTAGACGCAGGCCTCGTCCTTGCACACCGTCTTGCAGACCTCGGTGTCGATGACGATGTGCGGCTCCTTGTCGAGCTTGAAGACGTCGAGGCCGAGCTTGGCGTCGATCTTCATCGGCATGTCGCTCCTCCCCTCAGATCTTGCGCATCGACCAGGCGTCCTTGAAGGTCGCCAGGTTGAGGAAGTCGCGCCTGGCGCCCTTCCAGGCCTTCTTGACGAGGCCGTTCTGCGGCTGGTCGTCGATGGTGTACACGCTCTCGAGCAGCCGGCCCACGGCCTGGGGGTAGTGCGTGAACAGCCGCGGGTTCTCCATCACGCTCGGGATGGACTTGGCCGTCTCGAGGTCGCGGAGCACGAAGCTGTCGCGGAGCGACGCCTCGTAGGAGGCGAGGCCGGCGGCGGAGTAGTCACCGGCCGCCTTCGCCTTCTTGACCGCCTCGGCCGCGAAGTAGCCCGAGGCGACGGCGAAGTCCATGCCGCGCACGGTGACCAGGGCGTTGAGGCTGAGCCCCGCGGTGTCGCCGGCGACCAGGTAGCCGTCGCCGGCCAGCCGCGGCACCTGGCTGATGCCGCCCTCGGGCACGGCGTGCGCCGAGTACTCGGCCACCGTGCCGCCGGCGACCAGCGGCCGGATCTGGGGCAGCTCCTTGAACTCGTCGAGGAGCTGCCAGCTCTCCGTGCCGTCCTGCCGGCGTGCGCATGTCCTCCATGCCCACGACCATGCCGAGCGAGATGCTCTCCTTGTTCGTGTAGAGGAACGCGCCGCCCATCATGCCCCGGGTGCAGTCGCCCATGAAGAGCTGGGCGGCGCCCTCGCCGGGGTTGAGGTGCCAGCGGTCCTCGATCACGCCGGCCGGCAGCTCGATGATCTCCTTGTAGCCGAGCGCGTGGTGCTTCGCCTGCGGCTCGGCCGCGAGCCCGGCCGCGCTGCTGAGCAGCCGCAGCACGCCCTCGGCGACGACGACGACGTTCGCGCCGATCTCGTCGCCGCCGGCCCTGATGCCGATCACGCGGCCGTCCTTGCGCAGCAGCTCGTCGACCTTCATGTTGGGCACGACCATCGCGCCCTTCTCCATGACCTTCTCGGCCAGCCACTGGTCGAGCTTGGCGCGCACCACGGTGTAGCTCTGCGGCTTGCCCTCCAGGAACCTGTCCGACGCGATCTCGATGGTGGTGTGCGCGCCGCCGGCCAGCATCGTGACCAGCTCGCGCGCCACCGGGCGCTCGTAACGGCGCCTCGTCCCACAGCTCCGGGTAGAAGCCGCGGATGGGCTTGACGTACAGGCGCCCGCCGGTGACGTTCTTGGCGCCCGAGTAGTCGCCGCGCTCGAGGACCATGACCTCCATGCCGGCCTCGGCCAGGCCGTAGGCCGCGGAGAGGCCGGCGAGGCCGCCACCGACGACGATGCATTCGACTGTTTCCATGTCACCTCTCCCGGCTGGTCGCGACCGGCGGCCGTGGCCGCCGCGGGCCGGGCGCCGTCAGGCGACCCGGCCCGGGGGCCTCAGACGTCAGTCCTTGAACGGGTTGTGCGTCTCGCCCCACACGTCGCGGGCGATGATGCCGCGCATGATCATCAGGCCGCCCTCGGCGCCGACCTCGTAGCTCATGACGCCGCGCAGCAGCATCTCGAGCGGGGTCTCCTTGGTGTAGCCGAAGGCGCCGTGGTACATCATCCCGTGGCGGGCGATGTCGTGGCAGAGCGTCGGGCTCAGGCACTTGCAGGTGCTGATGACCTTGTTGATGTCCTTGCGGCTGAACTGGCCGGGGTTGGTGTGCTCCTGGCCGATCATCCACGCGCCGCGCAGCAGGTTCAGCTTGAGCATGTCGAGCTGCATCCAGTCGTCCGGCCATCTCGAAGGAGATGCCCTCGTTCTTGCCCAGCGGCTTGCCGAAGGTGGTGCGCTGGGCGGTGTACTCGCCGCTGATCTCGAGGCCCTTCTCGGCGCCGCCGAGGCAGGCGGCGGCCACGAGCACGCGGGCGGCGTTGAAGCCGTCCATGTTGACGTAGAAGCCCTTGCCCTCTTCGCCGAGCACGTACTTCTTGGGCAGCTCGACGTCCTTGTAGATCCAGCCGCCGGTGCTGAGGCCCATGCGGCCCATGTCCTTGTAGGTGGTGTAGCTGATGCCGTCGAGGTGCGCGGGGACCCAGATGAAGGTCATGCCCTTGTGGCCCTGGGCGGGGTCGGTCTTGACGAGCGTGCAGTGGCCGCTCGGGGCGCCCCACTTCTCGCACTCCTTGGGGCCGGAGACGTAGGCCTTCTCGCCGTTCATGACGTAGGCCTGCTTCTCCTCGTTCCACGGCGCGATGGTCTTGATGGCGCCGAGGTCGGAGCCGCCGCCGGGCTCGGTGGTGTTGATGCCGGCGAACGCCTTGCCGGCGGCCACGGCCGGGAGGAGCTCCTGCTTGAGCTCGTCGGTGCCATAGCGGTTGACGATGTAAGCCCAGCCGATGGTGAGCAGCGTGTAGACCGGCGTGCTCATGCAGAGGTCGGCGCGCGCGATCTCGTGCACGGTGATCATCGCGTAGGTGAGGCGCTCGTCGTCCGGAAGCGGCATGCCGCCGTACTCCTCCGGGATGGTCGTGCCGAACATGCCCATCTCGGCCATGCCGGCGGTGATGTCGTCGGGATGCCGTCCTCGGCCTCGTCGATGCCGCGGGCGCGCGGCTCGAGGTTCTTGACGAGCCACTCGCGGATCGCCTGGCGGTACATCTCCTGCTCGGTGGTGTAGCGGAAGTCCATGCAGCTCCCTCCTCAGGGACCGTTGATTCCATGGTCTGGGGCCGGAGGGGCCGCGAAGCGGCGGGCTCCGGCCTCGCGCATCGGACTGCCCCCGGAAACGACGAAGACCCCCAGGGACGCCAAAGCGCACGCTGGGGGTCCATGACCTGGAGTGCGGAGGGCGGAGACGGCGCCGACCGCGGTCATGTGTGCAGCACCGGCAGCATAGACCCGAGCCGCAGGGCGGCGCAAGTCCCGCCCGTTACGACAAAGTGGAGGAACATTCGGACCGGCGGTACGACCCGGACGGCCCGCCTGAACGTCAAGTCCGGCGCCGCCGGAGCCGACCAAGGGAGAGACCATCCTCCCGACGGGAGCCGACCGGACATGTCCGACCTCACCGTGAAGATCCTGCCGCTGGCGCTCGCCGCCGCGGTCAACCCCGCCGGCATCCTCGTGGTCGTGGCTCTGCTCGCGACGGCGAGGCGCACGGCGCTGTTCCTCGTCGCGGGCTTCTGCGCGGTGTTCGTGGCGTTCGGCGTGGTGGTACTGGCGCTGGGGCTGCGCCTGGAGCTCAAGCCCACGACCACCTCCGCGGTCATCGACCTGGCCGCGGCCGCGCTCATCGTCCTGCTCGGCATCCGCAGCCTGCGCAAGAAGAAGCCGGCGGACGCCGACGATCCGGCCGGGAAGCACCGCAAGCTCGGCGCGGCCGGCGGGTTCGTGGCCGGACTGGCGCTGGCCGCCTCCGACTTCTCCTCCGTCATCCCCTACCTGGTAGCGCTCAAGGACATGGCGATCGACGGCTCGGGGTCGGCGGCGGCCTGGACGGCCCTGACGGTGTTCCTCGTGATCTGCCTGGCCCCGATGGTCGCGCCGGTGGCGCTCGCGTACGCGGCGCCGGGCAGTGCCGAGCACCTGCTGGGACCCGTGCGGCGCGCCCTGCAGAAGCACGGCCAGACGATCATCGCGCTGGTGTGCTTCGTGATCGCCGCGTACCTCGCCGTGAAGGGCGTGCGCGGGCTCTGACGCGCGTCCGGTGCGGCGGACGCGGCCCGGACGTCAGCTCGCCAGCACCTCGTCGACGTCCCGGACATCGGCCGGCCCAGCCGGGCGGCGATGCGCGCGCAGCGGCCAACTGCTCCTCCGCCTTGCTCACGCACCCCAGCGCCAGCAGGCATCGGCCCGTCGTCAGCGCGTGCGCCTCCTCGTAAGGCATCACGAAGGCGCGCCAGCGGGCGGCGGCGTCGGCGTGCAAGGTAGCCGCCGCCTCGATCTCTCCTCGGACCTCTGCGAGCACGGCACGCAAGGAGACGCGGACGTTGCGCTGCATCGGCAGCGTGCTCTCCACCCCGCCGGAGAGGCGCGCCGCGAGGTCGTCCGCGCCGGCGCGCAGGGCGGTACGGACCGCGTAGGGCAGGTAGGCCACGTAGTTGGGCCCGCTCCCCGGGCGCGGCCGGCGCTCCCAGCCCTCGAGCAGGTCCACTGCCCGGGCTTCCTGGCCGAGCGCCTGCCGCGCGGTGGCGGATGAGAGCAGCGCATACGCCGAGATCCAGGGGATCTCGCTCTCCAGACCGCGCTGCTCCAGCCAGCCGAGGAACGGCGCGGCACGCTCGGCCTCACCGCGGAACGCGCGCAGCAGCGCCTCCTGGGAGTGGACGATCACCAGGTCGGAGCCGGCCTCGCTGCGCTCGAGCTCCGGCGTGAGTCCGGCCGCCATGGCGAGCGCCTTGTCCCATTCACCGAACATCCCGAGCGCCTCGACAAGGTTGACCGTGAGACGCCTCGCCGTCTCCGCGTCCCACTCCCCGAGCAACCCGACCGGGACGGTGTCGCTCGCCGGCAGCCTCTCGATCGCCTCAAGGCGGCGGCGGCGGGCCGTCTCGAGCCCCTCGGCCAGCGCCCCGGCCGCCGCGGCCGGGCCACGGTACGAGAGCAGCGCGTCCGCGTAGTTGAAGGTGAGCAGCGAGCTCTCGTCCGCGCGCCCGCGCTCGCCGGCCAGGAGCAGGCCGCGCTCGTAGTCCGCCAGCCCGCCGACGTCACCCATGATGCAGCGGATCCCGCCGCGGTAGCCGAGGAAGAGAGCCGGCTCCGGGAGGCTCAGCCGCCGCGCGAGATCGAGCGCCTCCTCGAGCCGGTCGAGCCCAGCACGCGGGTCGCCGGCCAGCCAGATCGAGCGGCCGAGCTTGCCGAGCACGGTCACGGCATCCGGGCACTCGCGATCACCCTCGAGCAGCGCCAGCGCTGCCTCCAGTTGCAGGGTCACGCCCGGGTCACCGAGGGCGTAGAGCACGTCCGCGCGCGGGCCGCGGCGAGCGCGGCTCCTCGCCGGTCGCCGGCCGCCGAGAGACCGACCGCCGCGTCCAGCAGTACCGCGGCCGACTGCCGATAGCGACCCTCCTGGAAGAGGGCCTCAGCCGTGCGGGAGAGCAGCGAAGGGCGGGCCGGATGATCGGCGCCGGCCAGCGCGAGCGCACGCTCGAAGTGCCGCACGGCCGTGTGCACGTCCAGCCCCACGGCGCGCTCCCCGGACACGGCGAGGAAGCCCACGGCCGCGTCCACGGCCGGCTGCTCCACCTGACGGTCGCCGGCGGCGCGGGCCAGCTCCGCCGCCGCGCCGTAGTGCCAGGCGAGCACATCGCAGAGGTCACCGCGCGCCCGCTCGCCCACCTTGCCCTCGAGCCAGCGCGCGAAGGCGGCGTGCTTGCGCGCGCGGGCTGCTCGCGGCACCTCCCCGTAGGCGACCTCACGCACCATCCCGTGACAGAACGCGTACTCCTCCTCACCCTCCACCAGCGGCTGGCGCACGCGGCGGACAAGCTGGCGGTCGACGAGCTGGGACAGACCTGCCGCCGCGTACCCGGGGGGCAGGCCGGCGAGCGCGTCCAGCGCGCCGCGCCAGAACGCGGCGCCGACCACGGCGCCGTCCATGAGGACTGCCTTCGCCTCGGGTGACAGGGCGTCGATGCGTGCGGCGACCACCGCCTGCACCGACTCGGGCAGCGCGGTGAGCGCCCTCGCCGGGTCCGAGCCGGCGCCGTCGGCGATCAGTCGCGCCATCTCCTCGGCGAAGAAGGGGTTGCCCTCCGCCCGCCGCGCCACGAGGTCCACCGTGGCGGGCTCCCTGCCCTCCATCTCCGGCAGCGAGGCGACGAGCGTACGCGTCTCGGCGTCGGACAGCCTGTCCAGCCAGATCCGCGTGACCCGGCCCTCGGAGGCCGCGAACGCCTGGTGCCGGGATAAGAGCTCGGGGCGGGCCGTGCCGGCCAGCAGCAGCGGCACGTCCGTCAGGTTCAGCCCGATGTAGTCCATGAACGCCAGCATCGCCTCATCGGCCCAGTGCAGGTCCTCGATGACCAGCACCAGCGGGCGGCGGGCGGCGAGCTGGGCGAAGAACCGCAGCCACGCCGCGTAGTTCTCCTCAGGGTCGGCCTCCGGCGAGTCCAGCCCCACCAGCGGCCGCAGGCGCTCGCAAATCCAGCCGTGGTCGGGGCCTTCGTCGACCGCGCGCTCCAGGAGCTCCGCCGCCTGCCGGCGGCCCGTGCGTCTCGAGGATCCCGGCGTGGGCCTGCACGATCTCGCGCAGCGCCCAGAACGCCCGCTGCTCTCCGTAGGGCACGCAGCGTCCCTGCCGCCAGGTGACGAACTCGGGGCTCACGTCCACCATGCCGAACAGCTCGCGCACCAGGCGCGATTTGCCGATGCCCGGGTCGCCGAGGATCAGGGCCAGCTGGGGTTTGCCGGCAGAGACCACGCGGCGCAGCAGGCTGCCGAAGAACGCCAGCTCGCTGTCGCGGCCGACCAGCGGCGAGAGGACCACGGCGCTCGCCGCCCCTCCTACGCGCGCCAGCGGGTGCAGCGCGAGCCAGCGCGGAAGTGGCCTCCGCTTGCCCTTCGCCGCGCAAGACGGGAGATCCTCGTAGGTGATGGCGTGTGCGGTGAGCCGGTGGGTGAGGTCGCCGACGACCAGCGTGCCGGGCTCCGCCGACGCCTCGAGGCGCTGGGCCGTGTTGACCGCGTCGCCGGCGACGAACCCGTCTCCGAGGGCAGGGTCCACGTCGTGGGCGACCAGGAGCTCCCCGGTCATGATGCCGGCCCGGGCCTGCAGAGGGTCACCGTCCGGCCGGGTGAGGCCCTGGACCGCGTCGAGCAGCCACAGAGCGGCGCGGACGGCACGCTCCGGGTCGTCCTCATGCACCGCGGGGACGCCGAACACGCCGACCACGGCGTCCCCGATGTACTTCTCGACCGAGCCGCCGTAGCGCTCGATGACCTCGCGGGACAGGGCGCCGAACGCCCGCAGGCAGGCGTCGACGTCTTCCGGATCCGCCCGCTCGCTCATCGCCGTGAACGCGACGATGTCGCAGAAGAGGACCGTGACCGTCTTGCGCTCCTCGGGCAGCGCCGGAGGCGACGCGAGACGCGCGCCGCAGTGAGGGCAGAAGCGGGCTCCTGCCGGGGAGGCGGCGGCGCACGAGGGACACGTGAGAGCGTCGTCGGGACTCTCCGTCATGGCCGGTCTGGCGTCCTCGATCCCTCGCCCCGCACCAGCAGGCCGAGCTCCCGGGCACGGGCGACGGCGTCGGCCCGCGACGAGACCTGGAGCTTGCGGTACAGGCTCTTGACGTGCGTCTTGACGGTGTTGCGGGAGACGAAGAGCTGCGCGGCCATCTGCGCGTCTGTGAGGTGGGTGGGGAGCAGTATGAGCACGCGCCGCTCCGCCGGGGTGAGCGGTTCCGCGAGGCGCGCGCGCTCCACGGCCTCGAGCAGGAGCTCGGAGCGGCGCCGCAGGATGCCTGCGTCGGTGTACTTCTTCAGTCGCACCTGGGCGGCCAGCGCGTGCCGCTCCGCGGCAGACGTGTCCGCACGCTCGACGGCCCCTTCGCCGAGGACCACGTCCGCGAGCAGAGCCATCCAGGGGTGAGGCACCATGTGCCTCAGCAGGCGAGCGACGTCGGCGGCCGCCACCGCTCCCTCAGCGCCGTCGCCACGCGAGCGGAGCTTGACCCGCGTCAGCAGCATCGGCAGACAGCGGCGGTGGGTGCCGAAGCCCAGATCGGCGAGCAGGTCGGTGGCGCGCCCCTCGTACTCCTCGGCGACATCCCATTCCGCCTCGTCGGCGGCGATGAGGGCCAGGTACCCGAGCGCTGCGAGCTCCGCCGACTGGTTACAGACGGACCCTTCGCGGGCGCCGACGGCGAGTGGGTGCAGGGACCGCTGGGTGACGCCGGAGAGCCAGCGCGCCACGCCGAGCGCCACCTGGGCGTCGGCGTACCAGCTCGTGCCGGGCACCGCCTCGAGCTGGGCCGCCAGCTCGGCGCTCTCACGCATCTGGCGTACGCCATGTGAGCCGACGGTCGCGCGCAGGAGCGCCTGCGACGAGCGCAGTGTCGCGGCGCCGTCGGGAGACGGCGAGTCGTCCATGGGCGCGGCGCACGCCGTCTCGCACCAGCGCTCCCCGAGACGGCCGGCGTCCAACGCTGAGTACACCCAGCCGGCCGTGAGCGTCAGCGCCGGCTGGGCGAGGATCTGGCGATCGGTGAAGGACGAGAGCCAGCGGCGCACGGTCTCCGCCTGGCCGCGGCTCCACATGCCGGGCCACGATGCGGCTACGAGGCGGCCGGCGGCCGACACGTCACCGGCGGCCAGCAGATGGTGGACCGCCTGGTCGGGCAGGTCCTCCTCCTCGTACCAGGCCGCCACCCGGCGGTGGAGCACGTCCGGCAGACCGGGGTGACGCTTCTCCAGCCCGCCCTGCAGCATCTCGGCGAACAGGTGGTGGTAGCGGTAGTGACGTCCTTCGTCGTCCAGTGGCACCACGAACAACTCCTCGCGGGCCACGCGGGCGAGGAGGTCCCCGGCGTCCTCGCGCTCCCAGACCAGGGCGCAAACGCGCGGCCTGAGCTCGAGCAGCACCGAGGTGCGCAGAAGGAACTCCTGGACATCGGCGGGCTGCGCATCCAGGACCTCGGACGTCAGGTACTCGGCGATCTCTCGGCGTCCGCCGCGGATGTCGCCGAGCCACTCCGCAGGAGGCCGGCCGGCCCCGGCCAGGCAGGCGAGCTGCAGGCCGGTGGCCCAGCCCTCCGTCGCCGCGAGGAGGGCGTCCGCCGTCTCCTCATCGACCTCACAGCCGTGCAGACGCAGCAGTTGCGCCACCTCGTCCGTATCCAGCATCAGCTGCGAGGCGTGGACCTCGGCGACCTCGCCGGCAGCGCGCATGCGGGCCAGCGGCAGCGCGGGGTCGGTGCGGGACCCGAGAGCCAGCTGCGCTCCCGGCGGCAGGCCGCGCAGTACGAGTGCGATGAGCTCCCACGGTCTGGTCCCTCGGAGCACGTGGGCGTCGTCGAGCACGAGCACGAAGGGGTCGGCGGCGGCGAGCGCCTCACCCAGGAGCGGCAGCACACGCTCGCGCACCGGCGGGACCGCGAGCGCAAGCGAGTCGTGAACGCTCGGGTCCACCTCGGCGACCGAGGCGAGCGCCTGCGCGACGTACGTGAGGAACACGACGGGGTCTGAGTCGGCCTCGTCCAGCTGGACCCAGGCGAACGGCCTGGGGTCAGACTCGGCCCACTGCCGCAGGACGGTGGTCTTGCCGGAGCCGGCGGGAGCGGAGAGGGAGACGAGCGGGCAGTCCGTACGGTCGAGCACGCCGAGGAGAGCGCAACGCTCAACGAGGCGCACCCTCGCCTGCGGCGGCCGCAGCTTCGCCGGCAGCGCAGCCGCATCCCCACCTCCGTGCTTCGGCGCACGTGTAGCTCGCCAGCGCACGTCGACATGCCGGGCAGCCCGTGTAGACGCCCTTTGTCGAGCCGTCACCTTCCCTCCCCGTCAGGCGACCGCTGCTCCACCCATGCAGTGTACGTCACCCTCCGGTTACCATCCAGGGTCACCGTTGCGTCGCCTCACGCGGATGGGGTGGTCCGGCGCGCCAGGCTGGCGCGGGCGTCGATCAGGCTAGCCGCGCTCGGTGGCCGTGCCGTCCGGCCGCGCGCCCGGCAGCGGGCCCGCGGCCTCGCCCAGCACCAGTGGGCTCTGGTCCACGGCCTCGAACGCCTTGTGCAACGCCGAGACCAGCGCGCCCTGTGAGTGGCCGCGGTAGCGGTAGCGGACGAGCGCCTCGATCTCCTGCCGCTCGGTGAGCACGCTGCGGCCGACGAGCAGCCGCTCGAGGAAGTCGGAGGCGACCGGCATCATGAGCGTCGTGCTGCTGGCGACGACGACGCCCGCGTCGTCCACCTCGATGACCACGCCGACGCGCTTGTACATGGCCTGGTGGCTCACGTCCTGCGGCAGACGCGCGTACCCGGAGAAGAGGAACGTTGTGGGCTCGCTCATGCGCGCACGCTAGACGAAATGGCCGTCCTTGTCTGCCGAGCTCATCGACGCAGGGCCGGACCCAGTTGGCACAGGCGCGCGCCTCAGACCGCATCCATTGACCCCGAGTACCCTGCGGCCTAGGCTCGTGGTCGGTGAAGGCCGGCCCCAGCCGGACCGAGGAGGAGGGAGCAGCAATGGCAGGCGCACATCGGATGCACGGTCCCGCGTGGAGCACGCTGAGGCGCGGCGGCGCAGGCGCCGCGAGCACGCTCGTCCTGCTCCTGCTGCTCGCACTCGCCTCCGCCGGCGCGCTCCTGTGCGCGCCCGTCGCGCAGGCCGCGTCGTTCGGCGCCGGTTACCAGTGGTACTGGCTGAACCCGGTCCCCCAGGGCAACCGTATCGCCGGCATCGACTTCGCCGGCACGACGCGCGGCTGGGCGGTCGGCGACGCCGGCACCATCCTGACCACCGCAGACCAGGGCGCCACGTGGAAGCCGCAGGCATCCGGCACCTCGGCAGGGCTGACGTCGGTGTCGTTCCCCACGACGTCGCAGGGCTGGGCGGTCGGGTACGACGGCCTCATACTGCACACCACCGACGGCGGCAAGCACTGGGCGCCCCAGACGTCGGGGACGACGGAGCCGTTGAACGGGGTCGCGTTCGCCGGCACGACGAGCGGCTGGGCCGTCGGCGGATCATGGAGCACTCCAGTGCTCCTCGCGACCAAGGACGGTGGCAAACACTGGGCGCCTCAGTCATCGCCCACCAACAACGAACTCAAGGCAGTCGACTGCATCGACGCCACCCACGCCTGGGCCGTCGGCGAGGGCGGCGCCCTCATGTACACCACCGACGGCGGCCTCAATTGGGAGTCGCGCTACCTGGGCGGCTCGTCCTCGCCCGCCTTCTCCGCCGTCGACTTCAGTGACGCTCTGCACGGTTGGGCCGTCGACGGGTGGGGGGCCGTCGCCGCGACCACGGACGGAGGGGAATCGTGGCAGGAAGTCGATCAGGACATCGCCACCTACGGCCTGACCGGCGTGGCCACCAACGGCAGCCGGGTCTGGGTCACCGGCCCCGACGGCCTCGTCCTCGCGCACGATGCCGACGGCGGCGGCGGCGCCTGGGCGACCGAGGACTCGCAGCTCGACGGAGACCTGTACGCGGTCACGACCCGCGGCGCCGGCGCCGCGGTGGGGGGGTATGCCGGCCAGGTGTCGACGAGCACCGGCGCCGGGACCTGGGTCCCACGCTCGCGGGGCATCGACGGTGAGCTCATGGGCGTCTCCGCCACCGACGCGCAGCACGCGTGGATCGCCGGCAGCAAGGGCGGCGGAGAGAGCGTCGCGCTCATCTACGCGACGAGCGACGGCGGCCTCACCTGGGTCAAGCAGCTCGAGGACGACGCCATGAACTGGCTCGGCGACGTGGCGATGGTCGATGCGCAGCACGGCTGGGCGGTCGGCTGGGGCGGCGGCATCGTCACCACGACCGACGGCTCGACCTGGACGACGCAGGTGGCCCCGGCGTGGCCGATGACCAGCTACGACGGCGTCGCCTGCGGCGACGACCAGCACGCCGTCGCCGTAGGCTATCCGGGCAACGGCAAGAACCTCAGCGCGACGGTCGACGGCGGGACGACCTGGATCTCGCCCGCGTCCGGCGTGACGGGCGAGCTCATGGACGTCTCGTTCGGCGACGCCACCCACGCCTGGGCGGTCGGAGGCGGGGGCGGCATCACCTCCAGTGCCGACGGCGGCGCAACCTGGACGCCTCAGACGTCGGGCGTCACCGACGACCTGAGGGCCGTCGACTTCGTCGACGCTCTCAACGGCTGGGCGACAGGCAACGAGGGCGTGATCCTGCACACCACCGACGGCGGCGCCAACTGGTCCCCACAGTCGTCGGGGACCGACTCACCCATCCAGGCGGTCCGGTTCCTCACCCCACAGAAGGGCTGGGCCGTCACCGTTGACGGCAGCATCCTCCAAACCGCCGACGGCGGCGCCAGTTGGGCCGACGCCGGCCCCCGCTGCAGCGCTGTGCTTCACGACCTCACCGTCGTGGACGCGACCCACGCTCTCACGGTCGGGAGCTGGGGCGCGGTGCTGGCCATGGACGTCGTCAGGCCGACCGTCAAGGGGAGGGCGCCGTCACGCGTCCAGCACAAGGCCGTGCGCGTGAGGTTCCGGGCCGCGGACGCGCAGTCGGGTGTGGCCCTCGTGGAGTACCGCGTCGGCCGAGGACCATGGCGGGCGGGCACGAGCGTCAAGGTCACCAGGAACGGTAAGACCACCATCCGTTGCCGCGCAACTGACGGCGCGGGCAACCGGAGCGCCGTCAAGAGGGTGACCCTGCGCATCAGCCGCTGACGCGCGGCAGCGCCGCCGCAGGCGCGGGCGGCGGAGACGGACGCGGGGCGGCGGCGGAGCGAGACTGTTGCGGCGGAGACGGACGCGGGACGGCGGCGGAGCCACACTGTTGCACCGCCGCCGTCCCCGTGTATCATGATTCCGCTGCCGCAAGGCCCGGGCCGACGGCGTTCCCACCGGCCCTTCCGTCAGGCCCTGCGCCCCAGCTGAGACACGTCGTGCTCGCTGGGGCGTTCGCGTTTAAGGGCTCCGGCGGCTGAGAGCGAGGGGGACGCGATGGCAGAGCACAACGGACTGGGCGGCAAGCTGATGACCGTCGGCGAAGCCGTCGAGCGGTTCATCCACGACGGCGACCAGATCTGCGTCGGGGGCTTCACCATCACCCGCAATCCCATGGCGGTGACGTACGAGATCGCCCGCCGCCGCATCAAGGACCTGCACCTGGTTGCGCACTCCAACGGCCAGGCGCTCGACGTGCTCGTCGGGGCCGGCTGCGTGCGCCGCCTCGACATCGCCTACGGCGGCAACGGCCGGTTCGCGCCGACCTGCATCCGCTTCCGCAAGGCGGTGGAGCGCGGCGAACTGCAGGTCGAGGACTACACCAACAACATGATGAGCCTGCGGTTCCTCGCCGGCGCACTGAACATCCCGTTCATCCCCAGCAAGTCCGGGCTGGGGACGGACGTGGTCGAGAAGAGCGGCTTCCCGCCCGAGCTCCGCGCTGAGGACGGTATCCCCTGCGAGAAGGTCATCGTCATGGACGACCCCTTCGGCCACGAGGATGACGAGGTCGTCCTCCTCCCCGCGCTCACGCCGGACGTCTCCGTCATCCACGCGCAGCAGGTGAGCACCGACGGCACCGTGCGCATCAAGGGCCTCACCTTCGCCGACCTCGAGCAGTGCAAGGCGTCGACCGCCGTGATCGTCACCTGCGAGGAGATCGTGCCCGAGCACTACCTGCGGCTCGATCCCGACCAGAACGCGCTGCCGCCGTTCCTGGTCGACGCCGTGGTGCACGTGCCCTACGGCGCCCACCCCACCGCCTGCCCGTACTTCTACGACTACGACCCGGCGCACCTGAACCAGTACAAGGCCGTCGCCAAGCGACGACGAGCGGTGGGCGGCGTGGCTGGAGGAGTGGGTGTACGGCGTCGAGAGCTGGGACCACTACCTGGACAAGGTCGGCGGCGCGCAACTGGCGCGCATCCGCGCCAACACCGTCGCCGGCTACGCGCCCGGCCTGGACCGGAGGTGACCGAGATGGCCGAGCCGACACAGGCCCACGAGGCCGCCGCAACGGTGACCGCCGGAGCTGACCCGATCGAGTACGCGCCCCGGGAGATGATGGCGATCGCCGCGGGACGCTTCATCAAGGACGGCGACGTGCTGTTCGCCGGCACCGGCGTGGCGATGCTGGCCGCGACCGTGGCCAAGCGCATCCACGCGCCGCACGCGCACATCTTCTTCGAGACCGGCGGCATCGGGCCGATCCTGGACGAGCTGCCGATGGCGGTGGCCGACCCGCGCGTCATGGCGTTCGCCAACCTCAACGCGGGCCTCGTCGAGGCGTTCAGCTACGTCGCCAACCGGCGCCTGCACACCATCGCCTTCCTGGGCGCCGCGCAGATCGACAAGTACGGCAACATGAACTCGACGGTCATCGGCGACTACCTGGCGCCCAAGGTCCGCTTCAGCGGCAGCGGGGGCGCCTGCGACGCCGGCTCGCTGGCCAGCGGCTACATCGTCTTCATGCAGCACGGCGTGCAGAAGTTCGTCGAGAAGCTCGACTACCTCACCACGCCGGGCTGGCTGGACGGCGGCGACTCGCGCAACCGCGCCGGCTACCGGCGCGGCGGCCCCATCGCCGTGGTCACCAACCTCTGCGTGCTCAAGTTCGACGAAGAGACGCGCGAGATGTACCTGGCCGAGCGCTACGAGGGCGTGACGCCGGAGCAGGTGCAGGAGCACACGGGCTTCGCTCTGGACTGCTCGCGGTCGACGGTCACCGTGCCGCCGACGGCGGAGGAACTGCGGATCCTGCGCGACGACGTCGATCCGCAGCGCCTGATCCTCGGCTGACCGGCCTCCTCCGCCCCTCCCCCTTCGCCCCGGCCCGAGCCGGGGAGCGGGAGGTCGGGTCCTCTTGCGCCGCGATTCACAAAAGAAGAGGATGGCGCCAATCGGGCGATGGTGGCTGGAGGGTATCCCCACCGGAGGCCCGGCCAGAGTCTGGGCTTTGGGTGAGGTTCGCCGACGTACTCCCTTGAGGGTTCCGAGCGCGGGGCGCCAGGCACGATACAGAGGAGGGTCCCGCATGGGCGGACTCGCCATCAACACGGGCGACACTGCGTTCGTCCTCATCTGCGCTGCACTCGTAGCGCTGATGACCCCAGGCCTCGCGTTCTTCTACGGAGGTCTGGTCCGCCGCAAGAACTTCCTTGCGATCATGATGCAGTCGTTCATCTCGATGGGCGTCGTCACCACGATCTGGGTGTTCTTCGGCTACTCGATCGCCTTCTCGGGCGACATCGGCGGCCTCTTCGGGGACTTCAGCTGGGCGGCGCTCACCAGCGTCGGCCAGTTGCCGGGGCCCTGGGCGCCGAACATCCCGGCCCAGGCGCACTTCGTGTACCAGGAGATGTTCGCCATCATCACCCCGGCGCTCATCACCGGCGCGTTCGCCGACCGGGTCAAGTTCAAGAGCTACCTGTGGTTCCTGGTGATCTGGAGCATCCTCGTGTACATCCCGTTCGTGCACTGGATCTGGGGCGGCGGCTGGCTGGCGCAGCAGGGCGTGCTCGACTTCGCCGGCGGCCTCGTGGTCCACGTGAGCGCCGGGTTCGCCGCGCTGGCCTCGGTGTTCGTGGTCGGCAGGCGCAAGTTCGCGCCCGGTGAGCGAGGGATCGCCCACAACATCGCCTTCGTGGCGCTCGGTACCGGCCTGCTGTGGTTCGGCTGGTTCGGCTTCAACGCGGGCTCGGCGCTCGCGGCCAACGGCATCGCCGCGCAGGCGTTCGTCAATACGGACATCTCCGGCTCGATCGCGATGTGCACGTGGCTGGCGATCACCTGGTGGAAGGACGGCAAGCCGAGTCTGGTCGGCGCGCTCACCGGCGCCGTGGCGGGCCTCGCCTGCATCACGCCGGCTGCGGGGTACGTCCCGACCTGGTCGGCCTTCATCTTCGGCCTCCTGGCCGGAGCGGGCTGCTACTTCGCCGTGGTCCTCAAGGAGAAGATGAAATGGGATGACGCTCTCGACGTGTGGGCGTGTCACGGCGTGGGCGGCGTCATCGGCACGGTCCTGCTCGGCGTGTTCGCGCTGAAGACGGTCAACCCGGCCGGGGCCGACGGCCTCATCGCCGGGAACTGGAGCTTCTTCGGCTGGCAGGTGCTGGCGACGGTGGTCATCGCCGCCTACGCGTTCGGCGCCACCTTCCTCATCCTGAAGCTCATCAACGCGTTCGGTTCGATCCGTGTGCCCGACTCCGTCGAGCTGAAGGGGCTCGACGACGGCGAGTTCGGCGAGACCGCGTACAACCTCACGTGAGCTGAGGGCGGCGCCGGCGGCCGCGAGGCGCGGCCGGCGCCGGGAGCACGACCGGGCGGGCGGGGCCGACAAGGGAGCGGCCCCGCCCGCCCGGTGCGTACGGGCGGCGTGCGGCTCCGCGAGCGGGGCGGCGTCAGCCCTCGCGGGACGAGCCGTCCGCGGCGCCCTCGCGGATGCCGAGATCGGCGAGCGCGCGCAGCCAGCGCTCGTGGTCGCGGAGGATGAACCCGACCTCGTTGCCGTCGTCGAGCACGAGCACGAGGTGACGGTCGCGCGCCCGCGCGGCGCCGAGGAACCAGCGCGTGACGCGGACCTCGGTGACGCGCGCGAGCGGCACGCCGAAGCCCGTGCCGAGGAGCGGCTCGAAGACGACGCGGCGGCGCGTGAGCCCGGCCACTCCGTTGCCCTTGACGCGCCCGTAGGTGTGACGCGCCCCGCGGTAGGAAGCGCCTTCGAGGGGGATGACCCACTCCTCGCCCAGACGCTCGACCTCGTCGCGGAGGTCGTCGGCGCGGCCCTCCGCCTTGTCGCCGAAGCCGCGCAGCAGGAGCATGGCGATGACGATGGTGGCCGCCATCACCCCGGCGAGGACGAGGATCGTGAGCACGAGGCCGTTCAACTCTCCCCCAGATGCGGAAGAGGCGCCGCGGTCACGTGGACCGCGGCGCCCCGTTCAAGACTGGCTCCTCGGGTAGGACTCGAACCTACAACCCTTCGGTTAACAGCCGAATGCTCTACCATTGAGCTACCGAGGACCGCTCCGGCCGACAGAGTATAGGCGATGCCCGGCGAGCGGACAAACGTGCGCCGTCAGTGCCATTTGGGCTCCGTCCACCATCCGTGCGGCACGCCGTAGGCCGCGGATCCCACCGTCTCGTGGCTGCGCAGCCCGCGCCGGGCCTTGGCCGTGAGCTTGGCGTCGAGCGCCGCCTGCACCTCCTCGAACCGCGGCCGCCAGTAGCTCTCGTCGCCGGCAGGCCGGCCGGCGAGGCCGGCGCTGGCCACGACGGCCGTCGCCAGCGCACGCGAGTCGGCGCGCTCCTTCCACCACTCCGGGTGCTCGATGCGCGTGCCGAACCGCGAGGCGGGCGCGTCCACGTCGGCCCCGGGCTCGCTCAGGGGCTGGAACGCCCACGTCTGCGCGTCGACGGTCACCGAGGTGTTGGGCACGGCGCTCACGAGACCCTCCAGCGCGGCGAGCGTCTCCTCCGCCGTCTCCTCCGTCTCGCCGGGCTGGTTGAACTCGAACCGCGCGTGGGTCGCCACTCCCTTGGCGCCGAGGTACTCGAGCAGGTCGAGGGCGTGGTCCACGGCCTTGCGAGGGTTGGGAGCCTGGCCGGTGCGGCCGAGCAGTGAGGGCGAGAGCGTGCCGAGCTCGAGGACGAGGCCGGACCTCGCCTTGTAGAGCTTGTCGACGTCGAGGCGCTGCAGCTGCTCGGGGCGAGCCGTGACGCTCAGCGCGAGGTCGCGCCGGTCCTGCCGGGCGAGCAGGTCGAGCACCGCCCGGCGCCAGCCGGCCTCGTAGCCGAAGGCGGGGTCGAGCACCAGCACCTTGTCCGGGCGCCAGGGCGGCGAGCCGGTCCACGGCCTCCACGGCGGCCTGCGGCGGGTAGGCGTGCCAGCCGCCGCCGCCGGGCCGCAGCATGCAGGCCGGCGCGTTGTACGGGCAGCCCCGGCTGAGGAACAGGCCGAGCTCCGGCAGCCCCCGGTCGGTGTACGGGTAGGCCGCGTAGTCGGGCAGGTGCTCGCCGTCCAGCGGCAGGGGCGTGCCCTCCAGCGAGTGGCACGAACCCGTCTCGCGCTCGCCGGCCTCGACCTGGCGCGCGAGCGAGACCACCGCCGTCTCGGCCTCGCCGGCGACGAGCCAGTCGAACGGCGCCCCGGGGTCGTTGAAGTCGTCGGGGCGCACCGAGACGTGGTGCCCGCAGGCGGCGATCACCGCGTCCGGCAGCCGCTCGCGGACAAGCTTCGCGACGGCGATCGCGGCGGTGTACTGCAGAGCCGACCAGCACGAGACGACGACCAGGTCGGCCTCATGCTCGGCCAGCAGCGAGCTCCCGATCTGGAGGTAGCTCTCGCGGCCGACCTCGTCCTGGGGGTTGCCCAGCTCGGCCTCGAGGTCGAGCACCGCCGTCTCGAACCCTGCCCGCCGCAGCTCCGTGTGGAGCTGCACGAGCTCGGGCTTGACCCTCGGGCCGTCGGCCCAGCGGCCGCCGTAGAGCGACCCGGGGAACACGAGCAGCACGCGCGACTTGTGCATGTGGACTCCTGTCTCGGGGCGGCGTCCCGGCCGGCCGTGGCTGCGCGGAGCCGCGGCCGGCACGCTCACTCGACGAAGTCGCGGAGGCTCCTGGCCTCGCGATACGCGCGCAGCTTGGCCAGCGTCTTGGCCTCTATCTGGCGGATGCGCTCGCGGGTGACGCCGAACTGCACGCCGACCTCCTCGAGCGTGTGCGGGCGGCCGTCGGTGAGGCCGTAGCGCATCTCGAGCACGCGCCGCTCGCGCGACGTGAGCAGCTCGAGCACGCGGCCGAGGTCCTCGCCCTGCATGAGCTCGCCGACGGCGTCGCTCGGGGCGACCGACTGCTCGTCCTCGATGAAGTCGCCGAGCTGGGAGTCGCCCTCGTCGCCCACCGGGTTCTCGAGGCTCACCGGCTCCTGGCTGATCTTCTGGATCTCGCGCACCTTGTCCGGCGTGAGGCCCATGTCGGTGGCGATCTCCTCCGGCGTGGGCTCGCGGCCCAGGTCCTGGAGCAGTTGGCGCTGCACGCGGATGAGCTTGTTGATGGTCTCGACCATGTGCACCGGGATGCGGATGGTGCGCGCCTGGTCGGCGAGCGCCCGGCTCACGGCCTGGCGGATCCACCAGGTGGCGTAGGTGCTGAACTTGAAGCCGCGCCGGTAGTCGAACTTCTCCACGGCGCGGATGAGCCCGAGGTTGCCCTCCTGGATGAGGTCGAGCAGCGTGAGCCCGCGGTTGGCGTAGCGGCGGGCGATGGAGACGACGAGGCGCAGGTTGGCCTGGATGAGCTGGTTCTTGGCGTCCATGTCGCCGCGCTCGATGCGCTTGGCGAGCGAGACCTCCTGCTCGGCGGTGAGCAGCGGGACCTTGCCGATCTCGCGCAGGTACATGCGCACCGGGTCGTTGCTCGCCGTCTTGATGGAGAGGTCGAGCTTGGGCACCTCGCCCTCGGCCTCCTGCTCCTGCTCGCCGGCGCCCGCCTGCCGCCGGCGTGGTGCACGCCGTCTGCCCCCACCACGTCGATGCCGAGATCGTGGAAGGCGACGTAGATGTCGTCGATCTGTTCCGGCGTGAGGTCCACGTCGGCGAGCACCTCGAGGATGTGCTCGGCCGCGAGGTAGCCCTGCTCGCGGCCCTCCTCGAGGAGCGTGCACGCACCTCTTCGACCGACGAGAGGATACCCTCGTCAGGCTGACGGTCTGCTGCTGGCTCTGTCACGGACTACTTCAGCTCCTTGGTTGCAGCGGACGGGGAGCGGGGCTGCCTGTGTGGCTCCCCGCTCCCGGCTCCGCGGTCGTCTTCGTTGTCAGTGCCGGCAACCCTTGCCGGCCGATCTGACGTGTCAGTGAGCGGTGCACCTTCGGCGCCCCACTCGTTGACCCGGCTGCGTCGGTCAATCCAGGAAGTCCCGCAGCCGTTGCGAGTCGCGGTACGCCTTGAGCTTGGCCAGCGTCTTGGCCTCGATCTGGCGGATGCGCTCGCGCGTGACGCCGAACTTCTGCCCTACCTCCTCGAGCGTCCTCGGGTGCTCGCCCTTGAGTCCGAAACGCAGCTCGATGACTTTGCGTTCGCGGTGCGTGAGCGTGCCGAGCACGGCGTTGAGCTCTTCCTTCTGCATGATCTCGCTCACGGCCTCGACCGGGATGGTCGCGTCTTCGTCCTCGATGAAGTCGCCGAGCTGCGAATCCTCTTCTTCCCCGATCGGCGTCTCCAGACTCACCGGCTCCTGGCTGATCTTCTGGATCTCACGCACCTTCTGTGGAGTTGTACCCATCTCGGCGGCGATCTCTTCAGGGGTGGGCTCGCGACCGATGTCCTGCAGCAGCTGGCGCTGCACGCGGATGAGCTTGTTGATGGTCTCGACCATGTGCACCGGGATGCGGATGGTGCGCGCCTGGTCGGCGATCGCCCGGGTGATGGCCTGCCGGATCCACCACGTGGCGTAGGTGCTGAACTTGTAGCCCTTGCGGTAGTCGAACTTCTCGACGGCGCGGATGAGGCCGAGGTTGCCCTCCTGGATGAGATCCAGGAACAGCATGCCGCGGCCCACGTAGCGCTTGGCGATGGAGACCACCAGGCGCAGGTTGGCCTCGATGAGCTTGCGCTTGGCGTCCATGTCCCGGCGCTCGATGCGCTTGGCCAGCGACACCTCTTCTTCCGCGGTGAGCAGGGGGACCTTGCCGATCTCCTTGAGGTACATCCGCACCGGGTCGTTGGTCGGCGTCTTGACCGAGAGGTCGAGCTTGGGGATGACGCCCTCGTCGGGCTTCGCGTCCGGACCCGCGGCGGCTTCGCCGCCCTCGCCCTCGAGGATGTC
This sequence comes from uncultured Thermoleophilia bacterium, assembly GCA_963709635.1. Lineage (GTDB taxonomy): Bacteria > Actinomycetota > Thermoleophilia > UBA2241 > UBA2241 > CAIXSE01. Next base: position 31,544 of record CAVPXA010000028.1, read on the forward strand.
GATGCCGAGGTCGGCGAAGAGGTTGTAGATGCCGTCGATCTGGTCGGGCGTGAGCTCGACGTCCTGAGCGCGTCGGCGATCTGGTCGCCCGCGAGGTAGCCCTGCTCGCGGCCCTCCTCGACCAGCAGGCGGACCTCCTCGATGCTGAGCTCGGCGGCCTCGACCGGCCCCTTGCGCTCTTCGGCGGCGTCTTTCACGTCACTCGTCCTCACCGTCACTCGGTGCCCTCGTCCACGGGGAGAGCCCGGAGCGCCTCGCGAAGGTGACGACGCACCGCCTCGAAACGCGCAAGCTCCTCACCCTGACTCCCACTGTCGCCGGTCTTCATCGTGGCCTTGAGCCGGGCGATGATCCGGCCCACCTGCGCCTCCTGCAGGCGCAGGAACAACTCCTTGACGACCGTCTGCGTGAACCGCTCCCGCCCAGCCCGCACGATGACCTCGGCGACGACCTCCTCGCCCGGGTCCGGCGGAGCGTCCGACCCCGCCGGTCGCAGGGCGTTCCCCGCCCCGTCGGCGGCCAGCCGCGCCTTGACGCGGGCCAGCGCGGCGCGCGTCTCCGCGGTCGCGAAGAAGCTCTCGTCGACGCCGGCGAGCGCCTCGCGACCGGCCTCCGGCTGCGCCAGACAGCCGGCGAGGAACCTGACCTCGAGCTCGTGGGCTCCGCCTACCGCGGCCCGGGCCACGTCGCGCGCGGGCCTGGAGGCTGCTGGGTCTGTGCCGCGTGACTCGGCCGACGGAGAAGGCCCGCTTCGTGAACCTGTGGATGTGCGAAGCAGATACAGCGCAGCCTCGTCGGAGAGGCCGAGAGCGTCCGAGATGTAGGTCAGTTCCTCGTCGCGCTCGTTTGGCGTCGCCTCACCGAGGACCTCTCGTATCTGCGCCATCGCGCGTTCCCGTCCGTCGGGTGTGCGGAGGTCGTGAGTCGTGAGCGCCAAGCGGACGTGGAATTGTAGCAGCGTCTGCGCCTCGGCCGCAAGTCGGCGGAAGCCCTCTCCGCCGGCGCCGGAGAGCACGTAGTCGGCCGGGTCCAGCCCGTCCGGGATGCGCACGACGTGCAGCGAGAGGTTCATCCGGCGCCCCATCGTGAGCGCCCGCTGCATGGCCCCGATACCGGCGGCGTCGGCGTCGTAGCAGAGGTAGACGGTGCGCGTGAGGCGGGCCATGCGCTCCAGTTGCTGCTCGGTGAGCGCCGTGCCCATGCTGGCGACGACGTTGGCGACGCCGGCCTGGGCGAGGGCCATGACGTCGGTGTAGCCCTCGACCACGTACACGCGGTCCTCCTGGCGCGCCGCCGCCTTGGCCTTGTCGAGGCCGAACAAGGCCTCGCTCTTGTGGTAGAGCGGCGTCTCCGGCGAGTTGAGGTACTTGGGCTTCTCGTCGCCCATGGTGCGGGCGCCGAACCCCAGGCTGCGCCCGCGCTCGTCGCCGAGCGGGAAGATGATGCGGCCGCGGAAGCGGTCGTAGGGGCGGCCGCGCTTGCCCGGGATCACCAGGCCGGCGTCCAGCAGGTCCTGCTCGGTGAACCCCTTGGCGAGCGCGGCGTCGCGGAGCTTCTCCCAGCCCGGGAGGCTGTAGCCGACGCGGAAGGCGCGGCAGACCTCCTCGGAGAGGCCGCGCCCGATGAGGTACTCCCGAGCGGGCGCGGCCGCCTTGGCGTCCCAGAGCACGCGCTCGTAGTAGGCCGTGGCCTGCTCCAGCAGCGCGCGCAGGCGCTCGCGGCGGCGGCGCTCCGCGTCGCCGCGAGCGCTCGACTCGTCGTACTCGATCGCGATGCCGTACTTGTCGGCCAGGTACTCGACGGCCTCGGGGAAGTCCATGTTCTCCTTGGCCATGACGAAGCCGATGAGGTTACCCCCCGCGCCGCAACCGAAGCAGTAGTACAGCTTCTCGACCGGGTTGACCGAGAACGACGGCGTGCGCTCCTCGTGGAACGGGCAGCGGCCGCTGAAGTTGGCGCCGGCCTTCTTGAGGTCGGTGTACTGCCCCACCACCTCGACCATGTCGGCCGTGGAGACGACCTGCTCGATGCTGCTCTGGGCGATGCGCGCCACGCTACGCCCCCGCCGTCGGGGCCGCGCCGCCGCGCCTCGGCGCTCTCGCGGTCGGCGCGGCGGCGCGCCTCGCGCTCCTCGCGGCGGCGCATAGCCTCGTATGGTGGCCTTCTGCTCCGCGTTGACGTGCTGCATGGTGGCCCGGGCGCGCCGCCGGCTCTTCTTGTGCGCGCGCGGCGTGCCCTCGTAGTACCTCCAGCGGTGCCCGACGCGGTCGAACGACCAGATCATGAGCACCGTGAGCCCGAACATCCAGACCAGGTAGAAGAGCGCGAACAGGGTCCACTGCCTCGAGCGTCGTGGTGTCCCTGGCCGGCGGCGCTCCCCACGGCTGGATGCTGCGGCAGGCGCAGCCAGCCGAGGCCGAAGACCACGACGGCCGGCACGAAGGCGAGGACGACGAGGCCGGCGGTGACCAGCCAGATGAGTGCCGTGCGGCGGTGCACGACGACGATCACACGGTTGTGAGAGGGCGGGCCATGAGCACCTCGTCATGATACTCGTCGCCGCGGCGGTACTGCTCCCTGCGCAGGCCCTCGCGCACGAAGCGGTGGCGCTCGTAGAAGGCGATCGCCGGCGCGTTCTCGGGGAACACGCCGAGCGCCGCGCGGCGGAACCCCGTCCGCGCGGCCCAGTCGGCCGCCGCCTCGAGCAGAGCGCCGCCGGCGCCGGCGCCGCGCCAGCCCTCGGCCACCGACATGCCGAGCCAGGCGACGTGCTGCGAGGCCGGGTTGGCGTCGGGCCACAGTCCGAGGTTGCCGACGAGCTCGCCGCCGGCGTCGGCGACGAGGAACAGGCCGCGCGGAGAGCGGAGCGCCTCGGCGATGCGCCGGCGCCAGTCTGCCGGCGTGGCCTCGCCGGGGCGCAGCACCAGCGTCGGCCGCGGCTCCGCGGCGACGGCGTCGAGCATCGTGCACACGCCGCGCGCGTCGCGCTTGCGCGCGTCGCGCACCACGAGCGCCCGCCCGTCGGCGAGCGTCACACGGATCTCACGGCCCAGACTGCCCACGGCGCGCCCCCTCGTGCCTCACGAGCGAGAAGCGCCGGCCCGGGCGCACCTCTCGGCGGCCCGGGCCGGCGCCCGTCGTCGTCGCTCCCGCCCTTACTTCTCCAGACGCAGGTCGCCGCTCTGCTCGATCGCGGCCTGCGCCGCGGCGAGACGCGCCACCGGCAGGCGGAACGGCGAGCAGCTCACGTAGTCCATGCCCGCGCGGTGGCAGAACTTGACCGTCTCGGGGTCGCCGCCCTGCTCGCCGCAGATGCCGACGTGCAGGTCCGGCCGCGTCTTGCGGCCGCGCTCGATGCCGATCTCGACCAGCTGGCCCACGCCGCTCTGGTCGAGCGTCGCGAACGGGTCGGCCGGCCAGATCTCGAGCGCCTCGCTGGTGTACAGCGGGAGGAACTTGCCGGCGTCGTCGCGGCTCACGCCGAGCGTCATCTGCGTGAGGTCGTTGGTGCCGAAGCTGAAGAACTCGGCGACCTCGGCGATCTCGTCCGCGGTGAGGGCCGCGCGCGGGATCTCGATCATGGTGCCGACGAGGTAGTCGACCGTGATGCCCTGCTCCGCGAACACGGCCGCGGCCACCTCACGCACGATCGCCGCCTGGTGCTCGAGCTCCTTCTTGGTGCCCACCAGCGGGATCATGATCTCGGGGTGCACGTCCAGGCCTTCCTTCTTGACCAGACAGGCGGCCTCGAGGATCGCGCGCGCCTGCATCGCCGTGATCTCCGGGAAGGCGATGCCGAGACGGCAGCCGCGGTGGCCGAGCATCGGGTTGCTCTCGTGCAGGTCCTCGACCTTGGTGCGCACCTCGTCCTCGGAGACGCCGAGCGCCGCCGCGGTCTTCGCGGTGTCCTCGGCGTCGTGCGGCAGGAACTCGTGCAGCGGCGGGTCGAGCGTGCGGACGGTGACGTGGCGCTCGCCCATGACGCGGAAGATGCCGGCGAAGTCGTCACGCTGCATCGGGAGGAGCTTGGCGAGCGCGGTCTCGCGGGCCTCGCGGCTCTCCGCGAGGATCATCTCGCGCACGCTCATGATGCGCTCGCCCTCGAAGAACATGTGCTCGGTGCGGCAGAGGCCGATGCCCTCGGCGCCGAAGGCGATGGCGTTGGCGCTCTGGTCGGGCTGGTCGGCGTTGGTGCGCACGCCCAGCGTGCGCGCCTTGTCGGCCCACTCCATGATCTCGGAGTAGTAGCGGAACGACTCGGAGTCCTCCTGGGCGATGCTCTTCTCGAGCAGCACCTGGAGCACCTCCGGCGGCCGCGTCTCGAGCGCGCCGAGGATGACCTCGCCGGTGAAGCCGTCGATGCTGATCCAGTCGCCTTCGGTGACCGTGACGCCGTCGACGCTGAAGCGGCGCGCCCTGACGTCGATGTCGAGCGCGCCGCAGCCGACGATGCAGACCTTGCCCATCTGCCGGGCGACGAGCGCGGCGTGGCTGGTCATGCCGCCCTGCGCCGTGAGGATGCCCTGGGCGGCGTCCATGCCGCGGATGTCGTCCGGGCTCGTGAAGTCGCGGACGAGCAGGACCTTCTCGCCCTTGCCCGCCCAGGCGACGGCGTCCTGCGCGTTGAAGACGACGCGGCCGGTGGCGGCGCCGGGGCCGGCGGGCAGGCCCTTGGCCTTGACCCGGCCCTCCTCGACGGCCTTGAGCTTCATGTCGGGGTCGAAGATCGGCCGCAGCAGCTGGTTGAGCTGCTCCGGCTCGATGCGCATGAGCGCCTCCTCGTGGCCGATGAGGCCCTCGTCGGCCATGTCGACGGCGATGCGGATGGCCGCCAGGCCGGTGCGCTTGCCGTTGCGCGTCTGCAGCATGAACAGGCGGCCGCGCTCGATGGTGAACTCGAAGTCCTGCATGTCGCGCATCTCGTGCTCGAGCGTGCGCTGGAACCCCATGAGCTCGTCGTAGACCTGCGGCCAGAGCTCCTTGAGCTCGCTGACCGGGCGCGGCGTGCGCACGCCGGCGACCACGTCCTCACCCTGGGCGTTGACGAGGAACTCGCCGTAGAACTCCTTCTCGCCGCTGGCGGGGTTGCGCGTGAAGCCCACGCCGGTGCCGGACTCCTCGCCGGTGTTGCCGTAGACCATCGTCTGCACGTTGACCGCCGTGCCCCAGTCGTCGGGGATGTCGTACATGCGCCGGTAGGCGACGGCGCGGTCGTTGCCCCAGCTGCCGAAGACGGCGCTGACGGCGCCCCAGAGCTGCGCGCGCGGGTCGTCCGGGAAGTCGCTGCCGGTGCGCTCCTTGACGGCCGCCTTGAACTCGGCCGTGAGCTCCTTGAGGTCGTCGGCCGTCAGCTCGGTGTCGAACTTGACGCCCTTGGCCTTCTTCATCGCCTCGAGGCGCTCCTCGAACACGTCGCCCTCGTCGTCGCTCTCGGGCTTGCAGCCGAGCACGACGTCGCCGTACATGCTGACGAAGCGGCGGTAGCAGTCGTAGGCGAAGCGGGCGTTGCCGGTGGAGCCGATCACGCCCTGCACGGTCTCGTCGTTGAGGCCGAGGTTGAGGATCGTGTCCATCATGCCCGGCATGCTGGCGCGGGCGCCGGAGCGCACGCTGAGCAGCAGCGGGTCGGCGGCATCGCCGAAGGTCTTGCCGGTGTCGGCCTCGAGCGCGTTGAGCGCGGCCTCGAGCTGGCCTCGACGCCGGCCGGGTAGTCGCCGTGGGCGGAGTAGTGGTTGCAGACCTCCGTGGTGATGGTGAAGCCGGGTGGTACCGGCAGCCCGATGGAAGTCATCTCGGCGAGATTGGCGCCCTTACCCCCGAGCAGTTCGCGCATGGACTTGTTGCCCTCGTTGAAGCCGTAGACGTGCTTGTCACTCATGCTTGTGCCTCCCCTGGCAGAGTCTTGGTCCGCCGTAGTCGCGGCGGTAGCGGTGGGACGTGGTGGGGTCTCCTGGTGGTCACGCCTGCGTGAGCGGCAGGCGGCTGAACTCTCCGATACGGCCGATGAGGCCGGTGACGGCGGCGAGCTGCGCCAGACGGTTGGCGCGGACGGCCTCGTCGGGATCCATGACGAGGACGGCGTCGAAGTAGCGGTCGACGGCCGGCCGCAGGCCGGCCGCGGCGCCGACGGCGCTCTCGAGCTCGAGGTTGCCGAGCGCGTCGAGGAGCGGCCCCCGCGCAGCCTCGAGGGCCGCGTGCAGCTCGCGCTCGGCGTCGTCGGCGAAGAGGGCCGGGTCGACGGCACGAGCCCCGGCCGCCGGGTCTTTGGCCGCCAGCGCCGAACAGCGGTTGTAGGCGACGACGGCATCCTCGAACACTTCCCGGCCGGCCATGGCCGTGAACACGCGCGCCCGTGACGCCAGCGACGCAAGGTCGGAGGCCGGCGCCGCCATGGCCGCCTCGACGCTCGGGAACGGCAGGCCCTCGTCCAGCAGCAGCACCTGCAGGCGCTCGCGCACGAACGCCGCGGTCTCCTCGACGACGGCCGCGCGGCGGGCCGCGTCGATCTCGATGCCCTGCAGCTCGAACTGGTCGACGGCCGAGGCCAGCAGACCGGTGAGCGGGAAGCGCAGGCTGTACTCCAGCGCGATGCGCACGATGCCCATGGCCGCGCGCCGCAGCCCGTAGGGGTCGCGCGAGCCGGAGGGCTTCTCGCCGGCGACCCAGGCGCCGGCGATGTTGTCGAGCTTGTCGGCGACGGCGAGCAGGGCGCCGGCGACGGTGGCCGGCAGCGGCGCCGTCGCGGAGAGCGGCCGGTAGTGCTCGCCGACGGCGCGGGCCACCGCGTCGCCGAGGCCGCCGGCCTCGGCGTAGAGTCCGCCCATCGTGCCCTGCAGCACGGGGAACTCGATGACGATCTGGCTGACGAGATCTGCTTTCGCCAGCCGCGCGGCCGAGGTGCGCAGCGTCTCGGCCATCGAGTCGCCGGAGCCGTTGCCGGACGCGCCGGCGGCCCGGGCCTGGCCTGAGGCCAGCGCGGCGACGAGGCCGCCGAGCCGTCCGGCCTTGTCGGCCAGCGAGCCGAGCTTCTCGTGGAACACGACGGCGCCGAGGCGCTCGGCCATGGCCGGCAGCCCCTCCGCAAGGTCGCGGTCGTAGGCGAACTCGGCGTCGTCGAGGCGACCGTCGAGCACGCGCTCGTTGCCGCGCGTGACCAGCGGCGCCGCCGCCGGGTCGCCGTTGGAGACGTACAGGAACGCCGGCAGCAGCCCGCCGCCGGCATCGCGCAGCGGGAAGTAGCGCTGGTGGCTCTGCATCGCCGTCACCAGCACCTCGTCCGGCAGCCGCAGGTGCCGCTCGTCGAACGAGCCGCGGGCGACGCTCGGCCACTCCGCCAGGTAGATGGCCTCGGAGAGCACGTCGCCGGGGTCCGACCAGGCGCCGCCAAGCTCCTCAGCGGCGGCGTCGAGGCCGTCCCTGATGCAGGCGCTCGCGCTCGCGCTGCGAGACGATGACCTTCTGCTCCTCGAGAAGGCGCTCGTAGTCGGCGGCCTGGGAGATCGTGAACGGTGCGCCGAGCACGCGGTGGCCGCGCGAGGCGTCGCCGAGCGGGAGACCGTAGAACTCGCCGCTCAGGGTCTCGCCGTCGAGCTTGGCGACGAGCCATCGGATGGGGCGCGAGAACCGCAGGTACTCGCTCGCGCCCTCCGGCCTGGCGCCCCAGCGCATGCCGCGCGGGATCTGCAGGCCGGTGATGAGCCGCGCGACCAGCTCGGGAACGACGTCGCGCGCGGCGCGCCGCTCGGCCTCGACGCTGACGACGACGAACTCCGTGCCGTCGACGACCTGACGGCGCACGTCCTCGGCGGCCGCGCCCTTGGAGCGCGCGAACCCGGCGCCGGCCTTGGTGAGCGTGCCGTCCTCGGCGTAGGCGATCGCGGCCTTGGGGCCGCGGAACTCCTGCACCTGCTCCAGCTGCTCCTCGGGCACGCCGCCGGCCAGCACGGCGATCCGCCGCGGCGAGACGAGCACGCGCACCTCGCCCTCGTCGAACAGGCGCTCCTCGGTGAGCAGCTTCTGGGCGAGGCCCGGCTGTTCCGGCGTGCCCTGCAGCTGACGGATGACCGACTCGCAGACCTTGTACGGCAGCTCCTCGGTGCCGATCTCGACGAGCAGCATCATGCGCCGGCCTCCTCGCCCGTGGCCCCGGCCTCTCCGGCGCCGGCGTCCTCTCCCCCGCGCCCGTCGCCCACGACCTCCAGGTAGAGGCCGGCGACCTTGCGCGCGAGGTCGCGCACGCGCGCGATGTGCGCGGTGCGGTCGGTGACGCTGATCACGCCGCGCGCGTCGAGCATGTTGAAGGCGTGGCTGCACTTGAGCACGTGGTCGTAGGCGGGGATGGGCAGGCGCGCCTCGATGGTGCGCAGCGCCTCGGCCTCGTGCTCGCGGAAGTGGCGGTACAGCATCTCGGTGTCCGCGACCTCGAAGTTGTAGGTGCTGAACTCGCGCTCGTTCTCCTTGTAGACGTCGCCGTAGGTGACGACGTGCTCGGCGCCGTCCTCGTTCCAGCGCGACCACACGAGGTCGTAGACGCTGTCCACTCCCTGGAGATACATGGCGAGGCGCTCGAGGCCGTAGGTGATCTCGATGGTGATGGGGTCGAGGTCGAAGCCGCCCAGTTGCTGGAAGTAGGTGAACTGGGTGGCCTCCATGCCGTCGACCCAGACCTCCCAGCCCTGGCCCCAGGCGCCCAGCGTGGGGCCCTCCCAGTTGTCTTCGACGAAGCGCACGTCGTGCTCGGCGAGGACGATGCCGAGCGCCTCGAGCGAGCGCAGGTACACATCCTGGATGTCCGCCGGCGACGGCTTGATGACGACCTGGTACTGGTAGTAGTGGCCCAGACGGTACGGGTTCTCGCCGTAGCGCCCGTCGGCCGGCCGCATGGACGGCTCGACGTAGGCGGCGCGCCAGGGCCGCGCGTCCAGGCAGCGCAGGAACGTCGCGGGATTGAAGGTGCCGGCGCCGACCTCGGTGTGGTACGGCTGCACGACGACGCACCCCTGTCCCTCCCAGAAGGCCTGCAGGCGGCCGATGATCTGCTGGAACGTGGGGGTCGCTGCTGGGCTCTGGGCGTGGTCCGTCAAGGGGTCCTTTCGGCTCGGAAGCGCGATTCTACCAGTCTCTACCAGAGTCGAACAACAGAGCCGCCACGCGCGAGGCCGGCAGCTCGGCGACCGACGGATGTTCCATGTGCGCGCCGGGCCGCCGCGGGTACACTCCACGTCAGCCCGAGCCGCCCGTGACGGCAACGGTCAGGGCGGCGCGACTGCGACGCGACGAGGCCCGCTCAGCGGGTCGCCGGCGACGCGAGCGCCCGCCCGCCAGGGCTTGCGGACTCCGCGCCCCCTCCCCTCCTCGTCGGTCTGCTCCCTCCGCTGGGTCATCTCTGACGTCGCTGCGGGTATCCGCGGCCTTAGCCTCGGGCCGAGCACCCGGCCGCGGCGCTCAGCCGGCGCCGGCGATGCGCAGCGCGCGCAGGCGCGAGCCGGTGTGGTAGGCGTAGAGCTGGTGCACGTCGCGGAGCGCCTCGCCTGCGGCGGCGGCCGCGGGCTGCTCGCGCAGCTCCGCCAGCGGCAGGCGGAGGCCGTCGAGCATCGCCTCCACGGCCTCCGGCGTGACCGGCACGCCCTCGCCGACGCAGTCGGCGCAGATGAGGCCGCCGCGCGCGGCCGAGAAGCCGAGGGCGCGGCCGCCCGACCCGCAGGCCGCGCACGCGTCCAGCACCGGCTGGTAGCCGGCCTCGTAGAGCAGCTTGAGCAGCGCGCCGAGCACCAGCGGCGACTCGACGGCGCGGCCCGAGATGCCCCGGTCGAGCTCGCGCAGCGTGTTGCGCAGCAGCGCGAACACGCGCTCCTCGGGCTCGTGCTCGGGCGTGACGCCGGCGGCGGCCTCGCAGACGATCGCCGCCGCCGTGAGCCCCTCGCGGTCCGCGCGCAGACGCAGGAACACGTCCACCAGCTGCGCCTGCGTCACGGTGTACAGCGACCTGCCCGGGTGCAGCATCAGGTCGCAGACGTTGAACGGCTCCAGGCGGCCGCCCCAGCGCGACGTGGTCTTGCGCACGCCCTTGACCACGGCGTCCACGCGGCCGAGCTCGCGCGTGAACAGGCGCACGATGCGGTCGGCCTCGCCGAGCGGGCGCGAGCTGAGCACGACGGCGCGCGCCTTCTGCGGGCCGGGCATCAGGCACACCCCTCGGGGCGGGGGCGGTGAGGCGGCAGGGTCCGTCGATGCGCCGTCACACCGTACCTCCGCCGCGCCGGTGCGCGGACACCACGCGCGGGATGCCGAGCGAGGTCGTCGCGCACCCGGGGTTCGTCGAACGCCCCTGCCGCCGCCATGATGCCGGCGACGGCGTCCGCCTGGCCGGCCCCGACCTCCACGGCAAGCATCCCGCCCGGCCGCAGCAGCAGCGCGGCGCCGGGCACGAGGCGGCGGTACACGTCCAGCCCGTCCACGCCGCCGTACAAGGCGCGCCGCGGCTCGTAGTCCCGCACGTTGGGCTCGAGCGCCACGTACTCGTCCGCCGGGATGTACGGCGGGTTGCTGACCACGAGGTCGAACGGCCGCTCACCCACGTCGTGGAACAGGTCGCTGAGCACGAACTCCACACGGCGCGCCAGCCCGAGGCGCGCGGCGTTGCCGCGCGCCACCGCCAGCGCGCCAGGAGTCCACGTCGGTGGCGACCACGCGCACGAACGGGTCCTCGGCGGCGAGCGCCAGCGCGACGCAGCCGGACCCGGTGCCGACATCGATGGCCAGCGGCTCGTCCTCGGGGTCCGGCCCCGCGAGCGGCAGTACCTTGAGCTCCTCCAGCGCGACGTCGACGAGCGTCTCCGTCTCCGGCCGCGGGATGAGCACGTCTGGCGTGACCTCGAGGTCGATGGTGCGGAACGCGCGATGGCCGAGGATGTACGCGACGGGCTCGCGCGCGAGGCGGCGGTCCAGAAGAGCGCCGTACTCCGCCGCTTCGTCCGCCGAGAGCTCGCGCCCGGGCTCGCGGAACACCTCGGCGCGCGTGACGCCGAGCACCTTGGCGAGCAGCAGCTCGGCATCCAGCCGAGGCGAGCGCGACCCGCCCGCCTCGCGCAGGACGCGCACGGCATCCGCGACGGCTCGCTCCACGGTCACGGCGCGCGCACCTCACTCACAGAGCGCCACACCGACCTGCGCTGCTGCCCGCGCCAGGCGCCGGTCCAGCGTCGCCAGTGGGACACCGAACCGCGCCGCCAGCTCCAGGTAGCTCGCGTCGTAGGCGGAAACGCCCGTCTCGCGGGCGATCTGCAGGGCGCGATCCAGAGCGATCATCGCCTCTGTCGCATCCACATCGATCGGCAACTGGCGCAGGACCTCGAGAAAGCGCAGGGCCTCAGCCCTGCTCACTCGTTCTCGTCGCTCCGCAACGAGCAGAGCATTCCCGACCTCCAGGGGCCAGATCGAGGGAGCTAGAGCGACGTCGCCGTCGAGACGGTCGCGCACCGCGGCGGCGAGCGGATCGTCTTCGTCGTCGAAGATCCACGCCATTGTCACGGTGCAGTCGAGCACGAACACCTCAGTACCTGCGCCCCTCTTCGATGGCCGCCCGGATGTCGAAGTCGCCGCGGCGACGTCCGCGCGCGAACTCTTTGAGCGCCGCCACCGCTGCCGCAGGATCCCTGCGGGGGTACTCGCCGGCGGGCACGAGCACGGCCACAGGCGTTCCATGCCGAGCGATGGTGATGTGCTCTCCGTTCTCCACACGCTTGAGGAGTTCGGGCAGATGGGTCTTGGCCTCGTAGGCCCCGACGGTCGTCATGAGGTCACCTCTCAGACTGGTCTGCGACTGGTCTGCATCATACCCGGATGCGCCGAGGCCGTCACCCGTCGTGCGCCCGCCGCGTCACTCCCCGCCGGCGGCCGCCAGTTGCTGCCGCCGGTCCTCCGCGGCGAGCGCGTCGGTGAACTCGTCGAGCTCGCCCTCCATGACGCCGTCGATGCGGTGGCTGGTGAGCCCGATGCGGTGGTCGGTCACGCGGTTCTGCGGGAAGTTGTAGGTGCGGATCTTCTGCGAGCGGTCGCCGCTGCCGACCATGCTGCGGCGCGCGTCCCCGCGCTCCTGGTCCTGCTTGGCCTGCTCGAGCTCGAAGAGCCGCGCGCGCAGGATCCGCATCGCCTTCTCCTTGTTCTGGAGCTGGCTCTTCTCGTCCTGGCAGCTGACGCTGACGCCGGTCGGGGTGTGGGTGATGCGCACGGCGGAGTCGGTGGTGTTGACGCTCTGGCCGCCCGGGCCGCGGGCGCGGAAGATCTCCACGCGCAGGTCGTTGGACTGGATGTCGACCTCGATGTCCTTGGCCTCGGGCAGCACCGCCACCGTGGCCGTGGAGGTGTGGATGCGGCCGGCGGCCTCGGTGACGGGCACGCGCTGCACGCGGTGCACGCCGCCCTCGTACTTGAGCTTGGAGAACGCCCCCTGGCCCTTGACCTCGAGCGTGACCTCCTTGTAGCCGCCGTCGTCGTTCTCGTTGAACGACAGCATCTCGACCTCGAACCCCTTGGCCTGGGCGTAGCGCGTGTACATGCGCGCAAGCTCGCCGGCGAAGATGCAGGCCTCGTTGCCGCCGGTGCCGGCGCGGATCTCGATGATCACGTCCTTGCCGTCGTTGGGGTCGCGCGTGAGCATGGCCACGCGGACCTCCTCGGCGAGCTCTTCGAGCCGCTTGCGGCCGTCGATGAGCTCGTCCTGCGCGAACTCGCGCATCTCGGCGTCCGAGGAGTCGTCGCCGAGGAGGCCCTCCGCGTCGGCGACCGTCCGCTCCGCCTCGCGGTACAACTGCGTGAGCTCGTGGACGGGGACGAGCTCGGCGTGGGCGCGCGCGGCGTCTGCGTAGCGCGCGCGGTCGCCGAGCACCTCAGGGTCGGCGAGCTGCGCCGTGAGGTCGTCGTAGGAGCGCTCGATCTCGCTGATCAGGTCGTCGATGGTGGCCATGGCAGTAGCTTACGCCATGACCTCCACGCCCTTCACCGGCGGGCGGTCCTGGGGCTCGAGCTCGATGATCTTCTCGAGTGCGGCGATGGCGACCTCGACCTGCGCGCTGTCCGGCTGCTTGGTCGTCATCCACTGCAGCGCGAGTCCCGGCGCCATGATGACGCGCACGAACCGGTTGTGCTCGTGGCGCCCGGCGAAGCGGATGATCTCGTAGCTGATGCCGGCGATGAGCGGCACCAGGACGACGCGACTGAGGACGAGCAGGTACCAGTCCGGACGCCCGACCGCGGCGAAGACGAAGATCGAGACCACGAGCACGATGAGCAGGAACGACGTGCCGCAGCGCAGGTGCAGGGTCTTGTACTTCTCGACGTTGTCCACGGTGAGCTCCTCGCCGTGCTCGAGCGCGTGGATGCTCATGTGCTCGGCGCCGTGGTACTCGAACACGCGGCGCAGGTCCTTGAGCTGCGTGACGATGACCAGGTAGACGAGGAAGATGCCGACGCGGACGAACCCCTCGACGAGCCAGAAGAGGAAGCCCTCGCCCAGCCAGTGGTCGAGCAGGCCGGTGAGGAACAGCGGCGCGAGGAAGAACAGGCCGATGGCGAACGCGAAGGCGATGATGAGCGTGATGCCGATCTCCTTCTTGCCGAGCTGCTCCTCCTCCTCGCCGAGCGACTCGTTGGCGGACATGGTGAGCGCGCGGATGCCGATGACCAGCGACTCGAACAGGGCGACCATGCCGCGCAGGACGGGCAGCTTGAGCACCGGGTACTTCTTCATGTAGCTGGTGAGAGGGTACTCGTGGATGCCGATGGTGCCGTCCGGACTGCGCACCGCGAGCGACCACCAGTCGACGCCGCGCATCATGACGCCCTCGATGACCGCCTGGCCGCCGACCTGCGCGCGGCGCGCGGCGAGGGCGGGGAGCAGGAAGGCGATGAGCAGGAGACGCTTCATGAGACCAGGCACGCCGCGCCGCTACCGGCGCGCGGCGGCGGGACCGTCGACGTCCTCGGCCTTGTAGGGCTTGCCGCACGTCATCTTGCCCTCCGGGCAGGAGCCGTACAGGCAGCCCGGGCCGCTGCCCTCGAAGAGGTTGGGCGCGAGGTCCTTGACCATGCCGCGCATCTGCCAGGCGAGGTCGCGGATCTCCCACTGCGCGCGGTTGCAGCAGCGCACCTGGAAGAAGTGGCGCAGCTCGCGCGCGTTCATGGTGACGACGATCTTGGTCTCGGCGGCGTTGGGCAGCACGAAGCGCGCGTCCTCCTGGACGCTCTCGCGCGTGCGGCCCTCGGCGAGCCCGAGCTCCACCAGCTTGTCGTAGGCCTCGCGCGCGTTCTGCATCGCCTCGAGGAAGACCGCCTCGGCCTCGGCGTTGCCGGCGACGCTGGGCGGCACGATGAAGCTGTCGCCCTCGCCGAAGTTGACGTAGCGCTGCGACTGCTGGTTGTAGCTGGCCACGCGGTGACGCACCAGCTGGTGCGTGCAGGCGCGGCTCACGCCGTCGACGGCGAAGCTGAAGGAGGCGTGCTCGAGCGCCGAGTGATGGCCGCTGCGCACGAGGATGCGCACGAGCTTGGCCACATCCTCGTCGCTCATCTCCTGCTTGAGGTCGGCGGCGGACACGGGCGCATAACAGAGCCGACCCGCGATCGCGACGGCGCGATCGGGGTCGGGCGTGTGCTGGAGGAGACTGACGCGGAGCTCGGCGCTCATGCCGGCGTCAGGACTCGTCGGTCTTCTCGGCCTCGGGAGCCTCGGGCTCGGCGGCGACGGCCACCGGCTCCGGCTTGGGCAGCTCCGGCTTGGGAGCGCGCTGCCGGGGAGCCTTGACGGGCTGGGGCTCGTCGGCCTTCTTCTCGAGGCGCCGCTTGAAGCGGTCCACGCGGCCGCCCGAGTCCACGAGCTTCTGCTTGCCCGTGTAGAACGGGTGGCATTGCGAGCAGAGCTCCACGTGCAGGTCCTTCTTGGTGCTGCGCGTGGTGAACGTGTTGCCGCAGCTGCAGTGCACGGTCGCTTCTTCGTACTGCGGGTGGATGTCCTTCTTCATCTGGAACGGATCCCTTCTGGGAGCAAACCCGGTGGTGGCACAGTGATCGACCCTGCGGGCCGAAGCGGGATGATACCACGAACCGCCTCGCCGCTTCGAATCTTCCCCGGAGTCGACGAGGGAGCCGCGAGCGCCGGGGATGCGGCGGCGCGGCCTTCCTCCCTATACTCCTTGCCGATCAGCACGCGAGCGCGCCTGCGCACGCGAGCAAGGCTGCCTCGAGGAGAGGACAGGATGCCGGACATGTTCGCCCACTACCTCGTCGCCGAGACGGCGATGCGGCGCGTCGACGCGGGCGCGCTCCTCGCCGGCGTCTACGACGCCTACAAGGTGGGCGCGCAAGGCCCGGACGTGTTCTTTTACTCGCGCCTGGTGCGCGGTCACCGCAGCCGCCCCAACATCTCCCGTCTCACGCACCAGCACCAGATGGCCGCGGCGTTCCGCAGCATGCTCACCCGCGCCGCCGCGTCGCCTGCCGGGGAGCGCGGCGCCGCCTTCGCCTACGTCGCCGGGTACGCCGCGCACCTGTGCCTGGACGCGGAGGCCCACCCGTGGGTGCTCTACTGGACGGGGGACATCACCGACGGTGCCGATCCGGCGGCCAAGACCGAGGCCTTCCGCCGGCACGGGATCCTCGAGGCGTCCATCGACGTCATCCTCACCCGCGAACGGTCGGACGACACCGCCTGGCTGCGCAGACAGCGGCTCCTGCGCCTGCCCTCGGCCCAGGCGACGACGGCCGCGAGGTTGCTCAGCGGCATGCTGAGCGACGTGTACGACGTGAGCTTCTCCCCCACGGAGGGACGCTCGGCGTTCCGCGCCATGGAGTGGGTCTACACGACGATGAGCGACCCGCGCGCCCTGCCGACGCGGCTGCTCGGGATGGTCGCCCCGGCAGTCGACAAAGCCGGCGTCGTGCGCACCCAGATCTACCCGGAGTCCCCGCGCCCGCCGCCGCCCGCCTCTACGCCGAGCGCCGCGACTGGTACTACCCCTCGTTGCCCGCCGAACCGCGCGGCACGACGTTCGCGGAGATCCTGGAGACCGCGACGGCCCAGACGGCGTGCTGCCTGGGGGCGATCGCCGCCGTGGCCGACGGCGACGCGGCTGTGGACGAGGCGGTAGCCGTGATCGGCGACCGCAGCATGTTCACGGGTCTGGCCTGCGACGACCCTCGCCCCGGGTCGCCTGAGCGCCCGGCCGCGACCTCCTCTGGGGAGACGCCGGAACGGCCTGAGGCCGGCGCTCGTCAGCGCGAGTTCTTGATCAGCGCGCTGAGGAACTCGGCGTTGTTCTTGGTCTCGCGCGTCTTCTTGATGAGCAGCTCGATGGCCGCGGCGGGGTCGAGGCTGTGCAGCACGGAGCGGAGCTTCCACACGGCGGCGGCCTCGGCCGGCTCCATGAGCAGCTCCTCCTTGCGCGTGCCCGTCGTCTCGATGTCGATGGCCGGGAAGATGCGCTTCTCGGCGAGCTTGCGGTCGAGCCGGATCTCCATGTTGCCGGTGCCCTTGAACTCCTCGAAGATCACCTCGTCCATGCGCGAACCGGTCTCGACGAGCGCCGTGGCGAGGATGGTGAGCGAGCCGCCCTCCTCGATGTTGCGGGCGGCCCCGAAGAACTTCTTGGGCGGGTAGAGCGCCGTGCTGTCCACGCCGCCGGAGAGGATGCGGCCGCTGGCCGGCGTGTTGAGGTTGAAGGCGCGCGCCATACGCGTGATGGAGTCGAGCAGCACCACGACGTCGCGGCCCATCTCGACCAGGCGCTTGACGCGGTCGAGCACCAGCTCGGTGACCTGCACGTGGTTCTCGGACGGCTGGTCGAAGGTGCTGGCGACCACGGTGCCGATGACGGAGCGCTGCATGTCGGTGACCTCCTCCGGGCGCTCGTCGACGAGCAGCACGAAGAGGTCCACCTCGGGGTAGTTGGTGGCGATCGAGTTGGCGAGCTTCTTGAGGATGGTCGTCTTGCCGGCCTTGGGCGGCGAGACGATGAGGCCGCGCTGACCCTTGCCGATGGGGCACAGCAGGTCCATGATGCGCGCCGCCGTGTCGTGCTCGTCGGTCTCGAGGCGCAGACGCTCCTCGGGGAACAGCGGCGTGAGCTGCTCGAACACGGGGCGCTGGCGCGCGGCGTCCGGGTCCAGGCCGTTGATGCCGTCGATCTTGAGCAGCGCGTTGTACTTCTCGTTGTCCTTGGGCTCGCGGACCTGGCCGGCGACCTCGTCGCCGCGGCGCAGGCCGAAGCGCCGGATCTGGCTGAGGCTGACGTAGACGTCGCGGTCGCCCTGGGTGAAGCCGCTCGTGCGCAGGAACCCGAAGCCGTCCGGGAGTACGTCCAGGATGCCCGTGCACGGGATGGTCGGGCGGTCGTCGCGCTGCTGCTCGCCGCCGCCGCCACCGCCGCCGCCCTGGCGCTGCTTGTCGCGCCCGCGGCGGCCCTTCTTGCCCTGGCGCTGCTGCTGGCCCTGCTGCTGGCGGTCGCCCTGCTGCTGGCCGCCCTGCTGCTGGCGGTCGCCCTCGCCGGCGGGCCTCTCGGCGGGGGGCTCGGCAGGAGACTCTGCCGGCGTGCCTGCGGGAGCCGCGGTCTCGGCGGGCGCGCCGCCGGACGGAGCTTCGGCGGCGGGTGCGGGCTGGGCCTCGGCGGCGGGCGGCGCTGCCGGAGCGGCTGCGGCCGAAGGCGCCGCGACGGCGGGAGCGGGAGTCTCGGCGGGCTTGTCGGCGGCCGGAGCGGCGGCGGCCGGCTTCTCGGCGGCGGGCTTCTCGGCGGCCGGGGCGGGCGCCTCGGCCGGCGCATTCGCGGCCGACTTCGCGGCGGCCGGCGCGGCCTTCTTCGCCCGCGGCTTCGGCGCCGGCTTCGCGGCGGGCGCCGGGGCCACGGCCGTCTCCACGGCGGGTTCGCTCGGGACGGTCATTTGATCTGTCTTCTCTTCAGTGCTCATGGGCTCCCGGGACTCCTGGCATCTCGCGTACAGCGCGGGTGCGCGGTCACGCAGGGAAGATGCCGTACGAGTAAGTGGCAGGTGATGGAAGGCGGAGTCCGTGCGGGCTCCGGTGCAGAGTATGTCATACCGCGCAAGAGATTCCCAGTAACCTCTGAGACAGGGATGCGGGACGGTCCGGACGCCCACGCGGGCGCGGGCGGGCGGACACGGGGTGCGCCTAGTGTATCGGACGGTCGGGCGGAAGCTGTAGGGGCGGGCGGCGAGCGTCAGACGGAGTCGTCCCCGCTCGCCTCCTCGACCCGCCGCAGGATCACACCGAGCACCTCGCTCAGGTTCTCGTCCAGGCTCGGCCCGTCGATGACCGGCACGCCGAGCGCCTGTGCCCGCCCCACCATGTACTTCTGGATGCGGCGGATGTCGGCGAAGTGCTCCACGTACCGGCGCAAGGGCCGGATGCCACCGGTCTCCCACTCGCGCACGGTGAAGTTGCCGCGGTGCCGCTCCTTGTCGGCGATCGCCAGCATGAACTCCAGCACGATCGCCTCTCCCCAGCGCGAGCGGTCGAGGAACCCGGGCACGAGGTGCACGCCCTCGACGACCATGCGCTGCGCCTCGTCGATGCCGCGCTGTACGAGCGCCTCGATGCCGACCGAGACGGCCTTGGTCTGCTCGATGAAGCCCATCTTGCTCAGGTCGGTCTCGCGCGGCACGGGCACGCGCACCGCGGCGGCGGCGTCGAAGGAGGAGGTGTGGATGGCCGGCATGAGCTCCGCCGCGAAGAACGCGCGCATGGTCTGCCGCACCATGTCGGTGCCGATCACGCGGGTGATCCCCAGGCGGTGAGCAAGCTGCGTGGCCAGCGTGCTCTTGCCGACGCCGGTGGCGCCGCCGATGAGGACGATCAGCGGCGTCTCGAGGCGGCGCAGCTTCTGCCATTGCCGGAAGCGCTCGATGAGGACGTCGCCCTGCTCGGGACCGAGCTGGTCGCGGGCGATCTGCCGCAGGTCGGCGAGGGTGAGGGCCGCCGGCCCGCGGCGCCGCAGGCGCCGCTCCACGGCGGCCGCCACATTGTAGGCGCGCTCCGGCGCGACGCCGGTGGCCATCAGCGTCTGCGCCATCAGTCCCTTGCTGTACGGCGCCGAATCGCCCTCGTCGATGAGCGGGATGTCGTGGTCCTCGGGCACGCTCAGTCGCCCTGCTCCGTGCCGGGCCCGACCACTCCCGGGCGCTCGGCGTCCACCAGGCCCGCTCGCCGCGCGGCGAAGCGCTCCGCGGCGAGCCCGGCGAGCCCGTCCACGGTGGCGCCGAGGTCGCCGGAGAGCGCCACCGGCTCGTTGTCGCAGAACACGAGCTCGCGCCCGGCGGCGGCGGCGCCCTCGGCGACGACGTCCACCGCCGCCGCCTTGATCTCGGTGAGGAACACCTCGGCCTCGCGCGGCGGCGCGCGCCACCGCCTCAGGCAGTCGCCGCCGGTCGGCGAGGTCGCAGGAGACGAGCACGACCTCGGCGCCGTGGTCCTCGGCGAGCGTCGCGGCCAGCCGCGGCGCCGCGGACTCGGGCGCCGTGGTGAAGAACGCCACGCGGCGGCCGCGGACGGGCTTCACCGGCCGCGGCCGGAACACCGTCGGCACCACCTCGAGGCCGGGCTTCACGCCCCTGGCGGCGGCCGTGACGGCGGCCACCACGCCGGGCTCCGCGAACGGCGGCTCGCACTGCGTCAGCACCAGCGCGTCGCTGAGCAGCAGCCGGTAGGCGCCGAGGTAGCCGGCGACGTAGTCGGCCGGCTGGCCGGCCCCGGCCACGCAGAGCGTGGCGTCGGCCAGGATCGGCGGCACCACGGCGCCGCTGCCCTCGATCACGGCGAGGGCGGCGCCGCGCTCGTCCAGCAGCGGGATCGCCTCACGCACGTTGTCGTCGAAGGTGGCGCCGGCGAGCCCGCCGCCGCAGCGCCGGCAGCCGATAGCGGTCACGCCGGCCAGCACGGCGTCCTCGTAGCAGTCGCTCGCCGCGTGCCTGCCCGCGCGGGAGGCGGCGAGCAGGTCCTCGGGGCCGAGGTCGCCGCCCGGGATCACCTCGGGCTCCGGCGGTCCTCCGCGGCCCATCGCCAGCACCACCACGCCGCCGTCCGCCCGCCGGGCGGCGTCGAGCCGCCGGCACAGCCAGCCGCTCACCGCCGTCTTACCGACGCGCTTGCCGGTGCCGATCACCGCGAGAGACGGCGTGCGTGCGAGCCGCTCGAACCGCTGCGGCCGGACCTCGGTGTCCGACGCCACGTACATCGCGCCCTCGGCGAGCGCCGCGCTCATCAGCAGGAACCGCTCGCGGTAGCCGACGACGGGCTCGTCGGAGAGGTCGACGAGCGCCTCGGCCCGCGCCGCGCGCAGCGCGGCGCGCACGCCGCCGAGCACTTCGTGCGCGGCGGCGCCCCGCGGCTCCACGGCGTCGAGCCGCGGCACCCCGATCTCCGCCGCCAGGGCGGCGAGCCCCTCCGAGGCGCCGCCCCGGAGCTTCTCCCGGCCGCCTGCGAACACGCCGGCGCGCACGTCGAAGCGTTCGCGCAGGCGCGCCACCGCGGCCGCGACGACGGGTGGGTAATGCTCGCCGTCCACGAGCACGACGGCGCGAGGCGGGCGGCTGCCTATCTGGTCTCCTCCGTCGGGACCGGGCAGATGTACTTCTCGAACGCCGCGCGTGGACGGGATGAAGTCGATGAGCTCCTCCTCCCCGTGGAACGGGTACTTGCGCGCCACGCGCACCCGGTCCTCCTCGATGCGCACGACGTTGTAGCACGACTTGGTGTTGCCCCGGAGGCGCAGGGAACTGCAGGTTCCGGCGTTGACGACGAAGAGCCGCTCGAGCCGCCAGGCGTACGGGACGTGCTTGTGGCCCGAGAGCACGAGGTTGACGTCGCACTCCTGCAGCACCTCGAGCAGGTCGCCGGCGTCGAGCGCCATGCTGCGCTCCCGGCCGGTGCCCGGGATCGGCAGCACGTGGTGGTGCAGCATGAAGATCCGGAAGTCGGCCGGCTGCGCGAACTCCTCGCGCAGGTACCCGTACTTGCCGCGGCCGATCTGCCCGTAGTCGAGGTCCGGCTCGGAGGAGTCCAGGGCGACGATCTTGACGCCGCCCATCAGGAGGGTGTGCCAGCGAGGCCCGATGAGCTCCTCGAAGTGCACGTAGCCGACGTTGCGCGCGTCGTGGTTGCCGGGGACCA
The DNA here is from genome assembly GCA_963709635.1 of uncultured Thermoleophilia bacterium. Taxonomy (GTDB): domain Bacteria; phylum Actinomycetota; class Thermoleophilia; order UBA2241; family UBA2241; genus CAIXSE01. The sequence goes on from CAVPXA010000028.1 coordinate 52,716, forward strand.
CGTAGCACGGCGCCTCGATGCGGTCGAGGTACTCCTTGGCGGTCATGTAGTCGGGGCGGAAGCCCATCTCCGTGAGGTCGCCGGTGCACAGCACGACGTCCGGCTGCAGCTCGTTGATCTCCACCACCACGCGGTCCATCATGCTGGGCACGAAGTACGGCGAGCCGGCGTGGATGTCGCTGATGTGGGCGATGGTGAGCTGCGTCATTGCCGTGCGTCCCCCCGACGGTCAGCCTATTCGACGACCACGATACGCCCCGGTCCCTGCTTGTCCAGCACGGAGAAGCTCGTCTGCCCGCCCTCGCGCCGGAACCGCAGGCGCATGGTCGTGCGCCCCACTCTCAGGTTGCTGAGGGTCACCTCGCCCAGCCAGCGCGGCAGCACCGGGTTGTGCACGTAGACGATGTTCTCCTCCGCCTGTGCGTAGATGCCGAGCATGGACTGCAGGACGAGGAACAGAGCGGCCGCCGAGTTGGTGTCCGGTGAGCAGGCCATCGGGAACGACACGGGGCGGTCCACAGCCTGCCGCGTGAAGCCGCAGAACATCTCCGGCAGGCGCGCGTACTCGTGCGCGGCGGCCGCCTCCACCAGCCCCCAGCCGAGGCGGTTGGCCTCCTGCACGTAGCCGTGCTTCTTGAGGCCGTTCGCGATGAGCGCGGTGTCGAACGGCCACACGCTGCCGTTGTAGAAGCTGATGGGGTTGTAGGCGCGCGCCTCCTTGCTCAGCGTGCGGATACCCCAGCCGGTGAACATGTCCGGGGCCATGAGCCGCCGCACCACGTCGGGGATGTGCTCCTCCGCCACGATCCGCGACCACAGGGCGTGACCGGCAGTGGAGGCCACGCCGCGCACCTGGCGCTTCTGCCCGTCGAGGGCCATCGCGAAGTAGTCCTCGTCCTCCATCCAGAAGCGCTCGTTGAAGGCGCGCTTCAGCCTGGCCGCCTCCTGGGACAGGCGCTCGGCGCGCTCCACGTCGCCGAGCTGGCCGTAGACCGCGGCGAGGCGGCGCTTGGCGTAGTACACGTAGCCCTGCGTCTCCGCAAGGGCGATGGGCCCCTCGGCCGGGCTGCCGTCGGCGTGCAGCACCGCGTCCTGCGAGTCGCGCCAGCCCTGGTTGCGCAGGCCCACGCGCGAGCGCCGCTCGTACTCGACGAACCCGTCGCCGTCCGGGTCACCGGGGCCGTCGATCCACGCCAGCGCGGCGTCGACGGCGGGTGCCCGCAGCTCGAACCCGTCGAGGTCGCCGGTCCACACCGCGAGCTCGGCGACCAGCAGCAGCCACAGCGCGGTGGTGTCGACGGAGCCGAAGTACGGCGTGTGCGGCACGGCGCGGATGGCGGCGAGCTCGCCGCGCCGCAGCTCGTGCATGATCTTGCCGGGCTGCTCTTCGCGGAACGCGTTGTCCACCGTCCCCTGGCGGCGCGCCAGGAACGAGACTGCCGATTGGGCCCAGCGCAGGTCCAGCAGCAGCGTCTCGAGACCGACGAACGCCATCTCGCGGCCGAACGGCGCGACGAACCACGGCACGCCGCAGAGCGGGACCCGCTCCCCCTCGATCACGGTCGAGAGCATGCGCAGGTCCTCCTGCCCGCGCCGCAGGGCGCGGTTGAGCTGCTCGTTGTCGGTGAAGATGCCGGTCGCGTCCGACTCCCAGCGCTCGTGGTCGTGCCGCAGCGCGCCGATGCGCGCGTTGAACTCGCCACCGGCGTGCCCGGGAGCCTCCGGCGCGACGACCTGCACGTCGTAGCGCAGTACAGCCCGCTCCCCCGGCGGCAGCCGCAGGCGGAAGCGCACCCGGCCTTGCTTGATGGACTCCGGGCGGTCGTGGAAGCGGATCACGGTCTGGCGGGTGACCTCGTCGAGGCCGAGGTACGAGAGCGTCAGCGTGCCGTCACCGCAGACCGGCGCCAGCCGCGACCCGCGGCGGCGGCGGCGGCTTCCCCGCACCTCGAACAGATCGGCGAAGTCGGCGTCCAGATGCAGGTCGAGGACCAGGTCCACCTCGCGCTGGTGGTAGTTGCGCACCCGCAGCAGTTCGTACAGGCGGTCCGAGACGAAGCGCGTGCGGCGCACGTGTACGCTGGCCTGCGGCAGCACGTGCCCGTCCGCGCTGCGCGCCTCGAGGTTGGTGAGCTCCACGGTCGCGGCGTAGCCGCGGTCGGCGCTGGCGCTGAGCAGCACCGGCTGCCGGCCGGCGATGGTGAGCTCGTAGCGGCTCAGGAACCGGGTGTCGCGGTAGTAGAGCCCGAGAGCGGAGTTCTCCGTGCCGGGCACCTGACCGAGCTCGTTGGCGTAGAGGAAGAGATCGCCCTCCTTGATCGCGAGGCGCGACGCCCTGCCGCCGCCCATGACGTAGCGCTCGGCGCTGGTCGTGGCGACGATGGGTTCGTCCGGGACGCGCTCGCGCGCGCCCACCTGGCGTTCCGGTTGTTCCTGCGAGGCGCTCATGCCGCTCTGGCGTCCTCCCCCGAGCTCGTGCTGTCGCGGCGGCCAGCAGCGCGCCGCCTCGCGGATTCTTACCCCGTCGCCTCGAGGAACAGCCGCATCAGCGCCGTCCCGTCGTCCACGACGAGCCCCGTCATGGCGGCCTGCGCCTCACTGAAGCTCATCGCTCCGCCGCCGCCGGCGCCCGGGAGCGGCTCGCTGATGACGAACGGCACCGCTCCGGCGGCGTGGGTGCGCGTGCGCAGCGGCGTGTAGTGGTCGGGGACCACGAGCACGCCGGGGCGCTCGTCACACCCCGCGAGGATCGGCGCGAGGACCTCCGCGTCCACGCGCTCGATGGCGCGGACCTTCTCGCGCAGGTCGCCCATGTGGCCGGCCTCGTCGGGCGACTCCACGTGGACCCAGACGAGGTCGTGGTCCGCGAGCGCCGCGACGGCGGCGCGGGCCTTCGCGCCGTAGTCGGTGTCCAGGCCCCCGGTCGCGCCGGGCACGTCGATCACGTCCAGCCCGGCCAGCCGGCCGATGCCGCGCACCAGGTCGACGGCGCCGACCACCGCGCCACTGAGGCCGAAGTGCTCGCGGAACGGCTCGATGCTGGGGAGCCGTGCCCTCCCCCCAGAACCAGGCGCTGGTGCCCGGGCGCTCATGCTCGAGCACGGCCGTCGCGCTCTCCTGAAGGCCCGAGAGTGTGGCCGCCGGCGTCCCCTCGCCGCCGACCCCGGCGGCCTCGCCGGGCTGGTGGCCGGCCACGGGCTGGTCGAGGATGTCGTGGGGCGGGGTGCAGGGCACCACGGCCCCGCCTCGCCACACCAGCAGGTGCCTGTAGGCGACGCCGACGTGGAACTCGAAGGACGCGCTGCCCAGCTGGTCCCGCAGGGCCTCCACGCAGCGGCGCGCCTCGTCGTTCGCGATGTGGCCGGCGGTATTGTCCTTCATGAGCCCGCCGGCGACCGTGACCAGATTGAGCCGGTAGGCGACGTCGTCCGGGCCGAGCTCGACGCCGATACTGGCCGCCTCCAGCGGGCTGCGCCCGGTGAAGCAGGCGGCCGGGTCGTACCCGAGCACGGCCAGGTTGGCGACGTCGCTGCCCGGCGCCATGCCGTCGGGCACCGTCCGCGCCAGCCCGCAGATGCCGCCGCGAGCCAGCGAGTCCATCGCCGGCGTGTGGGCGGCCTCGAGCGGCGTCTTGCCGCCCAGGGCGGCCTGGGGCTCGTCGGCCATGCCGTCCGGGACGAGGAGCAGCGCGCTTGCGCATCAGGCGGAGCCGCCCAGCACCATGAGCGGCGAGAGCTGCGAGCGCGTCGTACTTGGGCCGGTACCGCTCCGTGTCGTAGTAGCGCGTCCACGTCCACGACCTTCTTGGTCGAGACGACCTCGTCGATGGGCACGGAGCCGTAGCTTGCCGTCCCTGCAGCGCGACCATGCGGCCCGGTCTCACCCTTCATGATCAGGTCGACGGCCAGGTTGCCGTAGGCCGTCGGCACGATGCAGTCGATCGCGTCCGGCGCGCCGCTGCGCACCAGGTAGCTCAGGTTCATCGAGATCATGTCGATCTTCTTGCCGCCGTTGTACTGCGGCGCGAGCTCCTTGATCTTGTTGCTCACGTTCTGGCCGATGCCGCCGAGCTTGGCGTGGCCGAACATGTCCTTCTCGCCGCCCATGAACACCATCTCGCCGCCCTCGGGCATGGCGCCCTCGCTGACGATGCAGACGGAGTAGCCCTCGGGCCGCCCGTTGCGGTCCTCGACCAGCAGCTGCGCGAGCTTCTCCATGTCGAACTTGTGCTCGGGGATCACGCAGCGGTCGGCGGCGCCGGCGAACGTCGGCAGCAGCGCCGTGTACCCGGCGTAGCGGCCGAAGACCTCGAGCACGACGATGCGCTCGTGCGACGTCGCCGAACTGGTGACCTGACGAGCCATCGCGATGGTGCGGTTCACGCAGGTGCCGAAGCCCATGCAGTAGTCCGTGCCGGGCACGTCGTTGTCCATCGTCTTGGGGATGGCGACCACCGGGAACCCGCGGCGGCCGAGCTCGACGCCGTAGCTGAGCGTGTCGTCGCCGCCGCTCGGCACCAGGTAGTCGATGCCGAGGAACTCCAGGTTGGCGATGACCTCGTCGGTGAGGTCGTTCTTCTCCTCTGTGTACTTGTCCTTGAGGTGCGCCGGCACGTCCTTGAGCGGCACCGTGCTCGGGCGCGTGCGCGACGAGTGCAGGAACGTGCCGCCGGAGTACGCGTACCGCTCCACGACGCCCTTGTCGAGCGGGAGGATCCACTCGCTGTTGTCGGCGCCGGCATCGCGCACGAGGTTGATCAGACCGGCCCAGCCGCGGCGGATGCCGACGACCTCGTACCCCTCGTGGAGGGCCCGCAGCGTGACGCCGCGGATGGCCTGGTTGAGACCGGGGATGTCGCCTCCGCCGGTGAGGATGCCGATGCGGCCTTTGCTGTCACTCATGTCTCTCCTCCTTCTGAGGCAAGAGCGGTGCACCTGCGGCGCCCCGCCCGATAGCCCATGTGCGGTGCCGCTGCGCCGCCCCGCACGAAAGCTCGCCTTCGATGGCTTTTCCTTCGGCGCATTCGCCTTCCACGCGGATGACGGCGGGCTCGCCGTGGACGTCGGGCAGTGCGTTGATCTGGCCGAGCGCGGCGAAGAACTGGGCCTCGCGCACCGGGTGCAGCAGCAGCACGAGCTCGGCCTGTTCGCCACCACCCTCCTGGACCATGGAATGGATGCTCACACCGTGCTCGCCGAAGAGCGCACTGACCTTGGCGAGTACGCCGGGCTGGTCGTTCACCCTCAACCTGAGGTAGAACCTCGAGACCATGTCATCATCGGGGAAGAACGGGACGTCCTTGTAGCAGAGGCAGTTCTGCACGAAGCTGCCCTTCACCGTGTTGACCACGGAGATGACGTCGCCGATGACGGCGGAGGCGGTGGGCACGCTGCCGGCGCCCGGGCCGAACAGCATGATCTCGTCGAACGCGTCGCTGGTGAGGAACACGGCGTTGTAGGCGCCGGCGACGCCGGCCAGCGGGTGCGTCCTGGGCAGGAACGCGGGGTACACGCGCACGTTCATGCGCCCGTCGATGAGCTTGGCGACGCCCAGGAGCTTGGCGGTGAGACCGAGCCGCACGCCGTGGGCGATGTCGGTGGACGAGACCTTGGTGATGCCCTCGTACGGGACGTCCTCAAGCCCGGTGCGGCTGTGGAAGGCGATCGAGCTGAGGATCGCCATCTTGGCGGCCGCGTCCTTGCCGCCCACGTCCTCGGCGGGGTCGGCCTCGGCGTAGCCGAGACGCTGGGCCTCCTTGAGCACGTCGTCGTAGTCGGCCCCGGTCTCGGCCATCTCGCTCAGCATGTAGTTGGTGGTGCCATTGACGATGCCGAACACCGTCTTGACCTCGGCGGCCACCAGCGACTCGCGCAGCACCTTGATGACGGGGACGGCGCCGACGGCGCTGGCCTCGAAGCGGAGGTGCACGCCGCTCTCCTCAGCGGCGGCGAAGAGCTCGGCGCCGTGCTGCGCCAGGAGCTGCTTGTTGGCCGTCACCACGTTCTTGCCTGCCTTGAGGGCGCGGAGCTGGAAGTCGAGCGCCGCGCCCGTCCCCCCGATGAGCTCCACGACCACGGAGATCTCGGGGTCCTCGAGGATGTCCTCGAAGCGCGTCGTCACGACTCCAGGGTCGAGCTCGGGGTGGCTGAAGCCCGGGTCCTTCTCGAGCACGCGCTTGAGCACGACCTGCTTGCCGGTCGCCAGGGTGATGTCCTCGGCGTTCTTCTTGAGCAGCTTGCCCACGCCGGACCCCACGGTGCCGTACCCGAGGAGCCCGATGCCTACCTTGTCCACTGCCTGCCCTCCGCTGTCGTGAGGTCGTCAGGGGACGAGCGGGCGCTGCAGGCGCAGCACGTCGTCCCAGGTCTCTCGCTCGATGATGACGCGCGCCCGGCCGGACCCGACCAGGACCACGGCCGGGCGCGGCTGCGCGTTGTAGTTGTTGGCCATCGCGTAGCCGTACGCACCGGTGCTCGGCGTGACGAGGATGTCGCCCGGCTCGGGCGGCGCGATGTGCACGTCGCGCACCAGCACGTCGCCCGACTCGCAGTGCTTGCCGGCGACGGTGACCACGTCGCTCGCCTCCTGTTCCACCTTGTTCGCCAGCAGCGCCTCGTACTTGGAGTCGTAGAGCATCGGCCGCAGGTTGTCGCTCATGCCGCCGTCCACGGCCACGTACGTGCGCACGCCGGGGATGACCTTGACGGTCCCGACGGTGTAGGCCGTGACGGCCGCCTTGCCGGCGATGCTCCTCCCCGGCTCGACGAAGAGCCTCGGCATGGGCATGCCGTGCTTCTCGGCCCCGGCGCGCACCGCGGTGACGGCGATCTCCGCGAACTCCGCGATGGAGCTGGGCTGGTCGGTGGCGGTGTAGCGGATGCCGAGCCCGCCGCCGATGTTGAAGACGCGGCACGCGAACCCGAAGTCGCGGCGCCACTCGTCGATGGCGACGAAGAGCACCTCGACCTCGCGCTGGTACGAGTCGAGCTCGAAGATCTGCGAGCCGATGTGCGCGTGCACGCCGACGAGCTCCAGGTGGGGCGCGTCCTTGAGGCGGCGCACCGCCTCCGCCGCTCGCCCGTCGGCCAGCCCGAAGCCGAACTTGCTGTCCTGCTGGCCGGTCTGGACGAAGTCGTGCGTGTTGGGGCGCACGCCCGGCGTGACGCGCACGAGCACGTCCTGGGAGCGGCCGCGGGCGGCCGCCGCCGCCTCCAGCCGCTCGATCTCCTCGAACGAGTCGACCACGAAGTGGCCGATGCCGGCGTCCAGCCCGGCCTCGATCTCGGCCACCGACTTGTTGTTGCCGTGGAAGTAGATGCGCGCCGGCGGGAAGCCGCCGGCCAGCGCCGCGGCGAGCTCTCCGCCGGTGGCGACGTCGAGCGACATGTCCTCCTGCGCGGCGAGCTCCGCCATCGCGCGGCAGCTGAAGGCCTTGCTGGCGTACACGATCTCGTAGAGGTCGGTGCGTGCGCCGAAGGCCGTGTGGTAGGCGCGGCACTGGTCGCGCAGCGTCTGCTCGTCGTAGATGAAGAGCGGCGTGCCGAACTCCCGCGCCAGATCCACCACGTCGCAGCCGCCGATCTCGAGGTGCCCGGCGGCGTTGTGGGTGGTCGTGTGCGGGTAGATGAGCGTGTGCGTCACGGCGCGACCTTCGTCAGAACTCGATGCCGGGTCGCGCCTGCACGCCCGCGTCGAAGTAGTGCTTGAGCGGGCGCATCTCGGTGGCCAGGTCGGCCGCCGCGACGAGCTCCTCCGGCGCGCGGCGGCCGGTGATGACCAGCTCGACCTGCTCCGGCTTGTCGCGGATGAGGTCGAGCACGCCGCTCACGGGGACGAGCTCGAAGAACACGGCGGTCACGAGCTCGTCCAGCACCACCAGGTCGTAGTCACCGCTCTCGACGAGCGCGCGCGCCCGCGCGAAGCCTTCTGCCGCGGCCGCGCGGTCCTCGTCGCTGATCTTGCCGGCGAACACCCAGTGGTCGAGCCCGCACTGCTGTACCGGCACGCCCAGCTTCGTGAGCGTGACGATCTCGCCCCAGTTCGGGTCGGCCTTCATGAACTGCAGCACCGCGGGCCGCAGGCCCTGGCCGAGCGCGCGCAGCACGAGGCCGAGCGACGCCGTGGTCTTGCCTTTGCCGTCGCCCGTGTAGAGCTGGACGTAGCCGCGCTCGAGAGGGCTCACGCTCCCGTCACTTCCCGTAGTCGTAGAAGCCCGAACCGGTCTTGCGCCCGAGCTTGCCCGCGTCCCGCAGGTCCGTGAGCGCGGGGCTGGGCTTGTACTTCGCGTCGCCGAGCTCGCGCTCGAGCGTCTCGAGGATGGCCGAGGTGGTGTCGAGGCCGACGAGGTCGGCGAGCGCGAGCGGCCCCATGGGCCAGTTGGCGCCGAGCTTCATGCCGGTGTCGATGTCTTCCGCCGTCGCGACCTTCTCGTGGTACGCGTTGGCGGCCTCGTTGATCATCGGGAAGAGGATGCGGTTGACCACGAAGCCCGGGGAGTCCGTGACGGTGATCGGCGTCTTGCCGACGGCCTCGGCGTAGGCGCGCGCGGCGGCGACGGTCGCGTCGCCCGTCTGCTCGCCGACCACGACCTCCACCAGCGCCATCATCGGCACGGGGTTGAAGAAGTGGATGCCGACGAAGCGCGCCGGGTTGGTGACGAACTGCGCCAGGTCGCCGATCGGCAGGCTCGAGGTGTTGCTGGCCAGGATCGCGTCCTCGCGCAGCGTGGCTGCGGCGCGCTCGAAGAGGCCCTTCTTGATCTCGACGGACTCCGGCGCGGCCTCGATGAAGAGGTCGGCGCCGGCGCCGGCGGCCATGTCGGTGCTCGTGGTGATTCGAGCCAGGGCGGCGTCGCGGTCGGCGGCGTCCATGCGGCCCTTCTCGACCAGCCGGCCGAGGCCCTTCTCGATGCCGGCCATGCCCTTGGCGATGAACTCGTCGGCGACGTCGATCATCACGACGTCGAGGCCGGCGACGGCCGAGACCTGGGCGATGCCGGCGCCCATCTGGCCGGCGCCGGCGACAAGTACCTTGTCAACGCTCACGGTGGTCCTCCTCGTGGTCTGGAACCGCGCGCTCCGGTCAGGCGGCCGCGCGGGCGTGTCGTCTCGGGGTGCGAGAGGACAATGCTATCGCAGCCCGGCGGACCCCGTACACGTCGTCTGCGCCCGCCGCGGGCGACAGGACCATTGCTGTCCTGTTACCATGCAGCCATGGCCACTCCGCCCACCATCGTCAGCTGCGAGGTGCTCCGCAACGAGATCGAGGCCGTGCTCGAGCGCGACGGCCGCGACCTCCACGTCGAGTTCGTGGACGGCGCGCTGCACGACTATCCGGACAGGCTGCGCGCCGAGCTCCAGCAGCGCATCGACGCCACGCCCGGCGACTGCGACATCTACCTCTCGTGCGCGCGGTGCAGCAACGGCACCGTGGGCCTGTGCGGCGGCCGGCATCGCCTCGTCCTCCCCGCCGCCGACGACTGCATCTCGCTGCTGCTGGGGTCGCGCGCCCGCTACCTCGAGGAGCACGGGAGCCAGCCGGGCACCTACTACTACACCCGCGGCTGGATCGACTTCATCGAGGACCCGTACAAGGAGTACCTCAAGATCGTCCCCAAGTACGGTGAGGAGAGATCGGCCAGGGTGGCGCGCATGATCATGGAGCACTACACGCGGGTCGCCGTCATCGAGACCCCCGGCGTGACCGGGCTGGACGACAGGCGCGAGTACCTCGAGACGGTGAGCCGGTTCTACGACCTGCCGCTGGAGTACCTCACCGGCTCGCTGCGCTTCCTCGAGAAGCTGGTGAGCGGGCCGCACGACGAGGAGTTCATCGTCGTGGAGGCTGGAGACGAGCTGGACGAGGCCCGTTTCTGGGCCCTCTCCAGCGTCTGAGGCCTGCGGAGGACGCTCAGCCCTCGCCGGCCGGCCTTCTTCGGCGCGGCCTTCTTCTTGGCGGCGGGCTTCTTCTTCGCGGCGGGCTTCTTCGGCGGCTCGTCCCCCCGCACGGGCGCCTCGTCCCGCACCTCCGCCTCGGACCTCGGCCGGCGCAGCGGCCTGCTCCGCCGCCGGTCCCGCGGCGGCCTCGTCCTGAGCCGCGCGCTCGGCGTTCGCCAGCTGCACGGCATGCGCGTAGGCGAGCTGCATCTGCGCCAGCGCGTCGTGCAGCCCGCGCGTGCGCTCATCGGCCTGCTCGCGCTCCAGCACCTCGAGGATCGCGCGCACGAGTTCGATGGACAGTCGCGCGTCGTCCAGGTCGCGGACCTCGCGGGTCTCCTCGAGCAGCCCCATCTTCTGCGAGCCGAAGTTGACCAGTCCGACCATCGTCTCGTAGGCGAGGTCGAACGCGTGCACGCTCTTCAGCTGCTCGAGGATCTGCCGCGTGCGCTCCTCGTCGGGGACCGCCCTGCCCTGCTCGTTCTCGCCCGCCATCTCGCTCTCCTCACGCCTCGCTCGCCTGTGGGACGGAGCTGCGGTGCGCCGCCTCGACCGTCCCGGCGAAGACTTCGTGCAGACTCCCGCCTTCCTCGATGCGCCCGCACCTGCTGCTGCGCGCCGTTGCCGTCCCGCAGCATGCGCTCCACGTCGGCGAGGTGCGGGCTGAGCCCGATGCCGTCCGCGTACGGCGCCGCCAGCTCCACCAGGTGCCGGATGGCGTCGGCCGCGGGCAGCTCCTCGCCCATCGCCCAATCCACCAGCTTGCCGTCCAGGCCGTAGCGGATGGCCCGCCACAGGTTCTCCTCGATGTAGCGGGTCTCGAGGATCGGCAGCGGCATGCCCTCGTCGTACACGCGTCCCAGATGGGCGATGAGCCCGACGGTGAGTGACGAGATGGCGAGACTCTGCCAGGCCTCGGTCTGCGCGTCGCAGATGCGCACCTCCACGGTGCCGAACCGGTGGTGCGGCCGCACCGACCACCAGACCTGCGTGAACTCCTGGATGCAGTTGGTGTCGATGAGCTCCTGGTAGAAGCCGCGGTGCGCCGCCCAGGTACCGAACACGTCCGGGATGCCGCAGCGCGGGAACATGCGCACGAACGTCTGCGTGCGCGCCGAGTGCAGCTGGGTCCACACGCCCTCGATGAACGGCGAGTTGGCCGAGAGGGCGAGCAGGTGCGGCAGATAGGTGCGCAGGGCGTCGCAGACGGCGACGGCGCGGTCGCAGCCGCGGACGCCGACGTGGACGTGCGCCGCCCAGGTGTTGTTGCGCCACGCGACGTACTTCAGCTTGTCCTCGACCACGCGGTAGTGCGGCGTGTCGATGATCTGCTGGTCCTTCCACCCCGAGAACGGGTGCGTGCCGGTGCAGCCGAGCTTGTAGCCCTGCGCGTCTGCGTGCTCGAAGAGCTCGGCGCGGTTGAGCAGGAGCTGCTTCGCCGCCTGCCCGAAGTGCAGCGTCCGGGGGGTGCTGACCTCGATCTCCGAGGTCAGCAGCTCGCCGGCGATGCGCTCGCGCAGGCGCGACGGAGCCGAGTCGCGCAGCGCCTCGTAGGCGCCGGTGAGCGCGAGCGTCTCCCGGTCCAGGACCTGGAACTCCTCCTCGAGCCCCAGGTCCAGGTCGTGCGCGTTGTCGAACCGCGCCTCGACCTCCTCGAAATATGCGGAAAGGTCGGCTCCCATCGAGGTGCACTCTACCGAATACGCACGGCCTTCACACATGCCGGCGGCCGGGCGGCGGGCGGTGGGGGCCCGGGCCGCGAACGGCACCGGCCCGGCTCGCCGCTGCGAGCCGGGCCGGCGCACGTCCGTGCCACTCACGCGCGCGAGCGCCTCCTCGCGCGCTGCCTCCCGCCTATTCGGCCGGCGGAGGCGTGGGCGTCAGGTCGCGGTACTTGATGCTCGTGATCGTGTAGACCTTCGAGCCGTCCTCGGCCTTGGAGATCTTGCCCTTGACCTTCACCCGGTCTCCGGCGGCCACGTCGCCCAGCGTCATGGCGACGGCGCCGTCCGCGGTGAGCTGCCAGACCTTGGCGCCGGCGGCCACGTCGAACGGCTTCTCGGTGCCGCGCAGGCCCTTGATGTGGCTGCCCGCCTTCACCTTGATGGTGATGGTGGAGGGACCGCCGCCGGGTCGGCCGGGTCGGCCACAGCGACGGCGGTCACGTTGCCGACCAGGTTGAACTTGGCATGGCCGTGCTTCCAGCCCCCGCCGGGTCCGCCGGCGACGGCCAGCGGCACGAGCGTCAGCGCGAGGGCAGCGACGACGACGATGAGGAGCAGTCTCTTCACGCCAGGACCTCCTTCGGCCTCAGCGGCCGGGACGATGCGGTTCGGTGGTCTCGCATCCTCTTAACGGCACAGGCCTCCGATTCCTCACGGTCGCAGACCGATCTGCGCGTCGTCCTCGGAGACAACGCCTCGAGAAGGGCGCGCCGGAGGGTCGCGGCTCGGCCGGGCGGCGCCCGCGCGTTGGGGTTGCGCGCCGCCCCAATCCGTATAGCATTACCGCGGCGCGCGGCAGGGACCGCCCGTCACGCGGGGCATTGGTAGGGGAAAGGAGGCCTCGTGAAACTCAGTCTTGTTCCCAAGGAACATGACTATTTCCGGCTGTTCTCAGAACTGGCCGCGAACCTCGACGCAGCCGCTCAACTGCTCGTCAAGTTCATGAACGACGGCGACCGCAAGGGCGTCGCGGCAGCCATCCTCGAGCACGAGCACGTCGGCGACAAGATCGTCCACGACGTCATCCGCAAGCTCAACAAGTCGTTCATCACCCCCATCGACCGTGAGGACATCTACGACCTCGTGGCGACCACGGATGAGATCCTCGACAACATCGAGGCGGCCACCGACATGGTCATGCTCTACCGCGTCGGCGAGATCACCGAGCAGGCCCGCCGGCAGGCCGACGTCATCGCCAAGGCCACCCCACTCCTCAAGGAGTGCATGGACAACCTCGCGAAGCCCAAGGGCCTCGACGAGCGCATCATCGCCATCAACAGCCTCGAGAACGACGGCGACCGCATCCTGCGCGACGCCATGGCGAGCCTGTTCGACGGCGACATGCAGTGCACCGACATCATCAAGTGGAAAGACATCTACGAGATCCTCGAGGCGGCCATCGACGAGTGCGAGCACGTGGCCAACGTCATCGAGAGCATCGTCCTCAAGCACAACTGATCTGAGCCGAGGCCGTGGTCCTTCTCATCGCGATCGTCGCCCTGGCGATCGTCTTCGATTACACCAACGGCTTCCACGACACCGCCAACGCCATCGCCACCTCGGTGTCGACGCGTGCGCTCTCGCCGCGCGTCGCTGTCCTGATGGCGGCCGGCCTCAACCTCCTCGGCGCCCTGGTCTCCACGAGCGTCGCCAAGACAGTGGGCGAGGGACTCGTCGACACCGCCCTCGTCTCCATGGAGGTTGTCATGGCCGCGCTCGTGGGGGCCGTGGTCTGGAACTTCGCGACGTGGTACTTCGGCATCCCCTCCAGCTCTTCGCACGCGCTGTTCGGCGGGCTCATCGGCGCGATGATCGCCGCCGCCGGGCTCGACGGCGTGATCTGGAGCGGCGTCGTCACGAAGATCCTCATCCCCATGGTCGGGTCGCCGGTCATCGGCTTCCTCGCCGCGTGGCTGCTCATGACCGGGCTCATCTGGCTCGTGCGTAAGCGCCAGCAGGGCCCGGTCAACACGTGGTTCCGGCGCCTGCAGCCCATCTCCGCCGGGTTCATGGCGTTCTCGCACGGCGCCAACGACGCGCAGAAGACCATGGGCATCATCGCCCTCGCCCTGTTCGCCAGCGGCCAGATCGACGAGTTCATGATCCCGCTGTGGGTCAAGATCGTCTGCGCCCTCGCCATGGCGGCCGGCACCTATTCGGGCGGCTGGCGCATCATCCACACCTTGGGCTCCAAGGTGATCAAGCTCGACCCTATCCACGGCTTCGCCGCCGAGACCGCCGCCGCGAGCGTCATCCAGGCAGCGACCCACTTCGGCATCCCGGTGTCGACCACGCACACCATCACGGCGGCCATCATGGGCGTCGGCTCCACCCAGCGCCTGTCGGCCGTCCGCTGGGGGGTCGCGGGCAACATCGTGACCGCATGGGTGCTCACCCTGCCGGCGGCGGGTCTCGTGGGCGCCGGCGTCTACCTCGCCGGCCAGGCTCTGCGCTCTCTCTTCTGAGATCGCCCTGCTGCCTCTCGGCCGGCCGCGGCGCATGCCCGCCCACACGCGGCGGATTGACCTAACGTAACAGTTACGTTATATCCGGGACCATGGCACGCGTCTTCAACCGCGGCGAGCTCAAGGTCGCTCTCCTGTCCGTCATCGCCTCCCTGGGAGAAGGGCACGGCTACGCCATCATGCAAGAGCTGCAGCAGCGGGTCGGCAGCCACTGGCGGCCCAGCCCCGGCGCCATCTACCCCGCGCTGGTCGCCCTGGAGGAGGCCGGCGCGGTCACGTCGGACGAGCGCGACGGCCTGCGCGTCTATCGCCTGACCGACGAGGGCGCGGCCGCACTGGGCGCGGGAGAGGCCGCGCCGGCCTGGCGCGACATCTCGCTGCGCGCCGGCGCCCGCCTCCCGCGCATCACACTCGGCCGGCTGCTCGACCGCTTCGAGCTCGGCCTGCCCCGACGCGCCGGCCTCACCGCGGAGCAGGCGGAGCACATCGACGCCGCCCTCACGCGCACGCGCAACGAAATAGCCGCCGTCCTCGAGCAAGGAGCAGAGCATGGATGAGTTCGGGAAGGCGGCCCTGCGCGAGCGCGAGGCCGTGCGCATCGCCCGCCGCCAGTGGTTCTTGATGGACCTCATCGTCTGGGCGGCGATCAGTGTCTTCCTGTTCGTCATCTGGCTGCTCGCCGGCGGCGGGTTCCCGTGGTTCATCATCGCGGTGGGGGCGTGGGGCATCGTCGTCGTCGCCCACGCCGCCTTCGCCTTCGTGCTCAAGAGCCCGGAGGACATCCTGCTCGAGCGCGAGCAGAAGGAGCGCGAGCGCGCCCGAGACGACGACGGTTGAAGTCAACGTAATAGTTACGTTACGCTGTGATCCACACGTCTACCGGTAGGAGCGCCATCCCCATGAAGATCCGTCTCATCGAGCCCGAACCGCCCGGCATGCACGTCTGGGCCAAGGTCCTGCTCCCCCGCCTCGGGCTGCCGATCATCGCCGCGACCCTCAAGGCCGCGGGGCACGACGTGCTCGTCTACAACCCCACCATGGCTCCCATCGACTGGGACGACGTCAACACGTCGGACCTCGTCGGCCTCTCGAGCACGACGTCCACGGCGACGACCGCGTACGAGTTCTCGGACGGGCTGCGCGCCAGGGGCATCCCCACAGTCATCGGCGGATCCCACGTCACCTTCATGGCGGACGAGGCGCTCGAGCACGTGGACTACGTCGCGCGCGGCGAGGGCGGCGAGCAGCTGATGCTCGAGCTCATCGAGGCCCTGGCCGGCGACCGCGAGCTCGACACCGTCACCGGCCTCTCCTTCACGCGAGACGGCGCCGCCGTGCACAACCCGCAGCGGGCGGCGCTCGCCGACCTCGACGAGCTGCCGTTCCCCGACCTGCGCCTGCTGGTGGGAGCCGACAAGCTCACGACCATGCCGATCATGACCAGCTGGGGCTGCCCGTTCGACTGCACGTTCTGCTCCGTGACGGCGATGTTCGGCAAGAAGTACCGCTTCCGCAGCGCCGAGAACGTCATCGCCGAGCTCAAGGACAAGCGGCCCGAGCTCATCTTCTTCTACGACGACAACTTCGCCGCCAACAAGAAGCGGCTCAAGAAGCTCCTCCAGATGATGATCGACGAGGGCCTCAACGTGCCGTGGTCGGCGCAGGTGCGTACCGACGTGGCGCGCGACCCCGAGCTCCTGGACCTCATGCGGCGCTCGGGCTGCCACCTGGTCTACCTGGGCTTCGAGTCGGTCAACCAGGAGACCCTCGACAACTTCGAGAAGGCGCAGACCGTCGACGACATCCGCAGGTCGATCAAGGTACTCCACGAGTACGGAATCAAGAGCCACGGCATGTTCGTGCTCGGCGCAGACACCGACGACGTGCGGACGGTGCGCGACACGGTCTCGTTCGCCAAGGAGAACCAGATCGACACCGTCATGCTCAACATCCTCACGCCGCTCCCCGGCACGCAGCAGTTCAAGGAGTTCGACGAGGAGGGCCGGATCTTCGACAAGCGCTGGGAGCTCTACGACGCGCACCACGTGGTGTTCGAGCCGCGGCGCATGACGCCCTACGAGCTGCAGATCGAGACCCTCCGCGGCTACGCGCGCTTCTACTCGATGCGCACCTGGCTCAAGTACGTGTTCACGTTCCAGTTCACCAAGCGCCTGCTGTTCCACACCTGGGGCATGGTGATCATCCGCGCGTGGCGCCGCGACGAGCGCAACAAGGCCTTCGTCAAGGCCCTCAGGCGCATGTGGCCGCGGCCCACCCCGCCCGGGACCGTGCGCGGCACGGCGCCGCGCGCCGGCGTCGACTGATGCCCGTAGGCGCCGAAGGCGCCGTAGTGCTATTGAGCGGGCGCCGGCCCGGAGGGCCTCGCGGCGCCCGGACTAATGCCCGTAGGCGCCGAAGGCGCCGTAGTGCTATTGAGCGGGCGCCGGCCCGAAGGGCCTCGCGGCGCCCGGACTGACCTCTCCGGCGCACTCCTCCGGCGGTTGTCAGGCAGGCGGACGGATGTTAAGGTCCAGTACTTGAGTCGGTGAGTTGTAGCACACGAGGGCTCACCTCAACGAGGGCGGCACAGGCAGGTTCGCCCGCAAGGAGGCGATGCAGTGAACGGCAAACGACGGATCGTCGCAGTCTCTGTCCTGTTCGGCACCCTCCTTCTCACCCTCGCTCTCGCTTCCTCCGCACTCGCCTCCCCTGTCAGCAGCAAGAAGGCGCAGCTTGCCAAGGTGCAGGCCCGCCTCCAGACGGTGTACCACCAGGCCGACATGGCGGTCGAGAAGTACAACCAGGCCACCTCGCAGCTCGAGACGGTCCAGGGGCAGGTCAAGGAGAACGAGCGCCTGCTCAAGATCGCCGAGTACAACCTGGGCGTAGCCAACAAGCAGCTCAGCGCCCGCGCCCTCAACATCTACAAGACGCGCGACGTGAACGTCGTGGACGTGCTGTTCTCCGCCAGCGACTTCGACGACCTGGTCACGCAGCTCGACATGATGGAGCGGCTCGGCAACAGCGACGTCGACACCGTCCACAGCATCAAGGGCTACCGCCTGGAGATCAAGGACCGCCGCGTCAAGCTCGACGCCGACAAGCAGGCGGCCACCACCTTGGTGGCCCAGGCGGCCGAGCACAAGGCCGAGGTCGAGGGCCTGCAGGGCAAGCTCGAGCAGATGACGGCCGGCATCAAGTCCGACATCCAGCGCCTGCAGGAGCAGGCCGCGGCGCGGGCGCAGGCCGCTGCAGAGGCGGCCGCGGCGCAGAACGGCGGGGGCACCAGTACCGGCGGCGGGGGAGGCGGCGGCACGGTCATCGACCCGGGCGGCTCCGGCCACTCCGCGGTCGTCGCCATCGCCCAGCGCTACCTCGGCGTGCCGTACGTGTACGGCGGCGCCAGCCCGAGCGGGTTCGACTGCAGCGGCCTCACGATGTACTGCTACGGGCAGGTCGGCATCGGCCTCGCTCACGGCGCCACCATCCAGCAGCAGTCCAGCACGCCCGTGCCGCTCAATGCGCTGCAGCCGGGCGACCTCGTGTTCTTCGGCAATGCCAGCTACAGCTCCCACGTCGGCATCTACGTCGGCGGCGGCAGCATGATCCACGCGCCGCACACCGGCGCCGTGGTCAGCTACGGCTCCATCGGCGGCGCCTGGATCGGCGGCCGGCCCTGATCTTCCGCGAGCCTGAGGACGCATTCCCGCCACGTGCATAGGGAATGCGTCCTCAGGCTCGAATACGTTCTCACCCCGAACGGCAGCAAGCGACCGTGCGTCACCTCTCAAGGACGCCGGAGGACAGCATCCACGTGAATCAGCACAGCACCCTCATCCGCATCAGCACCCTCGCCTTGGTGGCGCTGGCGCTCCTGCTCATCACCGCGCCTGCCGCGCCCGCGGCCGGGTCGGTGGCCAAGGCCAAGCAGCGCCTCGAGGCCGTCCAGGCCCGCCTCTCCGACGTCTCCATGCAGTCGGAGATCGCCGTGGAGAAGTACAACCAGGCCACCAGCCAGCTCGAGGCGGTGCAGGCCAAGATCGACGAGAACCAGCGCCAGCTCGAGACGACGCGCCACAACCTCGAGACGGCCAACGACCAGCTCACGCAGCGCGCGCGCAACATCTACAAGTCGCGCGACGTGAGTGTCGTCGACGTCATCTTCCAGGCCGACAGCTTCGACGAGCTCATCAGCCAGATGGACATGATGGAGCGGCTCGGCAACAGCGACGTCGACACGGTGCACGCCATCGCCGCCTACAAGCGCGAGATCAAGGACCGCCGCGTGCGTCTCCAGGCGGACGAGAAGTCCGCCGCCAAGCTGGTCGCCGAGCGCGAGCAGCACAAGAACGAGCTCATCGCGCTCGAGGCCGACCTCCAGGGCCTCACCGGCAAGATCAAGAAGCAGATCAAGAAGCTCAAGTACCAGGCCAAGCTCCGCGCCCAGCTGGCGCTCACGGGCTACAGCGGCCCTATCCCCGGCCCGGTCGACCCCAACAGCCCCGGGCACCCCGAGATCGTCGCCCTGGCGCAGCAGTACTTCGGCGTCCCCTACGTGTGGGGCGGCGCGAGCCCCAGCGGGTTCGACTGCTCCGGCCTCGTCTTGTACGTCTACGCGAAGATCGGCATCGGCATGTCCCACGGCGCCACCGACCAGCAGCGTTCGAGCACGCCGATCCCCCTCTCGGACCTCAAGCCGGGCGACTGCATCTTCTTCGGCAACGCGAGCTTCAGCCACCACGTCGCCATCTTCGTTGAGGGCACCACCTGCATCGAGGCGCCGCACACCGGCGACGTCGTCCGGTACGGCACGTGGACCGGCCGCGACGCCTGGATCGGCGGCCGGTTCTAGCCATCTGGCGCGCGGCGTGCCCAGGCGCGCCCACGGCCGCCCATCGGCGCTATCGCGTAGATCCGGCAGACAGGAGTAAGCTTTTACACGGTTCTGCCGAACTAGGACACGGAGAGAGAACCCGAGCGACTGGGGCCGCGCATGAGACCGATCGACGACCTGCTCAGCGAGATGATGGCGCGCAACGCGTCGGACCTGCACATCAAGGCCGGGAGCCCGCCGGTGATCCGCATCGACGGCGAGCTCACGCTGCTGGACGAGCCACCGCTCACCCCGGAGGACACCAAGGACATCGCGGCGTCGATCATGACCGACAAGCAGATCCGCCGCTTCAGCGAGCACAACGAGATCGACTTCGCCTACTCGGCCACCAACCTCGGCCGCTTCCGCGTCAACGTGTTCCGGCAGCGCGGCAGCATCAGCATCGCGATGCGCCAGGTGGCGATCAAGATCCCGACCTTCGAAGAGCTGCACCTCCCCGAGATCATCAAGCGCCTGGCGCTCGAGCCGCGCGGCCTCGTGCTGGTCACCGGCACCACCGGCTCCGGCAAGACCACCACGCTGGCGGCGATGATCGACCACATCAACAACACCCTGCGCCGGCACGTCGTCACCGTGGAGGACCCCATCGAGGTGCTCCACAAGGACAAGAAGTCGATCATCAACCAGCGCGAGATCGGCCTCGACACGGACAGCTACGCGACGGCGCTCAAGTACGTGCTGCGCCAGGACCCCGACGACATCCTCATCGGCGAGATGCGCGACCCGGAGACCGTCTCGGCGGCGCTCACGGCGGCCCAGACGGGCCACTTCGTGATGAGCACGCTGCACACCATCGACGCCACCGAGACCATCAACCGCATCATCGACTTCTTCCCGCTGCACCAGCAGAAGCAGATCCGCATCATGCTCGCCGGCACGCTCAAGGGCATCATCAGCCAGCGCCTCCTGGTCAAGGCCGACGGCACGGGCCGCGTGCCGGCCATCGAGATCATGGTGTGCACCAACCGCATCAGGGACTTCATCCTCGACCCGGACCAGTCGGGACTCATCCCGGACGCGATCAAGGAAGGCGACTTTTACGGCATGCAGACGTTCGACCAGGCCCTGCTCAACCTCTACGAGGAGGGGCTCATCACCCTGGCCGACGCGGCGCAGGTGGCGAGCAACCCGCACGACTTCAAGCTCCTCGTGCAGTCGCAGGGCCACGACGTCAGCCTGACGACGTTCTGACGCACGGCCGGCCGGCGAGGCCGGGCGCAGAGAGCAGAAACGGGCGGGGCGGCCTCGAGGCCGCCCCGCCCGTTCGTCATCTCTGTGGCCCCGCCCGGCGTCTCCGGCCGCTCAGCTCGGGACGCGCCGCCCCTCGAGGTGGAGGTCGACCTTGCGCTTGATGCGCTGCAGCGCATTGTCCACCGTCTTGCAGTCGCAGCCTAGCTCGCCGGCGATGCACTCGTAGCTGAGGCCCTGCAGATAGAGCCGCAGCACCTTGCCCTCGAGGTCCGAGAGCATGCCCGTAAGGCACATGGTGAGGCTGTCGACCTCCTCGGAGCTGATGACCTGGCTGATCGGGTCGTGCGTCGTCGGGCCCGGGAGCACGTCGGCCAGGGAGCAGTCGCCGTCGTCCGACGAGTCGCTTGGCGACTGGCTGAACGAGAGATAGCCGTTCAGCGGCGAGTGCTTCTGCCTCGTGGCCGTCTTGATGGCGGTGATGATCTGCCGGGTGATGCAGAGCTCCGCGAAGCTGCGAAAGCTGGCCAGACGGTCGTCGCGGTAGTCGCGCACGGCCTTGTAGAGGCCGAGCATGCCCTCCTGGATGAGGTCTTCGGCGTCCCCTCCGGCGAGGAAGTACGAACTGGCCTTGAGGCGCACGAATTGGTGGTACCGCAGCATAAGCGCGTCGAGCGCGGCCTGATTGCCGCGTCGATAGGCCTGCACGAGAGCGAAGTCAGAACTCTCGCTGAAGAGTTGAGGGTTATGAGACGATCCCGAACTGCGGCTGCGGTCGGCCCTGGGAGCCATCGTTGAACCCCACCTCCGCTCGTTTGCCCCTGCACTTCCCGGAGTTTTCCCCATCCAGGAGGCCTACTGCGGCTTGTGGCGAAGTTCCTCGAGACGCCTTAAAGTCTCAGGGTCAACTTTATCCTCAAGCCTAGAGGGCATTCTATTGGAGTCTGGGGCAGAGTCAAGAGCCTGCCCCCGTTGCCCACCCAGACCCATCTCCGAGGCGAGCTCGAGCGGGGTCATGCGGCTCACTCCGGCGCGCGAGGCGGCGCGCTGGACCTCCTGGTCGGCCGAGACGACGATCACCTGGACATCGGCAGGCTGACCGGCGATGCGCCGGGCGATGAGCGTGTCGGCGGTGAACCGTCCGCCGGCGAACACCACCTCGACCGGCGCGCCCTTGATGGGCTCGCTGCTGGTGCTGCGCGGGCCGCGGCCGTCGAAGACCAGCACGGCCCGTGCGCCCTGCAGGGCGGCGAAGCTCGCCAGACGGTCGGCCAGCCAGTCGCGGCGCGCGAAGATCTCCTCCTTCTCCGCGCCGCGGAAGAGCGCGTGCAGCACGTTGTAGCCGTCCACGATGTAGACGAGGCTGGTCACCGCGAGGAGTCCTGCCTCGAGCCGCCGGGCGTGCCTGCGGCCGGCCCGGCGGCCGCCTCGCGCTGCCGCCGCGCCTCGTAGAGCAGGAGCGCGGCGGCCACGCTCACGTTGAGGCTCTCCACCGCGGGATCCATGGGGATGGAGACGAGCGCGTCGCACGTCTTGGCCACCAGCGGCCGCAGGCCCCGTCCCTCGGCGCCCAAGACGAGCACGACACGGCCGGTGAGGTCCGTCCTGAGGTACGAGGCGGCCGCCTCGCCCGCCGCGCCGTAGACCCAGAACCCGTGGTCGCGGGCGCGGAGCAGAAAGGAGACCACGTTGGTCACCTGCGCGACCGGCAGGAGCTCGAGGATGCCGGCCGAGGACTTGACCGCCGCCGGCGTGACGTGGGCCGACCGGTGCCTGGGCACGACCAGGCCACCGGCGCCGGCGGCGAGCGCGCTGCGCGCCACTGCCCCGAGGTTGTGCGGGTCGGTGACCTCGTCCAGCACCACCAGCACCTCGGCGCCGAGCAGCCGGTCGGCGTCGGCGTACGGGTAGCCGTCCACCTGCAGGGCCACGCCCTGGTGCTCGCGCGTGCCCAGCAGCTCGTCGAGCTGGTGCGCGCTCACTGTGTCCACCGGCAGGTCCTCGGGGACGAGGCCGGCGACGGTGTCCAGCGCCGTCGGGGTCGCGGCGAGCCTGTGGAGACGCCGCCGCGCGCCGGCCCCCAAGGCGATCCTGACCACGTTCCTGCCGTACAGCCACTCCATGGCTCATGCGCCTCCGGGCCGCCTGTACACTCTGACCATGCCCATCGACATCCCACCCGGCTCCCTGGCGGCCGTGATCATCCGCGCGCTGTTCTGGTGGACGGTGCTCTCGCCGGCGGCGCTGCTCGCCGTGGCCGCCCTGTGCGGCCACCGGCCGCGGCTCGGCGGCGCGCTGACGATCGTCGTCCTCGCGCCGCCTCTCGTGACGCTCCTCCCCGTGGCCGTGATGAGCGGCGCTCCGCAGGCGATCGCGGCGGCGGCCGGGGCGGCCGCGCTGGCCGCCGCCCTGGTGCTGGCGGCGCTCGGCCTCGTGACCGCCCGGCGCGACGCCGGTCGCTCCGGGCGGTACGCCACCGCGGCGCTGTTGACCGGTGTCGCCGGCGGCATGATCGGGTCCTTCGCGCTCGTCGGGACGCTGGTCTTCAGCTGATCCGCCCTACTTCCTGACGACCTGCGTGCCCTGAGGGGTGTCGCGGACCTCGAACCCGGCCGCCTGGATCTCGTCGCGGAGCCTGTCGGCGTCGGCCCACTGCTTCTCCGCCCGGCAGTGGTCGCGCAGCACGCACGCGTAGCTCGCGTCCTCGCAGGCGAGCCGGTCGGCGTAGACGAGCGCCACGTCGTCCCAGCGGCCTTCTTCGGCGAGCCGGGCCGCCGGGAGCAGCGCGACGCCGCCGGTGACGCAGGCGTCCGCCTCCTCCCCGGCCACCGTACCCGCGGCGGTGAGGCCTGCCGCAGTCCCAGGCGCCGGGATGAGGAGCACAGTGAGGGACCCGCGCAACACGTCGGCGACCGTGGTGAGCGCATCGGAGTCGAGCGGGGAGTCCCCGCGGTCGACGTCCGTGAGGTAGCGGTGCATCTCGCCGACCAGTCCGAAGAGCTCGCCGAGCGCGCCGGCCGTGTTGAGGTCGTCGTCCATCCGCTCGCCGAACGCGAGGCGCGCGGCCTCCGCCCGGAGCGTGAGGTCCGGGCACTCGCCGCGCGCCGCCGCCCTGCCGGCGTTGGCCACGCGGAAGTCGATGTCGGCGAAGGCCGCGGCGAAGCGGCCGTAGGCGGCCTTCGCCTCGTCCAGCTTCTCGGTGCTGAACTCGAGCGGGCTGCGGTAATGCGTGGTGAGGAAGTAGGTGAGCACCACCGCCGGCTCGTAGCGGTCGAGTACTTCCCGCAACAGGAAGATGTTGCCCACGCTCTTGGCCATCTTCTCGCCCTCGCTGCGGATCATGCCGTTGTGCATCCAGATCTTGGCGAACGGCAGACCGGCCGCTTCGCTCTGGGCGATCTCGTTCTCGTGGTGCGGGAAGATGAGGTCGCGGCCGCCGCCGTGCACGTCGAACCCGGCGCCGAGGTAGCGCAGGCCCATGGCCGAGCACTCGATGTGCCAGCCGGGCCGGCCCAGGCCCCAAGGCGAATCCCAGGCCGGCTCGCCCGGCTTGGCGGCCTTCCAGACGGCGAAGTCCAGGGGGTCGGCCTTGCCGGGCTCGGTGTCGACGCGCACGCCCTCCTCGAGTTCGTCGATGCGCTGCTTGCTGAGCTTGCCGTACTCGTCGAAGCTGCGCACCTTGAAGTACACGCTGCCGTCGGCCTCGTAGGCGTGGCCGCCGGAGACGAGCTGGCAGACGAGGTCGATGATCTCCGGGACCGTCTCCGTGGCCTTGGGCTCCACGTCGGGACGCGGGATGCCCAGCCGGTCGGTGTCCCCGACGTAGGCGGCGGTGTACTCCTCCGCCACCGCCGCCGAGTCGCGCCCCTCTTCGTTCGCCTTCTTGATGATCTTGTCGTCGACGTCGGTGATGTTGGTGACCAGCTTGACGTCGAGACCGCGGTACGCGAGCCACGAGCGGAGGACGGCGAACGTGACGTAGGGACGCGCATTGCCGATGTGCACCAGGTTGTAGACCGTGGGGCCGCAGCAGTAGATGCCGGCCTTGCCGGGGTCGCGGGGCTCGAACGGCTCCTTCTGCTGGCTCAGCGAGTTGAAGAGGCGGATCACGGCTGGTCTCCTGGTGTGGGGGTGGACTCACCGGCAGCGTTCCCGGCGAGGGTGAGGTCGAGTCGCGCAAGGGCGGCGTCGCGCGCGAGTGCGGCGAGCACGAACGGCAGCTCGGGTCCGTGCTCCGCGGACGTGAGCGCGATGCGCAGCGGCATGAGCAGGTCGCGGGCGGCGATGCCCTGCTCCTTGCCCCAGGCGCGATACGCGGCGAGGAGGTCGCGGGCGCCGGCGGGCGTGAGCCACTCCGGCGCCTCGGCGCGCAGCGTGCGGACGCGCGCGAGCTGGGGCGCGGCAGCGCGCGCGGCGGCGCGGAGTTCCGGCGGCGGAGGCGGCGGCGCGAGCACCTCCGCCGCGGCCGCCGCGGCGTCTCCGTACCGGACCAGCGACGGCTGGAAGGCGGCCGCGAGCGCGGCCGCCGCCTGCGGCGGCGTCCCGCCCGGCAGCCGCTCCGCGAAGCGGCGCTCGTGCTCCTCCGGCGCGAGCGCCATGATGCGCTCGTGGTCGAGCCAGTCGAGCTTGGCGAGGTCGAACACCGCCGGGCTCGGTGAGAGCCTCCCGAGGTCGAACTCGCGGACGAGGCGGTCGAGCTCGAGCACCTCGTCCTCCCCGTGCGACCACCCGAGCAGTGCCAGGTAGTTCACGATCGCCTCGGGCAGGTACCCGAGCTCGCGGTAGTCGCCCACCGCGGTGGCGCCGTGGCGCTTGCTGAGCTTGCCGCCGTCCGGGCCGAGCACCATGGAGTGGTGCGCCCAGCGCGGCACGGGCGCTCCGAGCGCCTCGAACAGGAGCTGTTGCCGCGCGGTGTTGGTGAGGTGGTCGTCGCCGCGGATGACGTGAGTGATGCCCATGTCGCGGTCGTCGACGACGGTGGCGAAGTTGTAGCCGGCCACGCCGTCGGAGCGGACGATGATGGGGTCGCCGAGCGCGTCCGCGCCGATGACGACGTCGCCGCGGATGAGGTCGCCGACGACGACCTCACCGGCCGGCACCTTGAAGCGCACGGCCGCCGGCTCTCCCGCGTCCAGCCGGCGGCGCACCTCGTCGGCCGGCAGGCCGAGGCAGCGGCGGTCGTAGCGCGGGGTGTGGCCGGAGGCGAGCGCCTCGCGGCGCAGCTGCTCGAGGCGCTCCTCGGGGCAGAAGCAGTGGTACGCCTGCCCCGACGCCAGCAGCTCGGCGGCCGCGGCGCGGTGGCGCTCAAGCCGCTCGCTCTGGCGGTACGGGCCGGATGGACCTCCGACGTCCGGCCCCTCGTCCCACGCGAGGCCCAGCCAGCGCAGGTCGGCCATGATGCTCGCCTCGAGGGCGGCGTCCGAGCGCGCGGCGTCCGTGTCGTCGACGCGGAGGACGAACGCGCCGCCGCTGTGCCGGGCGAAGAGGTAGTTGTAGAGCGCCGTGCGCGCCGAACCGATGTGCAGCGTGCCCGTCGGGCTCGGCGCGAAGCGTACTCTCACTGTGTGGTCGAGGGTTATCTCTGCTCCTCCGGCGACGCGAATTCCCCTGCAAACAGGTCGAGTCTATCATCCTGCCTTGGTATGCTTGCGGCCGTGATGCGGCGGGCGTCCCGCCCGCCGCGGCGAGGGGAGGACCGCGTGCCGTACGACCAGACGCAGACACCGTACCTCGACGCCGCGCTGCGCTACCGCGCCACGGGCTACACGCCGTTCCACACGCCGGGCCACAAGCTCGGCAAGGGGGCGCCGGCGGGCCTGCGCGAGTTCATGGGCGACCAGGCGCTGGCAGTCGGACCTCCCCATGGCCGGTGGCGTGGAAGACACGCGCGAGTCCACGGGCCTCATCCACCTCGCCGAAGAGTATGCCGCCGAGGCCTGGGGCTCAGACCGTGCCTGGTTCCTCGTCAACGGCTCCACCAGCGGCGTCCACGCCCTGCTGCTCACGCTGGGGGGTCCGGGCAAGACCGTCATCGTGCCTCGCAACGCGCACAAGTCCATGCTTGCGGGGCTCATCTTCACCGGCTCCATACCGCTGTACATGGAGCCGGCCATCGACCCTCTCTGGGGCATCCCGCTGCAGGTCCGTGCCGCGGACGCGCTGGCCGCGCTGGAGCAGGCTCCGGACGCCTGCGGGCTGTTCGTCACCTCCCCTACCTACAACGGCCTCGGCGCCGACCTCCCGCGCATCGGCGAGCTCGCTCACCGCTCCGGCATCCCCTTCGTCACCGACCAGGCCTGGGGACCGCACCTGCGCTTCTGCCCCGAGCTGCCGGTGGATGCCATGACCGCGGGAGCGGACGCCGCCGTGGTGAGCACGCACAAGCTCATCAGCGGCGTCACGCAGTCGGCGGTGCTCATGGCGCGCGCGGAGAGGCTCAACCTCGCGCGCCTCGACGGCATGGTGCACATGACGCAGAGCACCAGCCCGCAGGTGCTCATGTACGCGAGCATCGACGCGGCGCGGCAGCAGATGGCGGTGGACGGCGCCGAGCTGTGGCGGGGCGCCATCGAGCTGGCCGACTGGGCGCGCGAGCGGATCGCGGCGCTGCCCGGCCTCCGCTGTCTGGGCCGCGAGCTGCTCGAGCGCGACGGCGTCGCCGAGTTCGACCCCACGCGGCTCACCGTGTCCGCCTGCGGCCTCGGCCTGAACGGCTTCCAGCTCGAGACCATGTTGCGCGACGACTACCGCATCGCGGTGGAGGCGGCCGACCCGCTCAACATCGTGCTCAACGTCACCTTCGGGGACTCGCACGGCGACGTCGACCTGCTGGTCGCCGCGCTCCGCGACCTCTCGGCCCGCCACGCCGACGCCACCGCGGCCGACGTGGCGGCGGCGTGCTCCACGCTCCTCGCCCACACGCCGCCGTTCACCCGCCAGGTGCTCTCGCCGCGCGACGCCGTGTTCGCCACCGCGGTAGCGAAGCCGCTGGCTGAGTGCGCCGGCGAGGTGAGCGCCGAGATGGTCACGCCGTACCCGCCGGGCATCCCTGTGCTCGGTCCCGGCGAGGAGATCTCCTCCGAGATCGTCGCCTACCTCGGCGAGGCGTCGGCCACCGGCCTCAAGGTCCACGGGCCGGAGGACCGCGCGCTGCGCACCCTGCGCGTGGTCGCGTGACGACCCGCCCGGCGCCAGGCTTCAAGAACAAGGCGGCCGCGGCCGACTGTAGTCTCAGGAGGAGTCGCGGTCCCCGCGCCCGAAGACTCCCGCGACATGCGGACAGAGGAGGCAGCGTGAACAGGATGCGGAGGTGGCTGGCGCTCTCGCTGGCCGTGGCCGCCGCGGCACTCGCCCTCACGGCGTGCAGTGCGAGCGTGAGCACAGGCGACGAGTCGGGCAGCCCGTCCGCCGACGGCGGGACGACGACGTCCACCAAGACCTACACCAACGACCAGTACGGCTTCTCGATCACCTACGCCGACCGGTTCACCCAGGGTGAGCCGGCGGAGGGCACCGGCGCCGGCGGGAGCTCCGTCCTCGACGTGGCGTTCGCCGACAAGGACGGTCCGGTCATCTCGGACCGGTTACGTCAACACCATCCAGACCTCGGTGTACGAGCTGGCGCGCGAGATCAAGCCGTCCGAGATCAAGCAGATCAAGCCCGAGCTGCAGGGCATCGTCGACCAGCTCATGACCTCGCTGCCGAACGGCGTGGTGGTGGAGGAGCTGAGCCCCGTCGAGGTCAACGGGCTGCGGGGCTTCGGCTTCAAGTACACCTACGAGGAGGAGGGCGAGGAGCTGACCGCCGTCACCTTCTTCCTCTTCAAGGGCAAGTACGAGTACCAGATCACGGCGCAGGCCGTGAGCGCCGACTGGGAGTCGCTCAAGGGAGACCTCGAGAGCGCCGTCCAGACGTTCACCGCGCAGTGAGTGCGGCGCCGGGTGGCCGGCGCCGGAGGGCTGACGACGAGGGGGCGGGCTGCCGTGCAGCCCGCCCCCTCGTCGTCCGTGCCCGGCGCCGCTGCGCCGGCGTGCCCGCGCCTACTCCGGCTTCTTGATGCCGAGCGACGTGGCGGTGAAGAGCGGGTCGAAGGTGAGGCCCTTCTCCTCGATCTGCGCACGGCCCCCTTCTTCGCGGTCGACCACGCAGATGAGCGTGGAGACCTCGAGGCCCGCCTCGCGCAGCTTGTCGGCGGCCATGAGCGCGGCGCCGCCGGAGGTGACCACGTCCTCGACCATCACGACCTTCTGGCCCGGCTCGGCCTTACCCTCCATGGCCTTGTCGGTGCCGTAGCCCTTGGCGCCCTTGCGCACGATGACGAACGGCTTGCCGCTGGCGAGCGAGACGGCGGCGACGATGGCCACCGCGCCGAGCTCGGGGCCGGCGAGCAGGTCGAACGGCTCGTAGGCCGGCAGCTTCTCCGCGATGCCGGCGGCGATGTCGCGCAGCAGGTCAGGCTGGGTCGAGAACAGGTACTTGTCCAGGTAGAACTTGCTGCGCCGGCCGGACCGGAGGACGAAGTCGCCCTCCAGGTAGCTGGCGTCGAGCAGGCGCTGGCCGAGATCCGACACGGGGCTCCCTTCGCTCGTCTGAGGATCGTGCGGCGCACGACGCGCCGCGCTCCCCAGACTGTATCAGGTGCCGCCGATGGCCATCCCGTCGATGACCACGGACGGCGTGTGGACGCTGCCTCCGGGCACCCAGCGCGCGTCGTCGCCGAGCGCGCGGATCGACGTGAGCATGCCGACGATGTCCCCCGCCAGCGTGACCTCGCGCACCGGCGTCGTGAGCTTCCCGCCCTCGATGAGGATGCCGCTGATGCCCACCGAGAACTCGCCGGAGATCGGGTTGGCGCCCGAGTGGATGCCGACGGCGTCGGTGACGAGCACGCCCTTCTCCATGCCGGCGACGATCTCGTCCAGCGGCGTCGCCGGACCGGCGACCACCAGGTTGCTCGGGCGCACGCCGGGCAGGCTGGAGTAGCCGCCGCGCATGCCGTTGCCGGTGCTCGCACGGCCCGCCTTGCGCGCCGTGTACGTGTCGTAGAGGAAGCCCTGCAGCACGCCGCCGGTGATGAGCGGCGTGCGCCCGCACGGGATGCCCTCGCCGTCGAACGGCGCGCTGTCCAGCCCGTCCGCGAGCGTGCCGTCGTCGACCAGCTCGAGGAGCTCCCCGGCCACGCGCTCGCCCTCCTTGCCGGCGAAGAGCGAACGGCCCTTCTGCACGGCATCGGCGGTGAGCGCGGAGCTCAGCACGCCGAAGAACGCGGCTGAGACGAACGGATCGAGGATCACCGGCGCCTTCATCGACGGGCACTTCCGCGCGCCGAGCAGGCGGGTGGCCCTCCCGGCGGCCTCGGCGCCGACGAAGGACGCGTCCAGGTCCTCGACGGCGCGGCCGACGGCGTAGGAGTAGCCGGTCTCGACCTGGTCCTCCTCCTCGGCGAGCACGTACGCGAACGCGTAGCACTGGCCGGCGCGGAAGCTGCCGCGCACGCCGGCCGTGCTGGCGATGAACACCTCGCCGTCACCGTCGACGTACATCGCGTCTTCGACCGTCTTGACGCGCGGGTCGGCCGCGAGCGCCGTGGCCTCGGCCTCGAGCGCGACGGCGATGCGGTCTTCGTCCGTCGCGGAGGCGAGCCGCGGGTCGTAGGGGTCCACGTCGGCCGGCTCGCCCTGCGGCTGCGGCAGCGCCATGAACTCGTCCGGGTCGCTGACGGCCGCGTTGTCGAGAGCGTGCTGCACGACGGCGTCGAGCGCCCCGTCGCTGAGGTCGGAGGTGTACGCGTGGCCCACTGCTCCGTCGCGGAACACGCGCACGCCCACACCGCGGCGCTGCGCGGCCGTGAGCTGCTCGACCTCCTGCTGGTACACCTTGATGCGGTGCGAGGTGGAGCGCTCGCCGAACACTTCCACGTCTGCCGCGCCGCGCGCCTTGGCGCGCTCGAGCACGGCGTCGAGGATCTCGAACATCAGCCCGTCCCTCCCACCGTCATCTCCGCGATGCGCAGCGTGGCCTGCCCGGTACCGACCGGCACGCCCTGGCCGTCCTTGCCGCAGATGCCGGTCTTGACGTCGAAATCGCCGGCGATCATGTCGATCTTCATCAGGATGTCGATGCCGTTGCCCACGAGGGTCGCCCCGCGCAGCGGCGTCGTGATCCTTCCGTCCTCGATGAGGTAGCCCTCGGCGACGCCGAAGACGAAGTTGCCGCTGGCCGGCTCGACCTGCCCGCCGGCCAGGCTCTTGGCATAGAAGCCTCTCGCCGTGGCGGCGATGATCTCGTCCGGGTCCAGGTCGCCCGGCGCGATGTACGTGGTCGTCATGCGCGGGATGGGGACGTGGCGGAACGACTGGCGCCGCCCGTTGCCCGTGGGGGCGGCGCCCGCCTCGCGGGCGCGCAGACGGTCGTAGAGGTAGCCGGTGAGGCGGCCCTCCTCGATGACCAGCGTCTTCTGCGTGGGCACACCCTCGTCGTCGTACGCCTGCGAGCCCCACCCGTTGGTGATGGAGCCCTCGTCGTAGGCGCTCACCATCGCCGCCGCCACGACTTGACCCATCTTGCCGGCGTAGATGCTGGCGCCCTTGGCGATCGCGTCGGCCTCGAGACCGTGGCCGCAGGCCTCGTGGAACAGGGTGCCGCCGAAGCCGTTGGCCAGGACGACGGGCATGGGGCCCGACGGCGCGGGCTTGCTGTCCAGCATGACGCGCGCCTTCTCGGCCGCGCGGACCGCCGTCCGCCGGGCGATGTCCTCGTCGAGCAGCTCGAACCCGGCGCTGCCGCCGACCGTCTCGTGCCCGGTCTGGATGACGTCCCCGCGCTTGGCGACCACCTGCGCGATGAACCGCGTGCGCGTGCGGTCGTCGTGCACGAGGTCGCCCAGCGAGTTCGCGATGAGCACCCGCTGGCGCGTGTCGCCGTAGCCCACGGTCGCCTGGACGATCTCGTCGGAGACGCCGCGCGCGGCCTCGTCGCCGGCGCGCACCAGCTCGGCCTTGTGGGCCGTGCTGATCTCGCCCGGCGGCACGCGCACGGGGTTCTTGCCGGGGTCGGAGACGACCGCGCCGAGGTCGACGACGCGGGGACCCTCGGCCCCGGCGCTGACGGCCGCCGCGACGGCCTCGGCGGCGGCGGTGAGGCCGGCCTCGTCCACGGCGTCGCTGTAGGCGTAGTACGTACGCTCGCCGGAGAGCAGGCGCACGGCGGCGCCGGTCTCGCGACCGCCGCTGGTCTGCTCGATGCGGCCGTCCTCGAGGCGCAAGCCGAGCGTCTCACGGTCTTCGACGAACACCTCTGCGAAATCGCCGCCCCTGCGCAGCGCCCTCTCGATGGTCGCATGCAGCAGGCCGGCGTCGAACTTGGCGACATCCATCAGGCGCCTCCGGTCAGTGAGTCGCGCACGCCTGCTGCCAGAGCCTGGAGCTCGGCGGTCGCGGGATCTGTGGGGTCGAGTGTGCGCACCGAGCCGTCGGCCAAGCCGATCTGTACCGCGGCCGGAAACGGGCGCGCGCGGCGGCGGCGCCAGCAGACGAGGCCGGTGACCGCGCCGGCCGCGAGGGCGAGCAGTGCGAGGCGGCGCGCCTTCACGGCGCCTCCTCCGTCCGCGAAGGCGTCTCCCAGACAGGTGCGCAGGTCGAACAGCAGGAGCGCGACGGCCGGGTCGGGGCCGGTGACGGCCACGGCGCGGTGTCCGTGGGCCTCGAGGACCGCGACGGCGCCGCCGGGGACGGGCACGACGACGTGCGCCAGGCCGCCGGCGACCGCGCTGCGGCCGGCGGCCTCCCAGAGCCGCGCGGCGGCCTCACCAGAGGCGGCCGCGGGACCCGGCGCGGCGGCGACCACGTCGCCGCCCTCGTCGAGCACGGCGACGGCCGTGACGTCCGTGGAGACGTCGAGCAGGTCGCGGATGGCTTCGTCGATGGTCAGGGCGTCCTCCCAGTGGTGCGGGTGCGCCCGTAGCCTACCCCAGCCGGAGCTTCTCTCACGCCTCTCCCGCTGCGAACGAGCAGAGCAACTCGCAGCGGTCACCTCCGCAACTGATGCGGCACTCGTCGGGTGCGATCTCGAGACGCCCGAGGCCGGCGGTGACCACCTGGAGGATGCCCTCCAGGAACGCGCGATGCATGGCGCACACGAGGTCCGGGTCGGCCCCGGAGAGCTCGCGGAAGCTGCAGTTGTTGACCACGACGCTGAGGCTGCTCTCGTGCCAGGCCACCTCGGGCAGCAGGCCCTGCTCCTCGGCGATCTGCGTGACCAGCGCGCCGACCGCGGCGCGGTCGCGCGGGGGCTCGGCGTCGCCGGCCAGCACGCGGCGACCCTCGGCCGCGCCGGCCTCGCGACAGACGCGGACCGCGTCGTCGCGGGTGCCGCCGGCGGCGAGTGCGTCCAGCGCCAGGCGCGAGAGCAGCTCGTACCGCCGCGGCGGGAAGCCGAAGGTGACCACCAGGTCGCTCAGCCGGTACAGCTTGGCAGGCCGCCCCCCGCCGGCGGCGCGCCGGAAGCCGGTGGCGAGGAACCCCGCCTGCTCCAGCTTCGCCAGGTGCATGCGCGCGACGTTGGGATGCAGGCCGAACTCCCCGGCGACGTCGGCGACGGTGACGTCCGTCGCCGGCCGTTCGGCGATCCAGCGGTAGATGCGGTATCGGGTGTCGTCGGCCAGGACTGCCGACAGCTCATGTTCGCGGTCCACTCACGATCCCCTCGGGAGGACATGTCCGGAGGGGATACTACCGTCCTGCACCTTCACCTGTAAACACCGTGCTTGGAGTGCAAACCGCCGATTGCGCGGCGAGCGCCCTCAGCGCTCGATGACGAACCGCGACGTGATGGGCACGGCGGGCCTGAGCGTGGCTTCGACCGAGCAGTAGCGGTCCTCGGAGAGAGAGATGGCACGCTCCACCTTGCGCTCGTCGAGGTCGCCCTTGAGGCGGTACACCACCTCCAGCGACGTGAAGCGCTTGGGGTGGTCCTCGGCCCGTTCCCCGCTCACCTCGACGTTGAACGACTCCAGCGGCTGCCGCATCTTCACCAGGATCGAGACGACGTCCATGGCGGTGCAGCCGCCGAGGGCCACCGCCAGCAACTCCATCGGCGTCACCCCGTTGCCGGGCTCGTCCAGGCCGGAGGCCAGGTCCACGGACCCGTGCGCCGTGGATGCCTCGAACAGCAGTCCCTCGTTCTTCCAGGCGAGCGTCACCGGTTCGCTGTGCGCCATCTGACCCTCCTCTCCGCGTCCGCCGTCACGGCCGCCTCGTGGTCCACGATCGTATACGGTGCCCCCAACGCGCCCCCGCGAACCGGACTGGATGCGGCGCCGACGACGACGGGCGCCGCCGCGCGAGGTCGGGCAGGACGGCCGAGTCGTATAGAATCGAGGACCCCAGACGGCCCTCAGCGACCGACCAGGAGTCTCCTGTGCGCGACCTCTCACGCGGCGACCGCGGCAAAGAAGTCCTCGACGTCCAGACCCGCTTGCGCGGGCAGGGCTTCGAGCTGGGCAGAGAAGGCGTCGACGGCTTCTTCGGCCCAAGCAGCGAGGTCGCCGTGCTCGCGTTCCAGCAGGAGCGCGGGTTGCTCGCCGACGGGCGCGTGGGCGCCAACACCTGGCGCGAGCTCGTGGAGGCCGGTTACGCCCTGGGCGACCGGCTGCTCTACCTGCGCGAACCCCCGTTCCGCGGAGACGACGTGCTGCAGCTCCAGGTCAAGCTCAACCTGCTCGGCTTCAACGCCGGGGCGGAGCGCGGCGTGCACGACGACGAGGTCGAGCGCGCCGTCCTCGACTTCCAGCGCAACGCCGGGGTGCCGGCGGACGGCATCGTCGGCGACAGCACGCTCATCAAGCTCGAGGCCGTGCGCAAGGCCGAGTCCGGGCGCGAGGGCAAGAAGATCCCCGAGCGCGACCGCGGCTGGGTCGCCGCCCGCACGCTCACCGGGCGGTCGGTGACCATCGATCCCGGTCACGGCGGGCCGGACACCGGCTACATCTCGGCGGGCGGCCTCGCGGAGAAGGACGTCTCGCTGGCGCTCGGCCTCCGCCTGGCCGAGCTGCTCCGCGCCGAGGGCTGCCGCGTGCGCCTCACGCGCGAGACCGACGAGCGCGTGCCGCTCTACGCCCGCTGCGAGGCGGCCCAGGGCGGCCCGCACGACTTCTTCGTCTCGTTGCACTGCAACGGAGAGGCCTCGCCGGCGGCGCGCGGCGCCGCCACGTACTTCTTCCAGCGCAGCCACTACTACTCGGAGCACGGCCGGCGCCTGGCCGGATATGTGGGCAGGCGCCTCGAGGCGGCCGGCGCGCCCTCGCTGGGCCGGTTCGGCCGCAACTACGGTATCCTGCGCGAGACCCGCGCCATCGCCCTGCTGGTGGAGCCGCTGTTCCTCACCTCGCGAGAGGACGAGGCGCTGGCTCGCCGGCCGGAACAGGTGGAGAAGCTGGCGCGCGCACTGGCGGGAGGCCTGGCCGACTACCTCGCGCGCGTCCCGCTGGAGGACGAGGCCCCGTGACGCCCGACGAAGCCGAAGCCCTGCGCATCCGCCTCACGGCCACGCAGTCGCAGCGCCTGCGTGAGCTCGGCGCCGACCCACTCGTGCTCGACGGGGCGTTCGCCGACGCCGTCGCTCGCGACGCCGCCTTCAAGCGCCTCGAGACCGACCTCGTGCGCACCGGTCGCGAGCACCTGCGCGAGCTGCGCAAGGGCCGGCGCGCGCCGCAGCTCGTCGAGCTCGAGCGCGCGCTCAGCGACGCGCTCACCGACGCCGGGTTCGTGCGCGTCGTCACCCCGCTCATCATCGCCTCGGACGCGCTCCGCAAGATGGGCATCGAGCACGGCCACCCACTGCGCGATCAGGTGTTCTGGCTGGACGACGGCCGCTGCCTGCGGCCCATGCTGGCGCCGAACCTCTACACCCTGCTGCGGCGCCTCGACCGGCACTGGAGCAAGCCGTTCGGCATCTTCGAGATCGGACCCTGCTTCCGCAGGGACAGCAAAGGCGCCAGCCACCTCAACGAGTTCACGATGCTCAACCTCGTGGAGCTCGGCAAGCAGGACAAGGACGGCCGCGCCCGGCTCGAGGAGCTGGCCGCCCTCGTCATGGGCGCGGCGGGCGTCGGTGAGTACGACCTCGAGGTCACGGACAGCGAGGTGTACGGGGCCATGATCGACGTCACCGTGGGCGGAGCCGAGGTGTGCTCCGCCGGCCTCGGCCCCCATCCGCTCGACGGCAACTGGGGCGTCGTCGACCCGTGGGTCGGCCTCGGCTTCGGCCTCGAGCGCCTCATCATGGCGCGCGAGGGCTATCCCAACATCGAGCGCGCCGGCCGCAGCCTCAGCTACGTGGACGGCATACGGCTCAATCTCTAGCGCGCCGCCAGGACTCCGCGGACGGCGGCCTACGTGGCGTAAGCGCGAGAGGGCGGGCCACCGGCCCGCCCTCTCGCGGTCTCTCGGGACTGCTCGCTGCTCCTGTTACTTGCCGAGCAGCGCGTCGATCTTCTTGACGCCGTCGTTGGCGTCTTCGGCGTAGGCGTCGGCGCCGATCTGGTCGGCCCAGCGCTGCGTGCACGGCGCGCCGCCGACGACGGTCTTGTAGGAGCAGGCCCTCGTCCTTGATGCGCTTGATGACCTTCTTCTGCTCTTCCATGGTGGTGGTGAGCAGGGCGCTCATGCCGATGACGTCGGCGTTGAGCTCCTTGGCCTTCTCGATGAAGGTGTCGGCGGAGACGTCGCGGCCGAGGTCGGTGACCTCGTAACCGTTGGCCTTGAGGTAGGCGATGACGATGGCCTTGCCGATGTCGTGGACGTCGCCCTGGACGGTGCCGATGACCATGATGCCCTTGGCCTCGGCGGCCTCGCCCTCGAGGGCGGCGTTGGTGACCTCGGTGGCGCCGGCCATGGCGTCCGCGCTCATCATGAGCTCGGGGAGGAAGACCTCACCGCTCTCGAAGAGGTCGCCGACCTCCTGGATGCCCTTGACGAAGCCGTTCTGCATGATGTCCGCCGGCGCGATGCCGGAGTCGAGCGCGCGCTGCGCGATCTCCTCCGATGACGCCCGATCGGCGTTCACGATGCTCTCGGCTGCTTCCTGGTAGATGTCTGCCATGACCCTGGACTCCTCCCGACTTTGCTCACAACTGTTTACCGCGCAACGAGGTATGGCGGGTGCGGAAGTTCGGGCGGTGACGCCGCAAGCCGGAGAAGCAGTGGACGGCCACACCCGCCCGGACGCTCCCCCGCGCCCATCTTCTGCACGTGCCCGGGAGTATATCAGCCACATGCGCTGTCAACCACAAGTGCACATGCTCGCACAAGGTCCAACGTCGTGCCGGGCGGGCGCAGCGCCGCCGCCGGGCCCGGCGCCCCTCGGGGCGCGCCGCCCGGCGGTGCATGCTAGCATCGGACGCGTGAGGTACCACGGCGCCGTCATCCGTCCCCCCAGCGAGGCAGACAGCCTGATCGTGCAGGTCACGTACGGCTGCTCCAACAACACCTGTGACTTCTGCGGGACCTACCTCGACAAGCCGTTCGCCGTGCGCCCGTTCGACGAGGTCGTCGACGACGTCACCGGCCTCCCCGTCACCGTGCGCCAACGCGTACGGCGCGTGTTCCTCGCCGACGGCGACGCCCTGGCGCTCAGCACGCGCAAGCTCGACCAGATCCTCGACCTGCTGCACCGCGCGCTCCCCAACCTGGAGCGCGTGAGCAGCTACGCCAACGCGCGCAACCTGCTGCACAAGTCCGTCGAGGAGCTCGTCGCGTCTGCGCGAGCGCGGCATCGAGCTGCTCTACCTCGGCCTCGAGTCGGGCGACGAGCAGACGCTCGCCGACATCCACAAGGGCATGACGGTGGCGGAGCAGATCGAGGGCTGCCGGCGAGCCACGGACGCCGGCATGAAGCTCTCGGTCACCGCGATCCTCGGGCTGGCCGGCCGGGAGCGCTCCCTGGTCCACGCCGCGGCCACCGGCGACGCACTCTCCGCGATCGACCCCGAGTACATCGGGCTGCTCACCCTCATGCTCACGCCCGGCACCGCCATGGAGCGCAAGGTCGCCACCGGTCAGGTGGTGCTCCCGGACTCCATCGGGATGCTCCGGGAGTTGCGGGAGATCGTCGCCCACCTCGACGTCACCGACTGCCTCTTCCGCTGCAACCACGCCTCCAACTACCTGCCCATCGGGGGCCGCCTGCCGCAGGACAAGGCGGCCATCCTGGCCTCGCTCGACAAGGTGATCGGGGCTCCCGCGGCGACACGGCTCCGGCCGGAGAGCTGGCGGCTGCTGTAGGAGCAGCGCCGGCGGCCGCGCGCGCGGCCGGCTCCCCCCGCAGCACGAGCCGCCGAGACTCAGAGGTCCCGAAGGTGCGAGCCGTACCCCCGCTTGAACTGGGTGGACGCGTACTTCTGCAGCTTCCACTCGGGGATGCGGCACTGCGGGCAGGCCTCCGCGTACCACTTGTTGCGCAGCCAGCGGGCGGCGCGGCTCGTCTTGGAGTCGTGGACCACCATGTGCTTGTTGCAGTGGGTCACCACGACGGCGTAGGAGCCGCGCTCCTCGAACTGCTTGATCCCGTGCAGGATGCCGCGCCGCGACGGCCACAGCTTGAGCTTCTCGACCAGCCGGAAGAGCGGGACCTGCTTGCGGTAGTAGCGCGCTTTGGTGGGGTCGGTCGGCATCGGGAGGGCCAGTCTAGCACGGCCGCCCGCGGCGCCCGCCGCGGCCGCGTCCGGCCGGAGACGGGCAGGACGCGGCACCACCGCGTCGAAGGTTCGGCAACGACCAACTCCGACCCGAGGTGTCCGATGACCCGTCGCGCCGCAGCCGGCCTCGGCCGCCTGCTACCGCTCCTGCTGATCGCCGCGGCCGTCGTCGTCGTCACCGGCGCCGCCCTGCTCGCCGCCTGCGGCGGCTCGTCCGGCGGCGCCTCTCCCGAGCCGCTGGAGACCACCACCGTGACGGCCTCGGGGAGCGGCACGGCGGAGCCGACGGTCACGCCTTCCACGTCCCCGTCGACGGCGCCGGCCGAGACGGCCCTGCGCATCTACTTCTTGCGCGGCGAGCAGCTCGGCGTGGCCGAGCGGCGGGTCCCGCACACCAGCATGCCGGCCACGGCCGCCATGGAGGCCCTGCTGGCCGGCCCGACGGCGGCGGAGAGCGCCGCCGGCCTCGGCACCAGCATCCCCGCCGGCACGCGCCTGCTCGGCCTCAGCATCAAGAGCGGCACGGCCGATGTGGACCTCTCCGGGGAGTTCGGCAGCGGCGGCGGCACCCTGTCCATGACCTCCCGCGTCGCGGAGGTCGTCTACACGCTCACGCGGTTCCCGACGGTCCGCGCCGTCCGGTTCCTCATGGACGGCGAGCCGCTCGAGGCGCTCGGCGGAGAGGGCATCGTGCTCGCCGAGCCCCAGCGCCGCGCCGACTGGCGCGAGTTCGAGCCCAACATCTTCGTCGAGACACCCGGCGCCGGCGCCGTCGTCTCGAGCCCGTTCCTGCTGTCCGGCACGGCCATGGTGTTCGAGGGCTCGTTCCAGGCGCGCCTCGTCGACTCGTCCGGCCGGCGCATCGTCAACGTCATCATGCAGGCGAGCCGCGGCGCTCCCGGCCGCGGCCGGTTCGCCAAAGATGTCGCCTTCTCCACCTCCGCCAAGCGCGGCACGCTGATCGTGTTCGACCAGTCCATGGAGGACGGCTCGCGCCAGGACGAGGTCGAGATCCCCATCACGTTCGCGACCGACTGACGCGGCGCACCCGAGTCACCGGCCCGCGGCGCCGATCTCCCTCACGCTAGTCCAGCTCACGCCCGCGCCGCTGCACGAGCGGCAGCACGTACCACAACGCCACGAGCCAGGCGGCGATCGCCGCGCCCGCCACGGAGACCCAGGTCGCTTTGAAGAGCATGCGTCGACACGTTCCTTGTGATCCTCGGCCACGGCGTGCTCCCGCGATGGATGACGACGGGGTGATGTTCCCCGGACAGGGCGAGACGCGCGGTGCGTGCCGTAAGAGCGTGAGAGGAGAGAGCGGACGCTGGAGAAGAGGCTGGCGGGGAGTGCGGGAGTCACACCCGCCTACGTGGGTTTAGAGCCCACGCTGATCCTTCCGATCGACCCCCCGCGCCCCGCGATTGTACACCGGACGCGCCGGTGGGTCCGGACGCGGACCAGCGGGCCGTTCCGGCCGCGCGCCGGAGTCGCCGGCGAAGGGCGGCGCGCGTCGGCGCGGACGACGAGGCGATGGGTGGCGCGCGTCAGAGCAGCGCGCGCGCCACCATGACCGCCACGCCGAGCGCGAGCGGCTCGTGCATGTGGGTCACGCCGAGGACCTCCTGCGCCGCGGCGGTGAACGCCGACGGCATACCGGGGACGGCGGCGATCATCCCCGGACGCACGTCGGCGACGTCGATGATGCCGGCCGCCGGGCAGGCGTCGAAGACGAGGTCGCAGCGGGCCAGTCCCTCGGTCAGGCCGGTCTCTTCGAACAGAAGGCCCACCTCTCGCGCGGCAGCGACGCGCTCCGCGTCCGGCTCGACCACGAGGACGCCCGCGTCACGGGCGGTGAGGCGCCGCACGGCGGCGCGCCCCACGGGACCGAGCCCCAGCACCAGGACTTCCCGGCCCGCGAGACCGCCGGAGGCCGCATCGAGGGCGGTCACGTACCCGTCGGCCGTCGCGGGGTCGTCGTCCGTGCTGCGGCCCTTGGTGACGTTGAGCGCGATGAAGCGGTGGTCGTCGGCGAGAAAGACCACCTGCGCGCCGGCGCCCACCGCCGCCTGGATGCCGCGCACGTCCGGCTGCGTGGTCGCCCACGCGTCGCAGCCCAGGTGCAGCAGGGTGGCCACGACGCAGGCCGAGAACCCGGTGATGACCCCCTGGCCGGTGGAGATGGGCACGGCGGCGACGCGCGCGCCGTGCAACTGCACGCAGCGCTGGTCGTCGACCACGGTGCGCAGCGCGAGGTCGCGCAGCCCGAGCCCGGTGGCGTCGCGCAGACGGTCCTCGACGGCGACGAGCTCGCTCGTCAGGTCGGCGACGTCCGCCTCGGTCAGTCGTGTCATCGAAGTCCTCCCTCACCCGGAGTCGCCGTCTCGTCCGCGGCAGCCGGTCGCAGTCCTTCGTGCCGCGCCAGCTCGGCGACCACATCCGCCGCGCGGATGCGCGCCTCGCTCAGGCCGGGGGCGGCGACGATCAGCGTCGCCGACCAGCCGGCGCGCCCCGGCGCGTAGTCCGTGAGCGCCTCGTCGGCGCCGAAGAAGCCGGGCACCAGGCGCAGCGGCCCGGCGCTCCCCATCACGTGCTCGCCGAGGACCTCCAGCATACCTCGCGAAGCGCGTACATGCTGGTACACGCACGCGCGGCGCGGCGCGCGGTCCACCTCCGGCGGCGCGCCCTCACGCACCGTCCTCTCCAGCAGTTCGACGATGTTGAGGCCGCTCGACCAGTACACCGCCGTCGGAGTCTGGCTGGGCAGGCGCGCGTCGATCTCCAGGAGCTTGGGGTCGGCGCCGCGGACCATCACCTCCACGTCCATGAGGCCGTTGAGGCCAAGCCCCTCGGCGACGCGCACCGACGCCGCGTCGAAGGCGTCGAGCACGCCGGCGGCGACGGCGGCGTCCCAGTCGCAGGCGCCGCCGGGGCCGGCGCACGCCGTCTCCCCGGCCGTCTCGCCCACGGGGGCGACGACGCGGCGGCAGTCGTAGGCCGCGTCGAACTCGAGACCTGTGACCTGGAGCGGTACGGCACGGCCGCCCCAGGCGAGCACCTCCAGCGAGAGCGACGGGCCGGCCACGTACTCCTCGACCACCACGTCGTGGCCGCGGCGCTCCAGCTCGCGCCGCGCCGCGGCCAGCGCGGCCTCGTCGTGCACCACGGTGACGCCCTCGCTACCGCTCGCGGTGCTGGGTTTGACCACCGCGGGGAACCCGCACGCGGGCCAGTCCAGCGGGCGCGGCACGTCCAGCTCGGCGAACAGCCGCCGCGAGGCCAGCTTGGACGCGGTGACCCGGTAGGAGTCGAGGTCGAACAGCAGTGGCACGCCCCAGCCGGGCACGCGCTCGGCCAGCCAGGCCAGCGTGGCCTCGTCCTCGAACGCCGGCAGCACGGCGTCGCAGCTCGTCACGAGGTCGCGGAAGAGGCTCTCGTCGGCGGTCACGTCCACGACGACGTGCCGGTCGGCGAGCCCGGATGCCGGCGGCTCCTCGCGCCGGTCCACGAGCACGGTCTCCCAGCCCGCCTTGCCGGCGAGGTACGCGGCCTCGGTGCCCTGCAGCTTGCCGCCGACGATCAGGAGGCGCACACGCTCACCGGGAGGCCGCGGCGGAGGCCGGACTGCGCACGACGGCCATCCGTTCGCGGTACTCGTCCACGCCGGCCGGACGCAGGCCGAGCCGCTCCAGGTGCGGCAGCACCCCGTGCACGGTGCGGTAGCCCTCGTCGATGTCGAGCTCGGCCTGCGAGACCCCGGCGAGCCCCATGGTGGGCGGCACGATCGACGTGACCACGTTGGCCCCGGCCTGCAGGCGGCGCTCCAGGCCGGCGATGCCGTCCACGTCAAGCGACGCCGGGATGAACCTGTCCGGCATCGCCAGCCGCAGGCAGGCGATGGTGAGCAGCTCGTCGGCGTCGCCGGCAGGGTGCACGTCCTCGAGCGGTGTACCCGCCTGGGGGACGAACGTCATGACCCGCACCTGCTCCCAGCCGGCCTCGCGCATGGCGACGATGGAGCCGGCCCGGTCGGCCGGCGTGTCGCCGATGCCGGTGAGCAGGCCGTCCTCCACGAGCAGGCCCGCGCGCCGGGCGGCGGCCCGGGCGCCGGCGCGCGCCTCGAAGGGCTGCCCCACGCGCAGCCGGTCGTAGAGCTCGCGCGTGTGCGTCTCCTGGTACAGCGCGTACCAGTCGGCGCCCGCGCCCGCGAGCTCCCCCAGCGACTGCTCCGGCAGCACGCCCGGCGAGACCATGACCGGCGCGCCCGTCGCGTCCACCACGGCGGCGACGAGGTCGACGAGCGTGGCGGGTTCCGCGAGGACCACGGGGTCCTCGCCCATGGTCAGGTCGAGCAGGACGACGCCCGAGCCCGCGAGGTCGCGGCAGATCTCCACCACCTCGTCCGTGGTCTTGCGGTACCTCGGGCACTCGTCGTTGTCGGCGCGGTAGAAGCAGAACGCGCACGCGTTGCGGCAGTAGGTGGAGAAGTAGACGAACCCGTAGAGGAACACGGCGTCGCCGGAGTGGCGCGCGCGCAGCTCGCGGGCCGCGGCGAAGACCAGCGGCGCCTCGTCGCCGGCGCGCAACAGC
Organism: uncultured Thermoleophilia bacterium; assembly: GCA_963709635.1. GTDB lineage: Bacteria > Actinomycetota > Thermoleophilia > UBA2241 > UBA2241 > CAIXSE01. Next base: position 95,205 of record CAVPXA010000028.1, read on the forward strand.
GCCTCGAGGTCGTCCCTGTCCGGGACGGCGCCCGCGAGGATGTCGGCACAGAGGCCGGCGACTGAACGGCTGCCGGTCATGGGATCAGCGGAACTCGAGGACGTCCGCGAGCGGGTGGCGGCTGGTCGGGCGGGGCGGCGTGAGCGGCCGGCCGATGGGCACCACGGCGACCAGGTGCAGCGGGTCCTGCACGCCGAGCAGAGTCTCGATGGCAGGCGCGGCGAGCACTGGCGCCGTCATCCAGCACGAGCCGTAGCCCATGGCGTGGGCCGCGGTGCAGAGCAACTGGACCGCGGCTCCGATGCTCTGGATGTCCGGCCGCTGCCGCAGGCGGTCGCGCTCCTCGTAGGGCAGCTTGTGCTTGTACAGCAGCACGTCGGCGAGCGACCGGTACGGCACGCCGAACACGGCCACGACCAGCGGGGCCTCGGCGAAGAACGTGGCGTAGGTGCGGTATGCCTTGAGCTCCTTGCCGCGGCCCTCGGCCTCGGGCCACGCCGCCATCTCGTCGATAGCGGCGTCGACCGCGTCCTTCATCGCCGCGCGCGCGGCGGCGTCCTCGACGGCGATGAACCGCCAGGACTGGGCGTTGCCGGCGTTGGCGGCCCTGATCGCGAGCCCGACCATGGCCTCGACGTGCTCGCGCGGCACGGGGTCGGGCGCGTACTTGCGCACGCTCGACCGGCCATGGACGGCGTCCGCCAGACCGGTGGTCTCGAGGCGGGATCTGCTGTGGTGGGCGCTCACGCCCCCAGTGTACCAACGAGGACGGGGCGGGCGCTCCTCACGAGCCCCCGCCCCGTCCGGTCCGTCCGTGCCTCTCGCGTCAGCCGCCGGAGATGGGCGGCACGATCTTCAGCACGTCGCCGTCCTTGAGCTCGGCCTCCAGGCCGCCGGCGAGCTTGATGTTGCGCCCTCCGACGAACACGCCGGCGTACATGCGCCCGTCTTCACGGTAGACGCGCTGGCGCGTGCTCGGTTCGAGCTCGATGGCCTTGTCCAGCGCCTCCTGCACGGTCGCGGCCTCGACCTCGACCTCGGTGCGGCCGCTGCCGGTCGCCATGCCCGCGGGCAGCTTGACGGAGACCCTGGCCATGTCAGGCGCCCGCCTCCCCCGCGGCGACCACGAGCGTCTTGTCCTGCTTGTCGACCTTGAGGTCGACCGCGAAGACGTACTTGTTCTGGCAGAAGGCGATGCACTGCGGCTCGCCGTCGCACAGGTCGCACTTGAAGGCGACCTCACGGTCGGGGTGCTCGTGGATGACGCCCGTGGGGCACACCTCGTAGCACTCGCCGCAGTTGGTGCACTTCTCCTCGTCGACGACGAGGACGAAGCCCTCCATCGACTCGCCCACCTTCTCCTTGCTCTCGAAGAAGCCCTTGGGCGTCACCGTGATCTGCTTGGTGACGATGGCGTCGTTGGGACACGCCTGCTGGCACTTGGCGCAACCGGTCTGCAGGCAGGTGTGGCCCTTGATCTCGGTGGTGGTCGGGTTGCACTCGGAGTACAGGCGCGCGACCGACGGACGGTAGGCGCCCTCGTGGTAGGCGGAGCACGCCAGCTCGCACATGTGGCACCCGGTGCACTTCTTCCTGCTGATCATCACGTGTGGCATCGGATTCCCTTCCTAGAGGCGGACGTCGACGCCGAGCTCGGCGAGTTTTTCTTCGGTCGGCACACCGCTCTCGTCCCAGCCGCGGAGGCTGTAGTACTCCTGCGTCTTCTCGGCGAAGGTCTCCTTGCCGATGAGACGCCCGGCGGACGGGCCCTTCTTGTGCGGCCTGGTGAGCAGCAGTTCGGGCAGGTAGTCGTCGGCGGCCGTCATGCCCTCGCGAAGATTGAAGAGGCGGCCGAGGTTCCAGACGCGCTCGCCGGCCAGCGCGAGCTCTTCTTCCGTCACGTCGCGCTTCCAGACGTGCTTGAACAGCTGGCTCATCTGGTTGAGGTCGATCGCCCAGAAGTCGCACCAGATGCCGAGGTACTTCATGGAGCTGAAGTTCTGGCCGTTGATGTTGTAGGCGGCCTTGCCCTCCATGGTGTCGGCAGGCTCGTCGCCGGTGATGATCTCGTCGCCCACCGGATACGAGCGCATGTGGCAGCCGCCCCGGTCGGACGTGGAGTACGAGAGGCTCATCCCGAACGTGCCACGCGGGTCGTAGCCCGGCAGCTCGAGGTTCTTGACCTCCATCGCCAGCTCGGGGGCGCCGTACTTCTCGGCGAGGTGCTTCGAGCCGAGCGCCAGCTCTTCGCCGATGCCCGTGCGCGTCGCCATGAGCTCGGGCGCCTTGAGATAGCCGTCGACGTCGCCGAAGCGCACGCCGAAGTCCTTGATGCCCTTCTCGGTGAGGTCCATGGCCAGGCCGAGCACGGATCCGGACGAGATGGTGTCCATGCCCCACTCGTCGCACAGCTCGTTGAACTTGACCAGCGCGGCGATGTCGCCGATGCCGCAGTTGGCGCCACAGAGAGCGATGGTCTCGTACTCCGGACCCTCGCCCATGACCGTCTTGCCGTCGAGTTCGACACTGTGGACGTTGCGGCAGGCGATAGCGCACTGGTAGCAGGCGCGCTTCTTGACGCGGATCTTCTGGAACGACTCGGAGTTGATGTTGCCGGCGTCCTCGAACTCGCCCTCGGACCAGTTGCGCGTGGGGAACGCGCCGGCGCCGTTGACCAGGTCGACCAGGACGGGCGTGCCCTCCTCATGGACCCAGTAGTTGTCGTCGGTGAGGACATACTCCTCGTGGATGCGGTAGAGGTCGGCGAGGAAGCCTTTGGCGTCGCCGACCGTCACCGAGCCGGTGCCGCGCACGGCGACGGCCTTGAGGTTCTTGTCGCCCAGGAGGGCGCCGTGACCGCCCCGGCCGGCCTTGTGGTACTGGTCGGTGGAGACGCAGGCCCACGGGAGCTTCTGCTCACCGGCCGGGCCGATGGAGAGGACCTTGGCGTTCTCGTCGAAGTCGTCGCGCAGCGCCTGCTCGATCGCCGACGTCTTCATGCCCCAGTACTTGGGCTGCGCCGGCAGGAAGCTGACCACGTCGTCCTTGATGGTGACCACGGTGGGCTCGGGCGCGCGGCCCTTGATGATGACCAGGTCGTAGCCGGCGAACTTCAGCTCGGGCGCGAACGAGCCCCCGACGTAGCTGTCGTTGAGGACGCCCGTGACCGGGCTCTTGCAGCCCACGATGAGCCGGGACGACGTGCTGACGTTGGTCCCGGCGAACGGGCCGGTGACCAGGAACACGGGATTGTCCTCGGACCAGGGTCGAGCCCCGGCGGGATCTCCTCCCACATGTAGCGAAGCAACAGGCCCTTGCCGCCGATGTAGCGCTCCGCCCATTCCATGTTGAGCGGCTCGACGGTCGAGGTGCCTGCGCTCAGGTCCAGCCTGAGCACCTTGCCCTGGTAGAAGTCCACTGCGTCCTCCTGAAGACGTGCGAATAGGTTCGCCGCGTTCCCCCCCGGAGATCCGCGACGGCTCCAGCCGCGGACCAAGGAGAACGTGGGAGTACAGGCCCAGCCATTCTAGCGGACCCGCGGCCGGCGCGGCAATGCCGTGAAAGCGCCGGAATGCAGGGCAAAACGGAGTCTGACCGCGCCTCCGCTTGGCCATTCTGGCAGGTGGCCGGGCATACTGTCGGGTGCGCCTGCGGCTCACCCGACGAAGACTACTCTTCCGCCGGTCTTGCGTGCCCGGGGGCCTCCGGCAGGTTCTTGATGTTCTCCGCCTGCAGCCACTTGGCGTAGTTGTCGTTCATGGCGTCGACGAGCTCCTTCATGAACCGCGGTGCGAGGTTCACGCGGCTCATCACGACGCCGTTGATCTCGCCGCCCTCGTCGCTCTCGTAGTCGAGGCGGACGAAGGTGATCGAGAACTCGTAGTCCGAGTGGCTGACGTTGGCGAAGTTGGCGTACACACCCGCCATCATCTCCGGCGTGGCGTGCAGGTTGATGTGGCGCTCCTCGTCCATGACGAGCTCCTTGCCTCCGGCCCGCGGCCGGCTCAGCCGCCGATGCGGGCGGCGATGGCGGCGGCCATGCCGGAGGTACCGGCCGAGCCGCCGAGGTCGTAGGTGACGTCCTTGCCCTCGGCGATGACCGCGGCGATGGCGTCTTCCATACGCCGCGAGGCCTCGACCTCCCCGAGGTGGTCGAGCAGCAGCACGCCGGAGCGCAGCAGGGCCGTGGGGTTGACCTTGTCCTGCCCGGCGTACTTGGGCGCGCTGCCGTGCACGGGCTCGAACACCGCCGCGTCGTCGCCGATGTTGGCGCCGGGCGCCACGCCGAGGCCGCCGATGAGCCCGGCGCAGAGGTCGCTGACGATGTCGCCGTAGAGGTTGGGCAGCACCAGGACGTCGTAGAGCTCGGGCTTCTGCACGAGCTGCATGCACATGTTGTCGACGATGCGGTCGTCGAACTCGATGTCCGGATACTGCTCGGCGACCTCGCCGCAGACGCGCAGGAAGAGCCCGTCGGTGCACTTCATGATGTTGGCCTTGTGCACGGCGGTGACCTTGCGCCGGCCGTGCTTGCGCGCGTACTCGAAGGCGAAGCGCGCGATGCGCTCCGTGCCCCGCCGCGTGATGATCTTGATGCTCTCGGCGGCGTCGTCGGTCACCATGTGCTCGATGCCGGCGTAGAGGTCCTCGGTGTTCTCGCGCACGACGACGAGGTCGATGTCGTCGAACCGGGTGCGCACGCCCTTCATCGTCTTGGAGGGACGCAGGCAGGCGTACAGGTCGAGCTCCTTGCGCAGCGCGACGTTCACGCTGCGGAACCCCTTGCCCACCGGCGTGGTGATCGGACCCTTGATCGCCACCTTGGTGCGGCGGATCGAGTCGAGCACGTGCTGCGGCAGAGGCGTGCCGTACTCCTCCATCACGTCGAGGCCGGCGTCGTGCACCTCCCAGACGATGGGGACGCCGGTGGCGGCGATCACGGTCTCGAGCGCGGCGGCCAGCTCGGGGCCGGTGCCGTCGCCGGGGATGAGGGTCACGGTGTACGTCATGCTTCTGGTCCTCCGGGCAGCGCGAAGCCGCCGTGCTTCTTGACGTGGGCGACGAGGCCGCCGTCGTCCAGGATGGTCACCATCACCGGCGGCAGCGGCACGAAGGGGATGACGGCGCCGGTGGTGAGGTCCTTGACCTCACCGGCGCTCCAGGTCGACCTGCAGCTCGTCCTGCTCGCCGATGCCGCTCGTGTCGCACTGCAGCACCGGCAGGCCGACGTTGATGGAGTTGCGGAAGAAGATGCGCGCGAAGCTCTGCGCCAGCACCGCGCCGACGCCGGCCAGCTTGATGATGCGCGGCGCGTGCTCGCGGCTCGAGCCGAGGCCGAAGTTGCGGCCGCCGACGACGAAGTCGCCCTGCTGCATCTCGCCGGCGAACTCCGGCCGCGCGTCCTCGAGGACGTGCTTGGCGAGCTCCGGCATGTTGGTGCGCAGGTGGAAGAGGCGGCCGGGCGCGATGTGGTCGGTGCTGATGTCGTCGCCGAACAGCCAGGCCCGGCCGTGCAACAGCTCGTCGTCCGTCACGTGACCCACTCCTCCTCGCTGACGACCACCGAGTTCATGGCGACGCCGGGCTCGCGCGCCAGCTGCGGGTTGCGCTCCGGGATGGCCTCGACGACGTCCATGCCTTCGATCACGCGGCCGAACACGGTGTGCCGCCCGTCGAGGTGCGGCGTCGGCCCGTAGGTGATGAAGAACTGCGAGCCGTTGGTGCCCGGGCCGGCATTGGCCATGGAGAGGATGCCGGGCTGGTCGTGCTTGAGCATCGGGTGGAACTCGTCGCCGAACTTGTAGCCCGGGCCGCCGCTGCCGCTGCCGGTGGGGTCGCCGCCCTGCGCCATGAAGCCGTGGATCACGCGGTGGAACGTGACGCCGTCGTAGTAGCCGTCCCGGGCCAGGAAGACGAAGTTGTTGACCGTCTGGGGCGCCTTGTCGGCGAAGAGCTCGACGACGATGTCGCCGTTGTCGGTACTGATCGTCGCGACGTACCGCTTGCTGGGGTCGATGACCATCTGCGGGGGTCCGCTGTACTGCTTGGCCATGGCCGCCTCCTTTCTAGAGAAGCTCGCGCGGGTCGGTGATCTCGCCGGCCACGGCCGAGGCGGCCGCGGTAGCCGGAGATCCGAGGTAGATGGAGGCCTCAGGGTTGCCCATGCGGCCGTGGAAGTTGCGGTTGGCGGTGCTGATGCACACCTCGCCGTCGGCGAGGATGCCCTCGTGGATGCCGACGCAGGCGCCGCAGCCGGGGTTGGTGATCACGGCGCCGGCGTCCCAGAACACGTCGAAGAGGCCTTCGGCGGCGGCGGCTCGCGCGGTGGCCTGCGAGGCCGGCGTGACGATGAGGCGCGTGCCCGGGGCGCGGCGGCGACCCTTGAGCACGCGCGCCGCCGAGCGCAGGTCCTCGAGGCGGCCGTTGGTGCAGGTGCCGATGAGCACCTGGTCGACCCTGGTGCCCTTGAGCTCCGCCGCCGGCGGCCGTGTTGTCCACGGTGTGCGGCTTCGCCACCGTGGGCACGATGGCGCCGAGGTCGAAGCGCACGACGCGCTCGTAGGACGCGCCGGCGTCCGCGGCGAGGGGCTTCCACGCGTCCCCGCGGCCCTGCGACTCGAGGTACGCGCGCGTGGCCTCGTCGCTCGGCATGAGGCCGCACTTGGCGCCGGCCTCCACGCTCATGTTGCTGAGGGTGAGCCGGCCGGGCATGGGCATGGCGTCGATGCCCGGCCCCCCGAACTCCAGCGCCTTGTAGGTGGCGCCGTCGGCGCCGAGCTGCCCGATGAGCGTGAGCATGAGGTCCTTGGCCTCCACGCCCTCCGCGAACGCGCCCTCGACCTCGATGCGGAACGTCTCGGGCACGCGCAGCCAGGTCTTGCCGGTGGCCATGCCCACGGCGACGTCGGTGCTGCCCATGCCGGTGCCGAACGCGCCGAGCGCGCCGGCCATGCAGGTGTGCGAGTCGGCGCCGATGACGAGGTCGCCCGGCTTGGCGTAGCTCTCGGCGACGCGCTGGTGGCACACGCCCATCTCGACGTCGCTCAGCGTGGCGCCGGACTCGGCGCAGAACGCGCGGATGGTCTTCTGCGCGTTGGCGAGCTCGCTGCGCGGCGCCGGCGCCGCGTGGTCGATGAAGAACACGCACTCCGGCGCCTTGACCCTGGCGGCGCCGAGCTCCTGGATCTGCTGGATCGCCAGCGGGCCGGTGCCGTCCTGGGCGATGGCGACGCTCACGTCGCAGACGACGATCTGGCCGGGCGCCACGGCGTCCAGCCCGGCCGCCCCCGCCAGCAGCTTCTCCGCGAGGGTGGCGGCGCCGGCGAGGGCTCGGTGCACGTCGGCTGCTCCTCGCGGCTGTTACGTCGCGGCTCCCGGGGCCGGGGCGGCCGGGCCTCACCGGCGGGCTGCGCCGAACGGCTGTTGCCCATGGGCACGGCGTCGCCGAGGTGGCCCAGGTAGTCCTGGTAGATGTACATGAGCTCCTTGTCGAACAGCGCCCGCTTGAGCTCGATGGCCGTCTTGCGCACGAGCGCGAGCACGCCGTCGCAATCCTCCTGCGTGAGCTCCAGCCCGAACTCCTGGAACTTGCGGTAGATGGTGCGCGAGCCGGAGTGCTTGCCCACCACGATCTGGCGCTCGAGCCCCACGTCCTCGGGCGCGAACGCCTCGTAGTTGAGCGGGTTCTTGATGACGCCGTCGGCGTGGATGCCGCTCTCGTGGGCGAACACATTGGTGCCCACGATGCTCTTCCACGCCGGGATCGTCCGCGCCGACGCCGCGGCGACGTACTCGCTGAGCTCGCGGAAGCGGCTCGTGTGCAGACCGACGTCGACCTTGCCGAGGTACTTGAGCGCCATCGCCACCTCCTCGAGCGCGGCGTTGCCGGCGCGCTCACCGAGGCCGTTGACGGTGGTGTTGACGTAGGTGGCGCCGGCCTTGATGCCCGCCAGGGCGTTGGCCGTGGCCATACCGAAGTCGTCGTGCGTGTGCATCTCGATGTTGAGGCCCTCTTTGATGAGGAACGTGATGACGTTGTAGGTGTCGAAGGGGTCGAGGATGCCGAGCGTGTCGCAGAAGCGCAGCCGGTCGGCGCCCTCCTCCTTGGCGGCCTGGCCGAAGCGCAGCAGGAACTCGAGGTCGGCGCGCGAGGCGTCCTCGGCGTTGACCGAGACGTAGAGGTCGTGGTCCTTGGCGAACGCCACGCACTCGCGGATCTGGTCGAGCACCCACTGGCGCGACTTGGCGAGCTTGTGCTCGATGTGGATGTCGCTGGCCGACATGCTGATGGCGACCGCGTCGACGCCGCAGTCGATCGAGTGCTGACGTCCTCGATCACGGCCCGGTTCCAGGCGAGGATCGAGGTGTCGAGCCCGAGCTCGACGATCTCCTTGATGGTCGTCTTCTCGTCGCCGCCCATGGCCGGGATGCCGACCTCGATCTGGTGGACGCCCACCTCGTCGAGCAGCTTGGCGATGCGGATCTTCTCGTGGTTGCTGAAGACCACGCCGGCGGTCTGCTCGCCGTCGCGGAGGGTGGTGTCGTCGATGCGCACGGCCGGCTCGGCCGGGCGCCTCTGCGGAGCGATGACGAAGCTGGAGAGATCGCTGGTCATGGTCACCTGCCTCGGAGGGTCGAAAGGGTCACTGGTCTGTGGGGGTGGGTCACGCGTCGAGGGCGCGCCGGAGCAGGTCGCTCACGACCTGCGGGTTGGCGCGCCCGCCACTGGCCTTCATCACCTGGCCGACGAAGTAGCCGAGGACCTGCTGCTTGCCGCCCCGGTACTGCTCGACCTGGGCGGGATTGGCGGCGACGACCTCGGCGACGACGGCCTCGAGCTCGGAGGTGTCGCTGATCTGGCCGAGGCCGTGCTCGTCGACGATCGCCTCGGGCTCGGCGCGCTTCTCGATCATGAGCGCGAAGATCTCCTTGGCGGCGCTCGTCGAGACGGTGCCCTCCTCGACGAGCTTGACCAGCCGCGAGAGCCGGTCGGCGGTCACGTGGCCGTGGCCGGCCTCGAGGCCGGCGGCGTTGAGGTGGGCGAGGTACTCGCCCATCACCCAGTTGGCCGCCGGCTTGGCGCCGGCCCCGGCCGCCACCACCTCTTCGTAGAAGGCGGCCAGCGCGCCGGAGGTGCCGAGCACGGTGGCGTCGGCGCGCGACAGCCCGTACCGCGCCGTGAACCGCTCCACGCGCGCCGCCGGCAGCTCCGGCTGCGTCGCGCGCAGCTGCTCGACCCACGCCGGGTCGATGTCGAGCGGCACCAGGTCGGGCTCGGGGAAGTAGCGGTAGTCGTGCGCCTCCTCTTTGCTGCGCAGCGGCGTCGTCGTGCCCGTGTCCGGGTCGAAGTGCAGCGTCTCCAGGTCGATCTTCTCACCGGCCTCGAGGAGCTCGATCTGACGCGGGATCTCCGCGACGAGCGCCTGCTGCAGGTAGCGGAAGCTGTTCATGTTCTTCAGCTCGGTGCGCGTGCCGAGCTCCTGGGCGCCCTCCGGCCGGACGCTGATGTTGGCGTCCCAGCGGATCTGGCCCTCCTCCATGTTGCACTCGCTCACGCCCAGCTCGACGACGAGCGTGCGCAGCTGCTGGAGGAACTCCCGCGCCGCCTCCGGCGACGGGATGTCCGGCTCGGTGACGATCTCGATGAGCGGCGTGCCGCCCCGGTTGAAGTCGACCATGGAGTAGTCCGACCCGGCGATGCGCCCGGTCTCGCCGCCGGCGTGGATGAGCTTGGCGGCGTCCTCCTCCATGTGCACCCGGTTGATGCGGCAGCGCAGGAGCTCGCCGTCCACCCAGTAGTCGAACCAGCCCGCGGTGGCGAGCGGCTCGTCGTACTGGCTGATCTGGTACGCCTTGGGGAGGTCGGGATAGAAGTAGTTCTTGCGGTGGAAGATGTTGCGCGCCTGCACCGTGCAGTTGAGCGCGAGGGCGATGCGCGCGGCGTACTCGACGGCGCGCCTGTTGAGCACGGGCAGCGCGCCGGGGTGCGCGAGGCACACCGGGCAGGTGTGGACGTTGGGCTCGTCGCCCTTGCTCACGGCGCAGCCGCAGAACATCTTGGTCTGCGTGTCGAGCTCGACGTGCATCTCGAGGCCGATGACGGGTTCCCAGGGCGGCGTGCCGTCATGACTGCGCGTCCTCCGGGCGGTAGGTGACGTCGCCCGGACGCCAGCCCTCCGCCTCCGGGCGGGGCGACGAGTCGGCGAACGTGGGAGCCGTGTCGAAGCCGAGCGCGCCCTCGAGCGCGTGCGCGGCCTCGAGCATGCGGTTCTCGCTGAACGCCGGGCCGATGAGCTGGAGCCCGGCCGGCAGCCCGTCGCTGAGGCCGCAGGGGATGCTGATCGCCGGCAGGCCGGCCAGGTTGGCCGGGATGGTGCAGATGTCGCTCATGTACATCGCCAGCGGGTCGTCGGTGCGCGAGCCGGCCTTGAAGGCGACGGTGGGCGTCGTCGGAGAGGCGATGAGGTCGACCTCCGGCGAACGCCCTCTCGAAGTCGCGGCGGACCATCGTGCGCACGCGCTGCGCGCGGCCGTAGTAGGCGTCGTAGTAGCCGGCCGAGAGCGCGTAGGTGCCGATCATGATGCGGCGCTTGACCTCGGGGCCGAACCCCTCGCCGCGCGTGCGCTCGTAGAGGTCGGTGAGGTCCTCGGGGTCCGCGCAGCGGTAGCCGTAGCGGACCCCGTCGAACCGGGCGAGGTTCGCGGAGGCCTCGGCCGGCGCGATGATGTAGTACGCCGGCAGCGCGTACTCGGTGTGCGGCAGGCTGATCTCCACGCAGGCTGCCGCCGAGCTCCTCGATGCGCGCGAGCGTCTCGTCGAAGCGCGCGCGCACCCCCGGCTCGATGCCGGCGGCCAGGTACTCGGCCGGGACGCCCACGCGCAGCCCGTCGAGACGCTCGGCGGACGGCAGGGCGATGGGCTCCGGCAGCTCCACGCTGGTGGAGTCGCGCGGGTCGCGCCCGACGATGTGCTGCAGCAGCAGGGCGCAGTCGTACACGGAGCGCGTGAGCGGGCCGATCTGGTCCAGCGAGCTGGCGAAGGCGATGAGCCCGTAGCGGCTCACGGCGCCGTAGGTGGGCTTCATGCCGACGATGCCGCAGAGCGCCGCCGGCTGGCGGATGGACCCGCCGGTGTCGCTGCCCAGCGCCCACAGCGCCTCGCCGGCGGCCACGGCGGCGGCGGAGCCGCCGCTGCTGCCGCCGGGCACCGTGCTGAGGTCCCACGGGTTGGCGGTGACCTGGAACGCCGAGTTCTCGGTGCTGGAGCCCATGGCGAACTCGTCGAGGTTGGTCTTGCCGAGCATCACCACGTGGCCCTCCCACACCTGCCTCACGGCCGTGGCCGTGTACACCGGCTGGTAGTCGGCGAGGATGCGCGAGGCCGCGGTGGTGGTGACGCCCTCGGTGACCATGTTGTCCTTGACGGCGATGGGCAGGCCCGCCAGCGGGCCCCGCATCGCCTGCATCTCACGGTCGACCTTGGTGGAGTACTTGAAGATGTTGTCCGTGGTCACCTTGATGTAGGCGCGGACCTTGCCCTCCACCGCCGCGATCTGGTCGAGGTACACCTTGGCGAGCTCGGCCGACGAGATCTCCCCGTCCACCAGGAGCCGCTTGGCGTCGCGCGCGGTGAGGCGCAGCGGATCGAGCCCCCTGAGCGGTGCATCTCCGGTGCCCCGCTCGATAGCCCGCTGCGGTCGCTGTTCACCTCAGCCCATCCTCGGCACGCGGAAGCAGTCGTCGCTGACGGCGGGAGCGTTGCGAAGGGCCTCGTCGCGCGGCAGGCTCGGGCGCGCCTTGTCCTCGCGCGTGACGTTGACGACGTCGAGGACGTGCGCCGTGGGCGGCACGCCGTCGAGGTCGAGCTCACTCATCTTGTCGATGTGCGCGAGGATCTTGGCGAGCTCACCGGTCATACGGGACGCCTCGTCCTCTTGGAGTCTGAGCCGGGCGAGTCTCGCGACGTAGCGGACGTCGTCTTCGGAGATCATGTCGCGTTCCTCCTGCTGGGCCGCCGGAGCGGGACGGATATCCTACTCCAGCCTCAGGGGGGCCACAAGAAAGGGGGTCCGCCGGCGGCGACCGCCGGCGGACCCCCTGACGCACGTGCCTCGACTAGACGACCGGCCTCACCGTGGAGGCCTGCAGGCCCTTGTCGCCCTGGGTGACCTCGAACTCGACGCTCTGCCCCTGGACCAGGGTCTTGTAGCCGTCCATGGTGATCTCGGAGTAGTGCACGAACAGGTCGTCACCGTCTTCCCGCTCGATGAAGCCGTACCCCTTCTCGTTGCTGAACCACTTCACCGTCCCCTGCGCCACAACCCTTGCCTCCTACTTGCAGCCCTGTGCCGGCCCGGAGGCCAAGCGACACCCCCCATACGGCGCCGCCAAGCACGTCGCGAGCGTACAACACGGTTTGGGACGTGTAAATGAGCCTCGGGGGGCGACGCCCCCGCGTCACCGCCGGTGACCGCGATGGGCGAGACGCGGGAGCGCGGGGCTCAGTCGCCGGCCGGGAGGAGCGCGCGCCGCAGCATGTCCTCCCAGAGCTCGAAGAGCGGCTCGAGCCGCACGCCGTCCGGGTCGAGCAGCTTCTGGACGGCGAGGCCGTCGGTCATCGCCACCATGAGCGAGGCGAAGGCGCGCAGCCGGTCCTCCGCCACGGCGGTGGCGTCGCCGAGGCCCTCCACGTAGAGGTCGCGGTACCAGTCGTACAGCGCCGCGACCCGCTCCCTGAGCTCGTCGTCGAGCACCACGTGCGGCAGGATCGCGAAGAAGTCGCGGAAGGCGGCGCGGTCGTCCACGAGGCGGCGGTCGCCGGCGACGAGCCCGTGCACGCGCTCGTCGCCCCCCGCGCCGCCTGCGTCTCCGCGACCGCGCTCAGGCTCTGGTCGTGGCTGAGCGAGTCGACGACCGCGGCGATGAAGGCGGCCTTGCTGCCGAAGTAGTACCGCACCGAGTCGCGGTAGGCGCCGGCCTCGGCGGCCACCGCCTCGACGGTGAGCGCCTCGTAGCCGCCGCGCGCCAGGAGCCGGCGCGCGGCGGCCACCAGCTTGCGCGCCGTCGGCGAGAGCTGTGCGGTCGGATCCTCTGTCGGTCGCTGCGCGTCCATGGCGTCCTCGTGGAGCACACCCTACCACCGCCCGGCGGACGCCGTTCGCGCCCGTGACACCGCCGAGGCATCCCGTTGCGCCGCCGCAGCGAGGCGCTGTAGAGTGAGGGATATCGTTCGGTTGTACGACCGAATACTGCTGCACATCAGGGGATTCTGCAGCTACCAGATCAACGCCAGGGGGAACGAATGCAGGATGCACTCAAGCAGGAGGCACTGCGAGAATCGCGCAAGGCGCTGGACTTGATGGCGAAATCCGCGCTCACGCCGGAGGAGCAGCAGGAGGTGGTGACCGACTGCGTCACCAACTTCGACCGCTACGTCAACCCCGGCATCCTCGAGTACCGCAAGTCGGTGTCCACCGACTACACGTCGGTCGAGTGGACCGACGAAGGGGCGGTCTTCTACGACATCCACGGCAAGGAGTACATCGACTGCCTCGGCGGCTTCGGCATCTACATGCTCGGCCACCGGCACCCCACCGTGGTCGGGGCGGTGCGAGCGCAGCTCGAGCACCAGGCGCTGCACTCGCAGGAGCTGCTCGACCCCATGCGCGGCTACCTGAGCCACCTGCTCGCGATGACGACGCCGGGCGACCTGCGGTACTCGTTCTTCTGCAACTCGGGCACCGAGGCCAACGAAGGCGCCATGAAGCTCGCCAAGCTCTACGCGCGGCGCAAGAAGCCGAACCACACGCTCGGCATCATCGCGACCACCCGCGGCTTCCACGGCAAGTCGTTCGGCTCGCTCAGCGTCAGCGGCAAGGGTGAGTTCCGCGAGCCCTTCTACCCGCTCATGCCGGGCGTGCGCTTCGTGCCCTACGGCGACGCCGACGCGCTCGACAAGCAGCTGGCCATCTGCGACCAGATCGGCTTCGACATCGCCGCCTTCATCGTCGAGCCGGTGCAGGGCGAGGCGGGCGCCATCATCCCGCCGGACGACTACTTCGCCAAGGTGCGCGAGATCTGCGACAAGTGGGGCGTCCTGCTCATCGCCGACGAGGTGCAGACGGGCATGGGCCGCACGGGCACGCTCTGGGGGATGGAGCACTGGGGCGTCGCGCCGGACATCATGACCATGGGCAAGGCGCTCGGCGGCGCCGTCATCCCCATCGGCAACTTCATCGCCACCGAAGAAGTGTTCTCCACCATGTACGAGAACCCGTACATCCACACCACGACCTTCGGCGGCAACCCGATGGCGACGGCCGCGGGCATCGCCGCCCTGCACGCCACGATCGAGGAGGACATCCCCGGGCAGGCGGCCGAGAAGGGCGCCTACATCAAGGCAGCAGGTCGAGGAGCTGGCGGAGACCTACGACGACCTCTTCGAGGAGGTCCGCGGCCTCGGCGTGCATCATCGGCATGCAGTTCAAGGACCCGGACATCGGCTACGCCGTCAGCCAGGGGCTGTTCAGCCGCGGCGTCCTCATCGGCGGCACGCTCTTCAACTCCCTGACGCTGCGCATCCAGCCGCCGGCGATCATCACCCGCGAGCAGATGGACACGGTGCTGGAGCGCCTCGAGGCGACGCTCGCCGACGTGCGCAAGCTGGCGCAGCAGGGCGAGCTCGTCGCGCACTGAGCAGACGGCCGGCGCGCAGGGCGCGGCACCGGCACGCGAGGGCCGGGATGCCTGCAGAGGCATCCCGGCCCTCGTCGTCTCAGGAGCGGATGGCGGCCCCGGCTGCGCCCGGCCGCCCTCCGCGGCTCACCAGTCGGAGAACCCGGTGTTGTACCAGATCTTCTTGGTGCCCTTCTTGGCGCGCTTCTCCCACTTCTTGGTCTTGGGCTCGCGGTCGATGCGCGCGCGGACCTCGTCGGCCTTCTGCTTGATCTTGGCCTTCTGCTCGTCGCTGAGCGCGTCCACGCCGTCGACGTGGTCCTTGACGCGGTCGAGGTTCGTGGTCGCGGTGTACCAGAAGCCCCAGTCGTCGGCGAGACGCCGCGCGACGTAGCCCTCATTGACCTTCTTCGTGTCGTCCTCGCCGAAGTCGGCCACGGTGAAGAGGTACTCGATGTCCTTGAGGTCCTTGTCGTTGATCTCCCAGATCTGCAGCTTCTGCAGCATGATGTCGGCGAGCGAGACGCTCCAGGGGTCGAGCTCGAGACGGCCGTCGTAGTTGATCTCGTGGCAGTAGTCGAGCTTGTCGAAGAAGATGTCGATCATGGGGACCTTGCCGCCGAAGTAGATCTGGCGGGTCTGGCCGGTCATCGCCATGGTCTGCAGGTCGTTCTCGTAGCCGAGCGACTCCATCAGCTTGCCCATGCCCTTGCGGCCCTTGCCGTAGACGGCGAAGTCGATGTCGGTGAAGTAGCGGTCGCCCAGCCGCTCGAGCTTCGCGTACAGGTCGACCTGGTCCGGGAAGTAGTAGTGGAGCGCGAGGGGGCCCATGACGCGCATGATGATGCCCTGCTGCTGCGCCGCTTCCGCGATGCGCTTGCCCTCGTCGAGGAAGACCTCAGGCTTGGGATAGCGGTCGAGCGGGATGTCCTTCGGCAGGATGAACTGTCCCATCTGTGTCTATCGCCCCCTTCCGGGTTCGGCGTCGTGTAGAAGACTGGAGTCTACGCTCGACTCACCCGGAGGTGAAGACGTAGTCCTTGATCTTCTTCTTGTCGAGCATGATGATGACGCCCTTCAGGATGCCCTCGGAGTACTCGCTGCCCGGGTTGATGAGCAGCGTGCGGCCGGCCTTCTGCGCGCCGCGCGACTCGTGGATGTGGCCGTGCAGGCCGAGGAGCGGCTGGTACTCCTCGATGACGCGCTTGGCGCCGAGGCTGCCGGCGTGGATCTTCTCGTCGGCGGCCATGGTGAGGTTCTCGTCGAGCTTCGGGCACAGGTCGAGCGAGTAGCCGTACGGCGGCACGTGGAAGTTGTAGATCGCCGTCTCCTGGTTCTTGACCTTGGCGCAGAGCTCGCGCAGGTGCTTCTCGAGGTCTTCCTCGCTCATCTCGCGCGGCGTCTGCCACGGCGTGGGGTTGGACGCCGACGAGGTGATCATCTCGTGATGGTCGATCTCGACGACGCGCTTGTCGCACGGGTGCACGAGCTTGGCGTTGTCGATCATGTCGTCGATCACGAACCAGTCGTCGTTGCCCGGCGCCATGTACATCTGGAACGGCTTGCCCTCGAGACGCTCGTCGGCGAGGTCGAGCCACTCCTGCACGCGCGCGAACACGAGGCTCTTGAACAGCGCGTCGATCTTGGCCGGGTCGGCGCGCGTGTCGTCGAACTCGTCGCGCGTCTGGTGGACCCAGTAGTAGCCCGCGTTCTCGGTGGTCTTCTTGATGTCCGCGAGCTCCTCTTGCCCGTTGATCTCGCGGTACTGCCCCATCAGGGTGCATTCCCACTGGTCCCCGCCCTTGTCGACGAGCGGCACGAGGACCTTGCCGGTGAGGTCACCCATGAGCACGGCCAGGTCGGCGCCGTAGATCGGAAGCGCGTTCAGGAACTTCCGGTAGCACACGTTCGAGCCGTGGATGTCGGTGACCATGAAAAGCTTGTTCATCTACACACTCCAAAGGCCAGAGAGGGGGTGAGGGCGGGTGCCCTCACCCCCTCAAGGTACTCGTTTGATCACTCCGGCGGCAACTCCCCGTAGGTCATCGAGACGTCGACGCCCACGCTCTTGCTGCGCTGCTTCCAGAAGAGGTACCAGATGATGCCCGCGATCCACGTCACGGCGATGAGGATCGCCGTGTTGGTGGTGAAGCCCTCGAGGCGCTTGGCCGGGTCGGGCAGGAAGAAGAAGAAGTACGCCAGGATGCCCAGGTAGATGATGTCGACGATGGCGCCGATCGTGACCACCGGGATGCCGGCGATCTTCCAGGTCTTGTACGGCGACGCGTCCCAGATCCCCCTGGCGCGCTTGACGTAGGGGAACAGCAGGGCCGCGATGGCCGTGACGCCGAACACCGAGAAGATCTCGAGCGCGGTCACCGCGAGGCCCTGCATCGCCTCGTTCTGCCAGAAGACGTACACGGCGATCATGATCTGGCCGAGCACGAAGCACAGGACGTGGTTCTTGACCGGGCTCGCGAAGCGCGGGTTGATGTCCGTGAACCACTTGGGACCCATGCGGTCCATGCCCCAGGCGAAGATGATGCGCGGGAACGCCAGGTAGCTCAGGGCGATCCACCACAGGTTGAACGCCAGGAACGAGAGCACCGAGATGAACATGATGAGCTTGTTGGTGGTGACCATGCCGAGGATGCCGAGGAAGTTGGTGCTCCACGGCACGGTGTACGCCCCGCCCAGGTCGCTGCCGGCGTTGTCGACGAACTGCGTGGCGCTGAAGAAGTCGAACTTGACGAGGCCGTACAGCGCGACGGCGGCCCACAGCATGAACACGCCGGGGACGATGATGGCGAAGAGGTTGGACAGGATGATGGTCTTGTCCGGGCGCTTGACCTCGCCGGCGATGAACGTGATGCAGTAGCTGTAGGCGAACAGCCACGAGCCGGCGACCATGACGCCGAAGGTGTCGAACCAGTTCCACGTGGTCGGCATGGCAGCGCCGGCCTCTTCGCCGGCCGCCGCGAGGAAGCCGGCGTAGTCGATGGAGCCGTAGGTGGCGGCGGTGGCGTTCCAGCTCTCGATGAACCCGTCCTGGCCGATGCTTCAGGGCGTAGTAGCTGATGGCCGCGAGCAGCACGGCGCAGCCGCCGATGCCGAAGACCATGACGACCTTCTGGATGCGCGCGAACCACTTGATGCCGAACACCACGAAGAGGAACGCGATGATGTTGGCCACCGTCGCGATGACGAAGCAGCCCCAGGTGTAGCTGAGGCCGCCGAAGAACTGTCTCGGTCTCGGGGTTGTAGAGCCAGGTCCAGCCCATGAACTGGGACATCATCACCATGCCCGGGTCGGCCGTCCAGGGCGCCAGCACGTAGATCCACATGATCCACACGAAGGCGTTGCCGAACGACTCGCCGATACCCACGATGGGGTGGATGATGCGCGAGTTGTAGATGTACTCGCCGCCGGAGCGGGGCATGGAGCCGCCGAGCACGCCCCAGACGATCGGGAACCCGATGCCGGCGAGGATCATGGAGATGATCGTCGCCCAGATGAGGTTACCGCCGAGGTAGACGCCGACGCCGAGGCTGGTCATGACCCAGATGGACGGCGTGAGTCCCTGGTTCATGAAGCCGACGCCGAACGCGTCCCACATGGAGAGGCCGCGGACGAGGCCGCTGGCTTTGCGGGCAAAGGCTAGTTCTTCAGCCAAAGTTCCCCCCTTGCTACAACGTCTCGCCGGCCCTGGCCCCAGTGCCGGCGATCGCCGTGGTTGATGATACGGGTACGCGGGCACGGCTCCGCTCAGCCGATCGCCCTCCCTTCTTCAGCGGCCTCGGACGGCACGTGCCACTGATAGACGTCCTTGAGCTTCCACGGCACCATCGCGAGCTTGGTGCGCGTGACTCCAGGGACCTTGCCGATGACTTCGTTGACGAAGCGGAGGAGCTCCTCGGTGTCGCGTGCGTAGACCTGGACACTGAGGTCGCCTTCGCCGACCGACCCCGCCACGTAGCTCACGGTGGGGAACTCGACCAGCTGTGCGGCGACGTCCTGCAGCTTGCCGGGGGCGACATCGACGAGCACGTCGCCGATGACGGGGAAGCCGACGGCCTGGGGCATGACGATGGCGCTCACGCGGATGACGCCCGTGCGGATGAGGCGCTCGATCCGGTAGCGCACGGCGCGCTCGGACACGTGCCCGATGCGCCGGGTGATCTCGGCCGACGAAGTGCGGCCGTCTTCTATGAGAAGCGACACGATCTGTCTGTCGATCGCGTCGAGGGTGAATGGCAACGCGCGACCCCCCTGGTCAGCGTCCATTCCTGAGCGCTATTTCGATACCTCGCGTCGGAAAATGTCAAGGGCCGGCGCGGATGCGTAGGATTCGGCAAGCCACGAATTTCGCACCCTGCCGAATCCTACAATCAGAGTAGGGACTGCCACGCCTCACGCGCACGAAGGCGCGCAGGAGCAGCGTGTTTCGGACGTTCATCCGAACGCCGGGCGACCCGTGCCGGCTGCGGATCCCGCGATCCGCTGCGGACCGCAGGCAACGGAGCGGCGAACGAAGTCCGGGGCGGCGCGCCGTTCGGCGCGCCGCCCCGGGGTCTTCACGTCGCCGGCAGGGCGACGGGGATCCGCGGGAGGGTCACTCCGGCGGCAGCTCCCCGTAGGTCATGCCGACGTCGACGCCCACGGCCTTGCTGCGGGCGGTCCAGAAGAAGTACCAGACGACGCCGATGGCCCAGACGATGCAGTAGAGGATCCACGACTCGCCGTTCGAGTCCTTCATCTCCTCCGTGAAGATCAGGAAGTAGAAGAGGATGGCCAGGTAGACGAGGCTGACCGCGGCGCCCCAGCTGACCAGCGGGATGCCGAGGAACTTCCAGGTCTTGTACGGCGACGAGTCCCAGATGCCCCTGGCGCGCTTCACGTAGGGGAAGATGAGCGCCGCGATGGTGGTGACGCCCCACACCGAGACGATCTCCATGCCGGTGATCGTGAGGCCCTGCATGTAGCTGCCGAGCCAGAAGGTGTAGAGGGCGATCGCGCCCTGGCAGAGGACGAAGCAGAGGATGTAGTTCTTCACCGGGCTCGCCCAGCGCGGCGTTGATCGACGTGAACCACTTGGGGCCCATGCGGTCCATGCCCCACGCGAAGATGATGCGCGGGAAGGCGAGGTAGCTCAGCGCCACGTACCAGAAGGTGAAGAGGATGTACGAGAGGCTCGCCGCGAACGCCACGAACCAGTTGGAGTGGGCGATGTAGGCGAGGCTCATGTAGCTCGGCAGGAACGGCAGGTTGTAGCCCGTCGATGCCGCCGTTGTTGTCGATCCACGCCGTCGCCGAGATGAACTCGAACGGCATGACCTTGTACATCGAGAGCGCCGTCCAGATCATGAGCAGCGCCGGCACGAGGATGGCGACGAAGTTGGCGGTGATGAGGGTCTTGTCCGGCCGCTTGACCTCGCCGGCCACGAACACGCAGAAGTAGGCGTAGGCGAACAGCCACGAGCCCGGCCACCATGACGCCGAGTGTGCCGTAGAAGGTGGATGACGTCGGGACGGCCTCGCCGATGGCGGCCGACACGGCCGGCACGACCTCGCTGTACTTGAGCGAGTCGTACTGCGCCGCGAGCTTGTCCCAGTTCTCCGCCATCGCCGTCTTGCTGCTGAGCATGATGGAGCCGGTGACGACAGCGGCGCCGCCGAGGGCGAAGAACATGATCGACTTCTGGATGGTGGCGAAGATCTTGACGCCGAAGACCATGGTGAGCACCGCCAGGACGTTGGCGATGGTCGCGACGACGAAGACGCCCCACTCGTAGCTGAGGCCGCCGAAGAAGGCGCCGGTGGCCGGGTCGTAGAGCCACGCCCAGCCCTGGTATTCGGCGAGGATGACGAGCCCCGGGTCGGCGATCCACGGCGCCAACACGTAGACCCAGAAGATCATGACGAAGGCGTTGCCGAAGCTCTCGGCGATGCCGACGATCGGGTGGATGATGCGCGAGTTGTAGATGTACTCGCCGCCGGAGCGCGGCATGCTGCCGGAGAGGATGCCCCAGACGAGCGGGAAGCCGAAGCCCACGAGGACGAGCGAGATGACGCTGGCCCACAGCAGGTTGCCGGTGAGATACGTACCGAGGCCCCAGGTGATCATCGTCCAGATGCTGGGCGTGATGCCCTGGTTCATGAGGCCCACGGCCACGGCGTCGGTCATCGAGAGGCCGCGCACGAGGCCGCTTGCTTTGCGTGCGAATGCGAGTTCTTCTGCCACACTACCCCCCTTGTCTGCGGACGACCGGCCGACCCCTGGCGGCGCGCCCGCGTTCAGTAGTGCTGAGGACTGCCGCTGCGTCATCCCCCTCTCGATCGCGGTGCGGAACAGGCTCTTGGTTGCTCAGCCAACCAACCTTACGCACAGGATACCGCCGGGGGCAAGGGGATCGTGGACGAAGACGAGACCGGGCCGGGGAGGCGAGCGCCGCTGCCCGGCACCGGTCCGGCGCGCATGCGGGCGCCGTGAGGCGCCCTCCGCGCGGCCGTCAGGTGTGCTGCGCGTGGACGGCCGCCTCGATCTCCTCCGGCCCGCTGACGACCTTGACCGCGTCGAACTTGCAGGCGGCGCGGCAGGCGTCGCACTTGATGCACAGCGACTGGTCGATGACGTGCGGCGCCTTCTTCTCGCCCGTGGCCGCGTCGACCGGGCACTTCTTGGCGCACAGCGTGCAGCCGGTGCAGGCGTCCGGGTCGACGGTGTAGGCGATGAGCGCCTCGCAGGCGAGCGCCGGGCAGCGGTGGTCGTCGATGTGCGCCTGGTACTCGTCGCGGAAGTAGCGGATGGTGGTGAGCACCGGGTTGGGCGCCGTCTGGCCGAGGCCGCAGAGGCTCGTGCTGCTTGATGTTCACGGCCATGCTCTCCAGCCGCTCGATGTCGCCCTCCTCCCCGTCGCCCTCGGTGATGCGCTCGAGGATCTCGAGCATGCGCTTGGTGCCGAGGCGGCAGGGGACGCACTTGCCGCAGCTCTCGTTCTGGGTGAACTGCAGGAAGAACTTGGCGAGGTCGACCATGCAGGTGCTGTCGTCGGCCACGACCATGCCGCCGGAGCCGACGATGGCGCCGGTCGCGGCGAGGCTCTCGTAGTCGACCGGCGTGTCGAGCAGACTCGCCGGCACGCAGCCGCCCGAGGGGCCGCCGAGCTGGACGGCCTTGAACTTCTTGCCGTCCTTGATGCCGCCGCCGACGTCGAAGATGACGTGGCGCAGCGTCGAGCCCATGGGCACCTCGACGAGGCCGCCGTTGACGATCTTGCCGGCGAGGCTGAACGCCTTGGTGCCGCGGCTGGTCTCGGTGCCGAGCGCGGCGTAGGCAGCCGCGCCGTTGGCGACGATCCAGGGCACGTTGGCCCAGGTCTCGACGTTGTTGATGTTGGTGGGCTTGCCCCAGAGGCCGCTGGCCGCGGGGAACGGCGGCCGCGTGCGCGGCATGCCGCGCTTGCCCTCGATGGAGGCGATCAGCGCCGTCTCCTCGCCGCAGACGAAGGCGCCGGCGCCCTCCTTGATCTTGAGGTGGAAGCTCCAGCCGCTGCCGAGCGCGTCGTCGCCCAGCAGGCCGCGCTCCTCGGCGGCCGCGATGGCCATGCGCAGGCGCTTGACGGCGAGCGGGTACTCGGCGCGCACGTAGATGTAGCCGTCGTGCGCGCCGATCGCGTAGCTGCCGATGAGCATGCCCTCGAGCACGGCGTGCGGGTCGCCGTCCATGATGGAGGCGTCCATGAACGCGCCGGGGTCGCCCTCGTCGCCGTTGCAGATGATGTACTTGGTGTCGCCCGGCGAGGCCGCCGCGAACTTCCACTTCATGCCCGTCGGGAACCCCGCGCCGCCGCGGCCGCGCAGGCCGGAGTCGAGCATCTCCTCGATGATCTGCTCGGGCTTCATCGTCGTGAGCGCCTTGCGCGCGGCCTCGTAGCCGCCGCGCGCCAGGTACTCGTCCAGGCTCTCCGGGTCGATGACGCCCACGTCGCGCAGCGCGATGCGCGTCTGCGCCTTGTAGAAGGGGATGTCGTGCGCGCAGGCGATGCGCTCGCCGGTGGCGGGGTCGATGTAGAGGAGCTTCTCCACCACCTCGCCGCCGGCGAGGTGCCCGGTGACCACCGTCGCGACGTCCTTGAGCTTGAGCCGCGGGTAGTACGTGTCGCCGTCCGAGACCACGGCCAGCGGGCCCTGCGAGCAGAGGCCGTGGCAGCCGATGATGCTCACCTCGACCTCGTCCTGCAGGCCGGCGGCGGCGATCTGCGCCTCGAACTCGTCCTTGATCTTCATGGAGCCGGCGAACACGCAGGCGGTGCCGGCGCAGACACTGCACGCGGCGCCGGCCGTCCGGCGTGGCGCCGACCTCGACCCTGACGCCCTCGGGCACGGTGGTCTCAGGCATCGGGCCCGCCCTCCTGCTCCGCGGCGACCGACTCGAGCAGCTTGCGCGCGATCTTGCGCGTCTCGTCGGCGGTGAGGTTGCCGTAGGTCTCGTCGTCGATGCGCATGACCGGCGCCTGCGAGCAGGCGCCCATGCAGGCGACGGAGTCGAGGCCGAACTCGCGGTCGGCGCGCGTCTCGCCGTCGGCGACGCTCGAGCTCCTGCTCCAGCGCCTCGGTGATGCGCGTCGCGCCGGCGACGTGGCAGGCGGTGCCGTGGCAGACGAAGCACTTGTGCCGCCCGGTGGGCACCGTGGTGAACTGGGCGTAGAAGGTGATGATGCCGTAGATGCGCGAGGCGCGGATGCCGCTGAGCCGCGCGATCTCGTCGACCACCGGCTCCGGCAGGTAGCCGAAGACCTCCTGGGCGCGCTGCAGCAGCGCGATCAGGTTGCCGTGCGGGTCGATCTCCCCGACGATCTCGGCGACCTGGGAGAGGTCGAGGTCGAGGTCCGGGTCGCCGGCGGACCCGCCGGCCGCCGGAGTGGCTTCTCGCCTGGGCATCACATCAACTCCGCTTCGCGCTTTGCGCATCCGTCGGGCGAGCGCCCGGTCCGAGCGGGCTCAGGCTCGCCCGCAGCTAGTGAACCACACTTGGCGGGCGGCGGGTACCGCGGCCCTCGAGGGCCGCCGCGCCCGCCGCCCGCCGTCGTTCTCAGCCTCAGACGCCCGTCTGCGCCTTGCAGGCGACGAGGGCGTTCTTGAGCAGGATGACGTTGGTCACGGGGCCGACGCCGCCGGGGACCGGCGTGACGCGGCCGGCGACCTCGCACACGGCCTCGAACTCGAGCGAGCCGACCTGCTTGCCCTCCACGCGGATCGTCGTCACGTCGATGACGATCGCGCCCGGCTTGACCATGTCGGCCTTGATCAGGTTCTGCACCGGGGCCGCGCAGATGAGCACGTCGGCCTCGCGGCAGGCGGCCGGGCACGTCCTTGCTGAACACGTGCACGACGTGGACCGAGGCGTTGCGGTTGAGGCAGAGCAGCGCCACCGGCTTCCCGACGATGTTCGAGTGGTTGACGATCGTGACGTCGAGGCCCTGCAGCTCGATGCCCTCGCGGTCGAGGATCTCGATGCAGGCGCTCGGCGTGGCCGGCGCGAAGAGCTGGTCGCCGAGCAGGACGTGGCCGATGTTGGCCGGGTTGACGCAGTCGAGGTCCTTCTCGGGCGCGATCGCGTTGAACACCGTGTTCTGGTCGATCTGCGCGTCCATCGGCATGAGCGCGAGGATGCCGTGCACGGCCGCGTCGGCGTTGAGCTTGGCGATGAGGTCGAGGATCTCGGCCTCGCTGGAGCCCGCCGGGAGCATGTGGTTGAAGTACTCGAAGCCCACCGTGGCGGTGTTCTTCTCGATCTGGCCGCGGTAGAACTGCGCGCCGCCGTCCTCGCCCACCAGGATGGTGGCGACGCCGGGCTTGACGCCCTTGGTCGCGAGCGCGGCGACCTCGGCCTTGATCTCTTCGCGGACCTGCTCGGCGATCGCCTTGCCGTCGATGATCTGAGCTGCCATGGCTTCCCTCTCGTGTCGTCGTCAGGGGGTGATGATCAGAGCTTGGAGAGCGTGATGGCGAGGACCTCTTCGCGCAGCGCCGCGGCCTCCGCCTGGATCTTGTCGATCTCGGCGGCCGCGGCGATCGTGTAGTCGCAGTCCTCGATGGAGCCGAGGTTGATGCGCACGTTGAGCGCGGCGCCGACCACGGCGGCCTCGCCGAGGATCGCGCCGATGCCGGCGTCGGTGATCGCCTGCGGGTTGCCGAGCTCGGCCGCCGTCTTGCTGAGGCGGCAGACGTCGACGGCGACGCGGCAGATCTCGAGCGGGACGTCGGCGGCGATGACGAGGCCGGCCTGCACGGCCGCCTTGCGCGCCGCCTTCTCCTCGGCCGTCTCCTTGGGCATCTTGTAGGCGTCGATGACGCCGTTGTACGCCGTGGTGTCGTCCTGCAGCAGCTTCTCGAGCTTGACCCGGGCCGCCTCGGACTTCTCGACGAGCGCGACGATCTCCGTCTCGACGTCGGCGAACTTCTCGCGGCCCTGGGTGAGGTTGCAGACCATGGTGACGAGCGCCGCGCCGAGCGCGCCGACGCAGGCGGAGACGCTGCCGCCGCCCGGCGCCGGCTTCTTGCTGGCGGCGTCGTCGAGGTAGACCTGCAGGGGTTCAGTCGCGTAGATGGTGGGACCGTCGCTCACCGTGTACCTCCAGCGCGGCGCCTCGCGGCGTCGCGGACGGGGAGCGACCGGCGGGGGCCGGCGGAGCGCCGGCCGGGTCGGAGCCCTGGAGGGCTCCGCGGGGCGCCGGCCGCTGGCCGGCCGGCGCCCCGGGTCGCTCCTTCAGGTTCTCAGAACAGGCCGATGATCCGGCCGGTCTCGACGTCGATGTCGACGTCGACGGCGGCCGGCCGCTTGGCCAGGCCGGGCATGGTGCGCATCTCGCCGAGCAGCGGGTACAGGTACCCGGCGCCGGTGGCGGGACGGATGTCGCGGATCGGCACGCGGAAGCCGCGCGGACGGCCCTTGAGCGCCGGGTCGTGGCTCAGCGACAGGTGGGTCTTCGCCATGCAGAGCGGCAGCTTGTCGAGGCCCTGCTCGGTGAACTGCTTGATCTTGGCCTCGGCCTCGGGCAGGTAGTCCACGCCGTCGGCGCCGTAGATCTTGGTGGCGATGGTCTCGATCTTCTCCTTGATGGAGGCCTCGAGCGGATACAGGAACTTGAAGTCCCCGCCCTTGTCGGCGGCCGCCTTGACGACCTCGGCCGCCTCCTGGCCGCCGTCGCCGCCGAGCGCGTGCACGTTGATCGGCACGGCGTCCTCGGCGCCGGCCGCGATGGCCTCCTTGCGCACGATCTCGACCTCGGTGTCGCGGTCGAAGGCGAAGCGGTTGATGCGTGACGACGACGGGCAGGCCGAAGTACTTCATGTTCTCGATCTGCTTGGCGAGGTTCTCGCAGCCCTTGGTGAGCGCCTCGTTGTTCTCTTCCTTGAGCAGCTCGGGGTTGACCGGCAGGCCGCCGTGCATCTTGAGCGCGCGCATGGTGCAGGTGATGACCACGGCGCTGGGCGCGAAGCCGCCGTAGCGGCAGATGATGTCCATGAACTTCTCGGCGCCGAGGTCGGCGGCGAAGCCGCTCTCGGTGACGACGTAGTCGCTGAGCTTCATGGCGACCTTGTCGGCGATGATCGAGTTGTTGCCCTGGGCGATGTTGGCGAAGGGGCCGGCGTGGATGAGCGCGGCGTTGCCCTCGAGGGTCTGCATGAGGTTCGGCTTGATGGCGTCCTTGAGGAGCACCGTCATGGCGCCGCCGGCGCCGATGTCGTCGGCCGTCAGCGGCTGCCCGACTTGTTGTAGCCGAAGGTGATGCGGCCGAGGCGCTCGCGCAGGTCCTTGAGCGAGGTGGCGAGGCCGAGGATGGCCATGACCTCGCTGGCGACGGTGATGTCGTAGCCGGTCTGGCGCGGCAGGCCGTTGAGCCGCCCGCCGAGGCCGTTGACGATCTCGCGCATGGCGCGGTCGTTGAGGTCGACGCAGCGCCGCCACGAGATGGTGAGCGGATCGATGTCGAGCTCGTTGCCGTGCATGAGGTGGCTGTCGACCATGGCGGCGAGCAGGTTGTTGGCCGTGCCGACGGCGTGGATGTCGCCGGTGAAGTGCAGGTTGAGGTCCTCCATCGGCAGGAACTGCGAGTAGCCGCCGCCGGCGGCGCCGCCCTTGATGCCGAACACCGGGCCGAGGGAGGGCTCACGCAGCGCGAGCATGGTGTCCATGCCGACGCGCGTTCATGCTCTCGGAGAGGCCGACGGCCGTGACCGTCTTGCCCTCGCCGAGCGGCGTCGGGGTGATGGCCGTGACGTCGATGATCTTGCCGTCGGGCTTGTCCTTGAGGCGGTCGAGCAGGGCCATGTAGTCGATCTTGGCCTTGTAGCGACCGTAGAGCTCCAGCTCGTCCTCGAGGATGCCGGCCTTCTCGGCGATCGCCTGGATGGGCTGCATGGTGGCGGCCTGGGCGATCTCGATGTCGCTCGGCACCGGGGACTTGCGAACGATCGAACTCAACGCGTCCTCCTTTGGTCTCCACTATCCCGCGCGTCTCGATGGTGAGGGCCGGCCACCCGCGGGGCGAATACCCGGCACCTTGTGCGCGATTCTACTAGCGCGGCACAAAAGCGGTCAATTTCGAACATCGGGGAGTCCGGCATCCCGGACGGAGGCGATGGGCGCGAGTGCGGACCGAGGGCGTCAGGAGCCGCTGAAGCGGCTGCGCGCGGCGGACTGCGCGGCCTCGTAGACGACCCGCGCGGGCCGCCCCACGGCCGCCGCCACGCGGCGGACGTCCTCGTACTCGGGTGAGACACTGGCGAGGCGTCCGCCGACGAAGCTGAGGCGGACGCTCACCTTGAGCTTGCCGATCTTGACGGTCTCGCGCCGCTCCTCCGCGTACAGGCGGTCGCAGGGGACGACGCGCAGGCCGAAGGTGGTGGTCTCGGAGAAGACGGCGTCGGCCAGGGGCTCGCGGTCGGCGGCCGCGGCGAGCACGTGGAGCACCACGCCGGGGCGGCCCTTCTTCATGAGCGCCTGGCTCATCCACACGTCGAGCGCGCCGGCCTCGCGCAGCGCGTTGGCGGCGTGCGCGAGCAGCTCCGGCGTCATGTCGTCGATGTTGGCCTCGAGGACGACGTGGTCGCCGGGGCCGTGGCCGGAGGCCTGTGCGGCCCCGGCGGCCGGTCCGGGCTCGCCGGCGTCGGCGTCGTCCGGCACGGCGGCCGGGTCCACGAGCACGGCGCGCAGCACGTTGGGCCGGCCGGGCACCTCGCGGCGGCCGGCCCCGTACCCGATGCGCTCCACGCGGCCCTGCGGCAGGCCGCCGAACGCGCCGGCGTAGTGCGCGAGCAGGGCGGCGCCGGTGGGCGTGGTGAGCTCGCCGAGCGGCTTGGCCGGGGTCTCGCCGGCAGGTACGGCCGGCGCGCCGCCGGCCGTCGGCAGGCCGGCGAGCAGGCGAGAGCACGGCCGGAGCCGGCACGCTCAGCCGGCCGTGCGCCGTCTCGACCTCGCCGTCGCCCAGCGCCGGCGGCGAGGCCACGATCTGCTCCGGCGCGAGCTTCATGATCAGCGTGACCGCGCAGATGAGGTCCACGGCGGTGTCCACGTCGCTGAGCTCGTGCAGGTGCTCCTCTTCTTCGCCGCGGCCGTGCACCTCGGCCTCGGCCGCGGCCATGCGCTCGGCGATCGAGGCGACGGTGTCGGTGGCCGGCTGCCCGAGGTCGGAGGCGTACAGCGACAGGATCATCTCGTCGAAGGTCGCGAACCCGGGCTGGTCGGCGACCTTGAACGCCAGCGCCGCCATGCCGCCGCGGCGCACGTCCTCGATCTGGACGAGCCGCGGGTCGATGCCGGCGGCGGCGAGGGCCGGGCGCAGCAGGTCGTCCAGCGGGCCGGGGTCGGCCTCGCGCGCCCCGGCCAGCGAGAGCAGCGCGCCGACGAGCATGTCGCCGCTGATGCCGCTGGCGCAGTCGAGATACAGGATCATGAGGTCACTCTATCGCGTTGCCTGGTCTGTACACATCTTCGTCACGCTGCCCGCCGCGCACCGGACGCGGGCGTGTGCCTCCCATCGGCACAACCTGGCGCTTGCATGAGACTCCGATAGAATGCCGCCATGCGCATCGCCCAGCTCGCACCTCCATGGATCACCGTCCCCCCCGCGGGCTACGGCGGCACGGAGTGGGTGGTGCAGCAGCTCTGCGACGGCCTCACCGCCCGCGGCCACGAGGTGCGCCTCTACGCCACCGGCGACTCGCACACGGCGGCCGAGCTCTGCGCCCTGTTCCCGCGCAGATGCCGGACCGCATCGGCGTCACGCCCTTCGACGCGCGCCACATCTCGTTCGCGTTCGCCGACATCGAGGACGAGCGAGTTCGACCTCGTGCACGACCACTCCGGGTTCATCGCCGTCGCCTTCAGCCGCTACCTGGCGACGCCCATGGTCCACACCGTCCACTGCGCCTTCGACGAGTTCACGCTCGGCTTCTACGAGCAGTTCGCGCGCGAGGTGGGCTACATCTGCATCAGCGAGTACCAGCGCTCCATGGCGCCGCCCGGCATGGACTGGGCCGGCCTCGCCTACAACGCCATCCCCGCCGAGGAGTGGCCGTACACCACGAGCAAGGACGACTACCTGCTCGCGTTCGGCCGCGTGTGCGAGGCCAAGGGGTTCCACCACAGCATCGCGGCCGCCAAACGGCTCGGCCGCAAGCTCATCATGGCCGGCGTGCTGCAGGCGCCGTACCGCAAGTACTTCCACGAGATGATCGAGCCGCACATCGACGGCGACCAGATCGTCTACGAGGGCGAAGTGACGATGGAGCGCAAGCGCGAGCTGTTCGCCGGCGCGAGCGCGTTCCTCTTCCCCATCACCTGGCCGGAGCCGTTCGGGCTGGTGATGATCGAGGCCATGGCCTGCGGCACCCCCGTGGTGGCGATGCGCCAGGGCTCGGTGCCCGAGGTCGTGGACGAGGGCAAGACCGGGTTCGTGGTGGATGCCGACGACCTCGACGCGTTCGTGGCGGCGGTGGGCCGGGTCGGCGAGATCGACCCCGCCGTCTGCCGCCGCACCGTGGAGGAGCGGTTCACCGTCGAGCGGATGATCGACAGCTACGAGGCGATCTACCGGCGCTACCTCGAGAGGTGAGCAGCGCCGGGAGCCTGACGCCCGCACGCCGCGGCCGAGGCCTCGCCGCGTACCTCGCCGGCGCGGGCGAGCGGAGAGCCCACCCCGCCCCGCTCTTCCTCCTGCGGCGACGCCGCCGAGGTCCTCACGCGGTTCCCGGACGCCTCCGTCGACTGCGTCGATCACCAGCCCTCCGTACTTCGGCCACCGGCGCTACGCCGGCGGCGGCATCGGCGCCGAGGGCGGCTGGCAGGACTACGTCGCCGCCCTCGGCGCCGTCACCGCCGAGCTGCTCCGCGTCGTCAAGCCGACCGGCTCTCTCTGGCTCAACCTCGGCGACACCTACCGCGGCAAGCGCCAGCTCGGCGTCCCCTGGCGGGTCGCCTTCCACCTCGCCGACGAGCAGGGCTGGACGCTGCGCAACAGCGTCGTCTGGCACAAGGTCAAGGGCGGGCCGGACAACAGCAAGGACAAGCTGCGCAACGTGCACGAGCTGCTGTTCCACTTCGTGCGCCAGCCCAAGGGTTACTACTACGACGACGGCGCCGTGCGGCGCGCGCCGCGCGCGGCGCGCGTGGAGAACGGCGCCGTCGTGAGCGCCACCGGCGTGAGCGGCGTGCGCTACCGCCGCCAGATCGAGCTCTCGACGTCGCTGGACGACGCGGAGAAGGCGGCGGCCCTCGCCGCGCTCGACGAGACGCTCGGCGAGGTCGCCGCCGGCCGCCTCGCCGACTTCCGCATGGTCATCCGCGGCCGCCAGCGCGCGACGCACTCCGACGTCGGCGCCGTGAGCGGCCGCGCCCGCGAGCTCCAGGAGCGCGGCTTCTACTTCCTCCGCTACCACCCCGACGGCGCCAAGCTCGGCGACGTCTGGGACATCCTGCCGGAGGACTCGCAGGGCCGGGACCTCCACTTCGCGCCGTTCCCGGCCGACCTCTGCCGCACGCCGATCCTGGCCACCTGCCCGGCGGACGGCGTGGTGCTCGACCCCTTCTGCGGCACCGGCACGGCCATGCTCGTCGCCGCCGAGCTCGGCCGCCGGTCGGTCGGCATCGACCTCGCCCCCGAGTACCTGGCTCTCGCGCGCGAGCGCGCGGGCAAGCCTGACGCAAGCCCGGGCAGCGCCCGGACCGGCTCCGCCCGCGGTCCTTACCCGTTGGTCACTTCGTGTAGTATCTGCGCCTGCGAGTCGCGAGCGAGGAGGGAGCGGACATGCCCGAGGGCAACATCAACGCCGAGGTCGCGGAGCACCTGCGCGAGCACGGCGGGCACGGGGAGCACGACGAGCACCAGCCCAGCAAGCGTCGCATCGAGACCATCGAGATCCTCGAGGCGCTCCTGCTCGCGATCGTCGCCATCGCTACCGCGCTCAGCGGCTTCCAGGCGGCTCTCTTCGACGGCGAGAGCGCCAAAGAGTACGCCACGTCGTCGCGGCTCCGCTCCGAGAGCGTCGAGAAGAACCTGGAGTCCATCCAGGTGGCCGCCTACGACGCCAGCACCCTCAACTCCTGGCTGCAGGCGGAGGTCGCCGGAGACGAGGAGCTCAAGGCGGTCCTCGCGAACCGCTTCACGCCGGAGTACGAGGAGGCGTTCAAGGCCTGGGTCGAGCTGGACCCGCTGAACAACCCCGACGCCCCGGCCGGCCCGCGGTTCATGCCGGAGTACGAGGATCCCCTCGCCGAGGAGGCCAAGGAACTGGCGGCGGAGGCGACCCACGCGTTCGACCTGGGCGTCTCGACCCGCCTCACCGGCGAGAAGTACGTGCGCGTGACGGTGATCCTGGCCGTGGTCCTCTTCCTGATCGCCATCGGCCAGCGCTTCAAGGTCCGGGGCGTCCGGAACTCCGTCAACGCCGTAGCGGGAGTGCTGATCGTCTACTGCGTCTACTTGATCATCGTCTACCCGCACATCTTCACGCACTGACGGACGGCGGCGCGGCGGCGGAGGCTACTTCTCCGCCGCCCGAGCCTCTTCCAGGTAGCCACGCACTTCGTCCGACGCCGGCACCCTGCCGCGACAGACCACCTTGCCGTCGATGCGCAGGCCGGGCGAGCGCCACACGCTGCGCGCCACCAGCGCCGCCGGGTCGCTGATGCGGCGCACGTCTGCGGAGGCGGCGAGGCCGGTGGCCGCGAGCGCCTCCGTGAGCGCCGCGTCCAGCGCGGCGGTGCGTTCGTCCGCGAGTCCCAGAAGTTCGATGATCATGCCGCGAGCGTAGCGCCGCCGCGGCGCGGAGCGACATGACCTGCGTCAATCCGGTCATGCCGCCTTCTATCCACGGCCGTCCGAGCCGCCCGCGACGCCGCAGCGGGGCCGCGTCGGCCGGCGCGCGTCAGCGCGCGTCAGCGCGTCGAGCTTGGCGGCGATGTCGGAGAACTGCGCCTGCACCCACTTCTCGACGCTGTTCTCCTCCACCACACGGCGCAGCATGCCGGCCCGGTCGGCGCGCTCCTCGGCCGGCATCGTGAGCGCCCGGTGGAGCGCCTCGGCCTGCCCCTCGATGTCGAAGGGGTTGACCCCCAGCGCGAACGCCCCGAGCTCCTCGTAGGCGCCGGCGTACTCGCTGAGCACGAGCACCCCGTCGTGGCGGTTGAGGACGGGGCCCTCCTTGGCGACCAGGTTCATGCCGTCGCTGATGGCGTTGACGAGCAGCACGTCGTACTGCGCGTAGGCGGCCAGCGTGACCGGGAAGTCGTCCTGGATGCGCAGGTCGATCGGCATCCAGTCGGTGGTGCCGTGGCGGGTGTTCACGTCGGCGACGATGCGCTCCACGCGCTCGCGGTAGGTGACGTACTCCTCCACGTCCTCCCGGGAGGGCTGCAGCAGCGCGAGGAAGGTGAAGCGCTCCTTGAACTCCGGATGCAGCTCCAGGAACCGGTCGAGGGCGACGAAGCCGCGGATGATGTTCTTGCTGAGGTCGAGGCGGTCGACGCGCAGCAGGAGGTGCTCGCGGCGGCGGCGGACGAGCTCCAGCTCCGCCGCGTGCGCCCGCGCGGAGCCGGCGGCGTCGCGCAGCGACGCCGGGTCGATGCTCACCGGGTACGCGCGCACCCACACCTCGCGGCCGTCGTAGCGCACCACGGCGCGCGCCTCGTCGACCTCCAGGTCCAGCAGGTCGGCGCAGCAGCGCAGGAAGTTGCTGACGTAGTGCCGCGTGTGGAAGGCGACCACGTCGTTGCCGAGCAGCCCGCGGAACACCGCCTCGCGGATCTGCGTGGGCAGCACCCGCCAGTAGTCGCTCTGCGGCCACGGGATGTGGATGAACTGGTGCAGGAACGCGCCGGGGCAGGCGGCGCGCACGTCGGAGGCGACGAGGTAGAGCTGGTAGTCGTGCAGGAGCACGAGCGCGTCGCCGCCGCCGGCCGCGCCGGCGGCGGCGCCGTCCGGGCCGGCTGCCCCGCGGCGCACCTCGTCGATGACGGCCGCGGCGAACTGCCGGTTCACGACCACGTAGCCGGCGTGCCAGGCGTCCATCTCCTCGGCGCGGATGTCCGGGTGGCGGCCGAGGTCCCACAGGTAGTGCTGGATGAACCACAACATCGGGTTGCTGACGATGTTGTAGTACTTGTGGTAGGCCTCGGGCGACGGGGCGACGTACCGCACGCGGTACTCCTCCCCGTCCAGCGCCACTTCGACGGCGCGCTCCTCGGCGGCGAGGCGGCGCTCCGCGTCGCTCAGCGCCGCCGCCACCCACGTGCCGGGGTGGTGGCGCAGCACCTCGGTGAGCACCGTGACGAGGCCGCCGGGGCCGCGGGTGACGACCGGCTCTCCCGAGGGGTCGTCGTGGAACGACACGGGGCCGCGGTTGGCGGCCACCACGAGACGGCGCTGTGCGAGATCGACACTCCCTCCACCGCGGGCCTCCCGTCGGCTGGTCGGGGCCGGCGCTCGGCAGCCGGCCGGTCAGGTCCCTATCTTACCCTCGAGCAGGTCGGCGAAGAGCCGCAGGTCGTCGCGCAGCAGGCGCGGCGTGAGGAACTCGCGGCGCACCTTCTCCTTGCCGAGCAGCGCCATCTGCCGGTGCTTCTCCGGATCGGCCATGATCTGCAGGCAGCGCTCGGCGCACTCGGCGGCCGAGCTCACCAGGTACCCGGTCACCCCGTCCTCGATCTGCAGCGGGATGCCGCCGACGTCGCCGCCGACGACCGGCCGGCCCTTCCAGAGACCCTCGGTCACGGTGAGTCCGAACCCCTCGCGCGTGGACTTCTGCAGGATCACGTCGGCGTGGCTCTGGAACGCGTTGATCTCCACCGAGCCGACATTGTCGAGGTTGGAGAGGATGAACACGTCGGTGTCGCCGCCCACGTAGTCGATGACGCGCTCGAGGTAGTCCCAGCCCTCGGGGTCGTCGCTGGCCATGGAGCCGACGAGCGCGAGTTGCACGTCCGGGTGCTTCGCCTTGACGGCGCGGTACACGTCGACCACGCCGAGCGGGTCCTTCCACGGGTCGAAGCGGGAGACCTGGAGCAGGAGCGGCCGGTCCACGTCGATGCCGAACTGGCGCACGATGTAGCGCGCGTCCTCCGACGAGAGCTGCATGTTCTTGGGGGCCAGCGGGTCGATGGTCGGAGCGATCTCGCGCACCGGGATCGGTGAGCCCCTCGGGCACGTAGTCGGCCAGCGTGTAGACGGCCGCGTCGTAGCGGTTGATCGAGGGAAGCAGGTACTCGTAGAGCCCCTGGTCGGGCGTGGACGTGTCGATGTGGCAGCGCCAGATCCACCAGGTGGAGCGGTCCTGGCTGAGCGAGACGAAGTCGCGGATGGCGAGCGGCTGCGGGTCGTGGATGACCACGAAGTCGTAGGGCCGCGTGAGCGCGGCGGCGTTGGCGCGGCAGACCTCTTCGTAGAGCGCCTGCGACTCCGCCGGGAAGTCGACGGCGTGCCCCTGCAGGCCGTTGTGGAAGCTCTTGGTGACGTTGTAGAACTCCGGGGGCGCCGTGAGGACCTGCCAGTGCGCCTCGAGGCCGACGTCGTTGACCAGCGGCACCAGCGTGTAGAGGATCTCGGCCACGCCGCCGCCGAAGGCGGTGGCGTTGACGTGCAGCACCTGGCGGCCCTTGAGCAGCTCGCCGAGCTCGTCGATCTCGGCCATCAGGTCCTTGGGGACGATGCTTCGGTAATCGGCCAGCGATTTGCGGCCGACGTTCACTTCGTGCATGTGACCTCCGTCTGGGTGAGGACGGTAGTACATCACACTGTGCCCCTTCGTCTAAACTCGAGGGGATGAAGCCGTCCTCCCCTGAGCACGTACGACCGAGGGCCTCGGCCGGTCGCGATCGACTCCGACGGGGTCGAGCTGGCCGGCCGGCTCTTCCTGCCCGCCGGCCGGCCCGAGGGCGCCCTGCTCGTGTGCCACGGCGCCGGCAGCCGCAAGGAGAACCACGAGATCATGGGCGAGCAGGCGGCCGACGCCGGGCTGGCCGCGCTGACGTTCGACTTCCGCGGCCACGGCGAGAGCGGCGGCCTGATGGGGCCGGACGGCTGGCGGGACGCCGTCGCCGCAGGCGGACGGCTGCTCGCCGAGTCCGGCGCGCCGTGGCTGGCGGCGCGCGGGGCCAGCATGGGCGGCACCATGCTGCTGCTGGCGGCGCGCGCCCGTCCGGACTGCTTCCGCTCGCTCGTGCTGCTCTGCCCGGCGGACGGCGCCTCGCTGCTCGCCGGCCTCGACGAGCTCGCCTGGGCTCCGGAGGCCGGTCCGGGCGGGCCGCAGGAGCGCGCGGCCGGCGGCCCACAGGGCGAGGCCGGCGGCCCACGAGGACGCGACTACACCGGCCGCTTCGACGAGGCCGCTCTGCGGCCGTTCCTCGAGACGCTCGACCTGGTCGCGGTCGCGCGCGGCATGCCGCGCGTGCTGCTCGCGCACGCGCGCGACGACGACTCGGTGTCCTTCGCGCACAGCGAGAGGCTGGCCGCCGTCCTGGCGCCGCCCTCGGAGTTCATCGCACTCGACGAGGGCGGCCACCACGGCCCCGGCCGCTCGCCGCTGGTCGCCCGGGCGACGATCGACTGGGCCGAAGCGAACGGCGCCTGACCCCGCGGCGGCCTGAGAGCCGGTCCGGGCGGCGCGGTCCGGGCGGCGGGTCCGGGCGGCCGGTTCGGGCGGCCGGTTCGGGCGGCCGATTCGAACGGCGGCCGAGCGCGGACGCCGTCGGAGCGGACCCGCATGTCGGCGGGGCGCAGCCAGGAGGGATCCGTCGGGGCGAGGAGTGTGTCGGTTCGAGGGTGTGAGCCTTCGACGGCACCTCGATGGCACCTTCGATGGTGCCATCGAAGGCTCTGACCCTCAGACGACATACCCCCACCGCCCCGCGGTCAGCGTGCACGCACGGGTGCGGCGAACGCGGATCGCAGGATCAAGAGGCCGCGGCCGGGCGCAGGGACCTCGCAGCCTCGAGCGCCCCCGTCAGAGCAGCGGCAGGACGCGGGCGACGACGCCGCCGACGAGCAGCGCGAGGCCCAGGGTGCCGGCGCAGATGAGCGCCGTGATCCGCCACCCCAGCTCGCGCCCCAGCACCGCGATGGTCGCGACGCAGGGGATGTACAGCGCGTTGACGATCGCGAAGGTCACGATCTGCGACGTGGTCATGAACGTGGAGATGCTGACCACGGTGCCGCCGGCGGCGACCGTCGCGAACACGAGCAGCAGCTGCAGCGCGAGCTCCTTGCGCAGCACGGCGAACACGAGCGTCAGTCCGGCGACCATGGGCAGCAGCAGGACGCCCTCGACGAGGGGCCCGAGCACGGTGCCGAGCTCCCAGATCCAGCCCGTCTCGTACAGCACGCCCAGCGCCATGCTCCCCAGCAGGATGATGGGCGCCGCGTCCCACACGAACTCGCGGAACCGGC
Source organism: uncultured Thermoleophilia bacterium (assembly GCA_963709635.1). Lineage (GTDB taxonomy): Bacteria > Actinomycetota > Thermoleophilia > UBA2241 > UBA2241 > CAIXSE01. The sequence continues at coordinate 131,823 of CAVPXA010000028.1, forward strand.
GCCACGTCTTGCGCGCGACCTGCCGCACGACGGGGCGGCGGAACGGGAACATCTCCATGACCAGCACGCCCTTGTCGCCGGGCATCAGCCGGTTCAAGCCCAGCCCGGCGAGGACGATCACGACGATGAGCACCAGGTAGGTGAGCACGGCGTACTGCCACCCGGCGACGCCGGCGACGGCGCCGATGATGACGGCCGTCCGCGCGCTGCAGGGGGTGAGCGTGGCGAGGATGGAGGCGATGACGCGCTCGCGCCGGGTGACGAGCGAGCGCGTCGCGATGATGGCGGGCACGTTGCAGCCGCCGGCGGCGATGAGCGGGATGATGGCGCGCCCGTGCAGGCCCACGCGGTGCAGCACGCGGTCGCTGAGGAACGCGGCGGCGTTCATGTACCCGGTGTCCTCCACCATCGCCAGGATGAAGTAGAACGTGAGGATGTACGGGATGCCGACGGCGAGCGTCGCGAGGATGCCGCCGTCCACGCCCCAGAGCACGACCTTGCCGAGGGTGCCGTCGCCGAAGATGGCGGTGACGACGGCGATGACGGCCGGCGAGATCCACGCCGTCCACGCCGCGGTGAGCACGCGCGAGAGCAGGTCGCCGACGATGAAGAGCGTGGCGAACACACCGACGATGACGCCCAGCAGGATCGGGATGCCGGTACGCGGCGCCGTGGTGAGGCGCCACCAGCGGTCGGCGGAGGAGCCGGTCGCGCGGGCCGCGTCGGCGAGCGCCCGCGCCTCGGCGTGCCGGGCCTTGGAGATCTCCAGGGCGAGCCCCTCGTCCGCTTCCGTGAGGGCGCCGTCCTCGTGGAGGCCGAGCGCCCGGCTCACGTCCTCGTCGCCCTCGAGCACGGCGAGCGCGGCCGCGCGCGGGCTGAGGCCTCCGGGAGGCTGCACATCGTCGTCCTCGCGCACGGCGATGTGCAGCGCCAGCTCCGCGACGCGCCGCTCGACGTCCTGAGGTAGCGGCGTACCGGCGGTCTCGCCGAGGCCGCCGCCGGCCGCGACCGCCAGGACGGCCGCCTTGAGGTCGGCGACGCCCTCTCCGCGCGGCGCCACGGTGGGCACCACGGGGACGCCGAGGTCCCGCGAGAGCGCCTCGGCGTCCGGCATGCGCCCGCGCCGCCGCGCCTCGTCGGCGAGGTTGAGCGCGATGACCACCCGGTAGCCGAGGTCGAGCAGCTGCAGGGGCAGGTACAGGCCTGCGCGCGAGGTTGGTGGCGTCGGCCACGGCGACCACCACGTCCGGGCGCCAGTCGAGCACCGCGCGCCTGGCCGCCAGCTGGTCCTCTCCGAGGCCGTCGAGCGCGTAGCTCCCCGGCAGGTCCACGATCTCCAGGGCCCGGTCTCTCCAGTGCATGCAGACGGCGCAGGCCTCGACGGTCACGCCGGCGCAGTGGGCGGTCTCGTGCGACTCGCCGGTGAGCGTGTTGAACAGCGAGGACTTGCCGACGTTGGGGTTGCCGGCGAGGCAGACGACGACGGGGCGCTCCGCGTCCGGCGCGTCGACAAGCTCGTGGCGCCTGGGGTGGAACGCGGTGGCCATCGGAGCTAGCCGCGCACCATGATCTTGTCGGTGACCTCGCGGCCGAGGGCGTACTGGGAGCCCGCCACGCGGACGAGCAGCGGGCCGTTGAACGGCGCCACGCTCTCGACGGCGACCGGCGTGTCCGGGAGCAGGCCGAGGGAGGCCAGGTAGCGCAGCAGGTCGCTCTTCTCCTCGGCGATGCAGCCGATGACGGCCTCGTCGCCGGGCTCGAGATCGGAGAGCGGACGCAGCTCGAGCTCGGGCAGCGAGCCGTCCTCGCCGGGGATCGCGTGCCCGTGCGGGCAGGTGAGCGGGTTGCCGAGCTGCTCGGCGAGCCGGGCCTCCACCTCGGGGCTGAGCACGTGCTCGAGCTTGCAGGCCTCGTCGTGGACCGCGTCCCAGGGCATGTCGAGGTAGTCGACCAGGAACCGCTCGCTGAGCCGGTGCCGGCGGACGAGCGAGACGCCCTCGGCCGCGCCCTCCTCCGTGAGCGCGATCGACCTGTCTTCAGCGGGCTCCGCGACGAGGCCGGCGGCGCGGAGCCGGCCGATCATCTCGGAGACGGAGGGCGGCGCCACGCCGAGCACCCCGGCGAGGCGGGTGACGGTGACGGGGTCGCGGCCGAGCTGCAGCTTGAAGATGGCCTCGAGGTACTCCTCGGCGTTCTGCGTACGTGTGGTCACGGTCCGGCTCCCGGAATCGGCGTGGGCTCACGATGAGGATACCCTAACCATCGGCTTGAGGGAATCCTGACTTGAGTCAGGAGGAGTGCCGACACGGGAGCGGCGACTGGAGCGGATGACGGGGCTCGAACCCGCGATCTTCAGCTTGGGAAGCTGACGTGCTACCAGCTGCACCACATCCGCTCGGGGGGACTATCTGACCACAGCATCGGCGGGCTCGCAAGTCGCGCGGCGCGCGCGCGGCGGCCGGATGCGGCCCTGCTCGGCAACAGGGCTCCGGGCTCCCGGCGGCCTCAGCCCTCGCCCTCGGAGAGACGCAGACAGGCGAGGAATCCCCGGTACACCTCGGCGAACGTCGCGCCGCCGATCTCGAGCGTGCGCCCGTCCAGGCGGCGCGTACCGGGGCAGACCTCGGCGAGGTCGCAGTACGGCACGCGCGTGAAGGTCAGCCGGAGCGGCTCGCCCGTCCAGGCGAGCGGCGCCGGCCACGCCCCGTCCCGGAGCGCCGCCTCCACGTCACGCGTGATCCGCGCGCGCGCCTCCTCCGGCGGGTCGAAGCGCGCGGCCTCCCGGCGTACCCCGGTCTTGACCACGGTGGTGACGACACCGGGGACGAGCTCCTCGGCCTCCGCCGCCGCCTTGTCGTCGCCGGAGAGGTAGACGGCCGGCACGCCGAGCTCGCCGGCGAGCAGCGCGCCCACGCCGAACTCGCCGATCTCGAGCTCGCCGACCGTCGACCGAGAAGACCTTGTAGGTCCAGGTGTGCTCGAGCACGGCCGCCGGCGTGCCGGCGCGCGCGTGGTAGCCGACGAACAGCGCGGCGTCACAGTCCGGCGCCAGGCCCTCGAGCATGCTGCCGGGCGCCGGGGAGCCGCCGACGAGCGTCACCCAGCCGGGCAGGCCGGCCGGGTCGAGGTTGCGGCCGTCGTCGTGCGCGTCGCAGACGACGACCTCGTCGGCGCCGGCCGCGGCGCAGCCGGCGAGGACGGCGTCGAGGTCGGCGCGCATGTGGGCGCGGGCGCGCTGCGCCGCCGCGCCCTCCCGCGCCGTGTCCGCCTCGGAGACGACGCCGCTGATGCCCTCGAGGTCGATGGCGATGAACAGCTTCATGTGGCCTCCTCGGCGACGCGCCGCGCCAGCGCGGCCACGAGGCGCGCGGTCGCCTCGAGGTCGTCCAGGTGCGCGACCTCGTAGGGTGAGTGCATGTACCGCATGGGCAGCCCGACGGTCAGCGTGGCGGCGCCCTCGGCGGCCATCAGCTCGTCGGCGTCGGTGTCGGTCTGCCCCGGATAGGCCTTGATCTGGACCGGGATGCCCTCCGTGGCGGCAACGTCGAGCGCCAGCCGGACCAGCCGCTCGTTGCTGCCGGCGCCGCGGCTCAGGACCGGGCCGGCGCCCAGCTTGACCTCGCCGGCGAGCTCCTTGGCGTCCGCCGCCGGCGTGTCGCTGCAGAAGTCGCCGTCGAGCACCACGAGCACGTCCGGGCGCAGCCGGCGCGCGAGCGCCTTGGCGCCCATGAACGTGGTCTCCTCGTGCACGGTGGTGAACCCGGCGAGCGCGGCGACGCCGGGCCGCTCCGCGTACAGCTCCAGCGCGCGCACCAGGGCGTACACGCCGGCGCGGTCGTCGAGCGCCTGCGAGGCCACCACGCCGGGCGAGAGCTCGAGGAAGTCGGGCGCGAAGGTGATGGGGTCGCCGACGGTGACCCGCTTGAGCGCCGCCGCCCTGTCCCGCGCACCGATGTCGAGGAACTGCTCGTGCAGCGCCGGGGCCCGGTCGCGGTCCTCGGGCGGGATGATGTGGGTGGGCTTGCGCCCGCCCACCGCGTGCACGTCCCCGGCGCGCCCGTGGACGACGAAGTGCCGGCCGGGCACCAGCAGCGGAGCCACGCCGCCGATGCGCTCGACGAAGAGGAACCCGTCGCGGTCGACGTGGGTGACGATCAGGCCGATCTGGTCGGCGTGCGCCGCGACCCCGACGAGCGGGTGTGCGTCCGTCGCGCCGATGCGCGCCCAGAGGTTACCGAGGGGGTCACCCTCGGCGGAGGCGAGCGGCGCGAGGCGCCGGCGGACGACCTCCTGGACCGGCGCCTCGAACCCCGTCGGCCCTGGAGCAAGACACAGCTTCCGCAGCAACTCGATGTGATTCGGCACGATGCCCCCAAGTCCGCTCTCCGACCGACGCCGAGAGACAGTCTAATGTACACAACGAAGAGTGACATCGTGATGAATGGGAATACGTACCGTGTCATACGTACTGCAACGCGTCACGGGGCAGCGCTCGGTACGTCCACACCACACGCGACGGAGGGAGTCGTGATGGAGGAGGCAAGACCGAAGTGGTTGCGCAGCACCAAGGGAGCGCCCTTCACCGGGATCGGTTCTCTCGAGGCGGACATTCTGGCGGTCGTCTGGGAGAAGGATGAGACCACGGTGCGCGCAGTGTACGAGACACTGCGCGAGCGGCGGACGATCGCGTACACGACCGTCATGACCGTGATGAACAACCTCGTCAAGAAGCACCTGCTCGCGCAGGACAAGACGGCGATCGCCTACGTCTACACCCCGGAGATCCCCGGCCGGGAGGTGGCGCAGACGGTCCTGGTGAGCGTGGTCCACAAGCTCATCGACGACAAGACAGGGACTGCGGTCTCGATGCTGATGGGGCTGGACAAGGACCTCACGTCCGAGCAGCTCGACGAGCTGCGCGGCATCGCGCGCGACAAGTACGGCGCCTGACGGCGCGGCGAGCAGCGGAGGGCCGGGCCGGCTGCGTGGCAGCCGGCCCGGCCCTCTTCACATCGACTCCGGGGCGCTGACGCCCAGCAGGCCGAGGCCCGCGGCGAGCGTGGTCCGCACGGCGTTGCATACCCCCGCGCGGAACGCGGTCACGTCGGCGTCGTCGCTGAGCACCCGGCAGTGCCGGTAGAACACGTGGAACTCCGCCGCGAGCTCTCCCAGATAGCCGTGCACGCGGTGCGGCGCGCGCTGCTCGGCCGAGCTCACGAGCACGTCCGGGAACCGCGCGAGCGCGCGCAGCAGCGAGCGCTCGTGCTCCGTGACCTCCACGGCCGGGAGGGCTGCGCCCGCCGGCCGCTCCCCGCCGTCCGGCAGGTTGCGCAGGATGCTGCAGATGCGCGCGTGCGCGTACTGCACGTAGTACACGGGGTTGTTGTTGCTCTGCTGCACGGCGAGGTCGATGTCCAGGTCGAGCGTGGTGTCGTGGGAGCGCCCCACCAGAAGGAACCGGGCCGCGTCGACGCCGATGGCCTCGACGAGGTCGTCCACCGTGACGATGTCGCCGCGCCGCTTGCTCATGCGCCGCGACTCACCGCTCTCCAGCAGGTTGACCAGCTGGCCGATGATGAGCTCCAGCTTGTCGGGGTCGTGCGGCGGCAGCGCCGTGAAGGCCGCCTTCATGCGCGGCACGTAGCCGTGGTGGTCGGCCCCCCAGATGTCGATCATGTGCTCGAACCCGCGGTCCATCTTGTCGCGGTGGTAGGCGATGTCGCTGAGGAAGTACGTGGGGTCGCCGGTCTGGCGGATGAGGACCCGGTCCTTGTCGTCGCCGTAGCGGGTCGTGGTGAGCCAGCAGGCGCCTCCCTCGTCGTAGAGCAGGCTCTCGCCGTCGAGGTCCGCGAGCGACTTGCCCACCTCGCCGCCGAACCCGCGGTGCTCGCCCTCGCCCTGGTAGAGCGAGCTCTCGGGGGTCCACACGTCGAACGGCACGCGCAGACGCTCCAGCGTCACCCTGAACTGCGCGAGGATCGCGTCCCGGCCCCAGGTCTTGAGCTCGTCGACCACCTCTGCGGGCAGCGCGGTGACGTCCGGGGCGGCCGCCTCGAGCGCCGCGCGGTACGTCTCCCCCTTCTGCGCGATCACCTCGTCGGCGAGCTCGAGCACGTAGTCGCCCTGGTAGCCCTCCTCGGGCACCGGCGTGTCGAGGCCGAGCCGCTGCCCGTAGCGGGCGGCGAGCGACTGCCCGAAGCGCGTCATCTGCGTGCCGTAGTCGTTGACGTAGAACTCGCGCGTCACGTCGTGGCCGGCGAACGAGAGGATGCGGCAGAGCGCGTCGCCGTACGACGCGTAGCGCGCGTGACCGACGTGCAGCGGCCCGGTGGGATTGACGCTGACGAACTCCACGTTCATCTTCTTGCGGCGCGCGGCCGGCAGCGAGCCGCGCCCGTAGTCGGCGCCCTCCGCCAGGAGCCGTCCGAGGGCGCCGCGGTACCAGATGTCGTTCAGGAAGAGATTGAGGAAGCCGGGCCCGGCGACCTCGTAGCGGTCGCACACGCCGGCTCCGGGCCCGGCCAGCCAGCGCGCGCCGACGGCCTCCGCCAGCTCGCGCGGCACGCGGCCGGCGCGCTTGGCGGTGACGAGCGCCGCGTTGGTGGTGACGTCGCCGTGCTCGGGGCGCGCCGGGAACGTGAGCTCCACGGCCGGAGCCGCCACCTCGGCGGCCCCGCCGGCCGCCAGTTCCTCGTCGAGCGCGGCCTGCAGGGAGGCCGCGAGTCCGTTCATGTCGTAGAGATCGTCGCTCATGGTCACCGTCGTCCGTGTCGAAACGGCCCGCCGGGCGGCGGGCGCCTGCCGATTCTATCCGGCCTCGCGGCACGGCGCGACGAGGAGCCGTCCGGCTGGTCCGTGCGCCGCGTGGCCCTTCGGGCCGGCGCCCGCTCAATAGCGCTACGGCGCCTTCGGCGCCTGTGGGCATCAGTGGTGGTACGGCTCGCCGCGGAGGATCTTGCCGGCGCGGAACAGCTGCTCGAGCAGAACCACCCGCGCCAGCTGGTGCGGGAGCGTGAGCGCGGAGAGCGAGAGAGCGCCGTCGGCCCGCTCGCGCGCCTCGGCGGCCAGCCCGAGCGACCCGCCGATGACGAACCCCGCGCCGCCGCGCTCGAAGGCGCGCTGCAACAGGTCCGCGAACGCGTGCGTGTCTGACGGAGCGGCCGTCCACGGCGAGCGCGGAGACCACCGGCGCCTGCGGCCACGCCGCGAGCAGGCGCCGGCCCTCCTCGCGGAGCACCTCGCCCTCGCTGCGGCCGCGCAGGGGAACCTCCTTGACCTCGCGCACGCTCACGGTCATGAGCGGGCGCAGCAGGTCCAGGTAGTGCTGCGCGGCTGGGGCGAGGTCGCGGTGCAGCGACCCGACGACAAGGAGCTCGACGCGCGCCGCCACGGGCGGGTCAGGTGCGCGGCGGCCCGGAGTAGAACGCCACGCGTCCCGGCCCGACGGCGCGCGCCGTGTAGACGGTGGTGGCCGCCTTGGCGACCAGCTCTTCGGCGCTGCGGCCGTCGAGCGGGAAGCTGGCCACTCCGGCCGAGGCGGTGAGCGCGATGGGCCGGTCGGTGGTCTCGACCGCCAGCTGGCGCATCGCGCCGAGCACGCGCGCGAGCGCGGCGTCGGCCTCCTGGTCGGCCGTCTCCGGCATGACCAGCAGGAACTCGTCGGCGCCGTACCGGCACACCAGGTCGCAGCTGCGCAGCTGCGCCGTGAGCGCCGCCGCCCAGTGCCGCAGCACCTCGTCCCCGGCCTCGCGGCCGGCCGTCTCGTTGACCTCGGTGAACCCGTCCAGGTCGAGCATGGTGAACGCCACGTTGCGGCCGTGCCGCTCGGCGCGCGCCAGCTCGTAGGCGGCGCGCTCACGCAGCGAGCGGAAGTTGAGCAGTCCCGTGAGCGGGTCGTGCGTCTCGTGCTCCTTGCGCTCGCTCAGCATGCGCAGGTTGTCGAGGGCGGTGTCGGCCTGGTCGGCGAGCTGGGTGAGCAGCCGGCGCTGCTCCACGGGGTGGAAGCCGTTCTCGTTGTACAGGTAGCCCGCCTGCTTGCCGGCGTAGCCCTCGAACTGGCACACCGTGTCGCCGAGGCTCCAGCACATGGTCTCCTTGGTGAGCACCTCGGTGCCGGTGATGTCCTCGAGCACGCCGTCGATGATGCCCCGCTCCACGTCGCACACCGGCGTGCCGGTGGCGGGCAGGCTGTCGTGCCTCAGCGAGCGCGTGAGCTTGACGAGCACGCGCTCCTCGTCCAGCTCGACCTCGAGGTCGCCGAGCTTCATCGCCGCGAACCAGTCCTTGAGACCCTGGATGGAGGAGATGCCCAGATCGCGGCTGGAGCGCTTGGCGGCCAGGTAGATCGCCGGCCCGGCGCTCTCGCCGAGGATCTCGGGCAGGATCGAGAACTGCAGCAGACGCACGAGGGCCGCCGGAGCGGTCTCGTCCTCGCGCGAGCCGCGCAGGACCTCCCCGGCGTCGGGATACACGCGACGGTCCTCGGCGGCGGTGAGCGCGATGACACTGCGCAGCGTACGCGCGAAGACGGTCGCCAGCGAGACTTCTTCCTGCGAACGCAGCGCCATGCTCATCCTCTCGGGCACACGCCCGAAGACCCGCACATCCGGCGCGAGCCTGTCCCCTCCACACGACAGCCACGCAGCCCGCACGACTATCGTGCCTATACTATAGGCGAAGGAGCCCGCGCCCACTCCGACGCGCGCACCCAAGCGTTGCCAGCCCAGTGTACGACGGAGAGGCCTTCTGAGCCCATCACAACCTGACGACGAGCCCCGCGAAGAGCGAGGGATCCCCAAGGGCGAGGCGCGGCGCCGCGCACTGGACGCGCGCGGCGCCCTGCCCGCCGACGAGCGCGAGCGCCTCGCGGCGGCCGTCCGTGCCCGCGCCCTCGAGCTCCCCGAGCTCGCCGCCGCGGGCACCGTGATGCTGTTCGCCTCGTTCCGGACCGAGCTCGACACCATGCCCATCGCCCGCTGGACGCTGGACGCCGGCAAGCGGCTCTGCCTGCCGCGGGTGCTCGGGCCCCGGACGATGGCCGCCTTCCAGGTCACCGACCTTGCGGCCGACCTCGTCCCCGGCAAGTGGGACATCCCGGAGCCGCGGGAGGGTCTCCCGGAGGTCCTGCCGGACGAGATGGACCTCGTGTTCGTGCCGGGGTCGGCGTTCGACGAGCAGGGGCGCCGCTGCGGGTACGGCGGAGGGTTCTACGACACCTACCTGCCGCGCACGCGGCCGGGCACGCCGTGGCTCGCCCTCGCCTTCGAGGCGCAACTGGTGCCGAGGATCGACTGCGAGGCGCACGACCTGCCGGTGACGGCCATCGTCACCGAGAGGCGGGTCATCCGGCCACGCTGACGACGCAGCTGGGTCGCAAGCGGGGAGATCGCCTCCGAGCCTGCCTCAGCCGCTGTAGAGCGCGACCTGGACCTCGTCGCGCACGCGCAGCAGCGCCACCGCGACAGTCTCCGGGTCTTCGTGGAAGCGCGCCGCCGGCATCGGCACGGAGATGGAGGCCGAGCTGCCGTCGATGTCGGTGACCGCCACGCCCACGCCGCAGATGCCGGCGCGGTGCTCCTCGCAGTCGTACGCCAGGCCGGTCTCTCTCACGCGCCCGAGCTCAAGGAAGAGGTCCTTGCGACTGATCGGCGTGTGCTTGGCCGGCGTCTCGAGGCGCTTCGGCAGCCGGCGCTTGACCTCGTCCACCGGCAACTGGGCCAGCAGCGCCTTGCCGTTGGCCGTGCAGTAGGCCGGGAACTTGGCGCCGATGCGCGACACGACCATCAGGGAGCGCTGAGGCGCGGGGTGCTGGGCGATGAACAGCACGTGCATGCCGTCCAGCACGCCCAGATCCACGGTCTCGTTGAGCTCCCGGGAGAGCTGCTCGAGGTACGGCCGGACCACGGTGGGCAGGTCGCGCTTGGCCATCGCCAGACGCATGATGCCGGGCCCGAGGTGCAGGCGGCCGGTGGCGGCGTCGGTGGCGATGAAGTCCTCGTGCTCGAGCGCGCCGCGGATGCGGTGCACCGTCGTCCGCGGCAGGCCCGAGCGGGCGACCAGCTCGCTGAACGTCAGGCCACCGGACGAATCCGCCGCCAGCAGCCGCAGGATCGTGGCGGCGCGCGCCAGGACCTGCACGCCGTTGCGCTGCTCTTTGTCCTCCTCGCGATCGGTGTCGATCACGTCTCCTCCATCCTCATGCCCCACCTTCGGCCCCGGGGCTGACGCATCCGTGGTCGCGCGGCGAAGCCGCGCCTCGCGTTCGGCCGCCCTCGCGGGCGGCCGGGAGCCGGTCGCCGGGCGCCGCGCGAAGCGGCGCCCGGCGACTGCCCCTCAGACCTGCCTCAGGCGGACTCCGCCACGGGGGCGGCGTCCGACTTGTCGGCCGGCCTCTTCCCCTCGTCGGGCGGCGACTCCAGCACGAGCCGGCGCCTGACCGGGAACAGGTGGATGTTCCACTTCTTGGCGATGAAGCCCCAGATGCCCTTGGGCGCCACGGTCGCCATGATCACGGCGACGATGCCGAGCAACAGCAGGTACCACGTACCGTACTGGCTGAGGCTCTGCAGCAGCACGAAGTAGATGACCGTGCCGATGATCGGGCCCTCGATGGTGCCGAAGCCGCCGATCACGACGATGAACAGCGCGTAGGCCGTCCAGTTGATGCTGAACGCCGCCGCCGGCTGGATGCGCAGAAGGTTCAACGCGACCACTGCGCCCACCACCCCGCAGACGTAAGCCGCGACCACCCACACGAACAGCTTGGAGCGGAACACGTTGACGCCCGAGCTCTGCGCCGCGATGTCGTTGTCGCGGATGGCGGTGAGGGCGAGGCCCGTGCGCGAGCGCAGAAGGAAGTAGACGACCAGGATCGATCCGATGGCCACGAGCAGTGCCAGCAGGTAGGTACCCGTGATGCGGGTGTCGATCGGGAGTCTCGCGGCGGAGAGCACCGTCTTGCCCGAGCCCCCACCGGTGGCCTGGATGTTGCCGACCACCAGCCGGACGACCTCCGCGATGACCCAGGTGCCGATGCTGAAGTAGCCGCCGCGCAGACGGAAGATGAGCGGCGCGACCGGCAGGGCCACGGCCACCGCGAGGAGTCCGGCGAGGAACACCGCGATGAACGGGTGCAGCCCGATCACGTCGCCGAGGAGCCACACCCCGTAGGCGCCGAGGCCGATGTAGGCCTGCTGGCCGATGGAGACCAGGCCGGCGTAGCCGGCGAGCAGGTTCCACATCTGGGCCAGGGCGAGCAGCGTGAAGAAGGTGACCAGGCTGCGGCTCACCGACACCTCCGCCCACCACGGCACGCTGACCAGGACGAGGACGATGATGGCGCTGACGACGAGCACGATCCGGTGCATGCGCGTGGAGCGCGCGACGCGGAACGCGGGCACGACCGGAGCGCCCTTGGTGATGTCGGGGTGCGGAGCGGTGCTCCTCCGGCGCCCCCCTCGATACCTTCACTACGAGGGGTATTCATGCCGTCACCGTCTTCGCGAAGAAGCCGCTGGGCTTGACGGCGAGGACGGTGAGGAACACGACGTGCCCCACGACGAGACCCCAGCCGGCGCCGAACGCCTGGGTGCCGACCGTCTGGGCGACGCCGAGGATGATGCCGCCGGCGAGCGTGCCCCACATGGAGCCCATGCCGCCCATGATGACCGCCTCGAACGCATAGATGAGGCGGAACGAGCCCTGCGTCGGGTCGAACGTGGTGCGGATGGCCAGCAGCACGCCGGCGACCGCGACGATGGCGAGCGCGATGGCCATCGCCAGCGAGTAGATGTGCTTGTTGTTGATGCCCATGAGCTCCGCCGCCTCACGGTCGTCCGACGTCGCCCGGAAGGCGCGTCCCAGCTTGGCGCGCGCCAGGAACAGCTCGAGGACGGCGATGACGCCGACGGCGACCAGGAACACGATGAGCGGGAACCAGCCGATGGAGAGCTGGTCGCTGACCTTCACGCTGATGTTCTCGATGGTGCCGGCGTCCAGGCCCTGCGAGTCGGCGGAGAACCTCAGGATCAGCGCGTTCTGGATGATGATCGACAACCCGAAGGTGACCACGATCGGCCGCGTGTCGTCGGTGCCCAGCGTGAAGTTGAGCAAGCCGCGCTGAAGGACGTAGCCGAGCAGGAACATGATCGCGATGGTGAGCACGGTCGCCCACAGCAGCGGGAGGCCGAGCGACTGCACGATGAACAGCGCAACGAACGCGGCGAGGATCCCGAGGTCGCCGTGCGCCAGGTTGACCATGCGCATGACGCCGAACACGAGCGCCAGGCCGGTCGCGAACAGGGCGTACAGGCCGCCCAGGAGGATCCCTTGGAGAGTCACATTTGCCCAGACCATGGCGTCACATCCCGAAGTACGCTGCGGTGATCGCTTCAGAGCTCAGATCCGCCGGCTTACCCTCCAGCGAGATCCTGCCCTCCAGAAAACAGGCCACGTAGTCGGCCACGGTGAGCACGTGCCCCACGTCCTGCTCGACGACGAGGATCGTGTGACCGCTCCCGACGAGCTGCACCATGGCCTCGTAGATGCGCTTGATGACCACCGGCGCGAGGCCCAGAGAGACCTCGTCAAGCAGCAGCAGCTCGGGGTTGGACATGAGCGCCCGCCCGATCGCCATGGCCTGCTGCTCGCCGCCGGAGAGACTCCCGGCGCCGCGCTTGAGGAGCGGCTTGAGCAGCGGGAACAGCTCGACCACGGAGTCGACGTTCCAGTCGCCTTTGCGGCCGCCGTAGGCGCCCATGAGCAGGTTCTCGCGCACCGTGAGGCTCGGGAACACGCGGCGTCCCTCAGGGACGAGCGCGATGCCCATGCTCACGCGCTTGTGCGCGGGGAACTGGTCGACCGGCTCGCCGTGGAACAGCACGTGGCCGGAGGCCGGGCGCTGCAGGCCGGCGATCGTGCGCAGCAGCGTGGACTTGCCGCCGCCGTTGGCGCCGATGAAGGCGAACGTCATGCCCTCGTCGACCGTGAACGAGACGTTGAAGAGCGCCTGGAAGTCGCCGTAGAAGACGTCGACGTCCTTGAGCTCGAGGACGACGTCGCTCATAGCGGCGTCCCCCCCATGTAGCAGGCCTGCACCTCGTCGCTGCACATGACCTCGTTGGGCTCGCCCTCGATGAGGTTGCGCCCGAAGCTGATGGCGACGATGCGCTGCACCACAGCGAGCAGCGCGTGCACGATGTGCTCGATCCAGACGATGGACAGGCCCTCGCGGTGGAGGTCCTTGACCGTCTCGATGAGGATCTCGACCTCGCCCTCCGTGAGCCCGCCGGCGATCTCGTCCAGGAGCAGGACCTTGGGATCGCCGGCGAGCGCGCGGGCGAGCTCGAGCCGCTTGCGGTCCAGCAGCGGCAGCGTGCCGGCCTGCTGGTTGGCCTTGTAGGTGAGCCGCGTGATCTCCAGCGTCTCCACGCAGCGCTGGTAGCTCGCGCGCTCGGTCATGCCACGACCGTATGCGGCGCACACGAGCACGTTCTCGAAGACGCTCATATCCGAGAACGGCTTGGGGATCTGGAAGGTACGGCCGATCCCCGCGCGGCAGCGATCCTGCCGCGGGAGACCGGTGATGTCCTTACCGTCAAACGTGACCCGACCCGCGTCGGGCTTGTACACACCGGTGACCAGATTGAACAGCGTGGTCTTACCGGCGCCGTTCGGCCCGACGATGCCCAAGGCCTCTCCGTCGTGCAACTGCACGCTCAGGTCATCGATGACCTGGACGCCGCCGAACGACTTCATGAGACCGGCGGTCTCGAGGACCACGGTCATGAGCTTTCACCACCCTGCATCACATCGACCTCCTCAGGTGCAGGGCTTCCTCCGGGCTTGCGGGTCGGATCCTGCACGCTCTCTCAGTACTGGATTGGCTCGACCTTGCCGTTCGTCGGGATCTCGACCATGAACGGCTCCTCGGCGGCGTGCTTCGTGTCGACGAGGAGCAGGTCGAACGGATAGTCCGTGCCCTTGGTCCACATACCGCCGACGAGCACGGTGCGGCAGACGTTCGGGACGGGGTTCAGCGGGGCGCCCGCAGACCAGGTGATCTTGCCCTGGATCGTGTCCATGTCGGTCGCCTTGATGGCGTCGAGGATGACCTGCTTGTCGTCCACGGTGGTGGCGCGCTTGAGCGCGTCCACGACGACCTCGAACACCGCGTAGTGCAGGAGCGTCTGGTTCCACTCCTTGCCGCCGCTGGTCTCGGTCCAGGCGTCGGCGAGCTCCTGGCAGGTCTGGCCGGTGAGCGAAGACTTGAACGGGTGCCACGGGGACCACCAGCACTCGGTGGTGAGGCCGTAGCCGATCTCGCCGATCGCCTCGAGCTGCGCCGGGAAGAGCAGCGCCTTGCCGACGGTGGCGGCGACGGGCTGGAAGCCCTGCTGGTACGACTGCTTCCAGAAGTTGACGAAGTCCGGCGGGATGAAGACGCCGCTCAGGATGTCGCAGTCCTCAGACTTGAACTTGCTGATCTGCGGCGTGTAGTCCTCGGTGCCCGGCTGGAAGCGGCCGCCGTCGACGACGGTGTAGCCGGCCTTCTTGAGCATCGGCGGCTGACCGGTCTTGGGGTCGGCCCAGCCGAGGCCGTCGGCGTCGTTCGGCCACATGGCGCCGATCTTCTTGTTGGTGTCGAGCTGGTCCCACATGCCGGTGAACACGGCGGTGACGTCCTCGAGACCCCAGAACGCGTGGTAGGTCCAGGTGAAGCCCACCGCCGGGTCGCCGCCGCGGCCGAAGAAGTACGGCTGCCACGGGCAGTCGTTGGACACGCACGGCACCTGGAGCGCCTCGGCCTGGTCGGCCACGGGGCTCACGGTGTCGGGGGTGGAGGCGACCATCATGACGTCGATGCCGTCGTTGGTGACGAGGTCACCGGCGACGGTCGCGGCACGGTTCGAGTCCGACTGCGAGTCCTTGATGATGATCTCGATGGGGTGCAGGAGGCCGTCGCCGCCCATGACGCCGTCCTTGACCGCGGCCAGCCACTGCTCGACCAGCCACTGGTCCGTCTCGCCGAACGCCGCGAGCGGGCCGGTGAGCGGGCTGACGAAGCCGATCTTGACGGCGCGGCCGGCGCCGGCGTCCGCAGTACCGCCGCCGTCCTCTTCACTGCTGCCGCCGCAAGCGGCGACCACGCTGCCGAGGCCGCCCATGGCGCCTACGGCGAGCCCGGCCACGCCGGCCGTCTTGAGGAAGCTACGACGGGTGATCGGCGTCCTGATGCCCTCCATCGCCTTGCTGGTCTGCTCTTCAGAACTCATACCGCCTCCTTACGTGGTCCCGCCACCCCGGCGCCCCCACTGGGCGTCGCGAGCGGCTGAGACCCCCCCGATGGCCTTCTGCTGTCAGGCTCTACGCACGGCTGTCCGAACTTCGGCTTCCTCAGCCGGCGCGCGCCTGTGGTCGTGTGCTTCAGCGGTTTGCTGCACCTCCACGCCTATCCGCTATACGGATGGTCCCTCCCACGATACGGGACATGATATCGCCGGGCAGGGTGGTGTCAAGGACGCCCGGAGCGACTTGTTCTTTTCGGCACAAGGTGTCAGGACGGGTTGACGAGCTCGGGGTGGAGCTTGAGCCGCTCGACCACCTCGGGCACGGTCGCAGGCTCGAGCTGCATGGACTTCGCGATGCCGACGAGGCGCTCGACGAGCTGCAGGTTGGACGCCGCCGGTACGCCCTTGGAGAGGGTGAGCGTGTCCTCCATGCCGGTGCGGGCGTTGCCGCCCATGGCGAGGCCGATGGTGGTCAGCGGGAGGTTGGCCTTGGCCACGGCGATGACCTGCCAGCTGGTGCCGGCGGGCAGCTCCTTGACCAGCCAGGAGAGGATCTGCGGGTCGCCGCGCATACCGCCGCGGACGCCCATCACGAACGACACCTGGAGAGGCTCGACGAGCAGCTCCTTGTGGAGCAGGTACAGCATCATGTCGAGGTGGCCGGTGTCGTAGATCTCGATCTCCGGCTTGACGCCGAGCTCGATCATCCGCGCCGCCAGCTCCATCATCTGCTTGGGCGGGTTCTTGAACTCGGCGGCGCCGAACGTCATGGTGCACGGGTTCAGCGTGGCCATCGCGGGCTTGGCCTCCACGAGCGCCATACGCTGCTCGTACGTGAACGCCAGGCCGCCGGTGGACAGCTGGGTGATGCCGGGGCACACCTCGCGGACGGCCTCGACGGTGCGCTTCGCGACATCGAGGTCGGCCGTCATGTTGCCCTGGTCGTCGCGCAGGTGGATGTGGATGACGGCGGCGCCGGCCTCGTAGCACTCCCGGGCGTCCTTGGCGATCTCCGCCACGGAGCCCGGCATGCCGGCGTTGTCGGCCTTGGTCGCCACGGGTCCCGTGAGCGCCGCGGTGATGATGGGCTTGGGCATCGGGGCCCTCCTCGAAGGTGGTGTGGTCAGGTGAGCGTGCGCCTTGATCGCGCCGGGGTCGAGAGGGGTGGCTGCACGGAGGCGCGCGGCGGTGCTTCCGCCGCCGCGCGTCCCCGCGCCGTCCGCGCTCCTCGCGTCCTTCGTCCCCATGAGGGCCCGAGAGAAGCGCTCCCGGGGTCCTTGTTCAGAACTCGCGGGGTTCCGGATACGGGATGGCGACGAGCATCGTCGCCGGCGAGTTGGTGTGATTGAGGATCGAGCGAGCCTCGTCCGGCGCCAGGTAGACGGAGTCGTACTTCTTGAGGACGACCTCGCCCTCTTCCGTCTTGACGGTGACCTCGCCATCGAGCACGAAGTACACCTTCTCCAGCGGCGTGGCGACGTACTCGCAGCCCCCGCCGGGCAGGAAGTGGGAGATGCTCATCCAGAAGTTGCGCGTCTTGCTGACCTCGAAGCCCTGCAGGCGCAGGCCGTACACGTCGAAATGCCCGGGCGCCTCGTAGCTCGGCGCCTCGTCGTACCTGGTGATCTCCATGCCTTACTCCTTCTCCAGCCGTATCCGGCTTCTGGGCATTCTTCCTCGCCGTCGTCCGCATCTCGGACACTTCATGCCGTATCGTGGATACGCTATCGGTCTTCGGAATCCGCTGTCAACACGCCGGCGGCCCTGGGCACGGCGGGCCGGCCGCCGTGAGGCGCGCCGGGCTCAGCCGGCGTGGGCGACGGCCTTGCGGATGTCGTCACGGGTGCGGAGGAGGGCGGCGGCGATGCGCTCCTCCTGGCCCTCCAGGCGAGCGGCCGGCATGGCCACAGTGATGGCGGCCATGGAGCCGCCGGCGTCTTCGAGCGCGGCGCCGACCGCCGACACGCCGAGCGTGTGCTCCTGGTGATCGAAGGCGATGCCGCTTCCGCGGGCCGCCTCGATCTCGCGCAGCAGCACGTCGCGGTCGACGATCGTGCGACTGGTGAGCGGCTCGATGGACCTCGGGACGAGCCGCTCGGCCTCGTCGGGCGGCAACTCGGCGAGGATCGCCTTGCCGCACGCCGTGCAGTACAGCGGGAACCGGTCGCCGACCTCCGCCACCACGCGCAGCGAGCGCTGCGGGACGTACTGGTCGGTGAACAGCGCCGCGTCGCCGTCGAGGACGACGAGCTCGACGGTCTCGTGCAGTTCGAGCGAGAGCTTCTTGAGATAGGGCGCCGCCTCGTGGCGCAGCTCACGGCGCCCGGCCGCGGCGATGCTGATGAGCCCGGCGCCGATGTGCAGCTTTCCGGACGGCGCCATGCGCATGAAGCCCTCATCGCAGAGCGCGCCCACGATGCGGTAGCAGGTAGAGCGCGGCAGCCCGGCGCGGTCGGCCAGCGCGATGGGCGTGAGGCCCTCGGGTGCGACGGAGAGCTCGCGCAGCAGCAGCGCCGCGCGCGAGAGCACCTGCACTCCGTCGCGTCTGTCTGTGGCCATGCTTCCTCCCGCCCTCAAGTCCCCGACCGGGCCGTATGCTCAGAACCCGCGGCCGGGGACTCCTGGCCTCTTGAGAGAGGTGACCGCCGTACCGCTGCGCGGGCCGCATGTGTCGTGTCCGTCCCCGCCGTCAGAGACCCGGTCGCCGGGCCTCCGCGTGAAGGCCCCCGCCGGCGGTCGGCCGGCGGGGGCTCGTGCGGCGCTGCTGTGCACGCAGAGCCGACCGTCCGCCGACGGCGGACGGTCGGCGCAGGACTCAGTACCCGGAGGCCGGGCCGTACCCCGTACCGCAGTACGTGTAGGTACGATCCGCGACGTCCTTGTTGACGTCTTCCTCTTCGATCTCGGCCACGCAGCGGACCATCGAACCGTCGCCCATGTACCAGCGGATCGGGAAGCAGTAGAAGCGGAAGCGCTTGCCCGGCGACCTTGTCCAGGTCGCCGCCGAGGTTCTCGACCCCGACGATGCCGTGACCCAGCATCTGCTTGTGGCAGGGCTCCCAGGTGCCCTCGTTGCCGAGCGCCTCGAGGTCGCCGTACTTGGCGTCGTAGGCGGCCTGGCCGTGCACCTCGATGTAGACCGCCCTCTCGAACTCGGCGTACGCCTCGATGCCGAACTGGTCGATGTACTCCTCGGTGATCGGCCTGCCGGTGTTGCCGGGGAGGTTCATCTGCGGCGGGCCGTTCTTGCCCATCGCGGTGTGCAGCGGATGGTCGAGGGCCTGCATGTCCATGGCCACGCACTTGACCTTGTGCTTGACGAACCACTTGCCGGCCTCGACGCCGGTGCCGCAGGAGTACTGGTAGTAGTCCTTGGAGTCGTCGAACAGGCGGTGCATGCCGGTGTTGAGGCAGACGACCATGCCCTCGAGCTCTTCCGGCTTGATGTTCGCGCGCTTGCAGGCGTCCTCGAGATGCTCGGGCAGGATCAGGCCCCACTTGTCGATCTTGATCTCGAGGCAGACGGCGTCGCCGGTGTAGGCGTCGACCGGCATCTCATGGGTGTAACGCGCCCGCTTGCCGGTGAACTCCTTCTCCATGACGTGACGCGGAGCGTCGGCGTGGGTGCCGGTGTGCTGCACGCAGTCGACGCGCTGCGTGAGGACGCCGCCCTTGGCCATGGTGTGCATCGAGTCGATGACCGGCTTCACGAAGTACGGCCAACGAGGGATCTCCGCGCTGAACGGATGTGTCAGATCAACCCATACCTTCGCCATAATCCTTCACCATCTCCTTCTTCGGTTACCTTCACTACATGCGGGCGGCAGTCTCTACCGGTCCTCCCGCTCCTTCAGGTCCTGGACGGCCTTGCACAGGTAGTCGAGCAGTCCGGTACGCAACTCCTTCTGCTCCTCCGCCGTCCAGGTCTGCAGGCCTGTACCTCCGCTCTTGAAGCCCAGCTCGCCCGCGTCGACCCGCTCTCTCACGAGAGGCGACGCGTCGTGCCGGTCCTCCAGATACGGGAACACGTAGTCGTGGATCGCCAGTATCAGGTCCAGGCCCACCAGATCGGCGTTCTCCAGTGGGGCGAGGACCGGCAGCCGCAGGCCGGGGCCGTACTTGAGGCTCTCGTCCACGGTGGCCGCGTCGGCGATGCCGTGCTCCACGATGGAGACGGCCTCCCGCCACAGCGCGTGCTGCAGCCGGTTGGCGATGAACCCCGGCACGTCCTTCCGGGCGTGGACCGGGTGCTTGCCGATGGCGCGGTGGAGGTCCATCGTCAACTCGATGACCCACGGCGCCGTCTCTTCGGTCTGTACGACCTCCACCAGAGGGATGAGGAACGGCGGGTTCCACCAGTGCGTCCCGACGATCCGCTCCCGCCGCTGCGCCTTGCTCGCGATCTCGGTGGGGCTCATGACCGACGTGTTGGTGGCGAGCACCGCCTCGGGACCGCACATCTGGTCGAGGCTCTGGAAGATCTGCTGCTTGAGCGTCATGTCTTCGATGACGGCCTCGAGCACGAAGTCCGCCTCGGCGACCGCGTCTTCCATGACCAGCGTGGTGGACACGCGGTCCAGCGTCGGCTCCACGTCCTCGAGCCGGCCCAGACCCCGCTCGGCCAGGAAGGTCAGGTCGCTGCGCATGTTCGGCGCGACCTTGGGCAGCGCCTCCGGCACGACGTCGTAGAGGACGACGTCGTAGCCCGCGGCGGCGAAGACCATCGCGCAGCCGGTGCCCATCATGCCGGAGCCGAGGACGGCGACCTTCCTGATGTCTTCGAGTCTTCTCATCCGGCTACGGCGCCGCCGTCCACGGAGAGGACGAGCCCGGTCACGTAGTCAGAGGCGGGAGAGGCCAGATACACGGCCGCGCCGATGAAGTCGTCGAGCTCGGCGGCCCGGCCCATCGGGATGCGCGCCATGAAGATCTTGACGAGCTCCGGGTCGTCGCGGACCTGCTGCGTGAGCGGGGTCCAGAAGATCGACGGAGCGATGGCGTTGACGTTGATGCGCTTCTTGGCCCACTCGGTGGCCAGCTGCTTGGTGAGCAGGTGGACGGCGCCCTTGGAGGTCCCGTAGGCCGCGTAGCCGCCCGGGTGACCGAGGAAGCCGCGCACGGAGCCGATCGTGATGATCTTGCCGCCGTCGCCCTGCTTCTCGTACTCGGCGCCCGCGTACTTGGCGCAGAGCATGGTCCCGCGGACGTTGACGTCCATGACCTTCTGCCACTCGTCGATGTCGAAGGTCTCGGCGGGCTGGCGGTTGCCGGCGGTGCCGGCCACCGTCACCAGGATGTTGACCTTGCCGAAGTCGGCGATGACCTTCTCCATGGCGGCCTTGACGCTGGCGTCGTCGGTGACGTTCACGGCCGTGGCCGTCGCCTTGCGCCCGATGCCCTCGACCTCGGCCACCATGTCGTCCATGATGTCCGTCTTCATGTCCCAGCCCGCGATGTCCGCGCCGTAGGCGGCGAGACCCTTGCACAGCGCGTGACCAAGCGTGCCACCGGCCCCCGTGACCACGGCGACCTTGCCGGTCAGATCGAAGAGCTTCTGCAGTTCCTCGACCGTCTTCCTCGGCGTCTCTTCAGCCATTGCTTCCTCCAGACTCGCGGGTCCACTCTGCTGTGTCTTCTGTGGTTTCTCTGATCGCCGCCGGACCCCGGACGGGTCGGCGGGTCTGCCCACCCAGTGGCGATTTCCGCATCGTGGAATACGAATTCCGCGATGCAGTCACAATCCTCCCAGCTGGTCGGCGATTGGTCAAGCGGTTGTTGGGGGGCCCGAGACGGAAGGTCGCGGCGAGCGGCGGCGGAGACTGCTCCCCGGCGGGCGGCGACGAGACTGTGCCGGCGCACCGGCGCCGGCTGGACCGGCGCCGGGGCCAGGCCGCGGCTTCAGGAGCCGCGGAGGCGGGCCTCGGTGATGTCCCTGAGCTCCAGCAGACGCGCGGCCACCTGCTCCTCGCTCTCCACGAAGCGCGCCGTGGGCATCGGGACCGCCACGGAGGCGGCGCGTCCGTCCACGTCGGTGATCGCCACGGCGACGGCGCAGATGCCGTGGCGCATCTCCTCGCGCTCGATGCCGAGCCCGGTCGCGCGCACCTCGTCGAGCTCGCGGAGCAGGGTCTCACGCGTGCGCTGGCGCCCGTCGAGCGCGGGCTCGAGCCGGCGCGGGAGCCGGCGCACCACCTCGTCCTCGGACAGTTGCGCCAGCAGCACCTTGCCGCTGGCCAGGCTGTAGGCCGGGAAGTGCGCCCCGACGCGGGCGATGGCCATGAGCGCCCGCTGCGGCGCGGGGTGCTGCGCGACGAACCGCACCTGGTCGCCGTCCAGCACGGCAAGGTCGACGGTCTCGTTGAGCTCCACGGAGAGCCGCTCGAGCGAGGGCTGGAGCAGCGCCACGAGGTCCCGGCGGCCGGAGTACGCCAGCCGGAGCAGGCTCGGACCGAGCTCCCGCCGGCCGCCCTCCGCCTCGGTCTGCACGAAGCCCACCTGCTCCAGCGCCGTGCAGATGCGGTGCACCGTGGTCTTGGGCAGCCCGGTCTGCGCCGCGAGGTGTGCGAGACTGCGGCCGCCGCCCGGCTCGGCGAGCGCGCCGAGGATGGCGGCCGCCCGCGTGATCACCTGCATCCCACCGTCTGGACCCTCTTCACCGGACTGCCGCCTGGGCATGGCTCCCCTCTCGTCAGACGTCGTCCTCCTCCCACGCCTCGATCTGGACGAGGCATGAGTTGGCCGCCAGGGCGTGCGCCTTGCGGATCATCATCCGGCTCGGCGTGAGCACGTTCATGCACCCGCCCCTGTCGGCGGAGCGCCCCGGCTCGCCCACGGGCTCGTAGCGTGCGGACGACTCGTACGAGTGCACTGTACCTGCCGGAACGCGTTCCGTCAGCCGGACCGCGCAGATCACGGCGCCACGGTCGTTGAAGACGCGCACGAGCTGGTGTTGCCCGAGGCCGCGCGCGGCCGCGTCCCGCGGGCTCATGCGCACGACCCAGTAGTAGCGGCCGTCGACGAGGACGCGGTGGTCGCGGATGTCGTTGGTCACCGCGTCCTTGCCGTCGCTCTGCGTGTGGAAGCTGTGCCGCGGGTGCGGGCGTGATGAGCTGCAGCGGGAACTTGGCGAACAGGTCCTTCGCGTGCGGCCCCTCCCACGCCGGCACGTAGCGCATGATCGGCGCCCGCTCCGGGTCGTCGGGGTCGAAGCGCTTGAGGCTCGACGCCTCGAACTCCAGCTTGCCCGACTGCGTCTGCAGGCCCATGCCGAACTCCCCCGTGTAGTCGGCCGGCAGGGGCGTCAGCTCGGGCGTGTCCTTGGCCCGGCCCTCGGCGAACCAGCGGTACGACACCGGGTCGCGCCGGTCCTCCGGCGACGGCGGGATCACGTAGTAGCCCTTCTTGAGGAAGTCCCGCCACGAGATGCCCCTGGGCAGGTCGGTCGCATCGAACAGGCGCTTGCACCAGTCCAGCTCCGTCACGCCCTCGGAGTACATCGAGCCCAGCCCGAGCCTGATGGCGAGCTCGAGGAAGATCTGGTGGTCCGACTTGGACTCGCCCAGCGGCTCGATGCACTTGTGCTGCATCACCGCCACGCGGTGGTTGCACTGCGTGTAGGCGTGCTGGATGTAGCCGCCGCAGTTGGCGAACTCGCTGATGTCCCAGCGCTCGAAGTTGGTGCAGGCCGGCAGGATGACGTCGGCGAACTTCGTCTCCCCCTCCATCCAGATCGCCTGGTTGACGACGAACTCCAGCTTGTCCGACCGGTACATGCGCGCGAACCGGTCGGTCTCGGTCATCGTGCCGAAGTGCGAGCCGCCGTACTTGTAGTACATCTTGATCTCGCTGTGGCCCGGCGCCGGGTACTCGAAGCGCTGGAACTGGCCCTCGATGGACTTGGCGTCGGTGGGGTACGCCTCGACGTGCCCGTCCAGCACAGCCTCGGGGATCTTGAGCCGCGGCACCATCTGATTGACGGTGTTGACGGTGGGGAGCTGCGGCATGCGCTGGTACATGTTGATGCTGAGCGCGGTGCCGTAGAGGTCGCCGGAGTAGCCGCCCTCGGCGTAGCCCGGGAAGAAGAAGTGCGTGTCGAGCGGCGTGCCCTGCTGCAGGCAGCCCATGTTGACGCCGGGCTTGCCCAGGCCCTGCATGGCCATCAGGCACACCACGCCGCGCGCCCAGTCGGTGCCGGTGGCCGTGCGGCAGGCGCCGCCGAAGCCGACGAGGCCGCCGGCGGCGAGGTACGTCTTCTTCTTGCCCCACGCGCGCGCGAGCGCACGCACCTCGCGCGCGGGGACGCCCGTCTCGGGCTCCTGCCACTCCGGCGTCTTGGCGACCGCGTCCTCCTCGCCGAGGACGTAGGCCCGCCACTTCTCGAAGCCCACCGTGCGCTCGGCGACGTAGTCCGCGTCGTAGAGGCCCTCGGTCATCCAGACGTGGGCGATCGCGAGCACCAGGGCGCTGTCCGTGCCCGGGCGCGGGGCGATCCACTTGCCGCCGAGCCAGGAGGCGGTGTGGTTGTGGTACGGGTCGATGTGCACGCAGGGGATGTCGAGGTCCTTGAGCCACTGCCGGCGGATGGTGCCGTCGTGCGCGCCGTACACGCCGCTGGTGGCCTCCGGGTCCGACGACCAGAACACGACCATCTCGGCGTGCCGCAGCAGGTCCTCCACGGTGCCGTAGGTCTCGCCGCCGCCGTTGCGCGCGCTCTGGCCCCAGTGGTGGGCGGCGCCCCAGTACCATCCCTCCCAGCTGTCGGGATTGTGCACCACGGGCGACCAGCCGATCATGTTGAAGAAGCGGATGCGGGCGCTCAGCCAGTACCCCAGCACGCCCCAGGTGTGGTGGGAGCCGCTGCCGTTCATGATCGCGCCCGGCCCGTGGTCGCGCTTGACGCGCGTGATCTCGCGCACGACCAGGTCGAGCGCCTCGTCCCAGCTGATGCGCTCGTAGCCGGAGGTGCCGCGGTTCTGCGGGTTGCGCTCGCCGTCCGGGTCGAAGTCCACGCGCTTCATCGGGTGCAGCAGCCGGTCGGGCGAGTAGATGAGGCTCTTCCAGGCGAGCGTGTGCGAGCTGACCGTCGTCTTGCGCGGCGGCGAGAACGTCCTGCCCCGCGCCTCGATCGTCCACGTGTCGGCGTCGTCCTCGTCGAACTCGATGGGCGTGATGCGCAGGATGCGCCCGTCGCGCACGTAGACGAAGACGGGCCCGCCGTTGGTGTTGCTCGTGAAGCGGCGTACCCCGTTCCCGGCGTCCACGCCGGTCTCGAGCCCCACGGTGAGCATCATCTGCAGCGTCTCGGAGAACCACACCGCGAGGTCGTCGGGGCCCTCGACGCGCATCTGGAAGTTCTTGAGCGCGTCGATGAACTCGAGGTAGTCGCGGCCGGGCCGCATGACGCGGCCGGCGACCTCGGGAGAGTCGAACGTCATGGTGAGGTCCGGCGCCGGGTGCAGCCCTGCGCGGGACCGGACCTTACCGCCCTCGATCACGTAGGCACGGCCCCTGGCGCGGCCGGCGATGCGGATCTGCGCCACGAGGTCGCGCTCGCGGAGTCGGGCCGCGAACGCGGGATACCGGCGCGCGGTGGTGCGCAGCGCCACCTCCAGACCGGCGAGCGTGGCGGTGAACTGCGCCTCGGCGGCGGCCTTCTTCGCCTGTGCCGCCGCCTTCTTCACCTGCCTGGCGGCGTCTTTGGCGCGTCCCCGTCGGCCCGTCTGCTGCTCCTTGCCGGACATCGGCTCCCTCCGCTCGCGCTGGTTCGGTCGCGCTCCCTGCAGTCGTTCCGTTCTGCGGAATAGCTATTCCATTCTAACGGTACGCTACAGCGGCGTCGGCGAAGGGTCAACCGCGAGCGGCGTTGGCGCGGCTGCGTGTGCGCCGAGGGGAGTCGACGAACGCGCACGGCCGCGGCTCTCGCGAGCCGCGGCCGTGCGCGGTGAAGAAGCGGGGCGGCCGACTCGGGGGACGGACGGCCGCCCCGACGTCTCGCAAGGGAAGCACTTGCGAGACGTGTGCTCGGGGCCCGGGGGGCTTGGTCAGGCGCCGTGCTCCGGCGCCGTCCCGAGACCTGTGTGCTCTCTCAGAACTCGAGCGGCTGCAGCTCGCCCTGGGTCGGGACCTCGGTCGCCTGCGAGTTGTTCACGACGATCAGGTCGTAGGGGTACTTCTCGCCCTTGACCCACTGGCCGCCGGTGATGGGCGTCGTGCAGACGTTGGGCACCGGGTTGAGCGCCTTGTCGCTGCTGCTCCACGTGATCTTGCCGCCGATGGTGTCCATGTCGGTGGCGGCGACGGCGTCGCGGATGACGGCTTTGTCGTCGACGTTGGTCGTGCGCTTGAGCGCGTCGGCGACGAC
The DNA here is from genome assembly GCA_963709635.1 of uncultured Thermoleophilia bacterium. Classification (GTDB taxonomy): domain Bacteria; phylum Actinomycetota; class Thermoleophilia; order UBA2241; family UBA2241; genus CAIXSE01. Next base: position 157,470 of record CAVPXA010000028.1, read on the forward strand.
CTCGAAGATCGCGTAGTGGAGGATCGGCTGCGTCCACTGGGCGTCGTTGTCGGTCTCGAACTGGTCGGCGAGCTCCTTGCAGGTCTGGCCGGTCAGGGAGGACTTGAACGGGTGGTTCGGCGACCACCAGCACTCGCTGGAGAGGTTGTAGCCGATGTCGCCGAGCGCCTCGAGCGACTGCGGGAAGAGGAGGGCCTTGCCGACGGTGGCGATGGTCGGGTTGAAGCCCTGCTGCAGCGACTGCTTCCAGAAGTTCGTGAAGTCCGGGGGCAGCATGACGCCGCTGACGATCTGCGCGTCGGCGTCCTTGAACTTGGCGATCTGCGAGGAGTAGTCCTCGCTCATGCCCTGGTAGCGGCCGCCGTCGATGATGGTGTAGCCGGCCTTGGTGAGCACCGGCGGCTGGCCGGTCTTCTCGTCGGCCCAGGCCAGACCGTCGCCGTCGTTGGGCCACATCTCGGCGACCGTCTTGTTGGTCTTGATCGCGTCCCACATGCTGACGAACGTGGCGGTGATGCCCTCGAGGCCCCACCAGCTGTGGTACGTCCACTCGAAGCCCACAGCGGGGTCGCCGCCGCGGCCGAAGAAGTACGCCTGCCACGGGCAGTCGTTGGTCACACACGGCACCTGCATGGCCTCGCACGTGTCGGAGACCGGCGGCACGGTGTCGGCGGTGGAGGCGGCCATGATGATGTCGCAGCCGTCGTTGGTGATGAGGTCGCCGGTCACCTGCGCGGCGCGGTTGGTGTCGGACTGGGTGTCCTTGACGATGAAGGTGATGGGGTGCGTCTGGCCGTCGCCGCACTCGAGACCGCCGGCCACGGCGGCCTCCCACTGCTTGACGCACCAGGCGTCCGGGATGCCGAACGACGCGAGCGGGCCGGTGAGCGGGGTGACGAAACCGATCTTGATCTCGCGGCCGCCGCCCTCTCCGCCGCCGTCGGTGGTGCCGCCGCTGTCGCTGCCGCACGCGGTGAGCGCGCCACCCAGTGCGCCGCCCATACCGAGGGCCGCGCCGGTGAGAGCGCCCATCTTGAGGAAGTGGCGGCGCGAGACCTTGCTGCGCAGCACTCCCTCGCTTCCCGAGGGAAGCTGGTCCTGGTTGTTCATTCGTGTCCCCCTCTGCTCACAATGCGGACAGGTAGCTCGCAATATGGACGCATCGTAGGGGGAGTCGGGCCGCCAGTCAAGCACACCGATAGATTCTCTGGAGATATCCGGGGGCCGAGACGAGGGTCGAGTGGCACGCCGCGAGGCGCGGCCCCTGAGGTACGTCAGTCTGCCGGCCCCGACGGGCGGCGGGGAGACCCGAGAAGCGCCAGGTGCGCGCGGTCACGGTGACGGAGCAGCGCCTTGACGACGCGCTCCTCGCGCCCCTGCTCCTGCAGGGTGACGGCGCCGATCTCGACCGTGAGCGCGCCGACCGCGCCGACCGCGTCGTGCACGGGGGTCGCCACGGCGCAGACGCCCATCACGTACTCCTCGTGGTCGTAGGCCACTCCGGTCCGGCGGATGTCGTCGAGCTGCCCGGAGCAGCGCCGCGCGGTCGGTCACCGTGTTGGGCGTGTAGCCCTGCAGCCTCTTGGGCAGCTCGCGGTCGATCTCGTCGGGCTCGAGCACCGCGAGCAGCGCCTTGCCGCTGGCCGTGCAGTGCAGCGGCAGGCGGGCGCCCATGTGCGCGACCACCCGCAGCCCGCGGACGGCGACGAACTGGTCGACGAACAGGGCCTCGCCGGCGTCGAGCATCGCGAGGTCGATGGTCTCGCCGATCTCGTTGGAGAGGTCCTTCATGAACGGGCGCATGTCGTGCCGCAGGCCGCCGTAGGTGGAGCCTGCGATCACGAGGAAGGCGGGGCCGATGGCGAAGCGGCCCGGCCCGACCTGGCGCACGAAGTCCTCGTCCATCAGGGCGCGCAGGATGCGGTACACGGTGGGCCGCGAGAGGTGCAGCCGCTCGACCAGCTCGGCCGTGGAGAGGCCGTCGACGGCGGTGGCCAGCTCGCGGCAGATCTCCGCGGCGCGGGCGATGACCTGCACGCCCATGCGCCGGTCCGCCGGCTTGCCGGCCTCGCCGGCCGGGGCGGCGGCCGCGTCGTCCGCGGGAGGTCCGGGATGCTTGTCTGCTGAAGGACTCACGGAGCGCATCCTACGCGATTGCGTCAAGTGATGCGGCGCCGGAGAGCGCGAGGGGCGCCGTCCCAGGACAGAGGACGGCGCCCCTGCAGCGGTCCGCCGGGCGAGCCGTGGACGCGGCGGATCGGCAGGGCGTCAGGCCTTCTGCAGCACCACCGTACCGGCGTTAAGGCTCTCGTCGACCTTGAGGGTCATCTCGGCCGGCTGGTAGCCGTCGGCCTCGATCCTGACCGTGTACTCGTGGCCGGGCTCGACGATGGTCGATCTTGACCTCGCCGAAGATGTCGGCCACGCCCTCGAGGGTCGCGGCGCCGTCGCGGCTGCACCGTGACGCGCGCGCCCTCGGCGCACTCGTCGGTGTCGCCGAAGACGATGCTGCAGCCGACGAACGCCTTCTCCCAGCGGTGCAGGTTCCTGTACCAGACCCGCGGCTTGGTGCCGAGCTCGTCGCGGTAGCGCTCGAGGCCCTCGTCCTCGGCCTGCCGCTCGAAGTCGTCCTCCTCGGCCATCACGAACCTGATGGCCTCGGTGGGGCAGACCTGGCTGCAGCGGGTCTCCGTCCAGCCGTCGTCCAGGAGGTGGGCGCAGCCGGTGCACTTCTGGGCGAGCTCCTTCTCCTCGTTCCAGTAGATGACCGAGTACGGGCAGCTCGCGACGATCTCCTTGCGGCCCTTGGCCTTGACCGGGTCGATGATGACGAGGCCGTCGGGGCGCTTGTAGACGGCGCCGTCGGTGGTCAGGCACGGCGCATCGTCGCAGTGCATGCACGGCATCGGCAGGTAGGCGGTCTCGACCAGCGGGTACTGGCCGCGCTCCTTGCGCTTGATGTTCATCCAGCGGTGGCCGTGCCAGGGCTGGGCCGCCGAGTACGGCGGGAACTCGTTGTCGACGAACTCGTCCTTGTCGGCCAGGAAGCAGTCGTTGCAGTCGTGGCAGCGGGCGACGTCGACGATCAGGTGCCAGCTCTTCATGAAGCCTCCCCCTCCCACTTCTCAACCTGGATGAGGCAGGAGTTGTTGGACATTGCCTGGGACGTCGGTGTGATCGTCCGCTTGTTGGTCAGGATGTTGACGCAGCCGGCGATGTCGGTGGACTCGCCGGGCTCGCCGGTCGGCAGGTAGTCGGCGCAGCTCTCGTAGGAGTGTACCGTGCCCGGCGCGACGCGCTCGGTGAGCTGCGCCGTGAGGATCACGGCGCCGCGGTCGTTGTAGGCGCGGACGAGGTCGCCCTCGGCGATGCCCCGCGCCGCGGCGTCCACGCTGTTCAGGCGGATGATCCAGTAGCGGTGGCCGTCGTCGTGCAGGATGCGGTGCTCGTCGACCTCGTTGAGCCAGGTGCCCTTGGAGTCGCCCATGGTGTGGAAGCTGAAGCGCGGGTGCGGGCTCACCATCTGCAGCGGGTACTTGCCGTACAGCTCGGTGGTGTGGTGGCCCTCCCAGCTGGCGATGAACTGCGGGCCCATCGCCGGCCGCTCGGGGTCGACGACGTCCATCTCGAGGTTCTTGAGCGTCTTGCTGACGAACTCGATCTTGCCGGACGGCGTCTGCAGGCCCTTGAAGCCGACCGTGTCGCCCGGCCGCGGGCCCCAGTCCGGGGTGTCGCGCTTGCGGTCCTCGGCGAACCAGCGCATGGCCGGCGTGCTCTTGTAGTCGTCCGGGAACGGCACGACGACGTAGCCCTTCTCCTCGAACTCCTCCCACGTGGTGATCTTGGGGAGGTCGGTCGCGTCGAAGTACGCCTTGCACCAGTCGAGCTCGTCCATGCCGCCCTCGGTGAAGACGTCGCCCATGCCCATGCGCTCGGCGACGGCGGCGAAGATGTCGTAGTCCGACTTGCTCTCGCCGAGCGGCTCGATGCACTTCTTCTGGAAGACGATCACCCGGTGGTTGGTCTGGTTGTGGTTGTCCGGGATGTAGCCCGAGCAGTTGCCGAACTCGCTCATGTCCCAGCGCTCGAAGTTGGTGCAGGCCGGCAGGATGATGTCGGCGAACCTGGCCTCTCCCTCGAACCAGATGGACTGGTTGACCACGGTGCGCACGCCGCCCTCACGGTAGGCCTTCACGTAGCGGTTGGTCTGCTGCATGGTGCCGAAGAACGACCCGCCGTAGCGCCAGTACATGGTGACGAACGGGTAGCCCGGCGCCGGGTACTGGTACTTCTGCATCTGGCTCTGGATGCTGGGGCCGCAGAAGCCCTTGCCGCGCCACTCGAACTTCTCGTGCATCATCGCCTCGGGGATGCGCAGGCGCGGGATGGCGATGCCCTCGGTGGAGTCGTGGGCGTTGACGGTGGGCTTGAGCCCGGTGCTGTGGGCGAACATACGGTAGAGCATGCGGTAGCCGGCGGCCGACTTCTCCGGGTCGCCGGACATGCCGCCCTCGGCGTAGCCGGGGAAGACGAACGAGCAGTCAGACGGCGCGCCCTGCGACGTGCCCCAGATGTTGACGCCCGGCTTGCCGTAGCCCTGCATCGCCGCGAGCGCCACCATGGTGCGCGCCCACTCGTTGCCGGTGGCGGAGCGGCAGGCGCCGCCCCAGCCGCCGAGGCCGCCGGCGGCGAGCATGACCTTCTTGCTGCCCCACTCGCGCGCGAGGGCGCGGATCTGCCGGGCGGGGATGCCGCACTCGCTCTCGGCCCACTCCGGCGTCTTGGGGACGTTGTCGGTCACGCCGAGGACGTAGTCCTTCCACTCGTCGAACCCGGTGGTGCGGTCGGCGACGTACTCCTTGTCGTACAGGTGCTTCGGCCAGCCACGTGTGGGCGATGCCGAGGCCGAAGGCGACGTCGGTGCCGAGGCGCGGCGCGAACCACTTGTCGGAGAAGAGCTCTGCCGTCGGGTTGTAGTACGGGTCGACGAACACCATCTTGATGCCGAGCTCCTTCATCCAGTAGCGGCGTGAGGTGCTCTCGAAGGCGGAGTAGATGCCGCCGCCGGTGGACTCGGGGTCGGCCGACCAGAAGACGACCATCTCGGTGTGCTTGAGCGCGTCCTCGAGCAGGTCGTACTGCTCGGGGATGCCGAGGCGGTGGCTGTTGCCCCACATCGGCATGGCGCCCCAGTGCCACCCCTCCCAGCTGTCGGGGTTGTGGGCCGTGTGGACCATCCCCATCAGGTTGAGGAAGCGGTAGTAGGCGCTGTGACGGTAGCCCAGGTTGCCCCACAGGTGGTGCGAGCTGCAGGTGGTGAGGATCGACCCGGGGCCGTTCTCGCGCTTCTCGCGGATGAGCTCGGTGGTGACCAGGTCGAGGGCCTCGTCCCAGCTGATCTCCTCGTAGCCGGAGATGCCGCGGTTGTGGGTGTTGCGCTCGCCCTCGGGGTCCCAGTCGACGCGCTTCATCGGGTGCAGGATGCGCTTCGGCGAGTACACCAGGGAGCGCTGCGCCTGCGCGTGCGGCGAGAGCGTCGTGCGGCGCGGCGGCATGAACTTCCTGCCCCGCGCCTCGATCACCCAGTCGCCCTTGTCGTCGTCGGCGAGGTCGATCGGGTACATGCGGACGATCTTGCCGTCCTCCACGTCCACGAACACCGGGCCGCCGGTGGTGCAGTTTGTGAGCCGCTGGACTTCACCCATACTCGTAAGACCTCGCTTCCCAAGACGCGACGGGCGGCCGGCCGGGCCGCCTGCGTTCCCCCGAACGCCACTGTTCCACGATGCGGATTAGCTGTACCGCATCATGGGCATCGTACCGAGAGAGAGGCGGAAGTCAAGCCGGTCGGCGGTGCGCGGAGCGCGCCCCGGCCGGGACCAGGCCGAGCCTGATGAGCTAGACTCCATCCTCGCCATGAACGCTCCGCCCACAGCCCCGGACCCCGTGCGCATCGGCGTGCTGCTTGCCGGCGGCGAGTCCCGCCGCATGGGCCGCGACAAGCGCGAGCTCCGGCTGGACGGCGGCACGCTCCTGGAGCGCAACCTGGAGTTCCTCCGTGGCCTGTTCCCCGCGGTAGGCCTCTCGGTGCGCACCGCGGACCAGGCGCCGGCCGGGCTGCCGGACGACGTCCTCGTGATCCCCGACGAGACCCCGGGCTCCCCGATGGGCGGGCTCGCGGGGATCCTCGCGGAGCTCGGAGAGCCGGTCTTCGCCATGGCGGCCGACCTCATCTCCCCCGACCCGGCCGCCGTGACGCGTGTGCTCGACGCGTTCCGCGACGTGGACGTGGCGCTGCCCGTCGCCGTCGAGCACGTCGAGCCGCTGCACGCGGTGTACGGCCCAGAGTGCCTGCCGCGTATGCGCCGGCTGCTGGCGGCCGGTGCGCACAGCCTGCTCGACCTGTTCCCTCTCGTGCGCGTGGCGCGGGTGCCGTTCGACGACATGGCGCCGTTCTTCAACGTCAACACGCCGGCGGACTGGGAAGAGGCCCAGCGGCGGCTCGGCGGCGAGCCGGCGGGCGCGACCGCGAAGGCCGCGTGCGAGGCCGGCTCCTCCTCGCGGGCCGAGAGGGCGCCCGGCGAGCCGGTCGTGCTCGGCATCGTCGGCCGGCCCAACAACGGCAAGACCACGCTCATCGAGAAGCTCATCCCCGAGCTCACCGCGCGCGGGCTGCGCGTCGGGGCCGTCAAGCGCGTCGCGAAGTTCGACATCGACGTGCCCGGCAAGGACTCCTGGCGGCACTGGCAGGCCGGCGCGGAGGCCTACGCCGTCGGCTCGCCGGGCAAGGTGGCCTTCGTCGCCCGCCGGCAGGAGGAGGCGACGCTCGAGGAGATCGTCGCGCGGTTCTTCGGCGGCTTCGACGTGGTGGTCTGCGAGGGCTACCGGCGCGAGGCGCCGGACGTGGTGGAGGTCTTCCGCACCGGCGCCGGCTACGAGTCCATGGTCTGCGAGCCGGGAGAGCCGCTCGCCCTGGTCACCGACGCCGGGATCGCCCACCCGCACCGGTTCGGGCTCGACGACACGGCCGCGCTGGCGCGGTTCCTCGTCGAGCGCCTGGATCTGACCCCGCACGCGTGAAGGCCCGGGGGCGGCGCCTCTGGCGCGCCTCCCCCGGGCCTCCGTCGCTCCCCCGAGCGAGTCTGCCTTACGCGTCCGTCTCCATCGCCGGCTCGAGCACCACGAAGTCGGGCATGGAGATGTTGCCGGTGGCCCACTTGATCGCCTCATTCAGCTCGAGGCTGTGGACGTGCTCTCGAGCCTGCTCGGCGTTGTCGTAGTCGAGCACGACCCAGATGTCGTTGGGGTCGTCCGCGTTCAGCAGGACGCGCGCACGCTTGCTGCCGGTCGAGCGACGCCGTTCCTCGTCCTCGAGGAAGATCTTCTTGAAGGTCTCGTAGTCGCCGACCTTGTGACGGATGAGCAGTTCGGTCATGAAACGCCTCCGGTCCGGGGGAACGAGCGACCCCAACCTACCCGACCACAGCGCGGGTGAAAAGGGCCGTCAGGCCACCGCCGAGTTGACCGGCCGCGACTGGCGCGCCGGGGTCCCCGGGTGTACCCTCGGCCCCGTCCATTCTCCAAGCCCTCCGCCCTACGGCATCAAGCTACGGGTGCAGGGCCGTACCACGGACAGACCGTGGGGCGGCGAGCTGGTCCGCCGTCGTGGGCCCGGGTGGAAACGCCCGGACCTCCCCGTGCTTGGAAAGGAGCCTGGGACATGGCCGCTTCGTCCCCGCGACGCGGCGCTCACGCGCCGCGCGCCGCCCTCATCGGCATCGTCGTGCTGCTCGTCGTGGCCTTCGCCGCCGCGTGCGGCGAACAAGCCGCGACCTCATCCGCCGACGGTCCACGCGAGCTGAGCGTCTTTGCCGCCGCGTCGCTCACGGAGGCCTTCACGGAGCTGGGCGACCGGTTCACGGCGGAGCATCCCGGCGTGACGGTCGCCTTCAACTTCGCCGGCAGCAACGACCTCGTCACGGCGCTGCAGCAGGGCGCGCCGGCGGACGTGCTCGCCACCGCCGACCCGAAGAACATGGAGGAGGCGGCGAGCCTCACCGGCGCGCCGCAGGCGTTCGCCGGCAACGAGCTGATCATCGCCGTCGAGCCCGGCAACCCCATGGGCATCTCCGGACTTGCGGACCTCGGCGACGAGGATCTCAAGGTGGTGCTGGCGGCGCCGGAGGTGCCCGCCGGCAAGTACGCGCAGGAGGCGCTCGCCGAGGCCGGCGTCACCGTGCAGCCGGTGTCGCTCGAGGTCTCCGTCAAGGGCGTCGTCACCAAGGTCTCCCTCGGAGAAGCCGACGCCGGCATCGTGTACGTCAGCGACGTCAAGTCGGCGGGCGACAAGCTCGAGGGGATCGCGATCCCCGCGGACCTGAACGTCGTCGCCACGTACCCCATCGCGACCCTCACGGACGCCGCGGACCCGGCCGACGCGCAGGCGTTCGTCGATCTCGTCCTCTCCGCCGAGGGCCAGGCGGTCCTCGCCGGGTACGGGTTCCTGCCGGCGCCGTGACCGGCCGCCGCGCAAGAGCCGCCGGAGGCGCGGCGTGAGCGAAGGCGCCGGCACGGACGCGCGCGCGAGGGACGCGGCCGGCAAGCTCGCCGTCGTCGCCGGCGACGCGATCGAGCCGCGGCCGCTCTCGCGCCGGCCGCCGCCCTGGCGCAAGCCGGCGCCGGCCGCGACGACGGCGGCGCCGGCGCGCCGCGGCAGCGGCGCGCCCTTCGGCTTCGTCCCGCTCGCCGTCCTCGCCGTCCTGTTCCTCACCCTGCCGCTCGTCGGCCTGCTGGTGCGGGCGCCGTGGGGAAGCCTCACCGAGGACCTCACGGCCCCCGGCGTGCTGACGGCCCTGCGCCTCTCCCTCGTCTGCTCGCTCGGCGCGCTCGCCGTCTCCGTCCTGCTCGGCGTCCCCCTCGCGTGGGTGCTCGCGCGCGTGCCGTTCCGCGGCCGCAACGTCGTGCGCGCGATCGTCACTCTGCCGATGGTGCTGCCGCCCGTCGTCGGCGGCGTCGCCCTCCTGCTCGCCTTCGGCCGCAACGGCATCGTGGGGCAGTGGCTCGACCAGTGGTTCGGCCTCACGCTCCCCTTCACCACCTGGGGCGCGATCATGGCCGAGACGTTCGTCGCCATGCCCTTCCTCATCATCACCGTCGAGGCCGGACTGCGCTCCATGGACCGCCGGTACGAGGACGCCGCCGCCACCCTCGGCGCCGGCCGCTGGACCACGTTCCGGCGCGTCACCCTGCCGCTGATCGCGCCGGCGCTCGGCGCCGGCGCGGCGCTCACCTGGGCGCGCGCGCTCGGCGAGTTCGGCGCCACCATCACCTTCGCCGGCAACCTCCCCGGCAAGACCCAGACCATCCCGCTGGCCGTGTACCTGGCGCTGCAGAACTACCCGGACGCCGCCATCACGCTCAGCCTCGTGATGCTGATCGTCTGCCTCGTCGTCCTGGTCGCCCTGCGCGACCGCTGGTTCCCGTCGCGATGAACGTCGCGCGCACGAGACGCCCGAGCGACGCAGCCGAGGTGCCGGAATGAGCCTCGAGGCGCAGGCCGCCCTCACCAAGGGTTCACTGCGGCTCGACGTAGAGCTGCACGCGGAGACGGGCTCCGTGGTGGTGCTGCTCGGCCCCAACGCCGCCGGCAAGACGACGCTGCTGCGCACGCTCGCCGGCCTGGTGCCGCTCGAGCGCGGCCGGGTCGCGCTCGACGGGATCGTGCTCGAGGACGCCGCCGCCGGCATCCGCGTGCCACCCGAGCACCGGCCCGTGGGGGTCGTGTTCCAGGACTACCTGCTGTTCCCCCACATGACGGTGCTCGAGAACGTCGCCTTCGGCCTGCGCTCGCGCGGGACCGGGCGCGTCGTGGCGCGCGAGCGCGCGCTCGCCCTGCTGGACCGCGTCGGCCTGGCCGACCGCGCCTCGGCGAAGCCGAGGGCGCTCTCTGGCGGCCAGGCGCAGCGCGTGGCGCTGGCGCGGGCGCTGGCCACGGACCCGCGCCTGCTGCTGCTCGACGAGCCGCTCGCGGCGATGGACGCCGGGGCCCGCGCCGAGCTGCGGCGCGGCCTCTCCCGGCACCTCGCCGCCTACGAAGGCACCTGCCTCGTCATCACCCACGACCCGATCGAGGCGATGACGCTCGGCGACCAGCTGGTGGTGCTGGAGGCCGGGCGCGTGGTCCAGGCCGGCAGCCCGGACGAGCTCGCGTCGCACCCCCGCTCGCGGTACGTGGCCGAACTGCTCGGCCTGAACCTCTACCGCGGCCACGCCGACGGCCGGACGGTCCAGCTCGCCGGCGGGCAGCAGCTCGTCGCCGCCGACCCGGTGCCCATGTCCGGCGACGTGTTCGCCGTCATCCCGCCGCGCGCCGTCGCGCTCCATCGCGAGCTGCCGGAGGGCTCTCCGCGCAACGTGTGGAAGGGCACCGTGGAGGACCTCGACGTGGTCGGCAACCACGTGCGCGCGCACGTCAGCGGGAGAGTTGCCGATCATCGCCGAGGTCACGCCCGGCGCCGTGGCCTCGATGCGCCTGGACGACGGCGGGCAGGTGTACGTGGCCGTCAAGGCCATGGAGGTCGAGGTGTACGAGGCCTGAGGCCCGGGTTTCCCCCCGCGCCCTTCTCCGCTACGCTCCACGCCATGAATACCCGACGCAGTGAAGGTATCGAGCGGGGCGCCGAAGGAGCACCGCTCTGCGAGCAGCGCACAGGCAAGCCCGCCCTCGTCGCCATCGTCGGCAAGAGCGACTCGGGCAAGACCACCCTCGTCGAGAAGGTCGTGCCCGAGCTGGTCAAGCTCGGCCTGCGCGTCGGCACCGTCAAGCACGACGCGCACTCGTTCGAGATCGACCACCCCGGCAAGGACTCCTGGCGCCACGGCCAGGCGGGCGCCGAGGCCTACTGCATCGCCTCGCCCGAGCGCCTCGCGTTCATCGCCAAGCTCGACGAGGAGCTCGAGCTCGTCGACATCGTGGGCCGCTTCTACGACGGCTTCGACATCGTCGTCGCCGAGGGCTACAAGCGGACCGCCCCGCACCGCGTCGAGCTCTTCCGCGTGGGCGCGGGGCACACCGAGCCCCTCTGCGCCCCCGGCGAGGCCATCGCCCTCGTCACCGACGCCGACCTCGAGCACGAGCACAGGTTCGGCCTCGAGGACGGCGCCGGCATCGCGGCGTTCCTCGCCGCGCGGCTCGACGCCCTGCGCGAGTACTGACCCGCGCGACCCGCGCTCGCCGGGAACGTCGCAAGCGCTTGACATCACCTCTCAACGGTTAGACGATGCCCATGATGCGGTTGAGCTAATCCGCATCGTGAGAATCCCGTCTGGAACCGGGCGCGCCGGCCATCGCGCCCATTCCGCGTCAGCGACCATGGGGAGGTGTGGGTATGGCGGAGGACATGAGCAAGACCGGAGCCTCCGGCGAAACGACCCTCATCCGGGACATCAGCTTCTGCGGCGTCCCTGAGAACGGGTCCAATGCGTCGATGGTGGACGTGAAGGACGGCAAGATCGTCCGCATCCGTCCGATGCACTACGACTGGAAGTACAAGAAGGCGGATCTCAACCCCTGGAAGTTCGAAGTCCGTGGAAGCACCTTCGAGCCCAGCATGAAGACCCTGATCCCGCCGTACAGCATCGCCTACAAGAAGCGCGTCTACTCGCCGGCCCGCATCCGCTACCCGATGCAGCGCGTCGACTTCGACCCCAACGGCGAGCGCAACCCGCAGAACCGCGGCAAGAGCAAGTACAAGCGCATCTCCTGGGACGAGGCGCTCGACATCATCGTCGGCGAGATGACCCGCATCAAGGAGAAGTACGGCCCGACCGCCCTGCTCTACCAGTGCGACCAGCACGGCGAGAACAAGGTCGTCCAGGCCTGCCACGGCGCGGGGCGCAAGCTCCTGCGCGCCTGGGGCGGCTTCACCCTCCAGATCCGCCAGCCCGACAGCTGGGAAGGCTGGTGGTGGGGCAACAAGCACTTCTGGGGCTGCGAGCCCGTCGGCCAGGGCCAGCAGAGCAACCTCCTCTGGGACATCTCCAAGAACGCCGAGCTCCTGCTCTTCTGGGGCTGCGACCAGGAGACGACCCCGTGGGGCTGGCAGGGCCAGCTCCCGAGCCGCCTGAGCTACTGGTGGAGTGAGATCGGCATCAAGCAGATCTACGTGTGCCCCGACCTCAACTACGCCGCCGCCGTGCACGCCGACCGCTGGATCCCGGTGCTCCCCAACACGGACGCCGCGCTCTACCTGGCGATCACGCACCGCTGGTTCAGCAAGGGCACCTACGACAAGGAGTACCTCGACACCCACGCCGTGGGCGTCGACAAGTACGAGGCCTACGTGATGGGCCAGGAGGACGGCGTCGAGAAGTCGCCGGAGTGGGCGGAGCCCATCTGCGGCGTCAAGGCGCGCGTCATCAAGGCCCTCGCCGACGAGTGGGCGAGCAAGCGCACCACCGTGGTCATCGGCAACGGCGGCCCCGGCATCCGCGGCCCCTACGCCACCGAGCCGGCCCGCCTGCAGGGCATCTGCCTGGCCATGCAGGGCCTGGGCAAGCCGGGCCAGAACCAGGCCAAGATGATCGAGTGGGGCCTGTTCGACAAGCCCGACCAGTACGCCCAGCCCAAGCCGCTGCGCGTGCCGTACCTGCGCAAGGCCTACACCGGCGGCCACCCGGACGAGAGCAACCACCCGTCGTTCATCCCCAAGACGTTCATCCCCAAGGCGATCCTCGAGGGTGAGTGCGACTGGTGGGGCTGCGAGTCCGAGACCGCCGACCGCGTCAACCAGTTCGAGCACTACAAGTACCCGGCCGACGGCTGCTCCAGGATCCACATGGTCTGGACGGACTCGCCGAGCTGGATCACCTGCTGGAACGCGGGCAACGACTACGTCGAGGCCATGCGCCACCCGGACATCGAGTTCATGTTCGCGCAGCACCCGTGGCTCGAGAACGACTGCCTCCTGGCCGACGTCATCCTCCCCGTCAACACCAAGCTCGAAGAGGACGACATCGCCGGCGACATCTTCAGCGGCCAGACCAACCTGCTCTTCCCCGAGCACAAGTGCGTCGAGCCGCTGGGCGAGAGCTTCAGCGACTACGAGATCGTCGTCATGCTCTCCGAGCGCCTCGGCCTCAAGGAGGAGTACACCGGCGGCAAGACCATCCCCGAGCTCATCAAGTACGGCTACGAGACCTCGCGCTGCGAGGACCTCATCAGCTGGGAGGAGCTCAACGAGAAGGGCTACTACGCGGTGCCGACGGACGACGGCTGGGAGGACATCCCGGCCGGCTTCTACAACTTCTACAAGGAGCCCGAGAAGTACCCGCTCACCACGCCGACCGGCAAGCTCGAGTTCGAGGCGTCGGGCCTCGCCGAGCACTTCCCGGACGACCTCGAGCGGCCGCCGGTCCCCAAGTGGGTCGCCCAGGGCATCAGCCACGAGGAGACCATCGGCACGGAGCGTGCCGCGAAGTATCCGCTGCTCACCATCTCGAACCACCCGCGGTGGAGCGTCCACTCGCAGCACGAGGACATCACCTGGCTGCGTGAGATCGAGACCTGCAAGGTCACCGGTCCGGACGGCTACCAGTACCACCCGATCTGGCTGCACCCGTCGACGGCCGAGAAGTACGGCATCAAGAACGGCGACGTGGTCACGATCTTCAACGACCGCGGCGCCGTGCTCTCGGGCGCCTACGTCACCGAGCGCATCATGCCCGACGTGGTGTACATCGACCACGGCGCCAAGTGGGACCCCATCGTCCCCGGCGAGCTCGACCGCGGCGGCGCGATCAACACCATCGTGCCGCGCAGCACCACCTCGAAGAACGCCGTCGGCCACGCCGTCAGCGGCTTCCTCGTGGACATCGAGAAGACCGACATGGAAGACCTCAAGGCCAAGTATCCTGAGGCGTTCGAGAAGCCGTTCCACCCGTGTGCGGGACCCGGCTTGGAAGCCTGCATCTGGGGGAGGGCGTGATGGCCAAGGTCCTCGTCATCGACTACACCATCTGCAACGGCTGCTACAACTGCCAGGTGGCCTGCAAGGACGAGCACGTCGGCAACGACTGGTCGCCCATCGCCAAGCCGCAGCCCGACACGGGCCAGTTCTGGAACAAGATCACGGACAAGGTGCGCGGCCAGGTGCCCAAGGTCAAGGTCACCTACCTGCATTCCATCTGCCAGCACTGCGACGACGCGCCGTGCATCCCGGCCTGCAACGTCGACGCCATCTACCGGCGCGACGACGGGGCCGTGATCATCGACCCGGACAAGTGCCGCGGCAACCAGCTCTGCCTCGAGGCGTGCCCCTACGAGGACGTCATCTACTTCAACGACTCGCTGAACATCGCCCAGAAGTGCACGTTCTGCGCGCACCTGCTGGACGACGGCTGGACCGAGCCGCGCTGTGTGGACGCCTGCCCGACCGGGGCGTTCCGGTTCGGCGATGAGAACGACCCGGAGATCGAGGCGCTCATCGCCAAGGCCGAGCCGCTCAAGCCGGAGGTGGACGACGGTCAAGCCGCGCGTGTACCACATCGGCCTGCCCAAGCCGTTCATCGCCGGCGCCGTGTTCGACAGCGAGGCCGACGAGTGCACCGAGGGCGCCAGGGTCACGGCGCAGAAGGTCGGCAACGGGAAGGTCTACGAGGCCGCCACAGACAGCTACGGCGACTTCTGGCTCTACGACGTGGAGCCGGGCGAGTACACGGTGCTCGTCGAGAAGGACGGCTACCTGCCGCAGAAGATGGGCCCGGTGGACGCCACGGAGGCGGTCAACGTCGGCGACATCGCGGTCTGGAAGGCGTGACACTGGTCTGAGCGGGCGGCGACGGAAGCGCGCCGCATCCGTGCAGACGGCGAGGGGGCCGGGTCGCGAGACCCGGCCCCCTTTGTGTTGGCGCTTCGTTCTGCCGGCGGCGGCCGGAGGCCGGATCGCCGCAGCCCCCTCGTCCGCAGGGCGTCAGTCCCCGGCGGGACCGGGCGCGGCACTGTGGCGGACCACCATCGAGCGCTCGTCGGTATCGATGTCCGGAGCGCCCGAGCCCCCGTCGTTGCCGTCGAAGGTGCAGTCGGACAGCGTCACCGTCACGGCCTCGTCCGCGCTGATCGCGCCGCCGCCGGCGCCGGCGCGGTTGGCGGTGAAGGTGCAGCCGGCGATGAGCGGCTCGCTCGCGTCGGCGGCTCCCACGGCGCCGCCGCGCAGCGCCGCGCTGTTGCCGGCGAACGCGCAGTTCTCGATGGTCGTGCCGATGACGCCGATCTGCGCGGCCACGCTCTCGAGGAAGAGCGCGCCGCCGTGACCGCCGCTCGCGCACGACTCGAAGGTGCACGCGTTGAAGCTCGGGCCCGAGCCGTAGTCGATCTGGACCGCGCCGGCCCGCCAGCGAGCCGCGTTCCCGATGAAGCGACAGCCGCTGAAGCTGGGGCACGAGCCGACGCGAGCCACGACGGCGCCCCCGCTCTCGGCGCGGCAGCCCATGAAGTCGCAGGCCTCGAACGACGGTGAGGACAGGTTGTAGGCGTACACCGCCCCACCGTCGTGCGCGCGGAGGCGCGTGAAGCGGCAGTTCCGGACGACCGGCGACACGGCGTTGTAGCAGAGCAGGCCTGCGCCGTGGCCGTCGATGCCCGCGCCGTCGGCACAGCCGTCGGCCACGGTGAATCCGTCCAGGACGGCGCCGTCCGCCCCGAGGACGACGTGAAAGGCGTTGCCGGCCTCGCCGAGCGGGCTGCCGAGATCGCCGCTGAGCGTCGTCTCGTTGGTCTTCCAGTCGCGCTGCTCGCGGCGCTCCTCGGTGCCGGCGAAGCCGCCGTAGAGCGCAAGACCGCCCAGCAGACGGAACGAGCGGCGGCGGTCGCCGTCCGCGGCGGTGCGGTACGTGCCCGCCGCCACCCAGACCTCCTCGGCGCCGAGGTAGGCCACGGCGAGCGCCTCCTGCAGGTCGGCGAAGGCCGTGGCCCAGCTCCGGCCGTCCCACGGCCCTTCCCTGTTCGCCGCGCTGACGAAGACGACGCGCGGCGCGTCCGGATCCACGGACGCCTCCTGCCGCTCGTACGCGCCCATGTCGACCTGCCGCCTGGAAGCCGGCATCCAGGGACGGCTCGGGCAGGTGCGCACCCGGCGGGAAGTACGGGACGCGGGCGAACGGCCCCGTCGGGCAGCCCTGCGTCGTCGAAGCGCGCGTTGCCGTCGCGGTCCGTCGGGGGCGCCGCGCCGCCGTGCCCGCTGTCCACGCACGGCGACCCCGGCCCCAGCCGGAAGTCCCCGTGAGCCGGATCGACGAAGCGGGGATCGGCGTCGACGTTGCCCTCGCCGGCGATGACCGCCCTCCACGCAGGAGTACGTCACCGCGGTCAGGCAGTCGTGCCAGTCGCCGATCTCTCCGGGCCCCGCGTCCGCCGTGTCGGACCAGAAGATGCAGTTGGTGACCACAGGAGCGTTCGGCACGTTGGTCGGACCAGTCCCGCTGTAGAGCGCCCCGTACATCGCGGTCGCGTGGTTGCGGGCGAACGTGCAGTTGGTGATGACCGGTGACGACCGGCCGTCGTTGGCCATGCCGCCGCCCTTGTGCGCGACGTTGCCGGCGAAGAGACAGCTCACCAGCGTCGGGGAGCAGTCGAAGTCGTTGTACATCGCGCCGCCCTTGGCGTCGCAGCGGTTGTCCAGGAACGAGCAGTCCACGAACGTCGCGTGGGTCATGAGGTCGTTGCAGACGGCGCCGCCGCGAGCCCGGGCGTGATTGCGGAGGAAGGTACAGTCCACGACCGCCGGGGCAGGCCGGGTCTCGTCCGTCGGCCACTCGCGCGTCGCGAGGTTGTACATGCCCGCGCCCTTGGCCGCCACGTTGTCGCGGATGACGCAGTGCCGGACCGTGGGCGCGCAGCCGAGGCAGAGGATGCCGGCGCCCACGCCTTGACCCTGCGCGGCGAGCAGTGTCTCGGGCGACATGTGGTGAGGGGGCGGGCCTTCGGGGAGGTTGAAGCCGTCGCAGATGGTGAACCCGTCGAGGACGGCGTCGTCGGCGCCGGTCACGACGTGCAGCGAGCCCTCTTCCCTGCGCCCGCCGACGGCGCCGCTCAGCACCGTCTCGTTCGTCGCTCCAGTCGCGCTGCTCCGGCGCCGTCTCGTCGCCGCGGAAGCCGCCGACCAGGTCGACCCCGCTCCTCAGGCGGAAGGTGGCATCCCGATCGGCGCCGGCCGAGGGCTTGTAGACGCCGCGCGCCACCCACACCTGCGGGCGCGCAGCCGCCTCGGCGACCATCGCCTCGGCCGCATCGAGCCCTTCGTGGATGCCGGCGAACGCGGTCGCCCAGGAGCGGCCGTCCCACGGACCCTCCTGGTTCGCGGCGTCGACGCGGACGATGTGGTTCGGACCCTCCCGCATCGCGGGAGTCACCCCCACCCCAGCAGGATCGGGTGGGCGAACCCGGGCGCGAGACTGATCGCGTCCTCGGGGCAGTCGAGGCACTGGCCGCACAGCATGCACTCTTCGCGATAGACGATGCGCGCCTTCTTCGCCGCCTTGTCGAGCCGGATGACGTCCACGGGGCAGTGCCTGACGCAGATGCCGCATCCGTTGCAGAGGGCTTCGTCGATGGACTCGATCGCCATCGTCACTCCTTCCCGGTGGAGCCGGCGCCGCCGGATGCGGCTGCCTCCGCCTCGCCGGGCAGCCGCATCGGATACCGCTCCTCGTAGGGCAGCGCGGGATCGGGCCGCCACTCCTGCGGCACCGGCTCCGTGTACGGCGTCATCACGCCGGCCTCGTCCTTGAGCCGGACCCACGCCAGCCAGCCGTCGTCGCGGCGCGGGTGATCCTCCCGGTAGTGCGTGCCGCGGCTCTCGGTGCGGAAGAGCGAGGCGCGCAGCTTCATCTCGGCGTTGGTCACCATGCTGGCCGTCTCGTGAGCGAGGCGCAGCTCGTGGTCGTCGCGCGCGTACAGCTTGGGGACGACCTGGTCGCGCAGGAACTCGACGGTGGCCAGCGCGGCGCGCAGCCGGTCGTCCTTCTTCACGTAGAGCACGAAGTACGGCGCCAGCGCGTTCTGCAGGACCTGGGTGGTCCAGCGCGGGCTGAAGCCGCCGCGGCGGCGCAGGGGCGCGAGCAGCCGCTCGGTGGCGCCGCGCGGCGCTCGTGGCGTCCGGCGCCGAGTCGTCCGCGTGCAGCGCGTAGTCCGCGGCGCCTCGGCCCGCCCGCGCGCCCGTCACCGCCGCGTGCATGGTGGCGAACCCGAAGCCTGAGTACGCGGCGCCCACGAAGCACGTGCCGCAGCTGTCTCCGGCCGCGTAGAGCCCGGGCACCTGCGTCGCGCAGGTGTCGTCGACGGGCACGATCCCGCCGGCGGCGTGGCCCAGCATCGAGCCGTGCCCGCCCGGCCCGCTGATCGGGCGCTCCGCTCCGTCCTGGCGCGACTCCATCACGACGGGGGCGCGGCCTTCGTGCGCCTCCCACTCGGCGTCGATCCAGCCGTGCCAGGCCATGCCGCGCAGCGGGACCTCCTGGCCTTCGGCGTTGACCATGCGCTCGTCCCGCCACATCCCCGGCAGCGCGGCCGAGTGACCGGCCGAGAAGAACAGGTACATGGGCGGCCAGGCCGGCGTCTCCGGGTCCGTGTGGTGAGGGCTCAGGAACTCCTTGCCGGTGATCGCGGCGCCGGCCCGGTACGCCATCACGTGGCCGTCGCCGGTGAGCTCGTGCGTCGGGTAGCCGACGGGCTTGAAGCCGCCCCCGCCGGCGCACATCACCGTCGCCTTCGCGTGGATGACGCGCGGCTCGGCGCCCTCCACGTCGAAGCCGACGACGCCGGCGACGCGATCGTCCTGCCGCAGCAACTCGGTCACGACGAAGCGGTCGACGATCTTCACGCCGGCGCGCACGACCTGCTTGCGGATCGCCGTCGGGAAGCCCGGCAGCCAGTGGACCACCTGACTCACCAGCGGCGGGAACTTGTCCTGGTCCGGGAGCGCGATCTGCGTCAGCGGGTGGGCGAGGCGCACCGGCTCGCCGTCCTCCTCGAGGAACGCGGACGCCCCAGGAGCGCAGGTCCTGGAAGCGCTCGTAGGACTCGCGGAAGACGATCTCGTTCCAGCGCCGGTCGTTGAGGTACTCGCCGACGACGCTGACCTGGGTGAGCCACGCGTCGAGGTCGTGTCCCCACGCCTCGTTGAACACGACCGTGTCGCCGGCGTAGGGGGTCTCGCCGGACTTGCTCACGAAGCCCTTGTCCACGAGCACGACGTCGCGGCCCTGCTCGCGGGCCTTGATGGCCGCGAAGCAGCCGGCCATGCCGCCGCCGATCACCAGCACGTCGGTCGAGACCGAGCCGTCCTTCAGCGTACTCACGGTGTCGTCATCCTCCCAGGTACGCCTTGCGCACGGCGACGTTGCACGACGCCTCCTCGGCACTGCAGGCGAGCGTGACCGCGCCGACTTCCAGCACGTAGGCGCGGTCGGCGAGCGCGAGCGCCATCGTGGCGTTCTGCTCGACCAGGAGGACGCTGATCCCCGTCTTGTGGATCTCCTGGATCATCTCGCCGACGTGCTCGACCATCCGCGGCGAGAGGCCCATGCTGGGCTCGTCCATGAGGAGCAGGCGCGGCGAGGCCATCAGGGCCCGCGCCACGGCGAGCATCTGCTGCTCGCCGCCGCTCAGGCTCTCCGCTTGCTGGCGGCGGCGCTCCTTGAGCACCGGGAAGAGCGTGAACATGCGCTCCAGGTCCGCCTCGACGGCGGCCCGGTCGCGCCGAAGGTACGCACCCATGCGCAGGTTGTCGAGCACGGTCATGGGCCCGAAGACCAGACGGCCCTCGGGCACGTGGGCGATCCCCAGTCTGACGATGCGGTGCGGCGACGTGCCCTCGATGCGCTCTCCGCAGAACGAGATCTCTCCCGACGCCGCCCGCTTGAGCCCCGAGATCGTCCTGAGGAGCGTCGTCTTCCCGGCGCCGTTGGCGCCGATGAGCGCCACCACCTCGCCGTCGTCGACCGACAGCGATACGTGGTCCAGCGCCTGCGCCGACCCGTAGGCGACGCTCAGATCGCGCACGTCAAGCAGCATCGAACGTCCCCTTACCCAGATACGCCTCGCAGACGAGCGGATCGACGCAGACCTTGTCCGGCGGGCCTTCGCAGATCTTGGCGCCGTAGTCGAGCACGACGAGGCGGTCGCAGAGGTTCATGACCACCTTCATGTCGTGCTCCACGATGACGATCGTCACGCCCATGTCGCGGATCTTGCGGATGTGCTCCGTCATGAGCGCCGATTCGCTCGGGTTCATGCCCGTGACCGGCTCGTCGAGGAGCAGCAGCTTCGGCTTCGCGGCCAGGGCCAGCGCCACGCTGAGCCCGCGCTGATGGCCGTGCGGCAGGTTGAGCGGGATCTCGTCCTTCACCGCGGAGAGGCCCATGAAGTCGAGCAGGCCGAGCGCCTCTTCGCGGAGCGCGGCTTCCTCGCGGCGGGCCTTGCCGCTGCGCAGGAGGCTGCCCAGGAGTCCGGTCTGGTGATGCCGGTGGAAGCCGACGAGCACGTTGTCGAGCGCCGACATGCGGCGGAACGACACCGAGTGCTGGAAGACGCGGCCGATGCCCAGCCGAGCGACCTGGTAGGCGCGCGACCTGGTGATGTCCCTGCCGTCGAAGGTGATGCGCCCGGCCGAGGGCTGGAGGTAGCCGCTGATCATGCTGAACGCGGTGCTCTTGCCGGCGCCGTTGGGGCCGATGAGCCCGAGGATCTCGCCCGGCTCGACGCTCAGGTCCAGGTCGTTCACCGCGACCACGCCGCCGAAGCGCCTCGTCAGGCCGGTCGTCTCGAGCAGGGCGGTCATGGGGCCGCCTCCGCGGGCGGCGCGTTCTCGGCCGCGACGTCGCCGGCGGCGCTCTCGGCCGCGGGCGGCGCCTCTCGGCGGTCCCGGCGCCGCAAACGCGGCAGCAGCGAGCCCAGGACACCGTGCGGCAGGAACATGACGATGAGGATGATGACGGCGCCGGTGATGATCGGCTCCCAGTTGCCGGTCGAGCGCAGCGCCTCCGGCAGGAGGGTCAGCAGCGCCGCTCCGACGAGGGGGCCGACGATGGGGAACCCGACCCCGCCCAGGATCGCGAACACCTGGACCGTGATCGTCTTCATGGGGCCGTAGGTGTCGGGCAGGATGTTGCTCTGGTACTGCGCGAAGAACGCTCCCATCAGCGCGGCGATGACGGCGCCCAGGACGAACGCCCCCAGGCGGTAGCGGAACGGATTGACGCCCACGGATTCCGCCAGCTTGGAGCTGTAGCCGATCGCGCGCCACGTGCGCCCCGTCCAGGCCGCGTAGAAGGCGAGCAGCACCACGACCGAGATCGCCGCCAGCGCGAGCAACAGGTAGTACTGGGACTCCGGCGCGATGAAGTCGATGGTGATCCCGCCGGGCAGCGAGATCGAATCCGCGGGGAACACGCCCAGGAGGCCGACGTAGCCGCCAAACCAGGAGAAGGTCCCGAAGACCAGGGGCACGATCAGCCCGAACAGGAGGCTCGGGATGATGAAGCCGAGGCCGGAGTAGCGGCAGATGAGGGCGCCCAGCGCCAGAGCGACGCCCGCCGTCGACCAGCAGGGCCAGGGGCACCGAGAGCCAGAAGCTCATGCCGGTCTTGACCGTCAGCAGGCCGGACGCGTAGGCGCCGATGCCCCAGAATCCGGCGACCGACAGGCTGATCATGCCCGGCGCGGAGGAGCAGCACGAAGGTCATGGCCAGCACCGCGTTCAGCAGGATGAGGATCGAGAGCTGGACGTAGTAGGCGTTCGCGAGGACCTGCGGCAGCGCGATGAGCACCACGACGGCCGCGGCGATCGCCGGCCACTTCCACCGCTGCGCGAGCATGTCAGACAGGGATCTCATCCTGCGCCTTCCCGAGGATGCCGCCGGGGCGGAAGAGCAGGACGACGGCGATCACCGCGAAGAAGGCGATCTGCGCCTGCCCGCTGCCGATGTAGTACTGGCCGTAGCTGAGCGCCATGCCGAAGACGAGGCCTCCGAGGATGGCGCCGAACATGCTGCCGACGCCGCCGAGCATGACGACGAGGAGGACGAGGAGGCCGCCCTGCGCCGCCGCCGTGGAGACGGCGAAGATCGGCGCCATCAAGCCGCCGGCCAGGCCCGCGAGCGCCGCAGCCGACCGCGACCGCCAGCAGGAACATGCGGTCGGAGTTCACGCCCATCAGGGAGGCCACATCCATGTTGAACGACACGGCCCTCATCGCCCTTCCCATGCGCGTCTTCTGAAGGAAGACGTGCAGGAGCACGATGATGAGCACGCTGATGACGATGACCACGACCTTGTCCCTGGACACCGAGATGCCGGCCACGTGGATGATGCCCGGGAAGCGCGAGGGGATGCCCCGGGTCTCCGTGCCGAACAGCATCAAAGCCACCTGCCCGAGGATCATCATCAATCCGAAGCCCGCGATGATGTTCGTCAGGAACTGGGACTCGGAGAACTGGATCTTCCTGAAGACGGCCACGTAGACCAGGGCGCCGAGCAGGCCTGCCGCGACCGTGCCCGCCAGGACCCCGAGGAAGAAGTTCTGCTCGCCCGGGATGGTCACATACCAGGTGATGAACGCGCCCAGCACGTAGAACTGGCCGAAGGCGATGAACAGGATCCGGGGCACGGACATGATGAGGTTGAAGCCCGACGCCATGAACACGTAGACCATGCCCATCGCAAGGCCGTCCACCATGAGCTGAAGTGTGGTGTGCACGCTCTACTCCTCGTCGCCGGCGTCTCCCCGGGGCGCCGAAGCCCCGGGGAGACGCGCATCGGCGGATACGCTGATCCTGGTCCCCGTCACTGCGGGGGCTTCGCCGTGGCCCTGTCGATGTACGCCTGACCCTGGGTGAAGTCGACCTCGCCGGCCACCTTGGCCTTGCCGTCCGTGATCTGGCTCATGTAGGTGTGGTACATGCTGTCGACGCAACGCGGGTTCCCCATGTCGGGGCGCGGCACGGTCTTGCCCTCGCCGATCGCAGCCGGGAACTCGATGCCCGCCGCGATGGTGTCGGCCACCTTCTGGCTGTCCAGGCTCTGCGCCTTCTGCAGCGCGGCCACCAGGAGATACCAGTTCTGGATGGAGGTCACGGCGGGGTACGTCCACTCGCCATATTCCTTGATCCAGAGGTCCTTCAGCTCCTGGCCGGTGGGCGTGGGCGTGGGCAGGTCGATGCCCGCGATGGCCGAGGTCATGCCTTCCACGTCGGCGATCGGGATCACCTTGGCGATCTGGTCCGGGGTGATGGTCGTGTACGAGACGAACTTGCCCTTGAACCCGGCGTCGACCAGTGACTTGTAGTACAGGGAGTCGGAGACCGGGCCGCCCGAGGCGGTCGTGTAGCTGTCGGCGCCGAGCCCGACGAGCTTGGTCGCGATGGCGCTGAAGTCGGTCGTCCCGACCGGGTAGAACTCCGTGCCCAGCACCTTCTGGCCGAAGGCGGCGCAGAGGCCGCGCAGGTGCCCCTCCTCGGCGTGGCCGGCGATGTTGTCCGGGAACGCGCCGGCGACCGTCTTCACCTCGGGGACGTTGTCGCTGATCCAGCCCCACGCCATGGCGGGCTGCGTCGTGAAGGGCCCCGACTGGAAGACGAACTGGTAGCGCGGAGTGACCACGTTCGGCGACGGGCTGGCGACGATCACGAGCATCTTGGCCGCTTCCGTGACCGAGAGCCAGCCGTCCGCCGTGGCGTCACCCAGGATGAAGTTGACCTTGTCCTGCGTGATGAGCCGCTGCACGGCCGAGCGGCCGGTCTCCGGACTGCCCTTGCTGTCGTAGGAGACGATCTCGATCTTGTACTTGGTGCCGCCGACGTCGAGGCCGCCGTTCGCGTTGGTGTTGGCGACGAGGACATTGAGTTCCTTGATGTAGTCCACGTCCAGCGGGAACGCGAAGTCGGACACGACGCCGACCTTGATCACGCTGGCCGCCCGAGTCGCCGCCGGCCTCGGTAGACGCGCTCCCGCAGCCGGCCAGCAGGCCCGCGGCAAGCGCAATGACCACGACGGACCCGATCGCTGCCAACCGTTTCATCGTCCCCCTCATCACAGCCATTCCCTTCTCGTAGCCTACTGTGCTTTCACTCCCGGCGAGAGGCGCCCTCACTTCGACGCCTCGATCGACCGGTCCCAGTGCACACCCCAGACGTCCGGGTGCCCGTTCATGAACATGCGCTGATGCGGCACCGGCAGGTCCCAGATCCGCGCCGCATTGCCGCCCAGGATGAGGTTGATCTCGTCCTGGCTCAGAGAGTCGCGCTGCTTGTCGATCTGGTGCAGCATCCAGCCCCACCAGTCGGGTTGATACTCGCGGGATGCGCGGCCAGCGCTTCATGGCCGTCGCGTAGGTGGAGGGGTCGCCTCCCGGCTGCATGACGATGTACTGCGGGACGTGCCCGTAGTCGGCCCCCCACAGCAACTGGGTCACGGTGACGTTGGGGTCGCGGGTTGCGAACTCGAAGTACTCCGCCGGCCAGGTGCCGACCTCGAGGTAGACGTTGCTCGCTCCGCTGCCGACGGCGAGACCGGCGATCTCGCAGGCGCGCTGCGGACAAGCTCGGGGCCGCGCGCGTAGCCGCCGATCGAGTACCCGGCGTGACAGAAGATGATCGGCACGTCGGGGAACTCGATCGCGATCCGCGCGAGCAGGTCGTACGTGTCGAAGCCGAGGTGCCAGGCGAAGTCGTGGAAGTCGATGCTCACGCCGTAGGTGCGCGCGAGCTCACAGAAGACCCGGTACTCGTCGAGCCGTTCCTTGAACGTGTAGACCTTGTCCGGGCTGGTGTCGCGGGGCACGAACTCCCCGATGCCGATGAAGTCGCCCGTCTTCAGCGCCGCCTCTACCTCTTCGGCTGCCGCCTCGAGGCTCCAGACGGCCTCGCCGCGCGCGACCCGCAGCTTGAGCGTCTGGTCTGCGCAGAAGGCGCGGAACTTGTCCGGGATGCTCGGAGACGAGCTTCGCCTGCGACTCGTTGGTGGTGCCGATCACGCTCGGCTTCAGCAGCAGCATGTCGATGCCATACCGCTCCATGTCGTAGAGCGTGAGCGCGGAGTTGTCGTACGGCTCGACTTCGCCCGAGAGGCCGTCCCACACACCCTCCACGGCGTCGGCCGGCTGGTAGAGCGTGGTGATGTGACCGTGGGTGTCGACGACGAAACGACCGGCTGCCCTCATACTTGCTCTCCTCCGCTCGACGCGGTGTATCGTATTGCGATACGGTCGTATTGCTTCTGTGCGCCGCACTGTCCCATCTTCGAATGTCGATGTCAAGAAGAAGGCGAGTCCCACGTTGACACGGTGATTCCCCTGGCGATACGTTGGTCTCCGAAATGAATGCGCTCTGGGCATACGCCGGAGGAGCCGGACGCCTCACTCGCGGCGCAGCCGTCCACGATGAGCGACACCGGCGCCCGGCAGTACGCGGTGAAGAGCCTGTCCCGGGGCCTCGCCATCCTGAAGCTCTTCGACCTGGAGCATCCGCGGTGGACGCTGGGCGACATCGTGCGCGCGAGCGGCCAGCACAAGGCCACCTGCTACCGGCTGCTGCAGGACGCTGGAGCAGGACGGCTTCGTGGCGACCGATCCCGAGACCGGGCGAGTACTGCCTCGGCGCCGGCGCTCGCCCGCATCGCCATCCTGGCGCAGTCCACGGACGAGCTTCTTCGCGCCGCACGGCCGCATCTCTCAGCGTCTCGTCGAGATCACCGGAGAGACCGTGGACATGACGGTGTGGAACGAGTCGGGTCCGCTGCTCGCGGCACAAGTGCTCTCCCAGGCGCGCTGGTTCCAGCCGATCAACACCGTCGGCACGGTCTTCACCGAGGCTCCGACCTCTCACGTGAAGGTGTGGCTGGCCTTCGGGACGGAGGCTCAGCGGGCGCGCCTGCTGAGCATCCTCACGCCGGACAGGCAGGGGCAGAGCCCGGACGACCCTGCCTCCGGGGGACGCTGGAGGCCGTCCGCGACGAGGGCGTGGCGTTCGACGTGGCCAGGCCCGCGAGGTCTTCTCGGTCGGGGCGCCGGTGTTCGACGCGGGAGGCCGCATGGTGGCCGGCGTCGCCGTGGTCGCGGCGTACGACCGCACCGGCGAGACGGAGCGCGACCTCTACTCCGCAGCGGTCCGGCAGGTCACGCAGGCGCTGTCGCGAGAGCTCGGCCACCTCCCGGAGTCGGCGCGCCGCGACTGATTCCCTCCGGCTGGTGAGGAGTCGCAGCCGCCGGTAAGCGCCATCCCGCTGCCGGCCGTGCGCCGGACCGCCCGCGCGTGAGCTTGCCTGACGCCCGGGCAGGCTCTACAGTGTGGTGTACGGATGCGTCACCGGCTGCGTCACCGCCGCCGCGGCGCGAGGAGAGACGGGAGACTGCCAACATGCCAAACCTGGGTGCACCGGAACTCATCATCATCGCTCTGGTGATCCTGCTGCTCTTCGGCGCGACGCGGCTGCCCAAGCTCGGCAAGTCGATGGGCCAGAGCATCAAGGGATTCAAGCAAGGCCTCAAGACGACGCGAGTGACGACGACGACATCGTGGACATCAAGAAGGACGCCACGGCCGAGTCCCAGGACGACGTCAAGGCCTCCTGAACCACAGAGAAGTCCGTACGAAGGCCCGCCTCCGGCGGGCCTTCGTCGTTAAGCCGCGCCCGCCAGCCGGGCGGAGCCGCGACGGTCAGCGGCTGAGCAGGCAGACGGCGTGGGCGGCGATGCCCTCCCCGCGCCCCTCGAACCCCATGCCCTCGGTGGTCGTGGCTTTGACGCTCACGGCGTCGCTGCCGGCGCCCAGGGCAGCGGCGAGGCGCTCGCGCATCTCGAGGCGGTAGCCCGAAGACCGCGGGCGCTCGCAGACGATGGTCAGGTCGGCGTTCTCGAGCACCAGCCGGCGTTGGAGAGCCAGGCCACCACGCGTCGCAGCAGCAGCATGCTGGACGCGCCCTCGAAGGCGGGGTCGGTGTTGGGGAACAGCTCGCCGATGTCGCCCAGACCCGCGGCGCCGAGCAGCGCGTCCATGAGCGCGTGCACGGCGACGTCCGCGTCCGAGTGGCCGGCGAGGCCGTGCTCGTGGTCGATGACGACCCCGCAGAGGACGAGGTCGCGTCCCTCCGCGAAGCGGTGGGCGTCGTAGCCGCCGCCGACCCTATACGTCTGCCTCGACCTCCCAGGAGAGCAGCGCGCCGGCGAGCGGCAGGTCTGCGGGAGTGGTGATCTTGACGTTGGCCGGCGTGGACGGGACGAGAGCGACCTTGTAGGCGGCGCGCTCGAGCAGCATCGCGTCGTCCGTGGCGCCGTTGAGGTCGGTGCGCTTGTACACGTCGCGCAGGGCGGCGGCCCGGAACACCTGCGGGGTCTGCGCCGCCCATAGGCCAGTGCGGTCCACGGTAACCGCCACGGCGCCGGTCGTCGCCTTCGCGCTTGAGCGTGTCGCTCACCTCGATGCCGGCACGGCGCCGTCGGCGGCGCCGAGCGCCTCGAGACAGTGCTCGAACACGTGCTTGGAGAAGAGCGGCCGGGCGCCGTCGTGTACGGCGATGCGGCCGCGGACGCCGGCACCTGAGCGAGGCCGGCGCGCACGGAGTCCGAGCGGTGGTGCCGCCCTCTGCGACGAGCAGCGGCTTGGTGTCGTCGAGCAGCGTGAGCTCGTCGGAGAAGCGCACGGTGTGCGACGGGTGCAGCAGCACGACGATGCCGTCGACCTGCAGCATGGCGAGCAGGCGCTCGACCGAATGGAGAGGATGGCCTCGTCGCCCAGGCGCAGGAACTGCTTCGACTCTTCGGTAACCCCATCCGCCGGCTCTCGCCGGCGGCGGCGACGATGACCCAGGTCTCCGCGGCTTGCTGGTCCTCCATGCCCATCCCTCCCTCGTGTGTCCGCGGAGGGTGCTCACGCGGCTGAAGATCATCTTGCCCGAGGGACTCTGCAACACGCTGGTCACCTCGGCCGTGACGCGCGAGCCCACCGGGGCCCGGCGGACTCGACGACGATCATGGTGCCGTCGTCGAGGTACCCCACGCGCTGGTCCTGCTCGCGCCCTTCTCGCAGATTGACTTCGATGACCTCGCCGGGCAGCACGGCCGGTTTGACCGAGTTGGCGAGGTCGTTGACGTTGAGCAGCTTGACGCCCTGGATCTCGGCGACCTTCTCGAGCGTGTAGTCGGTGCTGATGATCTGCGCGCCGGTGTCTCTGGCGAGCGCACGAGCTTGGCG
Organism: uncultured Thermoleophilia bacterium; assembly: GCA_963709635.1. Lineage (GTDB taxonomy): Bacteria > Actinomycetota > Thermoleophilia > UBA2241 > UBA2241 > CAIXSE01. The sequence continues at coordinate 185,709 of CAVPXA010000028.1, forward strand.
TCGACGGCCTCGATGTCCGCGTAGTCCGTGCCGTCGATGGTGACGGCTCCGGAGCTGTTCTGCAGGCGCTTGACGAAGTCGAGGCCGCGGCGGCCGCGGACGCGTTTCTCCGCGTCGGCGGAGTCGGCCAGCCGCTGGAGCTCCTCGACGACGAACCGCGGCACGAAAGCTCGCCCTCCACGAAGCCCGTGTCGATGATCTCGAGGATGCGGCCGTCGATGATCGCGCTCGAGTCGAGCAGCTTGGCCGGCGTGAGCCCCGGGATGACCTCGAACGCGCCGCGCACGCCCAGCAGGCGCAGGATCTCGATGTGCTTCTTGTCCTCGAGATAGGCGGTGAAGTAGCCGGCGAGCAGGTAGATCGGCACGGTGAGGTAGGCCCCACGATGGGGATGCGGACGAGAGCGATGCTGATGAGCGTGGCGATGAAAAGGCCGACCACCACGCCGCCGATGGCGACCACGACCTCGGCGCCGCTCGCCCGCGCCATGACTCGTCGACGCGGTCGAGCCCGCGACGAATGAGGCGCGAGAGGACGACGCCGAGAGGTAGCCGAGCAGCAGGCCCGCCGCCGTGAAGACGACCAGCCAGATGACCTTGCCGACCTGGTCGAGGAGGGCGCGAAACGACGACGCGCGGACGCGGTCGGCCAGCTGGTACCCGACGAGGGCGCCCAGCAGGGCGAGGACGCCGCGGATGGCAGGGGCAGGATGCCGCGCGGTCTCGCGCGCCCGGCCCGCCGGGCCGGGCTCAGACGACGGGAGCTGGTTCTCTGGAGTCGTCGGCAAGGGGTGTACCGTCGACGTGGATGTCCTCGAGCACGGTCTTCCAGGAACGCGTTGGCCTCGTCCTCGTCGAAGTTGCGGGCGTACATGAGCTCGCTGGCGAGGATCTTCTTGGCCTTGCTGAACATCTGCTTCTCGCCCGTCGACAGCCCCTTGTCGGCGTGGCGGATGGCCAGGTTGCGGACCACCTCGGCGACCTCGAAGATGTCGCCCGTCTTGAGCTTGTCGCGGTTGTGCTTGTAGCGACGGCTCCAGTTCTTGGGCATGTTGGTGGGGTCGCCGCGCAGGACCTCGAGGACCTGGTCGACGACGTCCGACTCGACGACCTTGCGCAGGCCGGCGCGGTCGGCGTTCTCGACGGGGACCATGACGGTCATGTCGTTGTGCAGGATCTGGATGGTGAGGTAGTCGCGCTGCTGCCCGAGCACCTCTTTCTGCTCGATCTTCATGATCTTGCCCGCACCATGATGCGGGTACACGACCTTGTCACCGACTGAATACAACGTACTCAAACCCCCCTGTGGTCGTTCGTGGCCCCGGCGGCCGGCTGGGGTGTCTGCGCCCTCACGGAGAAGCGCTGCGAGGACTCCGCGCAGGTCGGCCGCGCCCACAGATATCCCGCCGGCGCGGCGCGCGTCGGCGGCGGGTACGACGATGCGTTCGAAGCCGGCGCGACCGGCTTCGGCGACACGTCGCTCACTCTGGCTGCAGGAACGAAGTTCGCCCGTCAGGCTGATCTCCCCGATCGCTGCGACCCGCGGTGGAAGCGGTGCGTTGCGCTCCGCGGATGCGATAGCGAGTGCGACCGCGAGGTCCGCCGCGG